>NZ_JAFBAR010000076.1 GCF_019247635.1 Mycobacterium sp.
GCCGGGCTGGACGGCCTCGGCCTCAGCGAAGACGGGCGGCACGACTTTCTGCACGGCAACGCGCAACGGGTCTTCCGGCTCGACACACAGGAGGCAGGCAGGTGAACGGTGCCCAGGCTCTGATCCAGACGTTGGTCGACGGCGGCGTCGACGTGTGCTTCTCCAACCCGGGCACCTCGGAGATGCACTTCGTGGCGGCCCTGGACACAGTGCCGGAAATGCGCGGCGTGCTAGTGCTTTTCGAGGGCGTGGCTACCGGTGCGGCCGACGGCTATGCCCGTATCGCCGACCGGCCTGCCGCAGTGCTGCTGCATCTGGGGGCCGGTCTGGGCAACGGTCTGGCCAACCTGCACAACGCCCGTCGGGCTCGGGTGCCGATGGTGGTGGTCGTCGGCGACCACGCCACCTATCACAAAAAGTACGACGCCCCACTGGAATCTGACATCGACGCGCTCGCCGGAACCGTATCGGGATGGGTGCGGCGAACGGGCGCAGCCGCAGACGTGGGCACCGACGCGGCCGAAGCCGTCGCGGCGAGCCGGGCGGGCTCCTTCATCTCGACGCTGATGCTGCCCGCCGACGCATCATGGTCCGAGGGCGGTGAGACCGCCGTGGTGCCGCACGCGGAGCCGTCCGGAGCGGACCCGCTTTTGGCGCCCGAGGTGGCCGAGGTGCTGCGCTCGGGAGAACCCACGGTGCTGATGGTCGGTGGAGATGCAACCCGCGCCCCCGGCCTGGCTGCGGCGGCGCGCATCGCTGAGGCAACCGGGGCCCGATTGCTCTGCGAGACATTCCCGACGCGGCTGCAGCGCGGGGCAGGCATCCCTGCGATCGAGCGCCTTGGCTATTTCGCCGAGGCCGCCGAAGCCCAATTGGACGGTGCGAAGCATCTGGTGCTGGCCGGCGCCAAGTCGCCGGTGTCGTTCTTCGCCTATCCCGGCAAGCCCAGCGACCTGGTGCCGGACGAGTGTGAAGTGCATGTGCTCGCCGAATACAGCGGCGCTGCAGAGGCTTTGACCGCATTGGCCGACGAGCTGGCGCCCGGAACGGTAGCTGCCGTTGCCGCTGCGTCGCGTCCACAACTGCCGACAGGCCCCCTGACATCGGCATCGGCCGCTGACGTGATCGGCGCCCTGTTGCCCGAACGGGCAATCGTCGTCGACGAGTCGAACACGTCGGGCCTGGCGTTGCCACAGGCCACCGCGGGAGCTCCGGCCCACGATTGGCTGACTTTGACGGGCGGCGCGATCGGCTACGGCATCCCGACCGCGGTCGGCGCGGCGGTGGCCGCGCCCGGCCGTCCGGTGCTCTGCCTGGAATCCGACGGTTCGGCGATGTACACGATTTCGGGGTTGTGGACACAGGCGCGGGAGAACCTCGACATCACTACCGTCGTCTATAACAACAGCGCTTATGACATTCTGCGGGTCGAGCTACAGCGGGTGGGCGCTGGGTCCGTCCCCGGTCCTAAAGCGCTGGACCTACTCGATCTATCAAGGCCAACAATGGATTTCGTTAAGATCGCGGAGGGCTTGGGGATTTCGGCACGTCAGGTGAGCACCTGCGAGGAGTTCGCAGATGCATTGCGGGCCGCCTTGGCCGAGCCCGGACCACACTTGATTGACGCGGTGGTGCCGTCAATAACGGGCTAACCCGGGCAGCCTGCTGAACAACCAGTCGGACAGTGTGTTGACCGCATCGACTCCCGTCTCGAACATGCCGTCGTGGGCGTCGGCCGCCAACGCGACCCCCCACTGGCCGGACGTGGTAGGCACGATTCCGAACTGGCGCACCAGGTAGCCACCGTCTACCCCTGGGCCCCAACCACCTTTTGCCGCAATGCCTTTGGCAGCGAGCCCCCACCGGTGGCCGGGGGTAAGCTGGTGCATCAGTTCGACGACGGCCATCGCGTCTGGAATCACCGGCAAATACAAAGCGAAGCGCGCCTGCCTGTCGAGATCCCACCGGGTTTGACCAAACGCGGTGAAACCTCGGCGTAGACGACGCGATTCGACCTCGGTGGAGGTATCGCCGGGTTCGGCGATGACGGCCTGGACCTTGCGGGCGGCGTCCGCGGGTTCGCCCAGCTGCGACCACAACTCCTCCGAAGCCGGATTATCGGATTCTGTAATGGCTTTGATGACCAGCCTCCGGGCTTGGCGCGGATCGTCACGTAATGCGGCGATCGCCAACGGAACTTTGACCGTCGACCACGCCACGCCGGACGACCATTGTCCCAGTCTGAAGGCGTGGTTCGAACGGGCGACCGCGATACCGACGTCGGCCGGGACGGACGCGGAGAGCTGGCTGAAGCTCGTTCGGAGAGCAAGCTCGAGTGGCCGGGATGTCATAGGTCGGGGTCCGCGGCCATTCGGCGCTGGGCTAGCGAATTGGTCACCGCCTGCGCGCAAGCGAGCGCCATGCCGACAGTGGTCGGGAGTGTGGCGGAGAGCTGTTGGAAGCTCGCCTCGGGCGCGGGCTGTGGCATACCGATCCGAGGCTACGCGACGCTTGGCCGTGAGCGCCGTTGCTGCCTTATGTGCCGGAACCGAGGCGCCGCGCCTCGGCCGCCGATTGGAGGCGACATTCTAATTTTCGGCAACGGTGTTTATCTTGATGCCCATCATCGCTTTATGCCATGTTTTCGCATGTCATAGCCATAGTCGAACAAACATTTGACGTGAGGATCGTGAGTTTCGCCAAGCCAGGCTCAACGCCGGCAATCCTCATGCGCCAGGGAATGATTGGTACTCGCTATCCCGATAGCCGCAAATCACCAACAGGGCCACGCGTTTCGAGCCAGGTGTGGATACGTTCGCCCACGGCAGCCCACCCAAGGCTCCAGCATCATGGTGTGTCCCATGGCCCGAAGTCGCCGCTGGACAGGCCATGCAGGCACAGCAGCGGCAGCACCTCGGACATTTGCGGGGACTTGCGTGCCCACGCTGGCAGGATCGCTGAGGAAAACCGCTGCCGCTCACCAGAATCGGGGTCGACACGGCGTCCTTGACCCGCGGCGCTTTGGCCTCGACCGCCCCCGGCCGCGGTCAGCACCTCACGGGCTTGGTGATAGCCGTTGCGCACAACCAGACGGCGGCCGTTCTCGTCGAGCCGGTCGGCGAACTGCTGCACATACGCGCCGACCTCGGCCTTCAGCGCCCCGGCCAGCATCGGCCGGGCACCATCGCGAACGATCTCGTCAAGAGACGACTGATGGTCCGTCGTCTTGTCGTTGGCCTCCTGGGCATCGTGAACTACGGTGAGCATAGGTGTACCTTCCCAACCAGCGCGCCAACGCCGGTCTTGATCAGAGCTACTGGACTTTCAGGTCATCCTCGGGAAGGTGCGTCCGCTTTCATGCCCCCTCACCGAGGCTCATCCACAGGTTCTGATCATTGCTCGGAAAAAACTCGGCTTCAGTGCCGTATGCGCGTGCCGTCTTTCGTATTTCGTCTTGGCTGACGCAGGCGTCGCATTCGGCTCCCAGGACGAGCAGGGGTGTGGTCACTCGCTGAGGCTTGGCGCCGTGAACTAGTCCGCCGGGACGGGCGCTAATCGTCCTGCGCTGCGTGGTGATGCAGTCGATGTCGCGCTGGCTAGGCGACCTACGCTGACGACTCAAGGAAGTCAGCCAGCAACTGCTCGACGATCTCTGGTTGGTCGACGGGAACGATATGGTTCGCGCCGTCAACAAGCTCGACACGTGCCCCGGGCACTTGTTGCCGGAAACGGGCTGCCCATTTCGGCCCATCGTGTACCGATTCGTCTCTGCCAACAATTGCGAGAATCGGAAACTGCGCGGAGGCGAGCCGACTCAGGTCGCAACGCGTTGGTCGGGCAGTGACCATCGCGTGCCTGAAGCCCATAGTTCCGCTGACGAACTGCTCACGGATCAGCCGCCACGGGTCTTCCCTCAGCCGCCGATACCCCGACTGCGTCGCCATGGTGTCGAGGAATACCTGCACCCGCCTCTCCTCCGGGTGAACGACACTCGCGCCCCAAGCACGAACAATCCAACCCACATGTTGACCGCTAGCGAGCCCCGCGGGGCCCAGGAGTGCCAGGCGATCAACGCGGTCAGGGAATGTCATCGCGTAGTTCGACGCCATCCAGGCCCCAAACGACATGCCGCTGAACGCTGCTCGTTGGATTCCAAGTTCGCGCAAGGTTTCATCAAGCCATGCCACGACGTGGTGCGCTTTGGCGATCGGCTTAGTCGCGATGCTCTTGGTAAGGTCGCCGACCACGTCGATCATCGTGACCCTGTAATTCACGCTGAGCGCGGGCAGCAATGGCAACCACGATGTCGCGTTGAACGACTTGCCATGGATCGCGACCAGCGGCGGCTTTAACGATTCGCCGGCAGCGAGTACGTGTGTACGTCCCCACGATGTCTCAATGTCTGACTCGGTGATGGGAATGGGACTTTCAGCGACCGCCGCGTCGTACAGCTGGCAGAACTCGGCGCGTGCCTCGGCAGACCTGAAAGTCGAGACCCTGGCCATGGACTACTGCTCCCTTGCGCAACTGATAGCTCACGGCAGACTACCCGCCGGCTAGGCTGCCCGGTGTAATACCAGATAAACGACTCTCACTCCTCGTTGAACAGTCCGCGGGGTCCGGCCAAATAACCACCGGGAAGCAGAACCAGGACGCATCGACCGCCTGGTGCTCCTCACTTTGAGGAGATGCCGTGAGCGCCATCGTCATGGACGGCACCGCCGTCGCCAACCGAATCCTTGCCGAAACCGCACATCGCGCAGCGCAGTTCGAACGGGCGCGAGGCCGTGAACCCTGCCTGGCGGCCGTCCTGGTGGGCGATGACCCAGCTTCTCGCACGTGTGGATGAAGAGCAACCGCTGTCGCACCAATAGTCTGGACTTCCAACGCCATCACCTCCACGAGAACGCCGCCACCAAAGACGCGGTCCAACTCTCGTCGGGAAACTGGTGCAGCACCCGATGCCGCCCCTGGTCGACGAGCGCCAAGTATTCGAAGCAATCACCCCCCGCTCGGATTGAAAACGCGCTTAAGCCCTTTCGCCAGACAGGCCCGGTGGTCGGCGTACTCGTCTGGCCACCGCCTGCCAAATTCGGCACACTGAGCTGTCGGTGCTGCGTTGAGGTGCGCGTAGAAGTGCTTAATCATGAACGGACAAACGCGTGTGCGTGGAGCGCCACCCTCTGCCGCTTTCCTGTCGCCCCGATGCGAGGTTCATCTGAATGGGTGGTTGTTGATCGGCGTAAGTGACGGTGATCTCGATGGTGTCGACGTCGCAGTAGAGACAGACCCGCTTCGACGGTGGTCCGTCGTCCTCGGGCAGCGCGCCGAAGGTCAGTGATGACGTAAGTGCGGTGTCGATAGTGGACTGGCTGTGGGGTTCGACGGTGATGAATCGTACAACGAACGGGCGGCGTCGCTCGCTTGCGGCGAGAGCTTCATAATCTTGAAACCCTATGCAGAGCACTCGGTCCGCATCGCTGTAACCAACCGTTGTGATAGCACTGGTTGCAAATAACCGGTCATCACCTATATTTCGCATAGTCAATCGCAGAGCTACCTTGACTGTGCCGTCAATGTGTCCTGTTGCGCGATGGTCAGCCAGCGGCGAGAGCTGAATTTCGCTAATCGCGATTTGCTCGATCATCTCCGCCTTTCATACCCGAATTACGTCAAATTACGAAAGTAACTGTTTTATTTTATCGACAAGACAATCCAGGCTCCAAACTCCATCATTGCAATCGTTCAGGCTTGCCGGCCCAACGGTCGGCGGCCCGAGGTAATCGTCACCGTCGATCGCTTGCAAGGTGGGAATACGCAGCGGCAGCCCCAGCACTTGTCGAAATTGGTTCTCGTCAGCGATAACCATAAGCTGATCTGCAGCAAGGTTTGCATTGTCCGTGTCGGGATCGCCAGTATTCCTCAAGGTGGGCGAATCGCGGGCGACCACTCCGTGGAAAGCGTGTGCTAACTCATGGTAGAGAATAACGGCGTTGGGCGCCGAAATATAATTTCCTTGGGGATCAAGCTCTCGGTATCCCTGCGCCCCAGCCTGAGTCATATCGATCCAGATATTCGCGGGACCGTTGCCATCTGGATAATAGGTGAGACCCCCGTACATGAGTACACCGCCCCACGGATCGATAAATCCGGGATTGACACTATGAAGCACGATGCTTGCTGGGCTGTCGACTATGCGCTGCAGCCGCATGGTGGCGGGATTGGAAGGTTTCTGGGGGGCATAGGTTACCTGAGCCTGGGTTAAGATCGCGGTGCTTTGCAATCCGGGATCGCAGCCAGAGATCTGCAAAAGCGCATCCCATAAGGCTGATGACACCCCCTCATCGACGAGGGAATAGAAAAGCGCCATTACCGTATCGGCCCTTCTGCATCAGTACCGGTCACTGCCGTTGACAATTCAGAGTCCGATATGACCCCGGTCACGCATCCGTCGGTGCTGAGATCGACGCAAATTGGGAGCCATCGGATACCGCAACGAGCCATCGTTTCACCATGCGTGTCAGCAAGAACGGGCACCCTACCACCAAACTTTCGCGAAATTGCTTGGGTATCGCCGCTCAAAGCATCTCTGACGATAACTGCAATTAAGTCGGTGTCGGCATCTTGTTGCCGCGCGAGCTGGGCGATCATTCGGTGCGAGGCATCGCCGTTGTCTACAAAGAGAATTCGGGCTGGCCGCAGTGGTCGGGCTACCGGGATGGGCGGACAGCGAGGGATTGCAAGTTCCGGCCGTAGCCGCGTTCCCAGCCGGGGAGCTCCGGCTATCGCCACCGGGTCGGGCGTGACGCTTGAGGATAGCCTCGTGTCAAGAATGTTAGACAGTTCATCAGCGCTGAAACCGCCTTCGGGCGCCCACCGCAACACTCCTTCCGCGTCCAGCAGCCGCCAACCGATGCTCGGCTCGGCGGCGGGGATACCTAGAGCGGCCGACCATCGGTCTGCTACGTCTTCGGTGACAGTCACTGGAGCGGGCGCTTCGGTGCAAAAGCGTTGGAGTTGGACATGCATCTCCCGATCGCCGCGGCGGATTGTGTGTTCAGCGAACAGCAACAGCACCCGAAGTCCTGCCCCGCGGCGGGTGCTGCGATGCAAACCTTCTTGTGTGGCGGTGGCCACCGCGGGATCCCATTCAGCTTGACCGACATAACCAATCAACAGATTGGGCGCGTGGAGGCGGTCACTTCCGACGGCCAATGTGCCAATCTCTCGGTGAACACTTTTGGTCGAGAAGTGATAGAGACGAAGCGGAAGCGACACGGCGGCAGGCGTGTTCATGGCCAAGCCAAAATGCATGCACTCCGTAACGCCTTGGGTCGTTGTCCACATACCAGTTACTGCGTCGACGTGCATTCCTTTAACTGTCAAGCACATTCGTCCCAGTCCGTCGAGCCCCGGTAGCGGCGATTCGACGTTAAGTATGCGACCGAACCGTGTCCTCGAGTCGTGCGGGCGGCGAAGTTCAAAGGTCTGGCTTTGGGTGCTGCTGCCAGGCGGGTCGGTAGGAGCCGGCAGTACAGTGTTGTACCACTGCCAAACCCAAATGAATTGGTCAATTCTTCCACCGGGAATCCAGCTATTGATCGCCGAAAAACCATCTCCAGCAGTGTTCTTGCTGAAATCAGTAGAAGCAGCCACTCGCTGCGCAAAGCTGGCGGTGCCGTGCAGAACGATTGCGTCCGGGTGGAAGGTCACGGCGCTGATGACGGCGTCTGCGGCCGGATCGACGGATTGAAGCGTTTGGGCCAGCGCTGCCACTTTATCGGCCATATTGAAAGACGATAGTTTGCTCTGGGCGGCGCCGAGGTTCGCCTTCACTAGCGTTTGCATCTCATCTGTAATGCGTTGCCGCGCAGCCGGAATGAAATCGCTCGAGTACGGGCCGTTGTATTGCACAGTCGCTGTAGGCGGACCAGCTGCAGCCACGATGAATCCGTCGTACAGAGTGAAAGTGAGCGAGAGATATTGCTCAACGGTGGCTGTCATAGCCAGATCGGCCAGCCGCACCGGGCCGATATTGAAGACACCGCTCCGGTGCAATCTGGTGGCCCACCCCTGCCCTTCAGCGCTGATCCTGATGAAACCGACCGGTACGCCGAACGGGGTGGGCCCGGCCCATTCGACCTTGGGGGAGGCGAACTGCACGTGATAGTCGATCTCTAGCCCGCCGGCAAATCCCGCATCTCCGTGAACGTGAAAGTCCCGCTGGAGCCCGTCAAAATCGGCTAGTTGAGAGGCAATCATCTCGGTGATGACGCCAGCGTTGATTGCTATCGCGAAATCGCTACCGGCAAGAAAGATTTCTTGAATGGACTCAATTGCCCCCGCTGCTTCTTCGCCGTCCATCGACAACGGAAAGGCAAGGGCCGACCCTCGAGGTCCCTGGTTATCCACGAGCGAGCGGAAGCGACGGAAGCGTCTGTCTATACGTTGCGGCACCGGAGCGTAAGAGAACGTAAGTAACGTGGCCAGATACTTCGTGACCTTTTGGTTCAGCGCGTCTTGATCGGCAGGTGGGATTAGCTGGTAACTGGGAGATTGGTCATACGCCAAGCCGTCGAACGAGACGGAGCTGCCGATGACGCGCAACCAAAGAAAGTCTTCGGCTATGTCATGCCAGCCCGGACACTCTGGATCGATATCCTGAATTCGGTATATCGCCCTTACGTTTCCGTAGATGATGTCAGCGAGTGGAGCGCTGCCGGGATCCCGGTGGAATTCCGCACGTAAGCCAATATCCACGGTAAACCTGTCAGTGGCTCCATCGATCAGAGTGACAGAGGGGCATCCTGTTTGAGCATCAACTGATCCGTGTTCGGTCTTACCGGGCAGTCGCAGGTGCAGCACATGCGGAAGACTCGGCAGTGATGGGTGCGGGAACCCATTTTGGTGCATTGTGGCAACCAGTCGATTCAGGGTTTCCGCGCTTACTTCGAGCACTAAATCGAAGTCTCCGGTCGATTGAGTCATTCGCCGTACCCTTCCGACCATGCGCGGACTGCCATTAAAACCGCCACGTCAAGTTCACTCGGAGTATTCGAGGCGATGCCTGTGAATCATGGTTTCGCACGTGCCCTCCTCATCACTATTCCTCCGAGCGTATATAAGAGTCTGCTGCACGAACCGGTGACAATTTCGGTTAGGCGGCCTGATGGGCCGGTGTGGTCATGATTGCTTCGAACTCGACGGGGGTTAACCGGCCCAGGCCTACTTGCCGGCGTCGGCGGTGGTAGGTGCGTTCAATCCAGGTGACGATGGCGATGCGCAACTGCTCGCGGGTGTCCCAGCCTCGGCGGTCTAAGACGTTCTTCTGCAGCAGGCTAAAGAAGGTCGGCTTCGCAGCGATGCTTTTGCCGGCGTCGTCGATTGCATCGATCATGGTGACGCTATGGCTTGCAGTAAGGGTGCCAAGGAGCGGCACCCAGGACGTGGAGCTGATCGACGACCCATGGAGCGCCACAATCGACGGCTTCGACCGATCTCCCGCGTGAAGCACATGGGTGCTTCCAAAGGATGTCTCAACGTCCGATTCCGTGACTTGGATAGGGCTGTCCAAAAGCGCCGTGTCGTACAGCCGGAGATAGGCATCCCGCGCGTCATCAGAACGGAACTTCGAGAGCCTGGCCATATTCTCACCTGCGTACTACGCGCTACTGCTTGTTTGTAGACGTTTTGCCAAACCGGAACTCGACACCGATGGAATCGTCGTATCCAACTCGACTCCAATCGAGGGTCGCGGGTATCGGTGGCCAAGTAGCGCCGGACACTGCATGAAAATATCCGCCGACTTGCCCTGGTCGGTGGCTGCCAGCAACCGAATACCAATAGTTGGCATATTTTTCATATTGGTAATCCGATGAGCGGTCGACAAGTACCCGGCCCACCAGGTCCTCGCGCGAGGCGAACCGAAGGAACTCGCACAGCACAATCAGGTACAGATTCGTGGTGCGGCCACTTCGAGGACGGTCATCCACCGCCAGCTCGCGCTCGATGAACCGCTTATACCGGGTCAAATCGGCAAACGGCAGTGCCGTCCAGTCCAGCCCGTTCGCCGATGACCAGGTCAAGAACTTGGCGACCTTTGGCGCGTAGGATCGCACGGTGTTAGAAGCGCGGTTGGCGCCGTCCAGGGCAAGGCAGAAGTCGGTCGCCACACGATGGACCTCGTAGGCGTCATCGACGACCAACCACATCGCCGACTCGCTCAGCGATGTTCGCGCGCGATGGGCTCGATACGTAGTAGCCACCACAGCGATCGAAACACGGACGTCTCGTGGCATGGAGATAACACGCC
Source organism: Mycobacterium sp. (assembly GCF_019247635.1). Lineage (GTDB taxonomy): Bacteria > Actinomycetota > Actinomycetes > Mycobacteriales > Mycobacteriaceae > Mycobacterium. The sequence goes on from NZ_JAFBAR010000076.1 coordinate 10,313, forward strand.
GGGATCGACGGACAAAGTGTCGCCAACCGACGAAGCTCACTACCTAGGCAGCCATCGAGATAACGATATTTATGAAGTCGGTGCGGGGCATTTGGTGCTGGCCGGCGCCAAGTCGCCGGTGTTGTCCCGGCAGGCCCAGGAACGATCAGCGCGAGATCGGCCAGACCGGGTCGGCGCAGTCGACACCCTCGGCGGCCAACTGACGCTTGAGTACCTTGAAGGTCACGGTCCGCGGCAATTCCGCGCTGACCCGCACGTAGGACGGCCACTGCTTGGGTCCGAGGTCGGGCTGCTCGGCCAGGAACGCCCGGAACTGCTCGCCGTCAAACTGCGCGTCCGGTGTCAGCACCACCGCGGCCATCACCTGGTCGCCCACCACCGGATCGGGCACCGGATACACCGCGACCTCGGATATGTCAGCGTGCCGCAGCAGCGCCCGCTCGATCGGGGCTGCGCCCAGGTTCTCCCCGTCGACACGCATCCAATCACCAAGCCGCCCAGCAAAATACGCGTAACCGGCGTCGTCGCGGTAGGCAAGATCGCCACTGTGATACATCCCGCCGGCCATCCGCTCGGCTTCGGCCGCGGCGTCGTTGTAGTAGCCCTCGAATCCGCCGGCTCCCCCGGTGTTGACCAGTTCGCCGACGATCCCTGGCGGGCAGGTTTTGCCGGTGTCCGGGTCGATGATCGCGATTCCTTCCGGGAGCGGCCCCAGCGAGCCCGCCGGAGTGTCGGGGGTGCGGGCGATCGCAACCCCCAGCTCAGTGGACCCGAACCCGTCCTGAACCAGACAGCCGAACCTGCGGCCGAAGCGCTCGACGTCCCTGGGTACGCCCTCGTTGCCGTATACGACCCGCAGTGGGTTGTCCGCGTCGTCGGGGCGCTCGGGGGTGGCGAGCACATACGACAGCGGCTTGCCCACGTAGTTGGCGTAGGTCGCGCCGTAGCGGCGCACGTCCGGCAGAAACCCGGAAGCAGAGAACTTGCGCCGCAACGCCATTGAGCCTCGGCATGCCGCGGCCGCCGCCCAGCCGACCAGTAGCGCGTTGGAGTGGAACAGCGGCATCGACACATAGCAGACGTCGTCTGGGCCAAGGCCGAAGCGCTGGGTTATCCCCGCGCCGGCGTTCGCGACCTTGCCGTGGCTACACTTGACCGCCTTGGGCTCGCCGCTGGTTCCCGACGTGAAGATCAGCATGAAAAGGTCAGCGGCCGAGCCGGATTGAAAGCTGAGTTCGACTTCCCGATGCCCGGCGACTTCGGCCGCCCACTCGTCGGAGTCGACATTGAGATGCGCGATATCCCCTAGGGGCGCAGCCGAATTGGAATCGGCCAGCACCAACTGGCAGTCGGACCGCGCGATATCACGGGCCAGCGCCTCGCCGCGCCGCACCGGGTTCAGGCCCACCGGCACGATACCCGACATGCCGGCCGCCACCAGCATCGCCGAGAAGAACGGCGTGTTTTCCAACAGCACGCCGACGTGCGGCGGTCGGGCAGGGTCGAGGCGCTCGCCCAACGCCGCCGCGATGGCAGCCCCGTGCCGGATATGGTCGCGCCACGTGGTGAAGGAGTCCTCGAAATAGACTCCGCGGTCGTCGATCTCGGCCAGCGGCACCAGTAGCTGGGTGACGGTCGGGTCAGTCATTCACCGCTGCCCTCGGGCGTGACGCTGCGGTCACGTTGGAAGACGAGCGTGACTGCGGTATCACACTCGGCGCCAAAGAACATCAGGCAGGGGTCTCTGCCAGCTCACGGCCGATCTGACGCAGCTGTCCGGTAGCACCGCCCAAGGCGAACTCAATCTCCTTGGCCGCCAAGAAATACCGGTGCACGGGATGATCGGTGTCCACACCGACGCCGCCGTGCACATGCACGATCGTATGCGCCACCCGGTGTCCGGCATCGGCTGCCCAGAACGCTGCCGAGGCCACGTCGATGTCGGCGGGCACATCCTCGGAAACCCGCCATGCCGCCTGCGTCAACGTCAGCCGCAACCCCTTGACGTCGATGTAACCGTCGGCGAGCCGCTGTCCCACCGCCTGGAAGCTGCCGATCGGTCGGTCGAATTGCTCCCGGGTGCGCGCGTACTCCGCCGTCATCTGCAGCCCCCGCTCTAGCACACCGAGCTGAAATGCCGTGCGGCCCAGAGTCGCAAGGGTGCGCAGCCAGGCGGCGACCTCGCTCCCGCCAACGTGCCGCGAGCCGTCCACGGCAACACCGTCCAGCGCCAGGTGCCCGACGCTGCCCAGGCCCGTGGTCTGCAGCGCCGTCACCGTGACCCCGGGGTCATCGGCCGCGACCAGGAAAACCGCCGTGCCCGAATCGGTTTCGGCGGGAACCAGGAACGCGTCGGCGACCGGGCCATAGAAAACCTGGGTGCGCGTCCCGGTGAGGCGGTGGCCGTCGCCCGAGCCGGCGGCCTGCACCGGCCCGTCGCCCATCTCGCCGTCGAGCGCGACGGTGAGAATCTTCTCGCCATTGACCGCAGGCACGCCCCAGGTCTGCTGCAGCTCGTCCGAGCCGAATCGGCCGAGGGCCCACGCGCCCAGTGCCACCGATTCCAGGTAGGGCACCGCGGCCAGCTGATGGCCGAGCGCCACCAGCACCGCGATCTGCTCTAGCACGCCGAAACCGTCGCCGCCCACCGATTCAGGTGCAGCGCTGGACAAAATCCCGGCGTCGATCAGTTTGCTCCACAGCTTGCGGTCGAAGCGATGCTCGAGACCGTCCAGCTCACGTTGGTGCTCCGGCGTGCACACCGCGTTCACGATGGTGTCGACCAGACCGCCGAGGTCTTGGGCGGCTTCGGTTGTCGAGAAATCCATGAATGTTCGTCCTTGTTTCAAGAATCAGCGATTGGCTCGCGGCAGGCCCAGCGCGACCATCCCGATGATGTCGCGCTGGACTTCGTTGGTGCCGCCACCGAAGGTCAGGATCAAACACGCCCGGTGCATCCGCTCGACCCGGCCGCGCAGCAACGCGCCGGGGGAGTCCTGGCGCACTGTCGCCGCGGTGCCCAGCACCTCCATCAGCAGCCGGTAGGCCTCGGTCGCCAGTTCGGTCCCGTACACCTTGGCCGCCGACGCGTCGGCCGGCGACAGCGACGCGTCCTGCGCCGACGCAAGCTCCCAGTTGATCAGCTTGAGGACCTCGGCCTTGGCGTGTACGCGGGCCAGGTTGAGCTGCACCCACTCCGAGTCGATGAGCCGGCCTCCGCTGGCGTCCTTGGTGTTCTGCGCCCATTCACGAACCTCGCGCAGGGCCAAAAATATCGGTTGCGGGGAGACGAGGGCGACGCGCTCGTGGTTGAGCTGGTTGGTCACCAGCTTCCAGCCGCCGTTCTCCTCGCCGATCAGGCTGGTCACCGGCACCCGCACGTCGGAGTAATAGGTGGCGCTGGTGTCCACACCGGCCATGGTGTGCACCGCAGTCCAGGAGAAGCCCTCGGCGGTCGTCGGTACGGTCAACATCGAGATGCCGCGGTGCTTTTTGGCCTCGGGGTTGGTGCGCACGGCCAGCCACACCCAGTCCGCGTAGGCGATCAGGCTGGTCCACATCTTCTGGCCATTGATCACGTAGTCGTCGCCGTCGCGGACAGCGGTGGTGCGCAGGTTGGCCAGGTCGGTGCCGGCGCCGGGCTCGGAGTAGCCGATGGAGAAGTGCAGTTCGCCGGCCGCGATCTTGGGCAGGAAGAACTTCTTCTGCTCGTCGGTGCCGAACGCCATGATCGTCGGTGCGACGCTGTTGATCGTCAGGAACGGTACCGGCACGCCGGCGATTGCGGCCTCGTCGGTGAAGATCAGCGAGTCCATCGGGGAGCGGTCCTGGCCGCCGTACTCCTTGGGCCAGTTCAGCGTGAGCCAGCCATCCTTGCCCATCTGTGCCACGGTGTCGCGATACGCGTTGCCGGTCCCGACCTCGCCCTGTGTCGAGCTCAGTGCCTCGCGCCGCTCCGGCGTCATCAGGTTGGTGAAGTACGACCGCAGCTCGCGACGCAGCTCCTCCTGTTCAGGGGTGTAACTGATGCGCATCGCAGCCGTCCTCTTTATCGACGATTTTGGTGACGATCTACTGCCCGTCCGCCTTCCCGGTTGTAACACGTTCTAGTCTGGGAAGCCAGCGACCGTTTCGTCAGACGTATGTGGGCCTTATGGTGGTGCTGTGCGTGATCGGACTGAAAGGCCGGGTTCAAGGAGGATGCCGTGCGGGTGATCGTAGACCGTGACAGGTGCGAAGGTAACGCGGTGTGCTTGGGAATCGCGCCCGATATCTTCGACCTGGACGACGAGGACTACGCCGTCATAAAGACCGACCCGATTCCCGCCGACCAGGAGGATCTGGCCGAGCAGGCGATCGCCGAATGCCCTCGGGCAGCGCTGCTGCGTGAGGACTGACCCCAAACTAGAGGTATTCATAAATTGACTAGCACTCCGAACGCGACCGATCTCTCCGGAAAGGTCGCGGTGGTGACCGGCGCCGCGGCCGGACTCGGCCGCGCCGAGGCGATCGGTTTAGCTCGCCTCGGGGCCACCATCGTCGTCAACGACATGGCCACCGCGTTGGACGCCTCCGACGTGCTCGACGAGATCGGCGCCGCCGGCTCCAAAGCAGTTGCGGTCACCGGTGACATCAGCGAGCGCGCGACGGCCGACGAGCTTGTCGAGACCGCCGACGGGCTGGGCGGGCTGGCCATCGTGGTGAACAACGCCGGCATCACCCGTGACCGGATGTTGTTCAACATGTCCGACGAGGACTGGGACCAGGTCATTGCCGTGCACCTGCGCGGCCATTTCCTGTTGACCCGCAACGCGGCAACCTACTGGCGCGCCAAAGCCAAGGAAAATCAAGAGGGCTCCATCTACGGCCGGATCATCAATACCTCGTCGGAGGCGGGCCTGGTGGGTCCGGTGGGTCAGGCCAACTACGGCGCTGCCAAAGCGGGCATCACCGCGCTCACCCTGTCGGCCGCGCGCGCGTTGGGCCGCTACGGAGTGTGTGCCAACGCGATCTGCCCACGGGCGCGTACCGCGATGACGGAAGACTTGTTCGGACCCGGCCCCGAGGCCTCGGAGATCGAGGCGGGTGCGGTCGACCCGTTGTCACCAGACCATGTGGTGACGTTGGTCCAGTTTTTGGCGTCGCCGGCGGCGGCGGAAGTCAACGGTCAGGTGTTCATCGTCTATGGTCCTCAGGTGACGCTGGTGGCCGCGCCGACGGTGGAATGTCAGTTCAGCGCGGACGGCGCAGCCTGGGAGCCCGCCGAACTGAACACGACGTTGCGTGACTACTTTGCTGGGCGGGATCCGGACTTGAACTTTGCTGCGACCGGCCTAATGGGGCAGTAGTGGCGGGTGTTGTGTACTTGCGGGCTTCCCGACAACTAGAACGTGTGTCAGAATGATCACGCTTAGATCTCGCCGCCAGCGGCCTAACCAGCGAAATTAACGCGCTTGACTAACAAATGCTGTTCATTGACACGGTGAACTTGTTCTGAGTTAATATGAGCCGGCTCACACCCGAGTAGCCGACCATGATGGGCGTGTCAAGGCATATACACGGCTTCGCCGCACTGAGCAGACGGGGGGACCAAGTTGTTGCAAAAACTTGCTGTTCCCGCCCGCGCGGTCGGTGGGTTCTTCGAGATGATGATCGACACCGCCCGAGCCACGTTTCGGCGGCCGTTCCAGTTCGGCGAATTCCTGGATCAGACGTGGATGATCGCGCGAGTGTCGCTGATCCCGACGCTGCTGGTGTCCATCCCGTTCACGGTCCTGGTGGCGTTCACGCTCAACATCCTGTTGCGTGAAATCGGGGCCGCCGACCTCTCCGGCGCCGGAACGGCATTCGGCACCATCACCCAGCTGGGGCCGGTCGTGACGGTGCTGGTCGTGGCCGGCGCCGGTGCGACGGCGATCTGCGCCGACTTGGGGGCCCGCACCATCCGCGAGGAGATCGACGCGATGCGGGTGCTGGGCATCGACCCGATTCAACGACTGGTGGTGCCAAGGGTTTTGGCGTCCACGTTGGTCGCCCTGTTGCTCAACGGGTTGGTGTGCGCCATCGGTTTGTCCGGCGGCTACGTATTTTCCGTCTTCCTGCAGGGCGTCAACCCGGGCGCCTTCATCAATGGACTGACCGTATTGACCGGGCTTCGGGAGCTGATCCTCGCCGAGGTCAAGGCGCTGTTGTTCGGCGTGATGGCGGGGCTGGTCGGGTGTTACCGGGGCCTGACCGTCAAGGGTGGGCCCAAGGGCGTCGGCAATGCGGTCAACGAGACCGTCGTCTACGCCTTCATCTGTCTGTTCGTCATCAACGTGGTGATGACGGCCGTCGGCGTGAAAATCTCGGCCAAGTGATCAGGGTGGGAAAGGGGGTGCAAGCGCATGAGTTATGACATCACCTACCGGGTTCGCAACCTGTTCTCCCGGCTCGGGGAGCCTGTCGACAGCTTCGGCGAACAGGCGTTGTTCTACGGCGAAACGATCCGCTTCATCCCCAACGCCCTGACTCGGTACCGCAAAGAGACGATCCGCCTGGTCGCCGAGATGACGCTGGGCGCGGGCGCACTGGTAATGATCGGCGGCACGGTAGGGGTGGCGGCTTTCCTGACGCTGGCCTCCGGCGGCGTCATCGCGGTGCAGGGCTACTCCTCGCTGGGCAACATCGGCATCGAAGCGCTGACCGGCTTCCTGTCGGCGTTCCTGAACGTCCGGGTCGTCGCGCCCGTCATTGCCGGCATCGCGCTGGCGGCCACCATCGGCGCGGGGGCCACTGCCCAACTGGGCGCCATGCGGGTATCCGAGGAGATCGACGCCGTCGAATCGATGGCCGTCCACTCAGTTTCGTACCTGGTGTCGACCCGGCTGATCGCCGGCCTGGTCGCGATCATCCCGCTGTACTCGCTGTCGGTGCTCGCCGCGTTCTTCGCTGCCCGCTTCACCACGGTGTTCATCAACGGGCAGTCCGCGGGCCTCTACGACCACTACTTCAATACCTTCCTCATCCCGTCGGACCTGCTGTGGTCGTTCCTGCAGGCCATCACGATGTCCATCGCGGTGATGCTGGTCCATACCTATTACGGCTACAACGCGAGCGGTGGATCGGTGGGCGTCGGGATCGCGGTCGGCCAGGCCGTGCGGACCTCACTGATTGTTGTAGTTGTCATTACTTTGTTCATCTCGCTGGCTGTCTACGGCGCATCCGGTAACTTCAACCTCTCTGGATAAGGGGATCACTCAAAAGGACCATGGCAGAGACTGGATCGCGACGCACGAGTACGCGGCTGGCAGCGGCGCTGCTGGCCGGCTTGGTAGTGGCGTTCGCGGTGCTGACTTATCTGTCGTACTCGGCGGCCTTCACGTCCACGGACACCGTCATCGTCACTTCGCCGCGTGCCGGTTTGGTGATGGAGAAGGGCGCCAAGGTCAAGTACCGCGGCATTCAGGTGGGTAAGGTCGAGGAGATCGCGTACAGCGGTGACCAGGCGCAGCTGCACTTGGCGATCGTCAGCGGCCAGATGCGCTACATCCCGTCCAACGCGACCGTGCACATCGCCAGTAACACCATCTTCGGCGCCAAAGCGGTGGAATTTCTTCCGCCCCCGGCGCCATCGCAGACTCCGCTGCGCCCGGGCGCGCACGTCGAGGCGTCACAGGTGCAACTCGAGGTCAACACCCTGTTCCAGTCGCTCGTCGACCTGCTGCACAAGATCGACCCTGTCGAACTGAACGGCACGCTGAGCGCGCTGTCCGAGGGCCTGCGCACCCACGGCGACGATCTGGGGGCGCTGTTTTCTGGATTGAATACCCTCGCCCGCCAAGCGAACCCGAAGCTGCCCGCCCTGCAGGAGGACTTCCGCAAGGCCGGGATCGTAACCAACATCTACGCCGACGCCGCGCCCGACTTGAACACGGTGTTCGACAACCTGCCGACCATCAACAAGACCCTGGTGAGCCAGCAGAACAACCTCAACAACACGCTGCTGGCCACGATCGGGCTGGCCAACAACGCCTATGAGACCTTGGAGCCCGGCGCGCAGGACTTCATCGACGCCATCAACAGGCTGCGCGCCCCGATCAAGGTGGCCTCCGACTACTCGCCGGAATTCGGATGCCTGTTCGCGGGCATCTACCGCGGCATCCAGGAATTCGCCCCACTGCTCGGTGTCCGCAAGGCGGGTCTGTTCACGTCGTCGAGCTTTGTGCTCGGTGCGCCGTCGTACACCTATCCCGAGAGCCTGCCCCTGGTGAACGCCTCCGGAGGCCCGAACTGCCGCGGCCTGCCCGATATTCCGACCAAGCAGACCGGCGGGTCATGGTACCGAGCGCCGTTCCTGGTCACCGACAACGCCAACATCCCGTACGAGCCGTTCACCGAATTGCAGTTTGACGCGCCCTCGACGCTGCAGTTCTTGTTCCATGGCTCCTTCGCGGAACGGGACGACTTCTGATGGCGACGTCGGGCATGCCGTCGCACCGGTCGATGGTGATCAAGGTCAGCGTCTTCGCGGTGGCAATGTTGGTCGTCGCCGCCGGACTGGTGGTGGTCTTCGGAGACTTCCGGTTCGGTCCCGAGAGCACCTACCACGCCACCTTCGGCGACGCGTCGCGGTTGAAGTCCGGCCAGAAGGTCCGCATCGCCGGGGTTCCGGTGGGTTCCGTGTCGGGGGTGAAGCTGAACCCGGACAACACCGTCGACGTGGCATTCGAGATCGACAAGCGTTACACGCTGTATTCGTCGACGCGTGCGGTGATCCGGTATGAGAACCTGGTCGGCGACCGGTTCCTGGAGATCACGTCGGGACCGGGGGAGCTGCGCAAGCTGCCGCCCGGCGGGACGATTAACGCCCAGCACACCCAGCCCGCGCTGGACCTGGATGCGCTGCTGGGTGGCCTGAAGCCGGTGCTCAGGGGGCTGGACGCGGACAAGGTCAACACGATCAGCAGCGGCATCATCGAACTGTTGCAGGGCCAAGGCGGCGCGCTGGCGAATGTACTGGCGGATACCAACGCGTTCACCTCGGCGCTGGGCCAACGGGACCAGCTCATCGGTGACGCGATCACCAACTTGAACACCGTGCTGGGCACCATCGATGCCAAGAGCGCGCAATTTTCGGCCAGCGTCGACCAGTTGCAACAGTTGATCACCGGGTTGGCCAAGAACAAGGACGCGATCGCCGGCGCCATCCCGCCGCTGGCATCTACGACGACGGATCTGACGCAGCTGCTGCAGAATTCGCGCCGGCCGCTGCAGGGCATCCTGCAAAACCTGCGACCGCTGGCCGCGGAGCTGGACAACCGCAAGGCCGAGGTGGCCAACGACGTCGAGCAGCTGGGTGAGGACTATCTGCGGCTGGCTGCGCTGGGCGCCTACGGGTCGTTCTTCAACATCTACTTCTGCTCCGTGACGATCAAGATCAACGGACCGGTGGGCGGCGACATCCTGCTCCCGCTGGGTGGCCAGGTAGACCCCAGCAAGGGGAGGTGCGCCTTTGCAAAGTAGACGTGAGCGCGACCCGTTGCGCACCGGCGTCTTCGGCGTGGTGATGGTGATCTGTGTCGTGCTACTCGCGTTCGGCTACGCGGGGTTGCCGTTCTGGCCGCAGGGCAAGACCTACACCGCCTACTTCGCCGACGCCGGCGGCATCAGCTCGGGCAACGCGGTTTACGTCTCGGGCTTCAAGGTCGGCAAGGTAGGGGACGTCAGCCTGGCAGGCGACAGCGCCAAGATCACCTTCAGCGTGGACCGCCACGTCGCGGTCGGGGACCAGTCGCTGGCCGCGATCCGCACCGACACCATCCTCGGCGAGCGCTCGATCTCGCTGAGCCCGGCGGGCACCGGCAAGGGCACCACCATTCCGTTGAGCCGAACGACCACGCCGTACACGCTGGCCGGCGCGCTCGAGGATCTCGGTCAAAACGCGAACAACCTGAACAAGCCCCAGTTCGAACAGGCCCTGAGCGTTCTCACCGACACGCTGCGTGACGCCACCCCGGAGCTGCGGGGTGCGCTGGAAGGGATTACGTCGTTGTCGCGTACGCTCAACACCCGCGACGAAGCGCTGCAAGGCCTGCTGGCGCACGCGAAGTCGGTGACGGCAGTGCTGTCCGACCGCGCCAACCAGGTCAACAAGCTGGTCAACGACGGCAATCAACTGTTTGCCGCGCTCGACGAGCGGCGCGCCGCGCTCGGCCAGCTGATCTCGGGGATAAGCGGTCTGTCCCAACAGATTTCCGGCTTCGTCGCCGACAATCGCAAGGAGTTCGGCCCGGCGCTGAGCAAGCTCAACCTGGTGCTGGACACCCTCAACGAGCGCAAGGATTACATCACCGAAGCCCTCAAGCGGCTGCCCACCTACGCGACTGAGTTGGGCGAGGTGGTGGGTTCTGGCCCGGGGTTCAACGTCAACGTTTACGGCGTGATCCCGGCACCGCTGCTGGCAACGATGTTTGACTTCTTCTACCAGCCGGGCAAGCTACCGGCCAGCCTTTCCGATTACCTGCGCGGGTTAATCCAGGAACGCTGGATCATCAGGCCGAAGTCGCCATGACGACCAAGCAACGGGTCGGCAGCCGGGGGCTGCGCACACTCACCATCGTCGCGTTGGTCGCGACGCTGGTGGGAGGCGCCTATGTGGTGTTCTCCGCCGGCGGCGGTGGTCGAAAGATCATCGGCTACTTCACCGCCGCGGTCGGGCTCTACCCCGGCGATCAGGTCCGCATCCTCGGTGTACCGGTGGGCAAGATCGACGCGATCGAACCCAGACCTTCCGACGTCAAGATCACCATGGAGGTGTCCGACGGCATCAATATCCCGAAGGATGCCAAGGCCGTCATCATGTCGCCAAACCTGGTGGCGGCGCGGTTCATTCAGCTCGCCCCGGCCTACACCGGTGGGGCAGTGCTGCCCGCCGGTGCCAGCATCGACCTGTCTCACACCGCCGTTCCGGTGGAATGGGACGAGGTCAAGGAGGCGCTGACGCAGCTGACTGTCTCGCTGAGCCCGACGGCGGGTTCGATGCAGGGGCCGTTGGGCGCGGCGATCAACCAGGCCGCCACCACGCTCGACGGCACGGGTGACACGTTCCACAACGCGTTGCGGGAACTCGCGCAAGTCGCTGGGCGCCTCGGCGATTCGCGCAGCGACATCTTCGGCACGGTCAAGAATCTTCAGGTGCTGGTCGACGCCCTGTCGGCGAGCAACGAACAGATCGTGCAGTTCGCCGGAAGTGTCGCGTCGGTGTCGCAGGTGCTAGCCGACAGCTCGCGGCATCTGGACGACACCCTGGGCACGCTCAACCAGGCGCTCTCGGATATCCGCGGGTTCCTGCACGAGAACAACTCCACGCTTATCGATACGGTCAACAAGCTCAACGACTTCGCGCAGACGCTGAGCGGTCAGAGCGACAACATCGAGCAGGTACTGCACGTGGCGGGCCCGGGGATCGCCAACTTCTACAACATCTACGATCCGGCGCAGGGCACGCTGAACGGCCTGTTGTCCATACCCGAATTCTCCAACCCGGTGCAATTCATCTGTGGCGGATCCTTCGAAACACCCGGCGGGCCCAGGGCGCCCGAATACTATAAGCGCGCCGAGATCTGCCGTGAGCGGCTCGGGCCCGTGCTGCGCCGGCTCGCCGTGAACTACCCGCCGGTCATGTTCCACCCCCTTAACACGATCACGGCGTACAAGGGTCAGATCATCTACGACACCCCGGCCACCCAAGCCAAGGCACAGACACCGGTTCCGCAGTTAACCTGGATTCCCGCCAAACCCACCGCGCCAACGCAGAATCCGACCGATCTGCAGAGCCTGCTAGTCCCGCCCGTGCCTGGGGCGACCCCGGCTCCGGGAGCGGCGCCCGCCGCTGCTCCCGGCCCGCCCGGTTTCGGTCCCGCTCCCGGCCCGCCGCCCGCGACTGATCCCTCCCCAGGCCCATCACCACCCGGACCGTCGCTGCCCGCCGAACAGGGGGCCGGCGGATGAAACGAATCTGGTTGCGCGGCAGCGCGGTTGCCGCCAGTAGCCTGTTGCTCGCCGGGTGTAATTTCGGTGGCCTGAATTCACTGGCAATGCCCGGCACCGAGGGGCATGGCAGCGGCGCGTACACGGTCACCGCCGAATTGTCCGACGTTGCGACGCTACCGCAGAACTCGCCGGTGATGCTCGACGACGTCACCGTCGGCAGCGTCTCCGGCATTGACGCCGAGCAGCGGTCCGACGGAACTTTCTATGCCGCAGTGAAAATGGTGCTGGACAAGAATGTGGTGCTGCCGGCGAACGCAACGGCGACGGTCGCGCAGACGTCACTGCTGGGCTCGCTGCACATCGACCTGGCTGCGCCCAAAGACAAGCCGGCGGTCGGCCGCCTGGCCAACGGGTCGAAAATCCAGCAAGCCCCCACGGGCCGCTTTCCCACCACCGAGGAGGTGTTCTCGTCGCTCGGCGTGGTGGTCAACAAGGGCAACCTCGGTGCGTTGGAAGAGATCACCGACGAGGCCTACCAGGCGTTCGCGGGTCGGCAGGGCCAGTTCACCGATCTGATTCCCCGGCTCGCCGAGCTGACGGCAGGCCTTAACCGGCAGGTCAACGACATCATCGATGCGGTCGACGGGCTGAACCGATTCTCCGCGAGCCTGGCCCGCGACAAGGACAACCTGAGCCGGGCGTTGGACACGCTGCCCGAGGCGCTTCGCGTGCTCAACAAAAACCGGGACCATATCGTCGAGGCCTTCGCCGCGCTGAAGAAGCTGGCGATGGTGACGTCAAATGTGCTGTCAAAGACCAAGGTGGACTTCGCCGAAGACCTCAAGGGCTTGTATTCAGTCGT
>NZ_JAFBAR010000128.1 GCF_019247635.1 Mycobacterium sp.
ACCCCGCTGATCACCGCGGTGGGTGCCGCCGGGGCGGACTGCCTGGCCCGCGCCGTGCTGGCCGGTGTGCTGACCGCGGAGTCGGTGGCCGGCATACCGACCTACCGCGACGTGGTGCCGGGAGCATTCGGGGGCGGACCCGCGGGCGGGTGAGCGCAGCGATGAGGAGGAGCGGCGCCTGCACGTGCGCCGGTAGCCTTGATGCGAAGCGATAAGGAGGAGCGGCGCCATTAACAGGTCAGGCCATCCGCGCACGCCGGCTACGCAGCCGGACAAGCGGCCGCGCTGGGTGGTGGGCGGAGCGACGATCCTCACCTTTGTCGCGTTGCTCTACCTGATCGAGCTGGTCGACCAGTTGATGGGCAACAGGTTGGACGCCAACGGCATTAGGCCGGATACCACCGACGGCCTGTGCGGGATCATCTTCGCCCCGCTGCTGCACGCCGGTTGGCCGCACCTGATGGCCAACACGGTGCCGATGCTCGTGCTCGGGTTCCTGATGACGCTGGCCGGATTGTCCCGGTTCGTCTGGGCCACCGCGATCGTGTGGATCCTGGGTGGCTTCGGCACCTGGCTTATCGGCAACTGGGGTAGTAACTGCGGCCCGACCGATCACATCGGTGCCTCCGGCCTGATCTTCGGCTGGCTGGCCTTCCTGCTGGTGTTCGGGTTGTTCGTGCGTAAGCTGCGGGACATCGTCATCGGCCTGGTGGTCTTGCTCCTCTACGGCGGTGTGCTGCTCGGCGCGATGCCGGTGTTGCACAGTGGCTGCGGCGGCATCTCCTGGCAGGGCCACTTGTGTGGAGCGATCGCCGGGGTCGTGGCCGCGTATCTGCTATCCGCTCCGGAACGCAATGCACGGGCGCGCAGAAAAACCGACGTCTCGCGTCTGAAGACATGAATTCGCCACTGGCGCCCGTCGGGATCTTCGATTCCGGCGTCGGGGGGCTGACCGTGGCGCGGGCCATCATCGATCAACTGCCCGACGAGGACATCATCTATGTCGGCGACACCGGCAACGGCCCCTACGGCCCGCTGACCATCCCCGAGATCCGCGCGCACGCTCTGAGGATCGGCGACGATCTGGTGGCCCGCGGCGTCAAGGCGTTGGTGATCGCATGCAACTCGGCGTCCGCGGCATGTCTGCGGGACGCTCGGGAGCGCTACGACGTGCCCGTCGTCGAGGTGATCCTGCCGGCGGTACGACGAGCCGTCGCGGCCACTCACAACGGCCGCATCGGCGTCATCGGCACCCGCGCGACCATCACCTCGCACGCTTACCAGGACGCGTTCGCCGCCGCTCGTGATACCGAGGTCACCGCCGTCGCGTGTCCACGATTCGTCGACTTCGTGGAGCGCGGCGTCACCAGCGGTCGGCAGATCCTGGGCCTGGCCGAGGGCTATCTGGAGCCCCTGCAGCGTGCCGAGGTGGACACCCTCGTGCTCGGCTGCACGCACTATCCGCTGCTGTCGGGGCTGATTCAACTAGCGATGGGTGACAACGTCACGCTGGTCTCCAGCGCCGAGGAGACCGCCAAGGAAGTGCTGCGTGTGCTTACCGAGACGGATCTACTGCGTCCGCACGGCGCGCCCCCCGCTACCCGGGGGTTCGAGGCGACCGGCGATCCTGAGGCATTCACCAGGCTTGCCGCGCGATTCCTGGGACCCACCGTGACCGGTGTGCAACCAACACACCCTCGCTCTCGTGTCAACTAGGTGTGCCAGATGAATCGGTCAAGCGAATGCGGCAATGTTTTCCCTATCGTGCTATCGGACATGGCACAGTAGTGTCCGTGCGGATAACGGTGCTCGGCTGTTCCGGCAGCGTCGGGGGTCCGGATTCGCCTGCCTCGGGTTACCTCCTCCGGGCGCCGGACACGCCGCCCTTGGTCATCGACTTCGGCGGGGGAGTTCTCGGTGCGCTGCAACGACACACGGATCCCGCCTCGGTGCACGTGCTGTTGTCTCATCTGCACGCCGACCACTGCCTGGACATGCCCGGTCTTTTCGTCTGGCGCCGCTACCACCCCTCGCGTCCCGCCGGGAAGGCCCTGTTGTACGGGCCGAGCGACACGTGGTCGCGGTTGGGCGCGGCATCGTCGCCGTATGGCGGCGAGATCGACGATTGCTCGGACATCTTCGAGCTACATCATTGGGTCGACGGTGAACCGGTAACACTGGGCGCCCTGACGGTCGTGCCGCGCGTGGTGTCGCACCCGACCGAGTCGTACGGCCTACGAATCACCGATCCCGGTGGCGCGTCGCTGGTGTACAGCGGCGACACCGGCCCCTGCGACCAGCTTGTCGAGTTGGCGCGCGGCGCCGACGTCTTTCTCTGCGAGGCCTCCTGGACGCATTCTCCGGACCGCCCGCCCGCCCTGCACCTGTCAGGCACCGAGGCCGGTCGCGCCGCCGCGCAGGCCGGCGTCCGTGAGCTGCTCCTGACGCACATTCCGCCGTGGACGTCCCGCGAGGATGTGATCAGCGAGGCGAAGGCCGAGTTCGACGGTCCCGTGCACGCGGTGGTGTGTGACGAGACGTTCGACGTCGTCCGGCACACGCAGCCGGTCTGATCGACACGTCTAGTCTTGGCTGCGTGTCCAAACGAGAAGACGGCCGCCTCGACGACGAGCTTCGCCCCGTCGTCATCACCCGCGGATTTACCGAGCACCCTGCGGGTTCGGTACTGATCGAATTCGGCCACACCAAGGTCATGTGCACCGCCAGCGTGACCGACGGAGTGCCGCGCTGGCGCAAGGGCTCCGGCCTGGGTTGGCTCACCGCCGAGTACGCGATGCTGCCGTCGGCCACCCATGATCGGTCGGATCGCGAATCGGTGAAAGGCCGGCTGAGCGGTCGCACCCAGGAGATCAGTCGGTTGATCGGCCGATCGCTGCGGGCGTGCATCGACCTGAGGGCGCTGGGGGAGAACACGATCGCCGTCGACTGCGACGTGCTGCAAGCCGATGGCGGCACCCGGACCGCCGCCATCACCGGCGCATACGTGGCGCTGGCCGACGCGGTGACCTACTTGTCGGCGGTGGGCAAGCTGTCGGATCCCAGGCCGCTGTCGTGTGCGATCGCGGCTGTCAGCGTCGGTGTGGTCGACGGCCGGGTTCGCGTGGACCTGCCCTACGAGGAAGATTCGCGCGCCGAGGTGGACATGAATGTTGTCGCCACCGACACCGGCACCCTGGTGGAGATTCAGGGCACCGGTGAGGGCGCGACGTTCCCGCGGTCGACGCTGGACAAGCTGCTCGACATGGCGCTGGGCGCCTGCGATCAGTTGTTCACCGCGCAGCGCGAGGCGCTGGAGCTGCCGTACCCGGGTGTGCTGCCCGAGGGCGCGGCGCCGCCGAAGGCGTTCGGAAGCTGACCCGGCTGTTGGTCGCCAGCCGCAACCGTAAGAAGCTGGCCGAGTTGCGCCGGGTGCTGGACGGCGCCGGCTTGTCCGGGTTGACTCTGGTGTCTCTCGACGACGTGGCGCCGTTCGACGAAGCGCCGGAAACCGGCGCGACATTCGAGGACAACGCCTTGGCCAAGGCGCGCGACGCCGTTGCCGCGACCGGTCTGGTTACCGTCGCCGACGACTCAGGTTTGGAAGTGGCCGCGCTCAACGGCATGCCCGGTGTGCTGTCGGCGCGGTGGGCGGGCAGCCACGGCGACGACGCCGGCAACACCGCGTTGCTGCTCGCGCAGTTGCGTGACGTGCCCGACGAGCGGCGCGGTGCCGCGTTCGTGTCGGCCTGCGCGCTGGTCTCGGCGGACGGGGGGGTCAACGAGATCGTCGTCCGCGGTGAGTGGCCCGGCACTATTGCCCGGGAGCCCCGTGGCGACGGCGGCTTCGGGTACGACCCCGTCTTTGTTCCCGTGGGGTCCGATCGCACCGCGGCGCAGCTCAGCCCGGAGGAGAAGGACGCGGTGTCGCATCGTGGTCGCGCGCTCGCGCTGCTGCTGCCCGCGCTGCGCGCTCTGGCGGCGCCGTGAAAGGTGAGGCCAGTCCAAACCTGACCCCGTGACCTCACCTGACCCGGTGGCCTCGCGGAGAGGGGATATCGACGATTTGCCCGGCTCCGAGCGACTGGCGCTATAGCCGCTACGGCTTCAGCTGACGGTGTCGCTCGAAGCCGGGCAAAAAGTGTTGCCCCCCGCAGAGCTCGCTGCGGCGGATGGGACTTAAGGGCAGACCCATGGATGCGTCAACCGAGTCCTTAAAACCCGAAGCGGGCCTTGACGTCTTTGGTCTGGAAGTGTTCGACGACGATGCCCAGCAGCGGGATGGTTCCGGCCAACAGCACGCCGACGGCCTTGAGGATCGGCCACCTGACCTTGATCGCCAGGTTGAACGCGGCCAGCACGTAAGCGAAATACACCCAGCCGTGCACCACTTCGATCCACCGGATCTCGTGCTTGTACACCACGTGCGACACGATCTCGTAACACAGCGCAATCAGCCAGATCCCCGTCGTCCAGGCCATGATTCGGTAGGCGAGCAGCGCGGTGCGGATGTTGCCGGCGGGTGCAGTCATGCGGTGGTCCTGTTCTGCTTTTCGGCATCGTTCTTGGCGAGCTCGGTGAGGTAGGCGTTGTACTCCCGCAGCGCGGGGTCCTCCGGTGGCACTTGTGCGGGCTTGGGGCGTTCCGGCAACAGTCCGGCGGGGAGCTCGGTCACGGTGCCGCTCCGGTGCGGATCGGGTGGCTCCTCTTCGTAACGGACGAACTTGCGATACGCGTAGACGCAGAACCAGGCGAACAGCGGCCACTGCAGCGCGTAGCCCAGGTTCTGGTAGGTCCCCGACACCGACTGAAATCGTGTCCACTGCCACCAGCCCAGGGCCAGGCAGCCACAGGAGGCGACGATCACCAGAGCGATCGCCGCGGGCCTCCGACGGTGTGTAGTGGACACCCCATGACGGTACAGCGCGCGGTCATGACGTCGGCTCGAACTTTCAATCCGCGATGCGCCGGTCACACCAGTTTCGTCAGCACCCACAACCGGTACGATCAGCAGCGCCGCGGGCGTGATGAAATTGGCAAACATGATGGCTTTAGGTGCCATTGCTCGTGAGAGCTTGAGGGTTCGAGTCCCTCCGCCCGCACCGAGGCGGTATGCGTGTTTACCCAGTTCGACGGGTCTCTTCAGTTGAGCCAGCAGCGGTGGTCGCAATTAATCGAACCGCGTACCTGACCGCCCTACTGACCCTCGCCATCGTCGGCCAAGTAGGTGACGCTGTACCACCGCCGAGGCAGTCGGCCATGTGTGTCGTACCCGTCGGTTGGGCTTGCCTGCTCCACCCGGATGTCCGTCAGATGCGGATTGTGCACGCGGAGATAGCCATCGAGCTCAGCGAACAGCGCTTCGCCGGTGAGCGCTAAATTCGCGAGCGCCCTTCCCTCACGCCTCGTCCAACTCACGACTCACATCTTGCCCCGGCCCACCTAGGCTGCAACCCGCGAGGTGAACAGGTCAGAGCGCTCGGCATGCGCTCGTCGCCGCCCCTGCGCCTTGGAAGCCCCACGACGCGACTCGCGCATTTCAGCGAACAAGTGTTTATCGAACGGTGCGATGGGGAAGCCGTCAGAAATCGTGGTTCGTTACTGCCGCGGAAAACCGTCAACCAGATCACTGAGAGAAGAACTATGGGTTCGACACTTCGCAGCCTCATGCGGTGGAGCAAGGCGCCAGCGAAAGGCGTCCAGACCGGTTCTACGCCCTGGGTGAACGTGCCACGCGGACTCGCCGCGCGCGCGACCACGCCGTTGCTCCCCGACGACTACCTCAAACTGCTCAATCCGTTGTGGTCCGCGCGCGAACTGCGCGGCGCCATCGTCGACGTCCATCCCGAAACGGCAGACTCGGCGACCGTGACGATCAAACCGGGTTGGGGCTTCTCGGGTAACTACCGCGCGGGCCAATATGTCGGCATCGGACTGCGGATCGACGGTCGCTGGCATTGGCGCTCGTACTCGTTGACGTCAATTCCGCGCCGCGACAACAACAACATCACCATCACCGTCAAAGCCACTCCCGAGGGCTTCCTGTCGACCCACTTGGTGAACGGCGTGAAACCGGGCACCATCGTGCGTTTGGCGGCTCCGAAGGGAGATTTCGCGCTGCCCGACCCGGCGCCGCAGAAGGCTCTCTTCATCACGGCGGGCAGCGGGATCACCCCGGTGATGGCCATGTTGCGCACGCTCAAGTCCCGCGGAGAACATCCGGACGTGGTGCACATTCACTCGGCGCCCAGCGCGGACGACGTGATCTTCCACGACGAGTTGCGCGAACTGGAAAGTAGCGAGCCGACTTATCAACTTCACCTGCAGCTCACCGAAGCTCAGGGGCACTTCGACTTCGACAAACTCGAGGATATCGTGGCGGACTGGAACGAACGCCCCGCCTGGGTATGCGGCCCTTCCGCCCTGCTGGACGCCGCCGAGAACCTCTGGAAAAGCGCGGATTGCAGCGATCTCCTGCACATGGAGCGGTTCACCATCGCTGCCACGGACAAGGGCGGCGAAGGGGGAACGGTCCACTTCGCGATATCCGACAAGAGCATCGAAATCGACGGTGCCACATCAATTTTGGAGGCCGGCGAGAAGGTCGGCATTCAAATGCCCTTCGGTTGCCGGATGGGTATCTGCCAGACCTGTGTGCTTCCGCTGGAGGGAGGACACGTGCGCGACTTCCGATCCGGGACCGAACACGGCGAAGGCGATCGCATCAATACATGCATCTCCACCGCATCCGGTGACTGCACCATCAAGATCTGAGGAGAACGAACCGATGGCCATTACTGACATCAAGGAATACGCCCACCTGACCACCGAAGACGTGGAGCAGCTCGCGCGCGAGCTGGACGCGATTCGCGCCGATATAGAGGAATCCCGCGGTGACCGCGACGCGCGGTACATCCGCCGGTCCATTCAGCTACAGCGTGCGCTGGCGGCGGGCGGCCGAATTGCGTTGTTCGCCAGCCGGAACAAGCTGGCGTGGCTGGCCGGGACGGGGATGCTCGCGATGGCCAAGATCATTGAGAACATGGAACTCGGGCACAACATCACCCATGGTCAATGGGACTGGATGAACGACCCGGAGATCCACTCCACCGAATGGGAGTGGGACAGCACCTGCCCAAGCGTGCAGTGGAAGCGTTCGCACAATTTCGTGCACCACAAGTACACCAATATCGTCGGCCTCGACGAGGACGTCGGGTACGGCATCATGCGCGTCACCCGCGACGACCCTTGGGAGCCTTGGATGTTGGGCAACCCCTTCTACAACCTGTTGCTCGGCACACTGTTCGAGTGGGGTGTGGCGTTGCATCACATCGACTCGCGCAAGATCCGCAAGAAGGAGAAGACCTGGGCCGAGGCCGGCAAGGACCTGCGGGTGATTGGCAAGAAGGTCGCCAGACAGGCCGGAAAGGACTATCTGGTGTTCCCCGCGCTCACCGGGCGCAACTGGAAGCACACGTTCAAGGCCAACATGACGGCGAATCTGATCCGCAATTACTGGGCCTACATGGTGATCTTCTGTGGTCACTTTCCCGACGGCGCCGAGAAATTCACCGTCGAGGAGTTCGAGAACGAAACCCAGGGGGAATGGTACCTGCGCCAGATGCTGGGATCGGCGAACTTCAACGCCGGGCCGCTGATGGCGTTCATCAGTGGCAACCTGTGCTATCAGATCGAGCACCACCTGTTTCCGGATCTGCCCAGCAACCGGTATGCGGAAATTTCGGTGCGGGTCCGCGAGCTGTGTGAGAAGTACGACCTGCCCTACACCACGGGCTCCCTTGGCCGGCAGTACTGGCAGTCGTTCTGGACCATTCTCAAGCTCGCGTTGCCAGACAAGCTGCTCAGGGCGACATCCGATGACGCGCCGGAGACCCGTTCCGAGTTGACGTTTCGGGTCCGCGACGGGTTACGGGAAAGCTTCGTCGACCCCGACACGGGGAAACGGCGCGGCCTGCGCACCGCACTGCGCGAACTACGCGGCGCTCGCGCGGCTTGAGGACGTGCCAGCCCGACACGGCTCGCACCCGGTTGACCGACGGGTAAGGTAACCCTTAGTTTGGGATGAGATCGCGCCCGGCGGCCCGATCGGACAGGTCGTGGCGCAACACACCGCCACGGGAGAGGTCGGTGATGGCACGCGGGCTGCAGGGTGCGATACTGCGCGGGTTCGGCGCGCGCGACCATATCGCGACCGTGCGCGAAACCGTAATGATCGCACCGCATTTCGTGCGCATACGGATGGAGTCGTCGACCCTGTTCGAAGACGCCGAAGCCGAACCGGCGGCGTGGTTGCGATTCTGGTTCCCCGACCCGAACGGGTCGAACGCCGAATTCCAGCGGGCCTATACGCTGTCCGAAGCGGACGCGTCGACCGGACGCTTCGCGGTCGACGTCGTGCTGCATGACCCCGCCGGCCCGGCGTCGACGTGGGCCCGCACCGTCACACCGGGCACGACCATCGGGGTCATGTCGCTCATGGGCTCGTCCCGATTCGACGAACCCGAGGAACAGCCCGCCGGCTACCTGCTGATCGGAGACTCGGCGTCGATCCCGGGGATGAACGGAATCATCGGCACCGTCCCCGAGGACGTCGCGATCGAGATGTACCTCGAACAGCACGACGACAACGACCCGCTAATCCCCATTACGCAGCATCCGCTGCTGCGGGTGCACTGGGTTCACCGGCGCGACGAGACATCGCTGGCCGAAGCGATCGAAACCCGGGACTGGTCGAACTGGTATTGCTGGGCGACACCCGAGGCCGGCGCGCTCAAAAACGTCCGCAAGCGGCTGCGCGACGCGTTCGGGTTCCCCAAATCCGAGGTACACGCCCAGGCGTATTGGAATGCCGGGCGCGAAATGGGCATCCGCCGCGAGGGCGAGCCGGACAACGGTCAGTCGGAAGCCGTTGCGGCGCAAGAAGAGACGTTGACCAAACCGCCATCCCGCGGCACTTGGCGTACCCAGGCCGCGGGCCAGTTGCTGGCACCGCTGCGCACGGCCCTGATCATCTCTGCGGTGCTGCAAGCCGTGCTCACGCTGCTGCAACTGGCTCCGTATGTGTTGTTGGTGGAGCTGGCTCGCCTTTTGCTGTCGGGTGCCGGCGAGTCCCGATTGTGGAACGTCGCAATCGCGGCCGTTTCGCTGCTCGGATTGGGCACCGTGCTGGGTGCCGCCCTCACGCTCTGGCTGCACGCCGTCGACGCCCGGTTCGCCAGCGACCTGCGCTCGCGGCTGTTGGGCAAACTGTCGCGGCTACCGCTCGGCTGGTTCACCGCGCGCGGCTCCGGGTCCATCAAACAGCTGGTGCAGGACGACACGCTGTCGCTGCCTTACCTGGTCACGCACGCCATTCCTGACGCCGTCAACGCGGTGGTCGCGCCGGCGACCGTACTGATCTATCTGTTCGTCGTCGACTGGCGAGTGGCGCTGGTGTTGTTCGGGCCGGTCCTGGTCTACCTGGTGACGATGTCGGCGCTGACGGTCCAGTCCGGCCCGCGCATCGTGCAAGCGCAGAGGTGGGCCGAGAGGATGAACACCGAGGCGGCCGCCTACCTGGAAGGCCAGCCGGTCATCCGTGTCTTCGGTGGTGCTGCGGCGTCGAGCTTCCGGCGCCGGCTGGACGAGTACGTCGGCTTCCTGGTCGCCTGGCAGCGCCCGTTTACGGGCAAGAAGACACTCATGGATCTGGCCACCCGGCCCTCGACCTTCCTGTGGCTCATCGCCGTCACCGGCACTCTGCTGGTCGTCAGCAATCAGATGGATCCGGTGAACGTGCTGCCGTTCTTGTTGTTGGGCACCACGTTTGGCGCCCGGCTGCTGGGCATCGGCTACGGGCTCGGTGGCGTCCGCGGCGGTATGCAGGCCGCTCGGCGCCTGCAGACCACCCTCACCGAGCCCGAACTCGCAGTGCAGGACCGGCCCGACGCGGATACGCCCGCGACGGTGGTGTTCGACCACGTCAGCTTCGGCTACCGTCCCGGTGTCCCGGTGATCCGCGACGTTTCGCTACAGCTGCCGCCGGGCACCGTGACCGCGCTGGTCGGTCCATCCGGGTCCGGCAAGTCGACGCTGGCCGCCCTGCTCGCTCGGTTCCACGACGTGGAGCAGGGAGCGATACACGTAGCGGGACAAGACATTCGGTCGCTGACCGCCGACCAGCTGTATACCCGGGTAGGTTTCGTCCTGCAGGAGACCCAGCTGGTGCACGGGACCGTCGCCGAGAACATCGCGCTGGCCGTCCCGGATGCCACCGCTGCGCAGATCGAGGCGGCCGCGCGAGCGGCGCAAATCCACGATCGTGTGCTACGCCTGCCGGACGGCTACGGCACCGTGCTGGGCGCCAGCACCGGACTATCGGGTGGGGAACGGCAACGCCTGACCATCGCCCGCGCGATCCTCGCCTACACGCCGATCCTCATTCTCGACGAGGCCACGGCATTCGCCGACCCGGAATCGGAATACCTTGTGCAGCAAGCACTCAACCGACTGACCCGGGACCGCACCGTCCTCGTGATCGCTCATCGGTTGCACACCGTTACCGGAGCCGACCAGATCGTCGTACTCGAACACGGACGCGTCGTCGAACGCGGCACCCACGACGAGTTGCTCGCAGCGGACGGACGCTATCGCCGGCTCTGGGAGACGGGCCGGGGCCCGGTGCCCGTCGGCGCGGCTCGGGAGGGGGCGCGATGATCCGCACCTGGATAGGACTCGTTCCAGCCGACCGCCGCGCCAACGTGCTCAGCTATGTCGTGCTCGCCCTCGTCTCCGTCGTGCTGCGCGCGGTGGGCGCGGTGCTGCTCGTCCCGCTGCTGGGCGCGTTGTTCAGCGACGCACCGCAACGCGCACTGGCCTGGTTGGGCTGGTTAACGGCCGTCACCGCAACCGGCTGGGCGGTCGACACCGTCACGGCGCGGATCGGTTTCGACCTGGGATTCGCTGTGTTGGACCGCACCCAGCACGACGTGGCCGACCGGATTCCGAATGTCCGGCTGGATTGGTTCACCGCCGACAACACCGCGACGGCGCGGCAGGCGATCGCCGCGGCCGGCCCCGAACTCGTCGGTCTGGTGGTCAACCTGCTGACACCGTTGACCAGCGCGATCCTGCTGCCGGCGGTCATCGCGCTGGCGCTCTTGCCGATCTCCTGGCAGCTCGGCCTGGCAGCGCTGTCCGGAGTGCCGTTGCTGCTCGGCTCGTTGTGGGCCTCGGTTCGCCTTTCGCGCAGCGCCGATGCCGCCGCTGGTAGAGCCAACAGCGCGCTCACCGAGCGGATCATCGAATTCGCCCGAACCCAGCAGGCGTTGCGCGCCGCCCGGCGCGTCGAGCCGGCGCGAAGCCTGGTCGGCAACGCGCTGAGCGCGCAGCACAGCGCGGCGATGCGGTTGCTGGGCATGCAAATTCCGGGCCAACTGTTGTTCAGCATCTCCAGTCAACTGGCCCTTATCGGGCTGGCCGGTGCGACTGCGGCGCTGACCGTCGCTGGCACGCTCACGGTGCTCGAAGCCATCGCGCTGATCATCGTGACGGCGCGCTACTTGGAACCTTTCACCGCTGTCAGCGAGCTGGCGCCGGCGCTGGAAAGTACCCGCGCGACACTCGACCGAATCCGCTCGGTGCTCACGGCGCCGGGCGTGTACTCCGGAGACGCCGCGTTGCCCGACAGCTTGCGGGACGGCACGGCGGCCCCGCGTATCACCTTCGAAAATGTCGCGTTCGGCTACCGCGCCGGTGTACGGGCGCTCGACGGCGTCAGCTTCTCCTTGCGCCCCGGCGGCACGACGGCGATCGTCGGCCCCTCCGGCTCGGGAAAGAGCACGATCCTCGCGTTGATCGCGGGCCTGCATCAGCCGACGGAGGGCCGTGTCCTGATAGACGGCGTCGACGCGACGGCACTGGAACCGGCGGCTCGCCGCGCGGCCAGCAGCGTGGTGTTCCAACACCCCTACCTGTTCCATGGGACGATCCGCGAGAACGTGCTCGCCGGGGACCCCGGCGCGGCGGACGATCAGGTCGCCGAGGCCGTTCGATTGGCCCGGGTCGACGAACTCACCGCACGACTGCCCGACGGGGCCGCCACTATCGTCGGCGAGGCCGGCTCGGCGCTGTCCGGCGGCGAACGGCAACGGGTCAGCATTGCGCGCGCGCTGCTCAAAGCCGCGCCCGTGCTGCTCGTTGATGAGGCGACCAGCGCGCTGGACACCGAGAACGAGGTCGCGGTGGTCGACGCGCTCACCGCCGATCCCCAATCGCGCACCCGAGTCATCGTCGCCCACCGGTTGGCCAGCATCCGGCACGCCGATCGCGTCTTGTTCGTCGACGACGGCCACGTGGTCGAGGACGGTACTGTCGACGAATTGCTCGGCGCCGGTGGACGTTTCAGCGAGTTCTGGCAACAGCAGAACGAGGCCGCGGACTGGCGGATACTCGCCGAGTAGCGGGCCTGGACGAGGCTCATGCGGTATGCCTTACAGTTGTCGTCGTGAGTGCCTTGCTGTCGATCCCGCGGCACCCCACCGACGTGACCCCCCAGTGGTTGTCGACGGTACTCAGCCGGCGAGGCGCGCCCGTCGAGGTGTCCGAAGTGGAGGTCGCGGCCATCGGCACCGGCCAAACCGGTGCCACGTATCGCGTGACGGCCAGCTACGGCACCGATCCAGCCGATTTGCCGTCGACATTTGTGATCAAACTGCCCGCCCAGGACGACACCGTGCGCGGCCGCGTCGTCATCGGGTATCGCAGCGAATGTGCGTTCTACACGTCCGTGGCGGATCGGGTGCGGGTACCGGTCCCCACCTGCTACTACTGCGAGATCAGCGAGGACGCAATGGATTACGCCCTGCTGCTGGCCGACCAGGCGCCGGCCGTGCAGGGCGATCAGCTCGCGGGCTGCGGTGAACGGGAGGCGCGGCTGGCGGTCGCCGCGATAGCGGGTCTACACGCGCCCAGCTGGTGTGATCCCGGTTGGCTGGATTTTCCCGCGATCGCGTTCGGCCGACCGGACGAAGCCGGCGCCCAGGGCCTGGGGGAGGTCGCGCGGATGGCCGCCGAAATCACGCTGGAGAAGCTCGGCGACCGAATGACTGCCGAGGACCGCGAGACCTTCGCCGCGACAATGGCTTTAGTGGCGCCTTGGCTGCTGACCGAGCATGATCGATTCGCATTGTTGCATGGTGACTATCGCCTCGACAACTTGCTGTTCGACCCCGAGCGAACGCGGGTGAGCGTGGTCGACTGGCAGACCCTCGGGGTGGGCCTGCCGACAAGGGATCTCGCCTACTTCACCGCTACCAGCCTGGATCCGGAGCTGCGCGCAAGCATCGAAAAGGACCTCGTCGCCGATTATCACCGAACCTTGTCGGGCTATGGCGTCGCCGACTACGACCGCGAAACATGTTGGCGTGATTACCGGCTCGGTGTTCCGCAGGCTCCGCTGATCTCGGCGCTGGGCTTTGCCTTCGCCGCCGCCACCGAGCGCGGCGACGACATGGTGCTGACCATGCTGTCACGGGGCTGTCGGGCGATCCGCGATCTCGGGACGCTCGAACTCATCAGTTGATCTCGGCCATCCGGACGGCGTGCGCGCGGCCCTGTCCGCGCGCGGCCAGATGCACGCGACCCTCTCTATGAGTCATTCGCTTATCGCTGGACCCCTTTGATCAGGTTCGAACCGACGATCAGCCGTTGAATCTCGCTGGTGCCCTCGTAGAGGCGCAGCAGGCGCACGTCCCGGTATATCCGTTCCACCGGGACACCGCGCATATAACCGCTGCCGCCGTGAACCTGAACCGCGAGATCGGCCACCTTGCCTGCCATCTCGGTGCAGAACAGCTTGGCCGCCGACGGGGCGATGCGTCGATCTTCGTCGGTGACCCAGAGCCGCGCCGCATCCCGGACGAGAGCCCGGCCGGCCAGCACCCCGGTCTGCTGGTCGGCCAGCATCGCCTGCACCAGCTGAAAGCCTCCGATCGGCGTGCCCCCCTGGGTCGCGGTGGCGGCATAGGCGACGGATTCGTCGAGGGCACGCTGGGCCGCACCCACGGCGAGCGCGGCGATGTGGACCCGGCCGCGCGCCAACGAGGTCATCGCCGCCCGGTAGCCGATGTCTTCGCTGCCCCCGATCAGCGCGTCATCCCCGAGCCGCACGTCGACGAAGTTCACGTCGGCGGTCCACGCCCCTTCCTGGCCCATCTTGGCGTCCTTGGCGCCCACCTCCACACCGTCGCTGTCGCCGGCGACCAAAAAGACCGCGATGCCCGAGCCCTTGTCGTCGGCCGGGCGGGTGCGTGCGAAGACCACGAACAGGTCGGCGACAGGAGCATTGGTGATGAACCGCTTCTGGCCGTTGATCACCCAATCGCCGTTGTTGCGAACGGCTTTGGTCTTCAAGCCGGCGGGGTTGGATCCCGCGCCGGGCTCGGTCAGCGCGAACGAGGCGACGACCTCCCCCGTCGCTATGGGCTCCAGCCAGCGGGCCTTCTGCTCCTCGGTGCCAAAGCCGACGAGCACCTGGCCGGCGATGCCGTTGTTGGTGCCGAACATCGAGCGCAACGCCAGCGACGTGTAGCCCAGCTCCATCGCCAGCTCGACGTCTTGCATGAGGTTCAGGCCCAGCCCGCCCCACTCCTGGGGGATCGCGTATCCGAACAACCCCATCTTCTTGGCTTGGTCGCGCAGGTCGTCCGGGACTCGGTCGTCGTCGAGGATCTCCTGTTCGCGAGGAACCACGCAGGTCCGCACGAAGTGGCGGGTCTGGGCCAGGATTTCCCGAAAGTCGTCGTCGGAGACTTGTCCAGCGGTCATAGGCTCCGCACTCCTCTTGGTGGCTGGTTTGTCGTCGGGTACCGTGTTTGGGAAATATCGTATATGAAATATGAAAATGGAAACGAAGGGTGTGTGGTCCAGTTGCCATTGCTGAGCGGTCAGACGGCGGTCATCACCGGTGGAGCACAGGGACTCGGCTACGCGATCGCGGAGAGATTCATCGCCGAGGGTGCCCGGGTGGTGCTCGGCGATGTGAACCTCGAGGCGACCGAGGTCGCGGCCAAGCAGTTGGGCGGGGCGGACGTGGCTCTGGCGGTGCGCTGCAATGTGACTCAGGCCGACGACGTCGACGCGCTGCTCAAGACGGCCGTGGACCGTTTCGGTGACCTGGACATCATGGTCAACAACGCGGGGATCACCCGCGACGCGACCATGCGCAAGATGACCGAAGAGCAGTTTGATCAGGTCATCTCGGTGCACCTGAAGGGAACGTGGAACGGCACCCGGCTCGCCGCCGCGATCATGCGGGAAAACAAGCGGGGCGCAATCATCAACATGTCCTCGGTGTCGGGCAAGGTCGGCATGATCGGCCAGACCAACTACTCGGCGGCCAAGGCCGGAATCGTCGGCATGACCAAGGCGGCCGCCAAAGAGCTGGCCTACCTGGGCATCCGGGTCAACGCGATCGCCCCGGGCCTGATTCGCTCGGCCATGACTGAGGCTATGCCGCAACGCATTTGGGACTCGAAGGTGGCCGAGGTGCCGATGGGTCGGGCCGGCGAGCCCAGCGAAGTCGCCAGCGTGGCGCTGTTCCTGGCCTCGGATCTGTCGTCGTACATGACCGGGACCGTCATGGAAATCACCGGCGGCCGGCACCTCTGATGGCGAGCAGACGCAAAAGCACCCTTCTTGGGCCCATTTTGGGTGCTTTTGCGTCTGCTCGGCCCCTTTACACTCGCCCACAACCCGGGAGTTGCCATGCCTGCAGCCGTCATCTGTGAACCCGTGCGGACCCCTATCGGTCGATACGGCGGAATGTTCAAGTCCCAGACCGCAGTCGAGCTTGGGGTAGCGGCCCTGAAGGGCCTGTTGGACCGAACCGGCATCGCGCCGGACACGGTGCAGGACGTCATCTTGGGGCACTGCTATCCGAGCAGCGAAGCGCCCGCGATCGGCCGCGTGGTGGCGCTGGATGCCGGCCTGCCGGTGACGGTTCCGGGCATGCAGGTCGACCGCCGCTGCGGGTCGGGCCTGCAGGCGGTGATCCAGGCGTGCCTGCAAGTGAGCAGTGGCGACAACGATCTCGTCGTCGCCGGCGGCTGCGAGAGCATGAGCAACGTTGCCTTCTATTCCACCGACATGCGTTGGGGTGGCGCCCGTTCCGGTGTTCAAGTGCACGACGGACTCGCCCGCGGTCGCACGACCGCCGGCGGCCGCGACTACCCGGTGCCGGGCGGAATGCTGGAGACCGCCGAGAACCTGCGCCGCTCGTACGGCATCTCCCGCCAGGAGCAGGACGAACTCGCGGTGGCGTCGCACCAGCGCGCCGTGGCCGCGCAGAAGGACGGCATCCTCGCCGAGGAAATCATTCCGGTTGCCGTACGCGCCCGGCAGGGCGAGGATCTGATCGACACCGACGAGCATCCGCGCGCCGACGCTTCGGTGGAATCCTTGGCCAAGCTCAAACCCGTTCTACTGAAGGACGATCCGGATGCGACGGTGACCGCCGGCAATGCCAGCGGACAGAACGACGCGGCCTCCATGTGCGTGGTGACCACACCTGCGAAGGCCGAGGAATACGGCCTGACGCCGTTGGTCCGCATGGTGTCCTGGGGCCAGGCCGGTGTGGCACCCAACATCATGGGCATCGGCCCGGTGCCCGCGACCAAGGTCGCGCTGGCCAAGGCCGGGCTGCAACTCGGCGACATCGACCTGATCGAGCTCAACGAAGCGTTCGCCGCCCAGGCACTTGCGGTGATGCGGGAGTGGGACTTCGGTGCCGCCGACCGCAACCGGACCAATGTGCACGGCTCGGGAATCTCGTTGGGCCACCCGGTCGGCGCGACCGGCGGCAGGATGCTGGCCACCCTGGCGCGCGAACTCAACCGCCGCCAGGCCCGCTACGGGCTGGAGACGATGTGCATCGGCGGTGGCCAAGGCCTAGCCGCGGTCTTCGAACGGGTCGCGCCGGCGTGAACCCGCTGACCGGGATCACCGTCGTCGAGGTGTCCAGCTTCGTCGCCGCGCCCCTGTGCGGTATGACGCTGAGTCAGCTTGGCGCGCAGGTGATCCGCGTCGATCCGATCGGCGGTGCCTCCGACGTCCAGCGCTGGCCACTGAGCGCCGACGGCACCTCGATCTACTGGACCGGGCTGAACAAGGGAAAGCACTCGGCCACAATCGATCTGCGTTCTCCGGAGGGCCAGGAGCTGGTCCGGCGTCTGATCGTCGAGGGCGACGGCGTCGTCGTCACCAACGCCGTCCTGCCCTGGCTGAGCCATGACCTCCTGGCTGCCGAGCGTCCTGACGTCATCCACGTGCAACTGCTCGGGCGTGGCGATGGATCAACCGCGGTGGACTACACCGTCAACGCGGGCATCGGATATCCGCTCGTCACCGGTCCGCCCGGTCACGCCGGTCCGATCAACCACGTGCTGCCCGCGTGGGATGTGTCCTGCGGCCTGTATGCCGCGCTGGCCCTCGTCGCAGCGCTGCGTCATCGTGATCAGAGCGGTGCGGGCGCGCGAATCAGCTTGGCGCTGGAGGACGTCGCGCTGGCCACCGCCGGAAACCTGGGGCTGCTGACCGAGCCCCAGGTGATCGGCACTCAACGAGAGCGGCTGGGTAACGCCATCTACGGCCAGTACGGCCAGGACTTCACCAGTGGCGACGGTGTCGCGTTCATGGTTGTGCTGTTGACCGGCAGGCACTTTCGCGACCTGGTCAAGATCACTGGCGTCGAGACCGCGGTGTCGGCGCTCGCCGAGGCGCTGAGCGTGGACTTCGCCATAGAGGGTGACCGCTACCGGTACCGCGACGTGCTGTCGGGCCTGTTCGCCACCTGGTTCGCCGATCACACGGCAGAGGAGATCAGCGCGGCGCTGTCCGAAACGACAGTCTTGTTCGAGCGTTACCGGACGTTCGCGGAGGTCGCCGCAGATGCGCGGGTTACCGCCAACCCGCTGTTCGCCCTGCTGAGCCAACCGGGCGTCGGTGACTATTACGCCCCGGGTCTGCCTGCCGCGTTCGACGGCGCCCATGCCGCCGCCGCGCCGGCGCCCGCGCTGGGCCAAGATACCGTCGACGTGCTCACGCAGCGGCTCGGATTGACGGCTGCCGACATTGCGCGTTTGACGGACGCAAAAACGATCGGAGGCAACGGAGCATGACCAGGCTCGCTCAGACGCTCGGGCTGACCGAATTCCAGAGCGAGATCGTGGCTACGGTAAGGCAATTCGTCGACAAAGAGATCATTCCCGCTGCGGCGGAACTCGAGCGCGCCGACACCTACCCGCAGCACATCGTCGACCAGATGCGCGAAATGGGCCTGTTCGGACTGATGATCCCCGAGGAGCATGGCGGCCTGGGGGAGTCGCTGCTGACCTACGCGCTGTGTGTCGAAGAGCTGGCCCGCGGCTGGATGAGCATCTCCGGGGTGCTCAACACCCACTTCATCGTCGCCTACATGCTGCGCCAACACGGCACCGACGAGCAGAAGCAGCGCTTCCTGCCGCGGATGGTGACCGGCGAGGCCCGCGGCGCATTTTCCATGTCGGAGCCCGAGTTAGGCTCCGATGTCGCCGCGATCCGCACCCGCGCCCAACGCAACCCCGAGGGGGGTTACACGATCAACGGGCAGAAGATGTGGGTAACCAACGGCGGCAGTTCGACGCTGGTTGCCGTGTTGGTGCGCACCGACGAGGGGTCGGACAAGCCACACCGCAACCTGACCGCGTTTCTCGTTGAGAAGCCAACGGGTTTCGGTGAAGTGATGCCGGGGCTGGTGATCCCGGGCAAGATCGACAAGCTGGGCTACAAGGGCATCGACACCACCGAGTTAATCTTCGACGGTTACCAGGCCGGCGCGGACGACGTCCTCGGCGGTACACCTGGGCAGGGCTTTTTCCAGATGATGGATGGCATCGAAGTCGGGCGGGTCAACGTGTCGGCGCGGGCGTGCGGTGTCGGCATTCGCGCATTCGAGCTCGCGGCGCGATATGCCCAGCAGCGGCGGACCTTTGGCAAACCGATCGCCGACCACCAGGCCGTCGCTTTTCAGCTCGCCGAGATGGCCACCAAGGTCGAAGCGGCACACCTGATGATGGTCAACGCGGCGCGGCTCAAGGACTCCGGCGAGCGCAACGACGTTGCCGCGGGAATGGCCAAATATCTTGCCAGCGAGTTCTGTTCGGAGGTCACCCAGCAGAGCTTCCGGATTCACGGCGGTTATGGCTACTCCAAGGAGTACGAGATCGAACGCCTGATGCGCGACGCGCCGTTTCTGTTGATCGGCGAGGGGACCAGCGAGATCCAGAAGCAGATCATCAGCAAGCGACTGCTCGCGGAGTATCGGATCTGACGCAATGACAAACCCGGATTTCGCTGTGCGGCCCCAGCTTTCGGAGGATGTCGCGCGTTTTGTCCGACGCAGGATATTCGACGGCACCTATGCGGCGGGACAGTACGTTCGGCTGGACCAATTGGCCGCGGAATTGGGGATCAGCGTCACCCCGGTGCGCGAGGCGCTGTTCGCGTTGCGTGCCGAGGGTTGGGTTGCCCAACAGCCGCACCGTGGTTTTATGGTCTTGCCGGTGACCGGCCGAGACCTGGCCGACGTCGCGAACGTGCAGGCGCATGTCGGTGGCGAGCTCGCCGCGCGGGCGGCGGTCAATGTGACCGATGACCAGTTGCGCGAACTCAAGGAGATCCAGGCTCAGCTGGAGAAGGCCTACGCCACCGATGACGAAGAACGCACGGTTCGGCTCAACCACGAATTCCATCGAGCCATCAATGTTGCCGCGGACTCGCCCAAGCTCGCCCAGCTGATGTCACAGATCACTCGTTATGCGCCCGAATCGGTTTTCCCGACGATCGAGGGGTGGCCCGACCAGTCGGTGCACGACCATCGCCGGGTGCTGTCGGCGCTGGAGCAGCGCGATGGCCAGGCCGCCCGTGTCGCGATGTCGGAACACCTTGCCGCCGGGGCGGTTCCGTTGATCGAGCATCTCGTTGAACGCGGGGTCGTTGCGGAAGGGGCGTAGCAGTAGGACCGCTGATCGCGGCCGGTCGTCACATCGGCACGTGTGCTTTGCCGTGTGTACCCGGCTCACCCGTACCCGCTCGGAGGCGACACGCTCTTTGCCCGGCTTGTAGCGACAACGTGGTTATCCGGCGCGACCGGGCTACCCTCATCAAACTATCAATGTGCCCGACGGACAACGCTTTTAGTCGGCCACAGACCTCGAAGCAACGAATTGTCGCTACAAGCCGGGCAAAAAGTGTTGCCATTCCGGACCGGAGATGCCGGACCGGAGATGCCGGGCCAGAGATGCCGGACCGGGCAGCTCGGCAAGGTTGTGGCTCGAGCACGCCTGGCATACGCTGCGATGAGGGTGGGCAATTTCATAGGGAGAGAGAAATGTCCCTAGAGCTTGCGCGCCGCGCAGCGGCCGGATTGGTCGCCTGCGTGGCCGCGATCGTGTTCGCGTCGCCTGCCGTCGCAGATCCGCTGGACCCGATCCCGGGGAATGGTGTTTTCCAGGTGGGACCCGACATAGTGCCCGGCCTCTACCGCACGAGCGGGTCGGCGTCGACCTTTGGGGTTTGGATAAACAATGTGCCTACCCAGGACTCGATGTGCTCATGGTTTACCTACAGCACGTCGGATGCGAACAAGGAGCATGTAGTCCAGGCGAATACTTCCGTCGGCCCGATGTACGCAAGTATTCCCTCAACGGTCAAGGCATTTGAGTCGCAGAACTGTCAACCTTGGACGCGGGTCCCTTAAGGCTGTTTCGCTTCGATCAACATCTCACGGAGCCGTCGAATGTCGACCTTGCCGGTGCCGCCGCGCGGCACGTCGTCGTCGCAGTCCAGCACCAGCCAGACCGTCGGTACCTTGAAGGAGCTGAGCAGCGCGCGGGCCGAGGCGCCCAGCTCCTCGACGCCGACCGCACGGTCACACACCACCGCCGCGCCGACGCGTTCCCCGTTTGCGCCCAAAACGTTGGTCACGAAGGCATTCTCAACCCCGTCGATGCTGCGCAGCGCCCGCTCGACCTCACTCGGATAGACGGTGGCGCCGCTGACCTTGAACATGTCGTCGGATCTGCCGTGGTAGAACAGGAAGCCGTCGTCATCTAGTCGGCCCAGGTCGCCGGTGGGGTAGAAGCCATCGGCGGTGAAAACCTCTTCGCGGCTGCGGCGGCAGATGCCGCGCAACGTGTGCGGCCCCCGGATCTGGATCATGCCAACGGCCTCCGCCGCCAAGGGCTCGCCGGTGTCGGGGTCGACGATGCGAACCTCCATGCCGGGGAACGGCTTTCCGCAGCTGCCCCAGGCTGCCCCGGGCATGTCCGTGTCCGCCGGGAACCCGCAGTACGGTCCGAACGCCTCCGTCATCCCGAACAGCTTCGCCCGCGCTCCGGGTTGGGTTCGGTACTCGGCGGGTAACAGGGCGTCCAGGCTGCCCGGCCGTAGCGCCGAGAGATCTACACCGGCCCGGTCCGGGTGCCGCGCCAATGCCTCGGCCTGGTCGGGCCAGCCGCGAAACAGGTTGACCCGCTCGGATTCCAGCAGACGCAGCGTGGTTTCGGGCCGCGGCAGTTCCTCGGTCACCAACGTTGCGCCGGCGGCCAGCGCCGACAGCACGCCGCCGCCGAGACCGCCCACCCAGAAGAACGGCATCGGCAGATACAGTCGGGTGCCGGAATCGATGCAGCGCGCCGCCAGGCCGGACCGGACCGCGCCCAGCGCACTGCCGTGGGAATGTATGACTCCCTTGGGCGATCCGCTGCTCCCGGAGGTGAAGATGATGACCAGCGGGTCGGCCGGGGTGACTGTGTCGGTCATGGCGTCGACGACCCGTCGTGCCCCTTCGCGCGCCAAGGCCTCGGGGAGGTGATCGGCCGCCCAAACCCGTTGTAACGCAGGAAGGTCCGCCGACCGCACATCATCGAGGTAGCGGTGGCCGCGAAATTCCTCGACGCCGATCAGGAACTGCACCGACGCCACCCGCAGCTGCGCGACGAGTTCGCCCGCCTGCAGCAGCGTGCTCAACGGCACCAGCACGGCGCCGATGCGCGTCAGCGCGACGGCGAGCTGCACCCAGCGGGCGCTGTTCGGCATGATCAGCCCTACCCGGCTGCCCTTGCCAACGCCAGCCTCGACCAGACGCGCCGCCAAATCCTTTGTCGTGGAGTCGAGTTCGTAATAGCTGAGGCGGGAACCCGGATCGATGACCATCGGCTTGGGCCCGTGCTGGCGGGCTTGTGCCCGCACCAGGCGATCAATGGTGTCAGGCATCGAACAGCTGCTTCAGTCGGTGCGAGTCGACCTTGCCGCTGGACAGCAGCGGCAAATCGGCGCGAGCCAAAGCGACAAACCGTTTCGGAATCTTGTACGCCGAAAGCTCCGTGATGAGCCGCTCGCGCAGCGTCGCTTCGTCCAGATCCGGGTCGATAACGACGGCTGCCACCAGCTGTCCCCGCCCGGGGTCGGGGATGCCCACGACGTGAGCCTCGGCGCCGGCGACCTTCGCGATGGCCTTTTCCACCTCGGCGGCAGAGACATTGGCGCCGGCTGTTTTGATCATCCCGCTGCGTCGGCCGATGAAGTACACGTATCCGTCGCCGTCGGCGCGCACCAAATCGCCGGTGTGGAACCAGCCGTCGGCGTCGAAGCACTCTTCGCGGCTGCGCTTGTGGTACCCCTGCATTACGTGCGGCCCCCGAATGCAGAGCTCGCCGACCCCGCCGACGCTGACGCGCGCGCCAGTCTCCGGCTCGACGATCAGGGTTTGAAATCCGGGTGCCGGCTTGCCGAACGAGCCGCGCCGATGTTCGGGCTGGTCGGATTCGTCGTCGCCGATCAACACGACACTTCCGGCTTCCGTCATGCCCAACATGTTGTGGCGCAACCCAGGATCGGCCGGGCGGGTATCCAAGGCCATGATCGGATAAATATTGCCTCGGCGCATCGACGACAGGTCGCGCGAAGCGACGCTCGGGTGCTGCGCCAGCGCAGCGATACCGGCGGCGAAACCATTGGTCATGGTCGGCTTTTCGGCTTCCAGCAAGTCAAGTGTGACGGCGGGATCGCTGGCGTTGGAGCACACGAGTGTCGCACCGGCGACCAGGGTGGCCAGCAGCGCGAAGGCGAACCCGCCGATCCAGAAGAACGGTGAATTGCAGAACAGCTTCTCGTCGGCGGTCAGACCGCGAATTCGGTTGAGGTTTTGCTGATGTCCCAGCAGCCCAGCGTGCGTGTGCACGACGCCCTTAGGGGCGGCGGTGGAACCCGACGTGTAGACGATGGCCAGCGGATCGGCGCCGCACACATCGTCTTCCAGCGCGCACACCAACCCGGGGTCGACGGGGCCGCCCGCGGGACCCTCGCCAATGAAGACCTGCCGCAAGTGCGGTGCGGCGGTAGCAAAGAGGCGACTCCGCAACGTAAGGTCGCAACCACCCAGCACCTGAGCCACGCGTTGCGCGTAGTCGTGAGAGCGAAAACCCGGGGCACTCAACAGGATCGCCACATCGCTGTCGACCAGCTGTTCGCGCAGCTCGCGGGCGGTGGCGAAGGTAGAGAAGGGCACCACCACCGCACCGATCCGGGCTGCCGCGAGCATCGCGACGATAAACTCGGTACCGTTGGGGTACAACAGCCCGACATGGGTGCCCTTGCCAGCGCCGAGCGCGATCAACCCGCAGGCGAGTTCCGCCGAACGGCGTTCCGCGTCGGCGTACCCCAATCGATCACCATCGCAGACCAGAAGCGGGTGCGTTGCCCGCGAGCGGGCTTGGTGTCGCAGGACTTCCGCGAGCGTCTGGAAATCACCGGGCATGATCACGGTGGACGGCGGCATTGAAGAAACTACGGACCGCACCCAGATCGGCCTTGCCCGATGGGGTTCGGGGAATTTCATCGACGATCGCGATGTCGGTGGGAATCTCGTAGCGGGCCAACCGCGTTCGCAGATATTCGGTCAAGTCGCCTGCGTCAGCGGATGTCGGATCGCGCAGTTCCACCATGGCGACCGGGGTCTCGCCGAGACGATCGTCGGTTCGGCCCACCACGGCCGCGCCCGCAACCGCGGGGTGGCTCTCCAGCGCGGTACGGACGTCGTCGGGCATGATCTTGAACCCACCGCGGATAATTGCCTGGTCGGCTCGCCCGACGATCCAGAGGAAGCCGTCGGCGTCGATGCGCGCGATGTCCGTCGTCCGCATCCACTTCGCCGACGGCCCCAATTGTCCCGGTTTGACCTCCAACTGCCCTATCTGGTCCGGGCCGAGCGGTGTGCCGTCGTCGTCGACTGTCCGCAGTCGCGCACCGCCGGTGGCCCGGCCGACACTTCCGCGCTTGGTCCGCCAGTACTGCCGGTAATCGGGCAGCGTCCAGCCCGCGACGCCACCGCCGAATTCAGTTGCGGCATAGGATGTTAGGACGGGAATCCCGTACTTGTCGGCGAAAGCGTCGGCGTCGTCGGCCGACAGCGGTGCGGTGCCGCAGGTGACGGCATGGATACTGGCAAGATCGGCGCGCGGCAGATCGGACTGCAACACCGTGCGCAACGCGGCAGGCACCAGCGATACGGTCCGGGGCCGATGCCTGCGCACCGCGGCGACCCACGCGTTCAGCTCGAATCGTTCCAGCAGCACAAAGGGTCTCGCGTCGGTGACACACTGCAGCACCCGGAACACGCCGCCGATGTGCACCAGCGGCGAGTTCACGATAGCGACGCCGCGCCGTATCTCGGTGGGCGCCGGTGCACGCTCGTAGTCGGGGCCCATCACGCTGTGCGCGAGCATTCCGTAACTGAGGTCAACCCGTTTGGGGGGTCCGGTGGTTCCGCTGGTCAGCATGCGCACCGCCACACCAGCATCGGACCGTCCCGTCCGCGGTTGCGTCGGCGGCTCGTCAGGGTCGTCAGGCTCGTCCAGACGACCAGAAATAGTCAGCGTGGCGATGTCCGGCGAAGTCACCAATGTCGCCAGGTCATCGGCTTCGCCGATGATCATCCGCAGTCGCAGCGCGGCGATGTCGGCCCGGGTGCGGTCGTCGCCGCGAGAGGGGTTGATGGTCACCACGGTTGCACCACCCAGGAGGACACCGAGAAACGCCGCGACGTGACCGGGCCGGTTGCGCAGCAGCATCCCGACCAGGCGGTGCTCGGCCGTCGCGGTCGCTGCGCGCCGTGCCGCGCCGCCGAGTCGAGCCCACGTGAGCCATTGGCCCTCGTACTCGATGGCATTGGATTCGGGTTGCAGATCCAGCACATGGCCGATGCGTTGACTGAGCGGGTGCGCGGTCACTAACGGATCTTCGGATTGCGCGCGGCAGCAGCCACGGCGGCGTTCTGGGCGGCCAGTTCCGCCTTGCCGAGCGGGTTACCCAGCCGGGTGTAGATCAGCCCCTGCTCCAAAGCGGCGCGATAGGGCTTGTCCAATGATTCCCAAATCGCCTTCACGGTGCCCTGGGTTGCCGACGGCGGCTTGGCCGCGATGGTGGTCGCGATCTCCCGGGCGCGCGGCCATAACCGCTCCGGGGCAACAACTTCCGAGACCAACCCGATCCGCAGCGCGGTATCGGCGCCGATGCGCTCGTCGTTGCCCATCAGCGCCATTCGCAGCGTCTCGCCCAAGCCGATCCGGCGCATCAACCCGATCGGCTCCAACGCGCAGACCAAGCCGGCCGACACGTGTGAGTCGAAGAACGTTGCGTCCGTCGAGCAGATGACCACATCGGACTCGTTGACGAAATAGAACGCGCCCGCGGTACAGATACCCTGCACCGCGCACACCACCGGCTTCCACATCTTCTGCCACTTCGGGCTGAGATATTCGCCGGGATCCTCGTGGTTCCAGATGTTTTCAGGCTGGCCATACGGCGTTTTGACGTCCAGACCCGTGCTGAACGCTCGGTCGCCGGCCGCCCGCAACACCACCGAGTGCACCGAATCGTCGAGCTTGACCGTGCGCCAGGCCTCGGCCACCTCCATGCACATGGTGCGGTTGAATGCGTTGAGTTGCTGGGGCCTGTTGAGAGTGATCGTGGCGACGTGATCGGTCGAGTCCACTTCCAACAGGATGGTCTCGAAACTCATCGGCACTGCCAATCGGGCTTGCGCTTTTCGACGAAAGCCTTCGGCCCCTCCTGCGCGTCCTCGGTGCGCAATACGCGTTCGCGGAATGTCTCGGCCAGGATCTCGGATTCGTGCAACGGCAGGTCCAGGCTCTTGAGGATGGCCAGGCGGGTTCCCCGGACCGCCAGCGGCGCATTGGAATTGACGATTTCGGCGATCTCGCGGGCACGCTCCAAGAGTCGATCGTGCTCGACGATTTCGCTGATCAACCCGAGATCGAAGGCCCGCTGTGCGTTCATCCTTTCGTGCTTGCCCATCAACGCCATTCGCAGGGCGACCGACCGGGGCAGCACCTTGGCCAACCGCACCAACTCGCGCCCGGCTACTAGCCCGATGCTGACATGCGGATCGAAAAACGTCGCCTGTTCGGATGCGATGACGATGTCGGACGTCGTGACCCAATCCAGGCCGGCGCCACAGCACAGCCCGTTGACGGCGGTCAACACCGGTTTGGCCATGGTGCGAAACGGGGGGGTGCCCTCCTGCGGGGCCTCCCACTGCTCGAACGTCGACAGATACGGCCGCTCGTAGATCACCTTGCCGTCGCCGGGTATGGCTTTGACGTCGGCACCGGTACAGAACGCGCGGCCGGTGCCGGTGACAATGGTCAACCACACCTTGTCGTCGTTCTCTGCCTCGTCGTAGGCGGCGCGTAGCTCGGTGATCATGCGTGGGCTCAGCGCGTTGAGGGCGTCTGGGCGATTCAGTGTGATGGTGGCGGTGTGCCCGTCGACCTCGTACTTGATGGTGGCGAACGAGTCAGTGGCCATCGGCATTCCTTCCTGCCTACGGGTCATCGACCCTCGAATTTCGGTGTGCGCCGGTCCCGAAAGGCTGCCAGGCCCTCCCTGAAATCGCTTGTTCGGCAGGATAATTCCAGGTTGAAGAGTTCTTGCGCCATCGACTGGCTCAGCGTTGTGTGCAGGCCGTTGTGCACGGCCTGCTTGGCCAGCCCGATCGCCACGGTCGGCCCGCTGGTCAGCTGCGCCAGCAGCTGCTCGACGGTGTCGTCGAACTCTGTCTGACTGGCGCTTTGGTGAATTAAACCCCAGTCGGCCGCCTCGGCGGCGGTGACTTTTTGGCCGAGCAGCAGCATTCGCCGGGCCCGGGCGAGCCCGATCAGGCGCGGCACCAGCCAGGTGGATCCGGAGTCCGGGCTGAACCCCCGGTCCACGAACGGTTCCCAGAACGTGGCGTCGGTGGCTGCCACGGTGAAGTCGGCGGCTAGCGCAAGATTGCAGCCCAGGCCGACGGCCCAGCCCCGCACGCCGCAGACCACCGGCAGCTGGATGGTGTGGACGAGTTCGATCACGCGGTGCGCGGCGTGGGGCACCCGCCGCACCAGATCCCCGGTTCGGGGTCGCTGGCCGTCGGGTTTGTTGGTGGCGATCCAATCGACGCCTGCGCAGAAGTCGGGTCCGGCGCCGCGGATGTGGATTGCGCGCAGCGAATCGTCGGCGGCGGCATCGGTCAACAGTTGGACGAGGGCGTCGATCATCAACTGACTCAACGAGTTACGCCGAGCTGGACGATCCAGCGTGATCCGCAGTACGTCGCCGTCACGGCAGGCCGCCACCGAACCGTCGACTCCGGCCGCCTCGGCCTCGTGGCTCACCCTGAAATCCGGCCTTTCTCCGCTACGGTTACCCATACAGTAGGCAATACGATTGCTACGGTGTATAAGTTAGCAAGGAAACCCTACCGGCGGAAACGGGCCGTTAGGAACCCGGGAAATCAGAGCAGAAATTGAGGCGAAGCATGGCCGAGGGCCCAAGCCCCGAGACTCCCGGTGACCGCAAGTTCGGCGAGACGCCACTGGCCCAGACCGTCGCCGCGGCGGGCGCGATACGGCGTCTCAGCTCACTTCTCGTTTCGTTGGAGCAACCCCACCCGACGGTGGACTCGATGCTGGCCAAGTTCGCCGAATGGGAAGGCGAACTTAGTGCCGCGGCTCCTCGGGACAGCGCGCCGCGCATCGGCGTGGCCGGCCAGGATTGTCCGGACCATCGCCGGGTCTATCTCAACCACGCGACCGACATCGGCGCGTACAACCCGTGTTTTCCCGAATACCGGTTCGATCACCTCGACGCCGAGAACGCCTCCGGCCGGGTTGCCTTCCCTTTGGTGTATGAAGGGCCGCCGGGTCTGGTGCACGGCGGTTTCCTGGGTGTCTTCTTCGACTGCGTGATCCAGCACCACAACTGCGTCATCGGGTTGTCCGGCAAGACGCGATCACTGACCGTGACCTTTCGCCGGCCGACCCCGCTAGTTACCGAGCTGCGTTTCGATATCGCGCGGACGCGGGTGGAACGCGGTATCGCCGCGACGGCGCGGCTACTGCTCGACGGCGAAGTGCTCTGCACCGGCGAGGTCGAGACGTTGGCCTCTCCGCCGCAGCAGCTGGCCGGACACCAGTTCGGCAGGCGCAGAACGGAGGCCGACGCATGACCGCTTCGGATGACCGGGTGCTCTTCGACGTCGATCCAGAGCGGCGGATCGCCACCATCACGTTCAACAACCCCGCGCAGCGAAACTCGTATGACGCCGCCATGCGCGACGCCGTCGCCCGCTGTCTGGACCGCGTTGCCGAGGACGACGATCTCAGCGTGGTGCTGCTGCGCGGGGCAGATGGTGTCTTCAGCACCGGGGCCGACATGAACAATGCCTACGGTTGGTATGGCGGGTCCGGCGAACAGACCGAGCAGCGCCGACCCAGTCAGCGCCGGCGGCTTACGGTGGACCGCAAGTCATTTGGCTTCTACCACAACTTCATGGGCTTTCCCAAGGTGACGGTGGGACAGATCGAAGGGTACGCGCTGGGCGGCGGTTTCGAGTTGGCGCTGATGACCGACATCTCCGTCGTCGCCCGCGACACGAAAATCGGTATGCCGGCGACGCGATTCCTCGGGCCCGCGCTCGGGAGCCTGCACATGTTCTTCCATCGCTTGGGACCGGTGCAGGCGCGGCGGCTGTTGCTGACCGGCGACATCGTCGAAGCGGGCGAACTCGAGCATCTCGGAATCTTCACCGAGACTTGCGATCCCGGCTCGGTCGCGGCGCGCGCGGGGTACTGGGCCGAGAAGGCCGCGAAGATGCCGGCCGACGGTGTCGTCATCGCCAAGGAGGCATTCCGACTGGTTGAGCAGACCCAGGCCTACCAGGGCGAGGAAGTCGCGAGTTACCTGTTCCACGCGTTTGGCACCAACCTGCAGTTCGCGCGGGGCGAATTCAATTTCGTCAAAACGCGCGCGCAGCACGGAACCAAGGAAGCGTTCCGGCTGCGCGACGAACACTTCCACGTGCCAGAACCGCCCGGAAGTTAAGTAAGAAGTCGATCCAGGGGACTATCGTGCGCTAACGCGCCGCGCCCCGGCCGCGCTGAGCCGTCGACGTGGTGGCCTTGCGTTGCCCCGACGGCGTCGACTTCGTGGCTTTCGTGCCCTCGTCGATCAACCGTCCGGCGTGGTCGAGGATGCAATCGAGGCCGTATTCGAAGTTGGTCTCGTCCGGCGCCCCGATGCGGTGGCCTTTTCCGGTCACCTGCGCGATCAGCGGAGTGGCTTGGGGATCGATGGCCACCGCGTCGTCGATCGCTCGCGGCCCGGTCTCCGAAGACTGGTTCTTCTCGTAGAGCCGCTGCAACACGACAGAGCCGCGCACGTGCACCGAAACCGCGGAGTAGGTGTCGAAGGCATCCTCGGGGGACAGCCCGGCCTCCACCAGGTTTGAGATAGCCCGCTCCATCTCCTGAGCACCAAGGCGCGCCGCGCGAGGACTAAGCGCGGCGCGAATCAGAATCAGGTCGCACAGTATTGGGTTGCCCATGAACGTCTTACGCATCGAGCGGGCATGGTTGCGCAACGTCTCGCGCCAGTCGCTGGCTTCCACATACGGGGTGGCAAACACGTACTTGCTCAAGGCGCGGTCGGTCATCGCATTGAGCAGGTCGTCCTTCTTGCGGAAGTACCAATAGATGCTGGTGACGCCTACGCCCAAGTGTTTGCCGAGCAGCGGCATGCTCAGGTTGTCTATCGATACCTGCTCGGCGAGTTCGAAAGCGCCGCTGATGATGTCATCAGGATTGATGGAACCGCGTTCGCGTCGCGGACGCTTCTCGGCGGTTGCCTGCTTTGCCACTACGGGCACCTCCATCAGGATATGGCCGGCGTTCGCGGTTGGGGGAACCGTGCCGCCGGTGGCAACGAATCTACCGGCAGTTCCGCTCTGACCTGCGTATACGTGCGCGTGTCGGCGCTGCGCTGTGCCCATCAACCTTAACGGTGGCCACGTGGTCGCATACGTGAACGGCCGTGCGGCACCGCCGGCCGGGGGTTCTAAATGTCGATTTCATACGGTTCATCGTCTGCTACTGTAATACCTATCGTAGGCTTTTTGATAACCATCACTTGTTTTGGAAGCAGAGCAGTTTTCGCAGGGGAGATCGGACCGCTCGCCGCGTTCCTCGCCTCGCGGCGCAACTCCTGGATGACCGGAGCCAAACGGCGGTTCGGGTCTCGACTTGAGTTCTCGAAAAGTATTGTCTGACAGAAGGAGTGCGCTGTGGCGACGGCGGCGGAGGCGCGTATTTGGGCGCGCGATGCGTTAAGAGGAATCGGCGACTCCCTCTATACACCGTTCTGTGGTGAGGACGGAGACGACATCGACTGGGATGCCTACCGGACCTTGGTGCGCTACTGCGTCGGCGATCTGGGACACCCAATGTTGTGGTGTACCAGCGGAATCGCTGAGTTCTGGTCCTTGACCCTCGACGAGCGCAAGCGGTTGCTGGAGGTCGCGATCGAGGAGGCGCGCGGCGCCAATCCGGACGTCGTCATCCAGGCCTGCACGGCGGCCATGTCCGCTAAGGATTGCGTGGACCTGACGCTGCACGCGCAGCGGGCGGGCGCCGACATCGCGTATATCCAAACGCCGATGATGGAGGCGCACGGTGGCGAAGGCGTGCTCAGCTTCTTCAAATACGTGGCCGCGCGCACGGACATCGCGCTAGGCATGTTCAATTCCCCGTCCTCCGGCTATGTGCTCACACCCGCCGAAGGCGCGCGGATCTACGACGAGGTGCCCGCAGTCTGTGCCACCAAGGAGGGCGCGTTCCGGCCGGAGAGCAGCCGGCTGCTGCACCAGCTGGCGCCCGGTCTGGTGCTCTGGGAATGCGACAGGACGGTATATCGCGCCGGTTGGTTACGCGATGGAATCGTGTGCCCGGCCCAGTTGGGCACCGCGGCCTATCTGTTGGAGACGCCGCAACGGCGACTGTTTTCCCGGTACTGGGATCTCATTCTGGAGCACAAACTCATCGAGGCGATGGACTACGGGCGCGATTCCGGTCTGGACGAGTTCGACATGGACGTGGGACCGTGGCGGACCTGCTACCCCGGGCGACCGGATTACTTCACCCACTGGGGAGGTGCGTTCAAGTACGCCGCGTCGCTGCTGGGTCTGCCCATCGGTTCGTATCCGCATTCCCGGCCGCCGCAGGCGCAATTGCCACCCGAGGCTAAGACCCAGATCGAGAGCGCTTACCGCAAGGTCGGGCTGATAGATTCGTAACCGCGCCTGAAAACGCGTGCCACACAGCCGATTACGCCTGAAACCCAGGCTGCCCTGAGTCGGGCGGACGGGCTGCCCCGCCG
Organism: Mycobacterium sp.; assembly: GCF_019247635.1. Classification (GTDB taxonomy): domain Bacteria; phylum Actinomycetota; class Actinomycetes; order Mycobacteriales; family Mycobacteriaceae; genus Mycobacterium. The sequence goes on from NZ_JAFBAR010000128.1 coordinate 31,804, forward strand.
TCGGCGTGGTCCATTGGCTCGGCGCGGGTGAGGCGATGACGCGCCCACAGCGCGAGACCCGTCGCTCCGCCAATCAGTGCCGCCCAGAACAGGATCTGAGCCAGCGTCAGCGCCAATTCTGTGCGCAGCAGCGCGATGCGCGCCTGACGCGCGCGGTGCACAAGGGCCTTAGTGGTATCCACCCTGTTCGTTCCTTGTTCGTTCATCCCCGGCAGGAAAATCATTTGATGCGGTCTGCTATTCGGTACCCGGGCATGCTGCGCTGAAACACTGCGGATCCGACCAGCGCCGCGGTGCGCTCCCTCTTGGATTACTCACGCGGGAAACGGGCATTCGGATAACCAACACGGGCCGTAACTGGAAAGGAAAGAAATGCTCACTTTGAGTGTCATTGGCTGGATCATTATCGGTGGTCTGGCCGGTTGGATTGGCAGCAAGATCATGGGAACCGACGGGCAGATGGGTCTCGTTCTCAACATCGTGGTCGGCGTCGTCGGGGGACTGATAGGCGGTTTTCTGCTGCGGGGCTTCGGCGTGAACGTGGCCGGCGCCGGTCTGTTGTTTTCGTTCCTGACCTGTCTACTGGGTGCGGTGATTCTGCTGGCGATCGTCAAGCTCGTCACTCGGCGGCGGGTCTCTCGGTAGGGGCTTGACAGCCGGTTACTACGGACGGTGATGACGCCCGTCCGGTAGGCGGAATCGCCACGTCGTCCAGGCTCTGTAGCCCTCTCGGGCAGTTGTGGAATGCAGTACCGATAGGTATACAGTATGGGTACATAATCTCTCGCTCACGCCCCTGTATCCGCACGCCGCGAGGAGTTGCCGATGACCATCGCTGACGCCGAAGACGCGGTGCTGTACGAGGCCACCGCCACCGGTGTCGCGATCGTGACGCTCAATCGTCCTGAGCGACTCAACGCGTGGGGTCCTGATATGGCGCCCGCCTTTTACGCGGCGATCGATCAGGCCGAACAGGACCCGGCCATTCGGGTGATCGTGCTGACCGGCCGGGGTCGCGCCTTTTGTGCCGGCGCCCATCTTGGCTCGTCCGGTTCGGCCGGCGGCGTCGGCGAATCGTTGGAGGACGCCGGTCAGAAGAGCATCGCGGATCTGGTCGGCGAACGCCCGCCGCATTTCGTGACGGAGTTGCGCAAGCCCGTCATCGCCGCCATCAACGGCGCCTGCGTCGGCATCGGTCTGGCTCAGGCGCTGATGTGTGACGTCCGGTTCGCCGCCGCCGGGGCCAAGTTCGCCGCGGTGTTCGCCCGCCGCGGACTGATCGCCGAATTTGGCATCTCGTGGATCCTTCCGCGCCTGACCGGTTTGGGCGTCGCCCTCGACCTGTTGCTGAGCGGACGCACCTTTCTTGCCGACGAGGCCGCACAACTCGGGCTCGTCAAGGAAGTTGTGGTGCCCGAAGACCTGATGACGCGCGTGCTCGACTACGCCGAGGATATTGCCCAAAACTGTTCTCCCACTGCGATGGCGGTGATCAAGCGGCAGGCGTACAGGGACGCCAATCGCGATGTCGCAGCGGCTACCGCCGATGCCGAAGCGCTGATGTGGGCGGCGCTGCCACGGCCGGACGTCATCGAGGGAATCATCAGCTTTTTGCAGAAGCGGCAACCGCAGTTTCCCTCGCTCACTGCATCTGACGCGTAACGGCCTTGGGTACTGGAAAGGAAGAATGATGGGGAACTTGACTTATAAGGCGATCGATGTCGACAACCATTACTACGAATCGTTAGACGCCTTCACCCGGCATCTGGACAAAAGGTTCCGCAAACGTGGCGTGCAGATGGTCAGCGACGGCAAGCACACCACGGCGATCATCGGCGACCGGGTGAACCGCTTCATCCCCAACCCGACCTTCGATCCGATCATCGTGCCCGGCTGCCTGGACCTGCTCTTCCGCGGCGAGATTCCCGAAGGCGTGGACCCCGCGTCACTGATGAAGGTCGAGGAGCTCGAGCTTCGGCCCGAATACCAGAACCGCGATGCCCGGGCCGCGGTAGTCGAAACCCAGGGAATCGAAACGATTTTCCTGTTCCCGACCTTCGGTTGCGGGGTCGAAGAGGCGCTCAAGGGTGACGTCGAGGCGACCATGGCCTCGCTGCACGCCTTCAATCTGTGGCTCGACGAGGACTGGGGCTTCGACCGGCCCGACCATCGGATCTTATCGGCGCCGATGATCTCGCTGGCCGATCCCGAGAAGGCGGTCGAGGAAATCGATTTCGTGCTCGACCGCGGCGCGCGGATGGTGCACGTGCGGCCCGCCCCGGTGCCCGGAATCCCGAAGAACCGCTCGCTGGGGCACCGCTCGCACGATCCGGTCTGGGCCCGCCTGGCCGAAGCCAACATCCCCGTCGCGTTCCATCTCGGCGACAGCGGCTATCTGAAGATCGCCGCCATGTGGGGCGGTAAGGAAACCTTCGAGCCGTTCTCCGCGCCTCCCGACCCGCTCGACAAGATCCTCGTCGACGACCGCGCGATCCACGACACCATGGCGTCGCTGATTGTGCACGGAGTCTTCGATCGCCATCCCAAGCTGCGGGTCGCCAGCATCGAGAACGGCTCCGATTGGGTACATCGACTGATCAAGCGGTTGAAGAAGCTGGCCAACCAGCATCCGCGTGCGTTCCCCAACGACCCTCAAGACACGCTTCGCGAGCACGTGTGGGTGGCGCCGTACTACGAGGAGGATGTCGCGCAGTTGGCCGACATGATCGGTGTCGAGCGCGTCCTGTTCGGTTCGGACTGGCCGCATGGTGAGGGCCTGCTGTCGCCGCTGTCCTACACCGAGGAGCTGACCGCATTCAGCGACGAGGACGTCCGAAAGATCATGCGCGACAACGCCTTGGACTTCCTGGGCGTCACGGTGGCTTCCGTTGCCTGAATGGACGATTGGCGCGGTGCTCGACGCCATCGCCGAGGTGATTCCCGACCGTTTGATGACCGTGTGCGGCGCCCGTCGCAGCACCTTCGCCGAGTCGGCGAGCAGAACCGGCAGGCTGGCGAACTATCTGAACGCCAAGGGCTTGGGCGTCCACCGGCCCCGTGCGGAACTCAACCGTTGGGAATGCGGCCAAGATCGGGTCGCCCTGATCATGCACAACGACCTGTATCCGGACGTGGTGATCGGATGCCTGAAGGCGCGCACGGTGCCGGTCAACGTGAACTATCACTACTCGCCCCGCGAGCTCGGTGAGCTGCTCGATTACGTGGGACCCCGCGCGGTCATCTATCACCGCTCCCTGGGCGCGAAGTTCGCCGACGTGTTGCCGCCCGCCAGTGCCGAGCTGTTGGTGTCGGTCGGCGACGGAAGTGAAGTTCCCGAACTGGCGGGCGCCGTCTCTCTGGATGATGCGTTGGCGCAGGCGGACTCGCAGCCGGTCCCGGCGGGATCACCCGACGACCTGATCATGATGTGCACCGGCGGAACGACGGGACGCCCCAAGGGCGTGCTGTGGCGACAAAGCGACATGTACGTGGCGTCGATGGTGGGGGCCGACCACGATGACGTCGGTCAGATCCACGACAGCGTGCGCGCCGGCGGGCCGTCGTGGTTCGCGGTGTCACCGTTGATGCACGCCGCCGGCATGTGGACCGCATTCTCGGCGCTGCTGCACGGCCTGACCGTGATCCTGTACGACGGCCGGGCAAAGCTCGACGTGCGTTCGGTGTGGGAAACCGCCGAGCGGGAACGTGTCGGCCTGATCACCATGGTGGGCGACGCCTACGCGGGTCCGCTGGTCGCCGAATTGCAGCGCGGTTCCTACGACCTGTCTGCGCTGGCCTCGATCGGCACCGGCGGGGCGGCCACCAACCCCAAGTACAAAGACGCACTGATGGAAGCGCTGCCTCAGGTCACCATCATCGACGGCTACGGTTCTTCGGAATCGGGGAACATGGGGTTCGGGCACAGCCGGCGCGGGACGCAGAGCGAGACCTTTCTGCTCAGGCCCGGCGGCACGGTGGTGTCCGCGGATCGCACCAGGTTCCTGCGTCCCGGGGATTCGGAGATCGGCTGGACGGCCAGAACCGGCCGGATCCCGTTGGGATACTTCAACGATGCGGAGGCCACCGAGCGCACCTTTCCCGAGATCGATGGCCAGCGTGTGGTGATTCCCGGTGACCGTGCCAGACTCGAAAAAGATGGAACCGTCCGCCTTTACGGCCGGGATTCGTTGGTGGTCAACACCGGTGGCGAAAAGGTCTTCGTCGAAGAGGTCGAAGAAGTGTTGCGCGCGCACGCCGGAATAGCCGACGCGTTGGTGGTGGGACGTCCCAGCGACCGGTGGGGCGAGGAGGTCGTCGCGCTGGTGGCGCTGCGTCCCGGCCCAGAGGTCGACGAGCGCGAGTTGTCGAAGCTGTGCACATCGCGTCTGGCCCATTTCAAGGCCCCGAAGGCGTTCTTGTTCGTCGAGGAGATCCAGCGGCTGGGCAACGGCAAGCCGAATTACCGCTGGGCCAAACAGGTGGCCACACAACAATATTCGAGGCATCCGGCATGACCGGGTCAGTCATCGACTGCCTGGTGAATGTCCACTTCGGCGAAACGGGCTCACAACCCACCTGGATGCTCAAGGTCCGTGACGACTACTTCAAGGGCCCGCGGTCCATGTTCGACCCCGTCGACCTGGGCGAGCTGATCGACGAGATGGACGAGCTGGGTGTGCGGCGAGCGATCCTGATGGACTCGCTGGCCAGCCCGTCCACCACCGCGCGCAAGTTCGTCGAGGCCAAGCCGGATCGGTTTGCGCTGGCCATGGGTGGGGCCAACCTGCTGCGTCCGGTCCGGTCATTGCGCGAATTGACCGCGATCGCGGCCGAGCTGCCGGTTGCGTATGCCGTAGTTGGGCCGAGCTTTTGGGGGGACGGCCAGTATCCGCCCAGTGACGCCGTCTACTATCCGCTCTACGCCAAGTGCGCCGAACTCGAGCTGCCGCTGTGTGTCAACACCGGTATCCCCGGGCCGCCGATCCCGGGGGAGGTGCAACATCCCATGCACCTCGATCGGGTATGCGTGCGCTTTCCCGAGCTGAGGCTGTGCATGATCCACGGAGCCGATCCGTGGTGGGACGTCGCCATCCGGTTGCTGCTCAAGTACGCCAACCTACGACTGATGACATCGGCCTGGTCGCCCAAACGGTTGCCGGAAAGCCTGCTGCACTATATGCGCACCCGCGGCCAGAACAAGGTGATTTATGCCTCGGACTGGCCGGTGCTGCGTATGCGCCGGGTGGTACCCGAAGCTCGTGCGCTGGACCTGCCCGCCGACGTGCTCGACAACTACCTCTACAACAACGCGCAGGCTTTCTTCTTCGGACAGGAGAACTGACCCATGGACCGTTTCGAACTGCGCAGGCAGGACTACAGCCTGACCGAGGACCACAAGGACCTGCAGGCCGCCTACAAGCAATTCTTCAAGGCCCACTGTCCGATCGAAACCGTCCGTGCCGCAGAGGCTTCCGGCTTCGACAAGAACTTATGGGAGCGGTTGTGTGCGATGGGCGCAACGACAATGGCGCTACCCGAATCCTGCGGCGGCGACGGCGCGACGTTGGTCGATCTCACTCTGGTTGGCGAAGAGATCGGCCGCTCGCTTGCCCCGGTCCCGTGGATCGACCACGTCTGCGCCGCGCGGCTGCTGGCCAACCTTGGGGCGCTGGACGCGGACTCGGCCGCGCTCGCGCATGGTGAGCAGCTCGCTGCCTTCGATACGCGGATCGACGATGCGCCCGGCACCCGGCTGATCCCTACGGGATCGATCGCCGACCACATCCTGATTCGCGACGGCGACCGGATCGTCCGCCTGACGTTCGGTACCCGGCCGGCGAAGGTCGACAACATCGGTCGACTGCCGATGGCCTGGGTGGACCCGGCCGCTGCCGACTCCCGCACGATTGTCGCCAGCGGCTCCGAAGCGCTGGCGAAATACCAACGGGCGCTGGATGAATGGCGGCTGCTGACCGCCGCGGCGCTGGTGGGACTCGTCGAGGAGACCATGACGATCGCGGCGGAATTCGCCAAGTCCCGTTACACGCTGGGCGTGCCCATCTCGACGCTGCAGGGCATTTCACATCCGCTGGCGAACATGGCCATCACCGTCCAGGGCGGGCGCAACCTTGCCCGGCGGGCCGCCTGGTTCCTGGACAACGAACCCGACGAGCGCCCCGAGTTGGCCCCGTCGGCCTTCGTTTTCATGGCCGAAGAGGCCGCCAAGGCGGCCACGATGGCCGTCCACATCCAAGGCGGCCTTGGGGTTTCGGCCGAAGCGGCCGCGACGGCATATCTCGTGCGCGCCAGGGGATGGCCGTTGGCCGGTGGCGACCCGGCTGCGAGCGCCGTGCGGATCGCCGAGATCGTGGCCGCCCGCGAGACCGCGGCGCAAGCGGTCTAGGGCAGGAGCGAAAACGATGGATTTCTCCCGCGTCGAACTGGCCGACGACGACCAGGCCTTCTTCGACGAGGCGCGCAGCTTCTTGGCCACGCACATGACCGAGGAGGTCAGGCGCCGCGACCGCGAAACGGGCGACAACTTCGACGAGGGCCTCCATCTGAAGTTCGGCGCCGCAGGCTATTTGGAAGGCGAGTGGAAGGCGACGGCCGACGGCGGGTTCAGCCGTGTGCGGCGGCGGATTTGGGAGCAGGAGAAGCGCCGGGTGCACGTGCCGTGGGTGACGTGGGGGACCACGGCCATGGTGGCGCGCTCGGTCGCGAAATTCGGCAGGCCCGAACTCGTCGAGGAGGTGTTACCGGGCGTCTTCAGCGGTCATATCCGGATGTGCCTGGGCTACACCGAACCCGAAGGTGGCTCCGATATTGCCACCTGCAAGACGCGTGCGGTGCGCGACGGCTCGGGAGAGGGAGTCTGGGTTATCAACGGCTCGAAGATGTTCACCACCGGCGCGCACAACTGCCAATACGTCTTCTTGATCACCAACACCGACCCCGGTGCGCGAAAGCACAAGAGCCTGACCATGTTTCTGGTTCCGCTCGATTCCCCGGGCATCGAGATTCAGGGCATCCGGACCGTCGACGGGGACCGCACCAACATCGTCTATTACAGCGATGTCCGGGTCGACGACAAATACCGACTGGGCGACGTCAATGGTGGTTGGGCGGTATTACGCGAGCCACTCAACGTGGAGCACGGCGCGGTCACGGCCGCACCCGACGGATTGCAGGACACGTCGATCATGATGCACCAAGCGGGTTATATGGCCGAGGCGGTCGACAAGGCCGCGGCCCGGGTGGGGCGGCCGGATCCCAACGGGCGTCGGCTCATCGACGATCGATCGGTGGCCTATCGGCTGGGGCGCAGCGCGGCTCGTATGGAGGCGGCACTGAGCGCCCCGAGTATCTTCGGGCGCGTCGCGCTGGCGCAAACCATGCGGGACATCTCCCCGGAGTTGATGGACCTGCTCGGCGCGGCGGCGACGCTCCCGGTCGGGACGGACGGGGCCGCCGATGACGGCAGTGCCGAATACGTCTACCGCTTCGCACCGCTGGTGGGAATCTACGGCGGCACGTTGGAGGTGTTCCGCAACATGATCGCCGAACATGTCCTGGGCCTGGGCAAGCCCGCCTACGCCCCGCCGCTGAAGAAGACGTCTTGATCCCGACAAGCCGGAGACGGATTATTTTTCCCGGCCAAGGCGTGCATCCGGTTGCTGGAGCATGTCCTGAAGCCGGCTGGGCGACTTGACTTCGCCCTTCGCCGAGATGTTCGGTGACCCAGCCCTTCGCCGAGCGTGAAATGAGGGCGAAAAAGTTCGCGGATTTTCGCCCTGAGAACACGCTCGGCGAAGGGGCTGGGTCGACAGGCGAAGGGCTGGGTCGACAGGCGAAGGGCCAGCGAAGGGCTAGGTGGACAGGGGAAGGCTAGGTCGACAGGATGGTCGCCGCGGCGGTGCCGGGCGCGCCGTAAACCTGCGCAAAGCCGACCTGCGGACTGCCCGGGATCTGCCGCTCGCCGCCCTGGCCCCGCAGCTGGCGCACCAGCTCGTGCACTTGGCGCAGACCCGACGCGCCGATCGGCTCACCGTTGGCGATCAGTCCGCCGTCGGTATTGACCGGCATCGCCCCGCCGATCTCGGTGGCGCCGTCGGCAAGCAGCTTCTCTTGGTCGCCGTCGGCGCAGAAGCCCGCCTCGGCCATGTGGATCAGCTCCGCGCCGGCGTCGGTGTCCTGCAGTTGGATCACGTCGACGTCGTCGGGTCCGACACCCGCCCGTTCGAAGGCCGCTTTGGCGGCATAGACGGTCGGTGACACGTCCTCCTCGACGGGTGCGTAGGTGGTGTTCACCTCGTAGGCGCCGTAGCGGCGGGTCCGGACTTCCACCGCGCGGACGTACACGGGTTTGGCGGTGAAACGCCGCGCGATGTCGGCACGGCACATGACGACGGCGGCGGCTCCCTCGTCGGGCGTGCAGAACATGTATTGCGTCAGCGGGTAGTTCAGTATCGGCGAGTTGAGGATGTCTTCTTCCGAAATAGCTTTCCGGCGAAAGGCGTTGGGGTTCAGCGCGCCATTGCGGAAGTTCTTGGCGGCGACCTTGGCCAGGGTGGCCGTCGAGATGCCATGGTCATGCAGGTAGCGGTTGGCTTTCATGCCGAAGAACTTGGTCGTGAGGTACTGACCGTTCTGCGCATACCAGCTCGGCATCCCGACCAGCGCGGGGTCCTCGGTGAAGGCCCCCCGCGGGTGCTTGTCCATGCCCACCGCGATGCCGATGTCGTAGTCGCCCAGCCGGATGCTGTCGGCGCACAGTTTGGTCGCGCTCGCCGCCGTCGCGCACGCGTTGAACACGTCGGTGAACGGGATGCCCGTCAGACCAACCATGCCGACGATCGCGTCCGGGTTGGCCACCGTCCAGCTACCGCCGACCGCGAACTGGACGTCCTTCCATTCCACGCCCGCGTCGGCGAGCGCGAGCCCGATGGCGGCGGCCCCCATCTCCATGGCGGATTTGCCGTCGAAACGACCGAACGGGTGTAGGCCGACACCAATGATCGCAACGTCGTTCACGCGATGGCTCCCGCTTCCTTGAGTTCGGCGATGCGATCCCAGTCCATTCCCAGTTCCATTAGCACGATTTCGGTGTGCTCCGATGCTTGCGGGGCTCGCGTCGTCACCAGTGGCTCGTGATTGAACTGGATTGGGCCGCGCACGACTTTGAATGGCGCGCCGCCGCTGGCAACCTCGACTTCGGCGATCATGTCGTTGGCAAGTGCCTGCTCGTCGTTGGCCAAGTCGACGAGACTCTGGAACGGCGCCCACTGGCCTTTCATCGTTTTCAGGTGCTGACGCCAGTAGTCAAAAGGTTTGGCGACAAACGCTTTCGCGATCAGTTCGGTGGCCGCATCGGCGTTTTGGATCAACGGCAGCACTTCGGAGAAGCGCGGGTCGTCCGCCGCCTCGGGGATGCCGAGATGCTCGAAGGTGTCACGGATCAAGCCGGTCGGGCTGATGATGCACAGGTTGATAGTGCCGCCGTCGGAGGTTTGAAAGTTGTTCATGAATGGATTGACCGACGGCGCAGCCGAGCCCGGCATCGGCGAGCGCATTACCTCACCGGCCTCCATGCCTTGCGTCACACTCGCCCCGGCCGCCCACCACGCCGTGCTCAGCAGGGACACGTCCAGCTCCAAGGCTTCGCCGGTGCGCTCGCGATGCAGCAGTGCGGCAGAGATGCCGCCGGCGATGAACATGCCGCCAATGGAGTCACCAAACGCCGGAATCCCTTGCGACAGTGGAGCACCCAGCTCCTCTGGCGTCAACGCGTAGCCCACCCCGCTGCGGGTCCAGAACACGGTCCCGTCGTAGCCGCCGACGTCGCGCTCCGGTCCTTTGTCGCCGTAGGCCGAACCACGGGCGTACACGATGTTCGGGTTCGCCGCGCGGATGTGCTCCACGTCGAACTTGTGCTTCTGCCGTTGTGCGGGCATGTAGTTGGTCAGGAATACATCCGAGGCCTTGGCCAGTTCGTAGATCACCTCCTGGCCGCCCGGGGTGGAAACGTCGATCCCGACGCTGCGCTTGCCCCGGTTGGGATGCTCCATCAGCGGATGCCGATTCGGGTCGACTTGGATACCCCCCATGTTGAGGAAACCGCGTTGGGTATCACCGCGCAGCGGGTGTTCGACCTTGATGACGTCTGCTCCCCAGTCGGCAAGGATGGCTCCCGCCGCCGGCACGAACGTGAACTGCGCAACCTCGAGGACCCGAAAGCCCGCCATCACCTTGACCATGTGAAGACCCAATCCATCCGCAGAGCAACTACTTCGCGTCGAACGTTACCGGCAGGGCCGTCGGGGAACGGAACGGCTGACCGTGGATATGCGGGTCCTGGTCAGTTACCAACTTGATGTTGGTCAGACGATTCAGCAGGCATTCGAGTCCAACCCTGGTCTCCAGGCGCGCCAGGTGCAGGCCCAGGCAGGTGTGCTCACCGGCGGCGAAGGAGATGTGCGGAAGTCGGTCCCGGAAGATGTCGAATTCGTCTGCGCGCTTCCAGCGCTTCTCGTCGCGGTTCGCCGAGCCCATGCACACTCCGACCATCGAGCGCGCCGGAATCGCAACTCCTTCCAACTCGGTGTCCTCGGTCGTGTGCCGCTGCACGGTGGTCAGCGGCGTCTCGAAGCGCAGGCCTTCCTCGATCGCCTGCGCGATCAGCGAGTGGTCGGCTTGCAGCGCGTCGAACTGGTCCGGGTGGGTGAGAAGCAGATATAGCAGGTTCCCCGAGGACCGGTAGGTGGTTTCCAGGCCGGCGGGCAGCAGCAGCCGCAGAAAGGAGTAGATCGCCTCCTCACTGAGCCGTTCGCCGTCGATCTCCGCTGCGACCAGATCGCCGATAATGTCTTCGGTGGGCTTGGATTTGCGCTTGTCGATCTGTTCGAGGAAATAGTCTTTCAGCGCCGCGGACGCTTCGAAAGCACGTTTGTAGTTGACGTGGTAGCTGATCACCTCGACAGCCCGCTTGCGGAACATCGGCAGGTCTTCGTCCGGCAGCCCGAGCAGTTCGGCGATGATGCGCGTAGGAAACTCGAAGGTGAATTGCCGGACCAGGTCGGCCTCGCCGGCCTCGATGAACTCGTCGACCAACTTGTCGCAGACCGGCCGCACGATCGCCGGTTCCCAGCGGGTCAGCGCCTTGGACTTGAACGCGGCTGACACCAGGTTGCGGTGATCGCGGTGCTCTTTGCCGTCCATCGCCAGAATGGTCGGACCCATGAACAGCCCGATCGTCTTGTCATACAGCTTGGAGGTGAACACCCGGCTGTTGCGAAACACCGTGTTGACCGCGTCGAACGACATCGCCGAGTACTCGCTCTTGGGCCGGAATGCCTCTGGCGTCTTGGCGTAGTCCATCACGGTTCCCTGGAACACTCCGGCCGCCTGCCGCTTCCTGGCGAAGAAGGGGTAGGGGTCACGCAGGTCGACAGCTAGCTCGTCGCTGTCAGCGTCGTCGTGAACTTGGCTCGTCACCTAATTCTCCAGGGTTTCCGGCGTCTTCGAGCGGACTGGGCGCTCTTTCTGCAAGATCATACTGTAATTCTTACAGTTAACGATATGGCGGCGGCTGACCGAAATTTCTCAAGGGCGCGGCCAGCTGGGTATTCCAGCCACGTCGCGTCGATCTGACGACCGACCAGCGCCTCCGGGAAGCTGCATCGTCCGAGCTGGACGCCAACAGAGCGGCTGTCGCTAGCGGCCGCACCGGCGAACGAGATACTGCCAGCCAGCGGTGATCTGGCTGTGGTTCCATACCTGGTCTCGTTTGAATCGTGTCTCGTCGGCGTCCGACCAGCGCGCGGGGCCGCCGGCGCTGGCGGCCAACAGCTCAGTGCGACACGCTTTTTCCAATAGGACTGACAACATCACGGCGGTGGGGGCGTCGGCGCCGACCGTCACCGCGCCGTGATTGGGCAGCAGGATCGCATTTGCGTCGCCCAGCGCGGCGGCCAATGATTGCCCGAGGCGGGGCGTGGCGATCAGCGCTCCCGTCTCAGTGAACCGCGGAATCTGCGGATAGGCGAACGGCACGCCATCGTGGGAGATCGGATGCAAATCGTGCTCGAGCGAAGCGAAAGCGTTCACCGCGGCGGCGTGTGTATGGACCACGCTGTTAACGTCCGTCCGGGCAGTCATGATCTCGGTGTGAATGGGAAATTCCAGATGCCGCTTGCCTTCCCCGTGCAGTACATTGCCCGCGCTGTCCACAAGGACCACCTTGTCGGCGTCAATCTCTTCGAAACCCCAACCGGCAGCCTTCATCCACACGCCTCGCCCGTCCGGATCGCGGACCGAAACATGTCCCCACACCATGTCGCTCAACCCAGCGACCGCGAGGACTCCGCTGGCCTGCACCACGATGTCTGCCGGAGTAACCATGTGATTAACTGGTGGTAACTGCGAGCCGCTCGGAAGTCGTTGCCGCTAAGGCCTTTACGGTCACCTTCACGAAGTTGAGTCCGCTACGCAGAATCCGCGGAGCGATCTGGGCCCAACCCGACGCCGGTTTCTGGTCGGTGCGGAGCGGCAAAATGTCAAGCGTGCGACCGCCAGTGTGGTTTCGGTCTTGGTAGGAGCCGGAATGCACTCGTGATGCTGACATGCAGGGATGCTAGCTGACGGAGGGGCACGTATGGGGGAGTGTGCCACGCTCCGTGCGGTGGCAGCCGCCCGCGCCCAGACGGCCTAGCGCGGATTGGCTTTCGCCAGCCGCATGCCCACCTCGTCGTGCGGCACGACATGCCCTTTATCGCAACAGATTTCGACGGTCGCGTCGGCACCGCAACCCAGATGGGTGAGCCGCAATGGGTTGCGATTCGGTATGTGGCGCAGCCCCCACTGAAACAGCGCGAAGACCACCGGCATCAGATCTTGGCCGGACTCGGTCAGCACGTACTCATCGCGGGTGCGCTGCCCGGGCTCGCGATACGGCCGTTTGGTCAACAAACCCAAGTCGACTAGTTCCGACAGCCGAGCCGAGGCGGCCGCCTTCGTGATGCCCACCCGTCGGGCGAAGTCGTCGAACCGGGTGGTGCCGTAATACGCCTCGCGCATGATCAGCATCGCGGACTTGGTGCCGATGAGCGCCAAGGTCTTCTCGATCAGGCACTCACCGACCGCCGACCACGCATCGCGGTCCTTGAGGGGGCCTTGTAGGACTGTCACGCAGATCACCTCCGGTCTGGGTTGCTATCAGTATATCCAGGTGTTATAGCTGGATATAGCTTTACATACCCAGCTACGGGCTCAAGGAGGAGCAATGGGACATCGAGACGCCGTCATCGTGGGTGCGGTGCGTACCCCCGTCAGCAAGGGCAAGGCCAGTGGCGCCCTGCATGACGTGCTGCCCGCGGATCTCCTCGCTCACAGCCTGCGTGAACTGGTACAACGCACGGGGGTGGACCCGGGTCTGATCGACGACGTGATTGCCGGTGCCGTGACACAGGTGGGCGACCAGGCGGTCAACATTGCGCGTAATGCCGCGCTGGGTGCCGGGTTCCCGGAATCGGTTCCCGGTACCACCGTCGACCGGCAGTGCGGCAGCAGCCAACAGGCCGTCAGTTTCGCCGCGCAGGGCGTCATCTCCGGCGCCTACGACGTGGTGGTGGCGGCCGGCGTGGAGTCGATGAGCCGGGTGCCCATGGGCACCTCGGTCCTGCCGGGCAGCAACCCGTTCGGCGAGGGCATGACGGACCGGTATCCCGAAGGGCTGGTGCCGCAGGGCATCAGCGCCGAGCTGATCGCCGCCCGGTGGGGCTTTTCTCGCACCGAACTCGACGAGTTCTCCGCTGCCAGCCACGAAAAGGCCGCGCGGGCAACCAAAGAGGGCTTGTTCGACAACGAACTCGTCCCGATTGCCGGGCTGAGCGCCGACGAGATCATCCGGCCCGGGACCACCGTGGAGACACTGGCCGCTCTCAATCCGGCGTTCTACAACCCGGCGGTGGCGGCCCGCTTCCCGCAGATCACTTGGCAGATCACGCCGGGCAACTCGTCGCCGCTGTCCGACGGCAGCGCCGCTCTACTCATCACGAGCGGAGAGGCGGCCAGGAAGTTAGGGCTGCGGCCGCTGGCCCGGATTCACACCACTACCGTCGTCGGCTCGGACCCGCTGTACATGCTGACCGGCGTAATTCCGGCCACCGAGAAGGTGCTGCGACGCTCCGGCCTGAGCCTGGGCGACATCGATCTGTTCGAAGTCAACGAAGCGTTCGCTCCGGTCGTGCTGGCCTGGGCCCGTGACACGGGAGCGGACCTGGCCAGGACCAATGTCAACGGCGGCGCGATCGCGATCGGACATCCGTTGGGCGCCAGCGGTGTTCGCATCATGACCACGCTCGTCAACGCTCTTGAGCAGGGCGGCGGGCGGTACGGCCTGCAGACCATGTGCGAAGGCGGCGGAATGGCCAACGCGACCATCATCGAACGTCTGAACTAGAGGAGCCTGCGTACGACGCTCAGTGGCGCGAATCGAAGTATCAGCGCCACTAATGCGTATGGCCACGTGGGGACGTAAGCCTTCGCCCGGCGCTTCTCGATCGCGGCGACGATGTTGCGGACACCGTCGGCAGTATCGACCATCATCTTGTTGCCCTCCATGTGGGCGCTGATCTCACTGCGGATGAGTCCGGGGTAGATGACCGTGACATCCACGCCGGGAATGCGTTCACTTCGGAGTCCTTCGCCGAGCGAGGCGACAGCGGCCTTAGACGCGGCGTAGACCGCTCGAAAATCGCGAAAGCCACGCAGTGCGATCATCGAGGAGATCAGCACTAGCTGCCCGTGTCCCTGCTTGCGAAAGATCTCCAGTGCGGCCTCGCACTGCGCCAGGGCACCGAGGACGTTGGTGTGGATAATGTCGTAATTGGCTTGAGCGTTTCCGGTCCCGATCGCAGTGCCCTTACTGATACCGGCGTTAACGACAACACGGTCGATCGAACCGAAGCTCTCGGCGAAGCGGTGAAACACCGTGTTGACCGCTTCGGCGTCAGTGACATCGAGAGAAGAGGTTTGTACGAGCCGACCTGTGCTGCTGTGGATTTCGTCGGCCAGCACGGCCAGCCGCTCGGTGCGCCGGGCACAGAGGCCCAGGTCGTAGCCGCGGACGGCGAACTGGCGGGCCATTTCCGCGCCGAGGCCCGAACTCGCGCCGGTGATCACGATGACGCCACGCGCTGGTGGTGTCCTCAACTCCTGAGGACCGTTCGCTGACCCGTTCGACATTTCCGATCTCCTCGCTCTGGGGAGCTGTGTTGCCCGCCCCTCGATAGCTACCTGCGCTAAGCTGAATAATCGGAGTAACGACTCCGGTTGCCCTTACCCCGACTATACGGAGTTTGCACTCCGTTTTGTCAACTGTTAGGCGGTGAAAGATGGCACAGGCCGCTCGGCCTTTGCGCGCCGACGCGGCCCGCAATCGTCAGCGCGTGCTCGACGTTGCCTACGAAACCTTTGCAAGCGAAGGCTTGTCGGTGCCTGTCGATGAGATTGCTCGGCGTGCTGGCGTCGGCCCAGGCACTCTCTATCGACATTTTCCGTCTAAAGAAGACCTGGTCCGGGCGATCATCACCGACCGGCTCAAGCACGTCATCGAAGAAGGGCGTGCGCTGCTGCAGACCGGCGACCCAGGCGAGGCGTTGTTCACTTTTCTGCGCTCACTATTGTTCGAGTGGGGTGCCGCCGATGTCGCACTCAAGGTCGCTGTCGCCGACTCTGAGATCAAGATCAGGACCAAGGAGGTTCGCGACCCGTTCCTCAGCCTCATTAACGAATTGCTAAGCGCCGCAAAACAAGCAGGCACTGTCCGAGCCGATGTCAATGCCACGCAGGTAAAGACGCTGATAGTCGGATGCCAAACTATGCACAGCTACAACGCCAAAGCCTCCAGCCAGGCCATCGCCGTTGTCTTCGACGGCCTCCGCACGCCATCGCCCCCGAATCCCTGAAAGAGGCTGGACCGCCTCACTGCCACGTCGTGGTTGTAACGCCTGTCGCGCTCGCGTGAGGCGCAGTGCTGGCGGCTAGAGGGGCACCGCCCACCCCCTGGCGCACGCGCTTCGCCCGGCAATGCCGCTACTCAGTCGCCGCCGTTGGAGTCTCCTTGCCAGCGGGAGACGGGTTCTCACCCGCGTGCTCGGTGACACTCCAACTGGACAGGATGGTCAAAGCCTGCGCGGAGGGCGTATTCGGTTCTGCCGTGTATCCGACGAGCCGCAGCCCCGGTGCCGCAGTGACTTCGAAGACGTTGTAGGTCAACGTTAGGCGGCCGAACTCAGGATGGTTGAACCGCTTCGTCCCATGCCGGTGGGCGGTGACATTGTGGGCTGCCCAGCGAGTGCGGAACTCAGTGCTTTGGGTGGCGAGCTCCCCGACGATTTGAGTTATCGCAGTCGAGTGAGGCGCACGAACCGCCTCCGCCTGTAGCAGCCCGACTGCCTCGTCTGCCATCGAGGTCCAGTCTGGGAACACCTGTGCGGCAGTGGAATCGAAGAAGATGAATCTTGCTAAGTTGGGCCGTCCGACCACCCTGTCGTATACGGGTGCATACAGTGCTCGGCCCAGCGGATTGGCGGCGAGGATGTCAAGGTTCCCGTCCATCACGATGGCGGGTGATGTGGTCATCCCGTCGATGAGCGCCTGAACCCCGTCGGGCACCTTCTGCACCGCTCCACGCTTGGTCCGTGATGACGTGCGCGTTTCAATTAAGGCGCGGACGAGGTCGAAAAAGCGGGCCGTTTCGTCCTCGGAGAGTCGCAGCGCCCTACTGACCGCGTGCAGTACGTCGTCAGAGACGCCGGTGACGTTGCCGCGCTCGATCTGCGTGTAGTACTCGGTACTGACTCCAGCTAGTTGAGCGGCCTCCTCACGCCGCAAGCCAGGGACCCTGCGTCGCACGCCGGGGCTTAGTCCGGCCTGCTCGGGCGTGATTCTCGCTCGGCGGCTCATCAGGAACTCTCTGATGTCCTTCGCGATGTCCATGCCCCAACAGTAGGAAAGACCGCGCCTCATGGGGAGGGAGTGCGGGTACCCCCTATAACCAGCGTCTCCCCAACATCGAGGGCCGGATCGTAGCGTCGAGGTATCGGCACAGCCGTCCTATCCCGAAAGTGAGGTCATCACCGTGCCCAACGAAGACCAGGCCCAGGAAGCATTCGACAACTTCGTCCAGTTATGGACCACCGGCACCACAGCGGGCCGTCGCGCACCCATCTACCGACGCCCCGATGAAGTTGGTTTGGAGTACGAAGACGTGGTGTTCCCGTCGCTGGATGGCGTCCCTCTGGAGGGATGGTTCATCTCCGCCGACTCCGACAAGCTCATCATTCACAACCACTTTCTGCCTGGTAACCGCTACGGCTACCCCGGTCACCTACCTGAGTTCGGCGGTCTCGGTGGATTCGAAGTGAACTTCCTGCCCGAGTACAAGGCACTGCACGACGCCGGATACAACGTGCTGGCCTACGACATCCGCAACCACGGCATGAGCGGCCAAGGCAACGGGGGAATCGCCGGCATCGGTCTCACCGAATACCGCGATGTCATCGGATCGCTGCGCTACGCCGCCAACCGACCCGACACGAAGGGCATGAAAAAAGCACTGCTGTCGGTGTGCCTCGGCGCGGACTCCACCGCCGTCGCCTGGTCCAAGCACCCTGAGGAGTTCTCAGAGATTCAGGCCATGGTCATGCTGCAACCCGTCTCCGGCAAATACATTGTCGAGGAGTTCGTCAAAGGCATCGGCATGGACGACGGCTATGAGAAGTTCGACCAAGCCGTCCACGAAAGGACCGGATTCCACCTCTCCGAGCAATCACCGCTCGAACACGTCAAGGCCGTCACCGTGCCCACACTGGTCGCCCAGGTCCACGACGACACCATGACGCGACCACAAGACGTCCAAGACATTTACGACGCCATTCCCGTCGCGGAAAAGAGCCTGTATTGGATCAAGGGCACCGACCGGCGATTCGACGGCTACAACTTCTTTGGTGTCCATCCCGAGTTGCCTATTGAGTGGTTCGACAAGCACGTCCACTGAGGGCTACGGAGAGGCGACCCGCTTGCGCCCCAAGTCAACTGACCGCTGGGGCACGCGGGTCACTCGCCGTCGCTCGCCTCCGCCAGCACCCGATACACCGTGGCACGGCTGACGCCGAGCGCCGCAGCGATGGTGGTGGCCGACTCACCGTTGTCATGCATACGACGAGCCAATGCAGACTTGTCATCGGACAATGCCTTCGGGCGACCGATGGACTGTCCGCGTGCTCGCCGTGCGTCCCGCGCTGCGGTGCGCCGCTCTTTGCCGAGTTCTAGCTCAAGCTCAGCGAGACTTGCGAGAACGCCAGCGACCATGCGACCCGAAGCGTTCGATGTGTCGATGCCTTCGCGCAGCGAACGCAAGACGATTCCGCGCTCCCCCAGGTCGCGAATGGTCGTCATCACCTCGGCGGCATTGCGGTACACGCAACAGCGAACCGGCAATCGACACCGCTTGCTGCCGAACCCAACGTCCGTATCGGTCCAGCCC
This sequence comes from Mycobacterium sp., assembly GCF_019247635.1. GTDB lineage: Bacteria > Actinomycetota > Actinomycetes > Mycobacteriales > Mycobacteriaceae > Mycobacterium. The sequence continues at coordinate 50,351 of NZ_JAFBAR010000128.1, forward strand.
ACGAACCTGCACAGCTTCACGAATCCTAAAGATCGGCGAAGATATGCGGACAGGAAAGCTGTAGATCGGGTCCCCCGACTGGGCTCGCGGTTGGTGGCACGGGCTGGCGCAGGCCGTGATCTGCGGATCTGCTTCTCTCGTGGCTTTGGGGCAGGTTCGTTCCGAGAACCGGACTCAGGGAAGTTAGCCGGTCTCGGCCTGCTCGCGCGCCCACCGGTAGTCGGCCTTACCCGACGGGCTGCGCTCGATGAGCGGACGGAACACGACAGCTTTGGGAAGTTTGTAGCGCGCCAACGACTTTGCGGCATGTGCGACCAACTCGTCGGCGTCGGCGCTGGCGCCCTCGGCGAGCGCGACGATGGCGACGACCTCCTGGCCCCACCGCTCGCTCGGCCGTCCGGCAACTACCACGTCGACCACCGCAGGGTGTGATGCCAGCGCGCTTTCGACCTCCTCGGCGAAAACCTTTTCGCCGCCGGAGTTGATGGTCACCGAGTCGCGCCCGAGCAACTCGATGCAGCCGTCGTCGCGGTGGCGTGCCCGGTCGCCGGGCACCGCGTACCGCACGCCGTCGATGACCGGGAATGTCTTGGCGGTCTTGGCCGCGTCGCCCTTGTATCCGAGCGGCACGTAGCCGCGTTGCACCAGCCAGCCGAGGCCGTCGTGCCCCGGCGGCAATATGGTGGTCAGGTCCTCGGCGGCGACGAAGGTGTCCGGTCCGGCGTTGAACGTCCCGGTTGACACCCCCGCTGACGTCGACAGGTGGTGCATCTGCGCGCCAGTCTCCGAGGAGCCCACTCCGTCGGCGACGACGGCGCCGGGCAGGACCTCGATCACGCGCTGCTTGACGAACGGGGTCAACGGGGCGCCGCCATTGGCGACCACCGCCAGCGACGACACGTCGGCTGTTCCCTGCTCGATGGCGGTGATCAGGGGCCGCGCCATCGCGTCGCCGACCACCGTCACCGCCAGAACCCGCTCGCGCTCGATGGTGCGCACGACGTCGTCGGCGTCCAAGTGATCAACCACGGAAGGGAAGACGATGGTCTGCCCGGTGCTCATCCCGGTCATCACGGCCCACTGGGCGGCGCCGTGGATGAGTGGCGGCAACACCATCAACTTGGTGCCCGGGCCGGCGGTGACCCGCGTCGCGATCTCGTCGATGGAACCGACGGGCTCGCCGGTGTAGAGATCGCGCCCGCCAAAGGACGTCATGAAGATGTCATGCTGGCGCCACAGCACACCCTTCGGCATTCCCGTCGTGCCGCCGGTGTAGAGCACGTACAAGTCGTCGGGAGAGTGCTTGACCGGCGGTGGTTCGGCTGGAGCCGTGGCCAGGGCACTCTCGTAATCGACTGCACCGTACAACAATTCGTTACCCGAGTCGTCGGCGATCTGAATCAGGACACGCAGCTGGGGGAGGTCGGGCAGCACCTCGGCCACCCGGGGCGCGAACGCGGCGTGGTAGACCAGCGCGGTCGCTCCTGAATCGGCGAGTAGATAGTGCAGTTCGTTCTTGACGTAGCGGAAGTTGACGTTGAATGGCGCGACCCGCGCGGCGAAGGAGCCGAGCAGCGTTTCGACGAACTCGTTTCCGTTGTAGGCATAGACGCCGAGCAGATCCTGGCCGGCTTCGTGGCCGGGCAGGGCGGAACGTTCGATGTGGCAACCCAGCCCGCGCGAGTGCAGATAGGCGGCGAGGCGGTTCGATCGCTCGACGATCTGGGCGTAGGTGTAGCGCCGGTCACCCTGGATGATGAATTCCCTGTCGCCGATCGCAGCCGCGACAGCCTGCGCGACTGCGGGGACCGTGAATTCCGTTGTGGACAAGGTCAATTCCTTCCCGTCGAGCAGACACAAAATCGCGGCCACGAGCCTCTTCAGTGCGAATTTGCGTCTGCTCGCGCCGTCACGGTTGGTGGGGTAGCAAGCGGACCATCAGGCCGGTGGCCTCACTCAACAGCGCGCCATCAGCCGCCGTCATGGTAGCGGTGATGAAGACCTTCCTGCCGTCGACGTCTGAAATGCGGCCGTGGGCGGTCAACGGTTCCTCGATCGGGGTGATCTTGCGGTAGTCGACGTGCAGATACGCGGTGCGAGTGGGCCGGATCCCGGCGGAGGTGACCACCATCCCGAACAGCCAGTCGTAGAGCAGGGGAATCATCCCGCCGTGCACTGCCCGGTTTCCGCCCACGTGGGATTGGGTGAAGTGTCCCTGCATGGCCACACCGTCAGGCCCGGAGTCGGCGACGGTCCACGGCGGCAGCAGGGGATGGCCCAGCCCCGGCAGGCTGAGGACTCGTCCCGCTACCACCTCACTCGCCGGAACCTGGTGGTCATCCAGCAACGCGCACGCCTTCTCGACATGCTCGGCTGCCGCGGTCAATACCGCAGCGCCCGGGTTGGTGGAGACGGTCAGGTCCTGCAAGCGGTGCATCGCGGCTACCAATCTGCCCAGCCCGGGCGGCGCGTCGTCGACCGGTATGACTTCTGGGAAACCGCCACGGGCTTCGCGCGCGGTGTCGGCGGTGTCGGTCACAGGGTCCCCTCACCCAGCTGGCCCCAGGCCGGGAGCAGGTCGTCGGTCGTGGTGATAGTTGCCAGAAGTGGCAGCGTGTGGGCGATCATCGCAGCACCAAATCCGTTGGCTCGGGCCCTAGCTCGGGCAGCAGCGTAGCGCAGGGCGTGCCGGGCGCGGCCGGGTCCACCAAGCCGCCCAGTTTGGCTGTCATGCCGACGCGGTCACCACCTCGGTCGGCGGGACGTCGTAGAACTGCGTTGCCCACTTACGAAGCGCCATATAAGGTTTCGCGTCCTCGCGGGATAGCGCGGGATGCTCGACGTAGTTCTGATACCGCCAGATGTTCAGGTCGTCCCACACGGTGACCAGGAGCTGCTTCTCCACGCGCTCGCGCACCTTGTCGGGTGGCACGTCGGAGGTGTCGCCAGGGACGCGCGGCCACCAGATCGAATAGAACATGTTGGAGGTCTCGTCATCGACGGGCGTGCAGGCGAAGATCAGCCGGTGGTTCTGCACTCCTTCGAATGCGCTGATCGCGCCGCCGAGGCCGAACATGTGACTGTGGATGCGCAGCGCCATCTTGTCGGGATCGTCGCTGCCGGCATCCGGCCACCCGGTAAGGAAGCGCCACTCCTGGTCGACGATCTTCCAGTCCAGCATCTTGGGCGTCACCGTGGCCCGATGCACATACCGGAAATGCGCGCTGTCCGGGCCGTTTTCCGCCACGATCTGCGGGTGGACGGGCTCTGCGCCGGCGAACCGGGAAAACTCCGGATACGGCCGGTAGTAGGCGGCGGGGTCGGTGTCGAACTGCGGGAACGAGGTGAAGATATCCGGCATGTCCCACTGCGCGTCCTTGCCGTGCGGATGGTGCCAGGCGAAGACACAGCCATACTGTTCTAGCACCGGGAACACTCGCAGCCGAAGTCCACGGTTGGGCCGGTCCGGTTGATACGGGATGTAACGGTTGGTGCCGTCCGGGCCCCAGCGCCACCCATGAAACGGGCACTCGACGCAGTCGTCGACCACCGTGCCTCCATGACCCATGTGCGCGCCCAGGTGTTTGCAGTGCGCTTCCAGCACATGTAGCGCGCCGGACTCGTCACGGTAGGCCACCAGATCCTCGCCGAAGTACCGCAGCGGACGGGCTTGGCCCGCGGGAAATTCGAGCGACCACCCGATCATGAACCATCCGGTGACCTTCCAGGTGAACGGAACTTTCACGCCGGTGCCTCCTGCGCTCGTTGATACTAAATCCGTTACAGTATAGATTTCAGCAGTTCGGTTGGTGCGGCAAGGAGTGGAATGACGGAAGCGGCACCGAATACCGGCGCCGCTGCGATGTAATCGCGGCCGACGGCTACACCGGTTTCAAGCTGACCTAGGGAGGCGACATGTCGTGGGCAACGCGTGGTCGGGACGTCACTCGCGAGATGGCCCGCGTGTTGCCGCGGACGGTGGCCGGCCTCAACGAATCGACGGGGTGGGTCCCGGTCTCGCGGCGCGGCGTCCGGCAGTTCGGCGAGGTCATGCTGGACGAACTGGTGCTGAGCGGTTTTACGCTGCTGAGCGGCGGCCTGAGCGCGGCGGTGCGGCCGCTGAGTGCCTGTACCGCGGCGGCCGACGAATTATCGGAGCTGGGCATTGAGGGCGCGCATGCCGATCCAAAACCGTTGCGGCCGACATCGATACGTCGCGGACGCATCGCCGGGTTGACGTATGAGCGCATGACGTTCGAGCATGATCCCCCGTTGCCGAAAACGTTGGCGGCCGAGGGTTTCGGCGGCCCGGCCAGGGCGATCGTGCACCTGTGCCGGCATCGCGACGGCCCACGGCCATGGCTGGTGTGGGTGCACGGCGCCGGCCAGGGCGGCACCTCGGACCTGTTGCTGTCCGGGATCGGTCGGATACACGGCAAGCTGGGATTCAATGTCGCAATGCCGGTGCAGCCCGGCCACGGCAGCCGGCGTCGCGAATGGCCGACCTATCCCGACATGGATCCCCTGGGCAACGTCGCGGGCATGATTCGCTCGGTATCAGAGGTACGCGCGGTTGTGCAATGGGTGCAGCGGCACGCCACTCCGGTTGTGGTGGCAGGGATTTCGATGGGCACCCCGGTGGCCGCGCTGGTATCCCATTTAGAGCGGGGGGTCGATGCGGTTGGCCTGTACACGCCGATTCTCGGGCTCAACGCGATGATCGCGCGGCACCTGACGCGCGGCGGGGCGTCTGGCGACGAATTCCGGGAACTGCTCGGATCGCCGGTGGTCTCGCAGCTGACCTCGGTGATCGATCCGCTGGCGGTCGAGCCGGCGCCGCCGCCGCAGCGCCGGCTCATCGTAGGGGCCTGGCACGACCGGATGGCGATGCGCGAGCCCACGGAAGCGTTGCAGGAGCGTTGGGGCGGCCAGCTGTACTGGTATGACGGCGGCCATGTCGGACACGTTTTCTCTCGGCGGGTGCAACGAGTCACGGAGCGATTCCTGCGGAGCGTGGTGTCTGAAACGAGCGACGGAGAAGTGGCCAATTGACCGATCGCACGCTTGACGAGTTGGGGTATTACCTGCTCGCCGGCGCCGGGGGAGAGGGCCCGGCAACGCTGATGGACGAGGCCCGGCGCGGCGAAGAATTGGGCTTCGGCACCGGGTTCATCTCCGAACGGTGGAACGTCAAAGAAGCGTCGTCGTTGGTCGGGGCCGCCTGCGCGGTCACCAACCGCATGCAGATCGCCACTGCCGCAACGAATCACAACACCCGCCATCCGCTGATCACCGGATCGTGGGCGACCACGATGCACCGCCTGTCCGGTGGCCGCTTCACGCTGGGTATCGGCCGGGGCATAGCGGCGATATACGGTGCGTTCGGCATACCGGCGGTGACGACCGCCCAGATGGAAGACTGGGCTCAGGTCATGCGCCGCCTGTGGCACGGCGAGGTGATCTTCAACCACGACGGCCCGATGGGCAAGTACCCGATCCTGTTTCTCGACCCGGATTTCAACGAAGACATCCGGTTGGCGTTGGTGGCGTTCGGACCCCACACACTGGCGTTGGGGGGCCGGGCATTCGACGACGTCATCCTGCACACCTATTTCACCCCGGAGACGTTGCAGCGCTGCGTGAAAACCGTCAAGTCCGCCGCGGAGAAGGCGGGCCGCGATCCCGATGACGTGCGGGTGTGGTCGTGCTTCGCCACGGTCGGTGATCACCTGCCCGAGCCGTTGCGGTTGAAGAAGACCGTAGCGCGGTTGGCCACCTATCTGCAGGGTTATGGCGACCTGCTGGTGCAGACGAATAACTGGGATCCCGCTGTGCTGCAACGGTTCCGGGAGGACTCGGTGGTGAAATCAGTGCCCGGCGGGATCGATCACAAGGCCACACCCGAGCAGATCGAGCACATCGCGACGCTGCTTCCCGATCAATGGCTGGAGCCTTCCGCGACCGGGTCGGCCCGGCAGTGCGTGGATCGCATTCGTCAGGAGTTCGACTACGGTGCCGATGCCGTGATCATGCACGGCGCCACGCCCGACGAGCTGGAGCCGATCGTCGCGGCGTATCGGGCCGAGTAGCCGCCGCGAGTGCGCAAAATGCCAGCCACGCCGGCGTGTCACCGTACAGACGCGCACGCTCGCCGGGAAAAGGGGAGGGTCAAGGGAGGATGACGGTGCGGGTCACCGGCTCCGCGGCGGCCTGCCGACTGTAGACACCCCTGCGCAGGGCGGCCAACAGCGCATCCCGCGTCTCGCGGGGGTCGATGAGCTCGTCGAATCCCATGCCCTCGGCCGACCGGTACGACGCTTGCAGCTCGGCGTTGCGCAGCTTGCTGGACAGGTCATCGCCCGCGTGCGATGCGCGACTGAGGGCGGCTGCGCTCATGGCGCCCATCGTGGCGCCCGGGTAGGCGAAGGTGGCCGTCTGGTGATCGAAGCTGAGCAACGACATGACCATGGAGCCAAAGCCGTACGCTTTGCGCAGCGTCACATGCAGCTTGATCGTAGTGGCGGCCGTCTGGGCGGCGAACATCCTTGCCCCACTGCGTAATACACCCTCACGCTCCGACCGGCTGCCCGGCAGCATGCCGGGGTTGTCGGCCAGGAACACGATCGGCAGGTGAAAGGAATCGGCCACCATGATGAAGTGCGCTGCCTTGTCGGCGGCGGCGGCGTCGATGGACCCGGCCAACACCTGCGGCTGATTGGCGACGACCGCGACGGGGTGGCCACCGAGATGGGCCAGGGCGCAGATCATCGCCTTGCCGCACTGCGGTTGCACCTCGAACCAGTCGGGGCGGTCGAAGACCACGTCGAGCACCGCGCGCATGTCGTACACGCGGCGGTTGTCTCGGGAGACGATCCCAAGCAATTCCGGCGTCGGTCTCGGCGCGGTCGTGTCGTCCTCCGGCAGCACCGGCGGGTACGACCATGCGCTCGGCGGAAAGTACGACAGATAGCGACGAATGTCGTCGAGCACGGCTTCGTCGTCCTCGGCGACGTTGTGGATCACCCCGCTGAACGCCGCAACGTCCGGTCCGCCCAGATCCTCCTTCGAGATGTCCTCACCGGTGGACTCTTTGACGACGGGTGGCCCGGCGGTGAAGATCGCGCCCTGCCGGCTCATGATCCTGAAGTCGCACACGGGGGCAACGAGGGCACCGTGTCCGGCCGACGGTCCGAGTACCGCGCCGACGGTGGGCACCCGCCCCGAACACTGCGTCTGGGCAAGCAGGTCCGTTGGGGAGCGCCCGTAATGGCCGCCGGTCGGACGAAAGCCCGCGCCTTCGAGCAGCATCACCAGCGGAACCCTGTCGCGCAGTGCCAGTTCGGCGATGCGGTAGCGCTTGGAGTTGCCGCCCGGCCCGATGCTGCCGGCCATCGTCGTAAAGTCCTCGGCGCCGACCAGCACGGGCACGCCGTTGATGAGGCCCGAGCCGGTGATGATTGCGTCAGCCGCGACCTCGCCGCCGACCAGCGTTCCGAGTTCGCGAAATGTGCCCGGGTCCAGGAGACGCTCGAGGCGCGCGCGGGCGTCGAGTTTGCCCTTGCCCCGGTGCTTGTCGAGCCGGTCCGCACCGCCCATGCCGCGCGCGTGCCGGCGCCGCTGGTCGAGGTCTTCGAGCGTCTCCGCCCAATCCGGGGGTTTGGCCATGGGATTCCTCACCTGGTGCAGGATAATCAATACTTACTGAATTGCTTACTGTAGCGTCTGCGAAATGGGAGCGACATGATCCGGTTGACGGCGGACGAGGCGTGGGACGTGATCGCGTCCGCGCACACCGGGATTCTGACGACGCTGCGCCGCGACGGCACACCGATCGCGTTGCCGGTCTGGTTTGTGGCCGAGGATCGCACGGTCGCGATGATGACCCCCGCGGGTACCAAGAAGATCGCGCGGGTCCGGCACGACCCGCGGGCGTCGTTCCTCGTCGAATCGGGGCAACGCTGGGTTGACCTGCGCGCCGTGCATCTGACCGGGCGCGTCGAGATCGTCACCGATGAAGCGGCCGAAAACCGCATCGAAGCGGCGGTCAACGCCAAATACGCCGCGTTCCGGCCAGCGCTTGCCGGCCTGCCCGCGGCCACCCAGAACTACTACGCCAAGCAGGTGTTCCTGCGGTTCGTGCCGGAGGGCAAAATTCTGACCTGGGACAACGCACGCGTCGGCAAGCCACGCTCGTGACGTTGACCCTACCGAATCGCTTACTGTAACTTTTCCCTTATGTCGCCAGGGAGGGCTCTCAAGCTCGACGGAGGCATCCCCAATCAACTCGTGCGGGCGGCCGAACGCGCCTCCGCTTTGGAGCAGACCGGCTACGACGGCGGATGGACGCCGGAAACCAGCCACGACCCGTTCCTGCCCCTGCTGCTGGCCGCCGAGCACACGTCGCGACTCGAGCTCGGCACCAACATCGCGGTGGCCTTCGCGCGCAACCCGATGATCGTCGCCAACATCGGCTGGGATCTGCAGACCTATTCGCAGGGCCGGTTCATCCTGGGCCTGGGCACGCAGATCCAGCCGCACATCGAGAAGCGATTCAGTATGCCGTGGAGCCATCCGGCCCGTCGCATGCGCGAATTCGTCTCGGCGTTGCACGCGATCTGGGCGGCCTGGAAAGACGGCAGCAAGCTCCGGTTCGAGGGCGAGTTCTACACGCACAAGATCATGACGCCGATGTTCACGCCCGAGCCGATGCCGTATCCGGCGCCAAAGGTTTTCATCGCCGCCGTGGGCGACGCGATGACCGAGATGTGCGGCGAGATCGCCGACGGCCACCTCGGCCATCCGCTCGTCTCGAAGCGGTACCTGACCGAGGTGACGATGCCGGCGTTGCTGCGCGGCATGCAACGCTCCGGACGCGAGCGCAGCGACTTTCAGGTCTCGGCGGAGGTCATGGTGGCAACCGGCGAGACGGACGCCGAACTAGCGACCGCCGTCACGGCCGCGCGCAAGCAGATCGCGTTCTACGGATCCACACCGGCCTACCGCAAGGTTCTCGATCTGCACGGCTGGGCCGACCTGCAGACCGAGCTGCACCGCCTCTCCCTGGAAGGCGAGTGGGACACCATGGGGACACTCATCGACGACGAGATCCTGAACGCCTTCGCCGTAGTCGGCCCGGCCCACGAAGTCGGCACCGCGCTGCGGAATCGTTGTGCGGGCGTGGTCGACCGAGTGCTGCCGATCTTCTACACCGCCTCCCAATCCTGTATTGCCAACGCACTGAAGGAGTTTCGCCAGTGAGCGCACCGACGACTGACAAGGCCGCCAGGTTATTGGCAGATCCGCTGGCGTACACCGACGAGCAGCGGCTGCATGCGGCGCTGACGCACCTGCGGGCCAACGCTCCGGTGTCGTGGGTCGATGTGCCCGACTACCGGCCGTTCTGGGCCATCACCAAGTACGCCGACGTGATGGACATCGAGCGCAACAACGTCCTGTTCACCAACTGGCCCCGCCCGGTGCTGACCAGCGCCGAGGGCGACGAGCAGGCGGCGGCGATGGGTGTGCGCACGCTGATCCACCTCGACGACCCGGAACACCGGGTGGTGCGCGCGATCGGTGCGGACTGGTTTCGGCCCAAGGCGATGCGGGCGCTCAAGGTTCGCGTCGACGAACTCGCCAAGGTCTACGTCGACAAGATGATGGCCGTGGGTCCCGAATGCGACTTCGTCCAGCAGGTCGCGGTGAATTACCCGCTCTACGTGATCATGTCGCTGCTGGGCGTGCCGGAGGAAGACTTTCCGCGCATGCTCAAGCTGACCCAGGAGCTGTTCGGTAGCGACGACAGCGAGTTCAAGCGTGGCACCACAACCGATGAACAATTACCCGCGTTACTCGACATGTTCGAGTATTTCAACGCGGTGACCGCCGCGCGCCGCGAGCATCCGACCCAGGACCTGGCATCGGCGATCGCCAACGCCCGCGTCGACGGCGAGCCGCTGTCGGACGTCGACACCGTGTCCTACTACCTGATCGTGGCCACCGCCGGTCATGACACCACCAGCGCCACCATCTCCGGCGGGTTGCAGGCCTTGGCAGAGAACACGGACCAGTTGGCCCGTCTGCGCAGCGACCTCAGCCTGATGCCGCAGGCGACCGAGGAGATGATCCGCTGGGTTACTCCCGTCAAGCAATTCATGCGGACCGCCGCCGAGGACGCCACGGTGCGTGGAACACGTATCGCCGCGGGCGAATCCGTGTTGTTGTCCTACGTGTCGGCCAACCGCGACGAGGACGTGTTCGACGACCCGTTCCGCTTCGACGTCGGGCGCGAGCCCAACAAGCACGTCGCCTTCGGCTACGGTGTGCACTTCTGCATGGGCGCGGCGTTGGCCCGGATGGAAGTCAACAGCTTCTTCACCGAGCTGTTGCCCCGGTTGAAATCGGTTGAGCTGACAGGTGATCCGGAGTACACGGCGACGACGTTCGTCGGGGGGCTCAAACACCTACCTGTGCGTTACTCATTCGGCTGAAGGTCGTTAAGATCGCTTCCGTGACGTCAAGGACGATTGTCATTACCGGTGCCAGTGATGGCATCGGCGCGGCGGCCGCGCGCCGGTTGCGGCGCAGCGGTGACAACGTCGTGGTGGTGGGGCGCTCGCAAAGCAAGACCACCGCGGTCGCCGGGGAACTGGCTGCGGACTATTTCGTGGCCGACTTCGCCGATTTGTCGCAGGTGCGAGCGCTCGCGGACAAGATTCGTTCGGAATACCCGCGCATCGACGTGTTGGCTAACAATGCCGGCGGCATGTCCACCGAGCTCGAGATCACGGCGGACGGCCTGGAGAAGACGTATCAGGTCAACTACCTGGCTCCGTTCCTGCTCACCAGCCAGTTGCTCGACGTGCTCGTCGAGTCCCGCGCGACCGTGGTGAACACCACCAGCTCGTCACAGCGGCTGCTGCCCAGGGTCCGCATCACCGACCTGGACGACACGGCCCGACATCGGCCGAGTATCGCCTACGCTTTCACGAAACTTGCAATCATCCTGTTCACCAAGGAATTACATCGGCGATACCAGCCCAGTGGACTGTCCGCCGTGACATTCCACCCGGGCTATGTCAATTCCAACTTTGGCGACGCCTCAGGATCGCGGCTTCTCCATTTCATGCAGCACCGTGTGCGGGTCATCAACCGACTCACCGCCAGCGTCGAGCAGGGAGCCGAACAGCTGATCTGGCTGGCCTCCAGTAAGCCCGGCACCGACTGGACGTCCGGCGAATACTACTCACGGCACAAGATCGCCAAAGCCCATCGGGTGGTCAACGACCCGGTCCTTGCGCGTGAATTGTGGGAGCGCACCCTGGCCAGGCTCAACTCGTGACCGGCGCCCTACGCGCCGACGCCCTACGCGCTGGCGCCCGACGCGCCGACGCCCTACGCGCCGACGCCCTACGCGCCGGCGCCCTACGCGCCGACTGTGAATTGCACGACGCTCGACCGGCGTGTCGCGTCGTCAGATTCACACTCGGCGCAATAGGGGGTCCCCGGCCTCAGCCCTCAGCCCTCAGCCCTCAGCCCTCAGCCCTCAGCCGATCCCGAAATCGATGACGCCCCTGACGATTTCGCCGTCAAGCAAGTCGCGGTAGGCTTCGTTGACATCATCCAGGCGATAGCGCCTGGTGATCATCTCGTCGAGCTGGAGCTGCCCGGTCTGGTAAAGCCTGGCCAGCCGGGAGATGTCGGCCTTCGGGTTGCACGAGCCGAATATGGTGCCCGCCAACGTCTTGTTCATGAGGATGAAGTCCTGCAATTCGATGTTGACTGACCCGGTCAGTTGCGAGGTCATCCCGGTGAGCACGCACGTCCCACCCTTGCGGGTGAGTCTCACCGCGTCGCGCACGTCGTCGGCGGTGATCAGGGACGGGGAGACCACGACAGCGTCGGCCATCACGCCGTAGGTCAGGTCGCGCACCAGGTCTAGTGCCTCGGCTGCCGTCGCCGCGCTGTGGGTAGCGCCGAACTGCAGGGCCGATTTCCGTTTGAACTCAACCGGATCCACGGCGACGATCTGCGCGGCACCGTTGATCCGGGCGCCCTGGAGCGCACCCGTGCCGATGCCGCCGACGCCCATCACGACGACGGTGTCACCCGGCCGCATGTTGGAGCGGTTATCCACCGAGCCGAAACCCGTCGGGATGGCACACGACAGCAGCGCGCTCGGCACCAGCGGCAGCCGCGGCTCGATCTTCACCACTGACTTCGTCGACACCACAGTGTGCTTGGCAAACGCGCCGACCTTCGCCAGATGGCCGAGGTCCTGACCGTCGGCGGTGTGATGGCGAAAGGTGCCGTCGGTCGGCATCCCCGGCGCCATGGTGCCGATGCCCGCATCGCAGATATATTCCATACCTGTTGCACACCAACGACATTGGCCACATACGGCGACGAACGACATCACCACGTGGTCGCCCGGTTCGAATTCGGTGACGCCGTCGCCGACTTCGCGAACGACGCCAGAACCCTCGTGGCCGCCGATCATCGGGAACATGGCCGGGCGCCCGAGCGCGCGCAGCACCTCGTTGGGCGCGGACATGTCGCCTTTGAGGATGTGGTCGTCGGAGTGGCACAGGCCGGCCGCGGCCATCTCGACCAGGACCTCGCCGGCGCGGGGTGGGTCCAGCTCGAATTCCTCGACCGACCATGGCCCGCCGACGTCATACAGGATCGCCGCGCGGCTTTTCATGGAGCTTCTCATGCGGCCGGGGTGAACGTGACGGGGAGCTTGTTGGGCGACCGGAAGGTGACCCCGACGATCTTGGACTCCTCGCCGGTTCCATCGTCGGGTACGAACGCCAGCTGTTCCAGGCGGTCGAACAGGCTGTTCAACATCACCCGCGTTTCCAGCCGGGCCAGGTGCATCCCCAGGCACATGTGGATGCCGCCGGCGAAGGCGATGTGGGCGTGCCGCGGCCGATGGATGTCGAACGTGTTGGCGTCGGGCCAACGGCTTTCGTCGCGGTTGGCAGAACCCATGCACATGTCGACCTGCGCGCCGGCCGGGATCGTCTTGCCGCCCAACTCGACTTCCGCGGTGGTGGTCCGCATGACCATCGTCAGCGGGGTCTCCACCCGCAGGCCCTCCTCGATGGCGGTCGCTATCAACGACCGGTCCTGCTGAACCATCGCCAACTGTTCGGGATGGGTCAGCAACAGGTAGAGCAGGTTGCCCGAAGACCGGTACGTGGTCTCCAGGCCCGCGGGCAGCAGCAGCCGCAAGAACGCGATGATGGCCTCATCGGTGAGCTTGGCACCGTCGATCTCGGCGGCAACCAGGTCGCCGATGATGTCGTTGGTGAGTTTGCGGCGCCGCTGCTCGACCTGATCGAGGAAGTAGCCGTGCAACTCGGTCGCCGCGGTCAGCCCCGCCATGATGTCGGTCGGGATCGAGATGAGGTCGAGGGACAGCCGGCGGAACATGTCGAGATCCTCGCGGGGCAGGCCGAGCAGTTCGGAGATGATCCGGGTCGGAAACTCGAACGTCAGCGCCTTCACCAGGTCGGCGTGCCCGTCGTTCTTGATTTCGTCGATCAGCTGATCGCAGACCGGCCCGATGACCGATGGCTCCCAGCGTTCCAGCGCGGTGGCCCGGAAGGCCTTGGCCACCAAGCTGCGATGGTCGTGGTGTTCCTTGCCGCCCATCGCGAGGATGGTGTGGCCCATGACCAATCCGATCGTGTTGTCGTAGGCGGCGGACGTGAAGACGCGGTCGTCCCGGAAGCCCTGGAACACGCCGTCGTACCCGAACAACACCCACTCGTCGCTCGGCCGCAGTTCCTCCGGCAGTTGTTCGGCGTCCATGAGCGAGCCATGCCAGACCGGATCGGTACGTCGCATGTATTCGAAGAAGGGGTAGGGGCTGGTCTCGCCGGTGGTGTCGAGGGTGACCGGCTGGTCCCCGAGATGGGGGCTTTCGGCGCGCAGCGTCATTGCCGCTCCTTCGGGCACGGGCCACTAACTGGGATTGTCGCTATCATAATATAAATAGCAACGAAGCCCAACTGGGTTGTGGACGTTACCGTAACGGGCACAGTATGGATCCGAGCGCTCGTAAGGAGGCCGTGAGTCTCAAGGTGCTGAAACGCCGATTCGTCTGCACACTCGACGAGTTGCCGCCTGGCCGAATGAAGCTGGTCGACGTCGGGAAGTTCGGCGTGGGCGTGTACAACGTGCGCGGCGCGCTGTACGCGATCGCCAACTACTGCTCGCACGAGGGCGCCCCGCTATGCCTGGGTCTGATTGGCGGCACCAACGAGCCCGACCCCAGTGAGCCCGGCGGCCTGCGCCGCGTGCATGACGGACAGATTGTGCGATGCCCTTGGCATAACTGGGAATTCGACGTCACCACGGGCCAAAACGTCGCCGATCCGCAACGACGGGTGCGTACCTACCAGGTCGACGTCAACGGCGGGGAGGTGTATCTGACCGCATGATTATCGACACCAACGTGCAGCCGCATTTCCGCTACAACGCCGAGATACGGCGCTATCTCCCGGAAGCCCACCAGTTGCGCTCGATCCCGGACGTGGAACAGCAGTGGTACCAGGCTCCCGGCGGCGATTACCGGCAGGATCTCTACGGCGAGCACTACCCGGGATCGGACCCCGAAACGGTCGGTCGCCATCTGTTCGACGGGACGGGCGTCGAGTACGCCATCCTCAACCCGCTGACCCGCGGCAACATCGCCGACTATTTGCTCAACAGCCGAATCTGCGCGGCGGTCAACGACTGGCTGCTGGACCGATGGCTGGAACCCGATGCCGGCAACCGTTTTCTCGGCACCATCCGGGTCAACCCCGAAGACCCGAAGGGGGCGGTCGGCGAGATCGAACGCCTAGCGGATCACCCCAAGTTGGTGCAGGTGGGTGTGCCGATGCAATCGCGCGAGCCCTATGGCAAGCCGATGTTCGAGCCCATCTGGGAGGCGGCCGCGGCTCATGGGCTGCCGGTTGCGGTGCATATCAACGGCGGCAACGGCGTCGACCACGCACCCACGTTCGCCGGGCACGCGCACACGTACCCGGGCTACGCGGCCTTTATGCCCCTGAACTACTTCGTGCACCTGGCCACGCTGATCGTCGAGGGCGTTTTCGGCCGCCACCCCGGCCTGAAATTCGTGTTCGCCGACGGCGGCTACGACATCCTGACCCCGCTGATGTGGCGGCTGGACACCTTCTGGTTGTCGATGCGGGACCAGACCCCGTGGGTCGACCGGTATCCCAGCGAATACCTGCCCGGCCATGTCCGGTTCTGCTCGTCGGCGTTCGACGGTCCGCTGCAGACCGACAAGATGGCGCGCTGGATGGAGTTCAGCGGCAAGGCCGAACTGTTGATGTTCGGCTCGGGCTACCCGCATTGGTCGACGTCGGCCGCGGATCTGGCGGCCGCCGGCCTTGACTCCGCGCAACGCGAGAAAGTGCTGTGGCGCAACGCTAGTGAACTTTACGGATTGACCGCGAGGAGCCTGACATGACCACGACCGAACCGCTCGCACGGCAGACGGGCCGACAAGAAATAGCGGTGGCGATCGTAGACACCGACGTCCACCCGCTGCCGGTCTCGATCGACGTGCTCAAGTCCTACGCGCCCGCCGAATGGGTGGACAAGATCTGGCCGACCGGAAATGCGGTCAGCCCGGTGCCGCATTTCTACGACACCCCGGACTCCTACAAGACGATGTCGCTGCGGCTAGATGCCGCGCCGCCCGGCGGGGGCGTTGCCGGCAGCGACCCGGACTTTGCCGCAAAGCAATTGCTGGTCGACGCCGGGGTGAGCATCGCGTCACTGGAGCCGATGTGTGATGCCCAGCTGCCGCAGGCCGAGCACGTGCTGAAGGCGACCTACAACGACTGGCTGGCCGACATATGGCTGGACAAATACAACGCGCACGGCCGCTGGCGCGGGTCGATCAGCGTCAGCGCGCAGACGCCCGGGCAAGCGGCGCGCGAGGTGGAACGGTGGGCGGGGCATCCGTACATGGCCCAAGTGTTGATGACACCGCAGACTCGTGGAATCCCGTTCGGAAACCCGCATTTCGATCCCCTCTACGAGGCCGCGTCGCGCAACGGGCTGCCGGTGGCCACTCACCTGATGGGGCAGACGCCGTTCGAACTGATCCCGATCTATCCCGTCGGAAACCCCGCGCACTGGCACGACTTCTTCGCGTCCTGGCCGCTGCTGTACGTGTCGCATCTGATGAGCCTGGTTTTCGACGGCGCCTTCGACCGGCACCCGGACCTGCGCGTGGTGTTCATCGAGGGTGGCTTCACCTGGGCAATGCCGGTGATGTCGCGGATGGACCGGATCTGGGAGGCTCGCCGTGGCGATCTGCCGCAGGTGCGTCGCCGCCCGTCGGAGTATGTGCGAGAACACGTCCGGTTCACCACGCAACCACTCGAAGACGTCGACACCGTACAGTTCCGCGAGTACCTCGAGATGATGGACCTCGGCGACAATCTCATGTTCTCCACGGACTATCCGCACTGGAGTTACGACGCTCCGACGTATGCGATCAAGAGGTTCTCCCGCGACCAGCGGGAGCGGATCATGCGGGGCAACGCGATGGCACTGTACGGGTTGCCGACGACAGTCACGGCCCTTCCCGGCGAACAACCGGCCATCGGTGACTCACTCGATTAAGAGAACCGAGCGCTGCACGCGCAGTCGCTGCGCCGCGCGTTCGCCATGTAGCGGGTTGTGACTTAGACCGGATCGAATTTGGTGATCAGCCACTTTCCGTTGATGTCGGCCATCCGCACCAGCACGCTGCTGGCCGCCATCGTCGGCTCGGGACTGTCCTTGGTCGTAGTGGTCTGATCGACGAAGACCAGGACGACGGCCGAATTGGGGCGCAGGTCCGAAACCGCGGCGCGAACCACACGCGCGGTGGTTTTCAGAGATTTCTGCTTGGCCGCGGGGCCCACCGTCTGCTGAGACAACTGGTCGTAGTACGACAGGAAGTCTCCGGTGAGATGTGAGCGGGCGGCGGCGAAGTCCTTATCGAGGGTGTCGGGTCCGTAGGACAGCAGAGCGACTGTACCGTCAGACGCCGCGGCGACCGCAGCCTGGGCGACGCTGGTATCGGTTTGCTGGTCGGGTTGGTACTGCTTGAAATACAGCCACACCGTCACCCCCCCGGATATCGCGGTGAGCGCAATCAGCAGCACGGGAACGATCCGCACGCGGCGCAAAGCGCCCCGCACGTTTACTCGAACTCGTTTCTTCGGGGCCTTGGTTTCATCGACTTCTTTTGTAACAGAGTCGATTTCAGCGTATTCGTGCAGATCGTCCGTCACGGCACGAACTCGACTTTCGACATCTTGTACTGTCCGCCGTCTTCGGTCACAGTGACTCTGAGCCGCCAGACCCGCGGTTCGTCTTTGGCGCCTGTGGAATTGGTGACGCGTGATGTCGCCGACACCAAGACTAAAGCGGAGTGCTCGTCCATGGATTCGAGGGCCGCGGCGTTCACCGTGCCTTCGGTGACAACCTTGGACTGCTGCACCACCTTCGTGAAATCGGTTGCCCGCCGCTGGAAGTCATCTCTGAATTCGCCGGTGGAGCTGTCGATGACGCGCTGGACGTCTTCCTTGGCCTTGTTGTAGTCGAGAGAGGTCATGTTGATGACGCCGGTACGCGCCCCGGCGACGAATGCAGCGGTGCGCTGCTGACGCTGCTTGGCCTCGTTGTGGTGCAACACCATGAACACGCTGAGTCCAGTGAAGGCGAGGATGAGGACCACCGCAGCCAACTTGGCGAGCAAGGGCAGGGCCGCCAGCCGCCTGCGACCGGGCGCCGCCACCGGCTTGGGCTCGGGTTCTGCGGCCGCGTCGTGGGCGTCGTCGGTGTCGACCGGATAGTCGAGCGTCTCGACGACCTCTGTTTCGTCCGAGTCCGCCGCGGCTTGAGCGACCGAGTAGGAATGGGCTTCGGCGGAGTCCGGTTCGCGAACCGTTTCACGCCGCAACCGGGCCGCGCGCTTACGGGCGCGCGCCGCTGCCGCCAGTGCCTCAGCTTCGGCGACTTCGGCCTCGACCTCTTCGAGCATCGACATCGCGTCGGCTTGCGCTTCCGCCGATGGTTCGTTGTCCTCAGCCATCGTGGTGACAGCCTGTCAGCATCATTATCGACTGAACTCCGGTATCTCTTACTGTATTGCCTATTGCTACCATCGGAGTCGCCAGCGAACTCCGACGAGGACCGATCAGGCGGATGATCAGCCACCCAATCAATTTCCCCGACTTCCTGCGCTGTCGCGCAAAAAGGTCGAGGACCGTCCGTCCAGCATCATGACCGCTGTCGACTCTCCCGAAAAGATACTCTTTACCTCGACGACCCAGGCGTTTCTGCAGAAAGAGGCGTCGCTGCGGTATGTCCGGGACCTGCACGCCACGGGTTCCTCTTTCGAACCGGCATGGTGGCAGCGGGCCGCGGAGCTCGGGTGGACCGGTTTGCTCGTACCGGAGGAACTGGGTGGGGGCAGCGTGTC
Source organism: Mycobacterium sp. (assembly GCF_019247635.1). Classification (GTDB taxonomy): domain Bacteria; phylum Actinomycetota; class Actinomycetes; order Mycobacteriales; family Mycobacteriaceae; genus Mycobacterium. The sequence goes on from NZ_JAFBAR010000128.1 coordinate 68,856, forward strand.
GGGGGACGGCGTCGCCGATCTGGCTATGGTGGCCGAACAGCTGGGCAAGACAGTGGCACCGGGGCCGTTGTATCCGGTCAGCACGGTGCTCGCGGGACTGGTCGACTGCGCGGATCCGCAGGTCCATGCCGACACCATCAAGTCGCTGGTGTCGGGTGCAGCCGTCGCGTCCTGGGCGGTGTCGGAACCGGGCCGCGGCTGGGCGCCGCTGGATCCGTCGGTGACGTTTGTCCCGACCGAGTCCGGTTACCGTATCGATGGCATTAAGGACCGGGTCGAAGCCGGCGCGCAGAGCGACGTGCTGCTGGTGGTCGCGCGCAGCGGGGACGAGGTGCGCCAATTCCTGGTTCCCACTGATGCGCCGGGCGTACGGGTCGAGGTGCAGGAGTCCGTCGATCTGGTGAAGCAATACGCGCGGGTGCATTTCGGGGGCGTGGTGCTGCCGCGGTCCGCGGCCGTCGGCAGTGCGGGCGAGACGGCCGGCCTGATCGAACGACAGAGCCAAATCGCCCAGGTGCTGCAGTGCGCCGAGGTCGTCGGCATCCTGCAAACAGTGTTCGACCTCACCGTGCAATGGGCGCAGGACCGGTACACCTTCGGCCGCCCGCTGGCGTCGTATCAGGCGCTCAAACATGGCTTCGCCGATATGAAGCTGTGGCTGGAAGCGTGCCGCGCCACCACGGCCGCCGCTGTCGCCGACGTCGGCGCCCGCGCGCCGTCGGTGGGGCTGTCGGCCAGCATCGCCAAGTCCTACGTCGGCGAGCTGGCCGGCCGGATCGTTCAGGCCTGCGTGCAGATGCATGGTGGCATCGGCGTCACCTGGGAACATGACCTGCACCTGTATCTGCGACGAGTTACGTTGTACCGCTCCATGTTCGGCACGCCGGAAGAACACAATTTGCTGGTGTATGCCTGGCACGCGCGCGAGCGGGCGAGTCGATGATGACCCAGCCGACCGAGCCGACCGAGACAACCGAGCCAACCGAGCCGACCGAGCCGACCGAAACGGTCGCGGAGTTCGCCGCCCGGGCCCGAATCTGGCTGCACGACAACATGCCGCGGATCGATCCGCAAGCGCCGCCGGCCGCCCCCCGCGACGACGAACGCAGCTGGCAACGGGCCCGAGAATTGCAAAAGCGGCTCTACAAAGGCGGATTCGCCGGCATCTGCTTTCCCCGCGAGTACGGCGGGCTGGGGCTGGATTACGAATACCAGCGGGCGTTTAACGAGGAGTCTCTCAACTACGAGATGCCGCTCATCCTCAATATCCCGACGTTCACCATCTGTTGCGCCACGCTGCTCGACACTGGCACTGAGGAACAGAAGAAGCAGCACATTGCGGCCACGCTGCGCGGCGACGAGGTGCTGGTTCAGCTGTTGTCGGAACCCAGCGGTGGATCAGATCTGGCCGGCATCGTTACCCGTGCCGAACGGCGGGGCGAACGCTGGGTGATCAACGGCGCCAAGACCTGGAGCACAAGCGCGTTCGCCGCCGATTACGGCCTGTGTCTGGCCCGCACCGACTGGGAGGTGCCCAAGCACGACGGGCTGACCATGTTCCTGGTGCCCATCGGGCATCCGGGAATCACACTGCGGCGTATCACCCAGGTGAACGGTGGCGCCGAGTTCTGCGAGGAGTTCCTCGACGACGTGGACGTCGGCGACGACGCCGTCGTCGGTGCAGTAAACGACGGCTGGGCGGTGGCGTCTCGGCAGCTGTACCACGAACGCCGGGCGGTCGGCCAGGGCTCGGAGTTCGCCAGCGGCAGCGGCAGCGAGGGCGGGCACACGATGCCGGTCGACTACGCGGATCTCGCGGAGCAGACCGGCCAGGCCGACAACGAGCGCGTCCGTGAGATCGCCGGCCGCGCGTTGGTCCATCGCGCCGTAGCCGAGCAGCTGATCGACCACGTCTATCACAGCGTCAGGGACGGGACCCTGCCGCCGGCCGGTGGCACGCTGATCCGGCTATCCCATGCTGAAACGGTGATGCTGGAGATGGACGCCGCGCTGTCGATCACCGGTGCGGCCGGTGTCGTCGGGCAATATGAGGAAGGCCTGCGTAGCGGGATGCGCTACCTATCCCGGCAGTCCGTGGCCATCGGCGGTGGCACGACGGAAATGGCGCGCAACGTCATCGCCGAGCGGGTGCTGAACTTCCCACGGGAATACGCCGCGGATCGCGGCGTGCCGTTCAACCAGGTACGTCACGGCAAGCTGCGCTGACCGCCTATTCTTCGACGAAGACGCTCTCGGACTCATCGGTCACGAAGGGCAGCTGGACCAGCGACAACACATGGTGAGCCGGGCTGCCCGGCGGCGCCACCAGCACGCAGTCGCCGCCGTGCCGGAGCGCTCGTTCACGGGCGGCGGCCAGGGCGCTGACGCCGGCCGACCCGAGGTGGGTGACCGCACTCAGGTCGATCGTCAAAGGTGCTATGCCGGAACGGCTTTCGACTGCGATCTGACGGTCCAGGGTGGATGCGGTGTGCGAATCGACCTCGCCGCTGACGACGATGTGCCCGGCGCCGGTGACCAGGGAGACGAATTCGTTGTCGACGACGCGGTGCTGGAAGGCGCCGTTGACCACCGTGTCGGCGACGAAGTTCGCGGGCCGCGAAAGCCGGTGCTGCAGTGAGGCGGTCGTCCCCTCGGGCCCATACGCGATGTGTGCGTGCGAGACCAGGGCTTCGGCCATCGCAAGACCGCGTCCGCGTCCCTGCTCACCCTGTCGGTGATCCTTCCAATGCCCCTGGTCGACCACCGAGGCTCGCAGGTTGCCGTCGCCGCCCAGTTCCGCCTCGACGACCACACCGTCGGCAACGTCGGTGTCGTACCCATGCTCGACGGCGTTTTCGACGAATTCGGATATCGCATGAACGACATCGGAGATGTCCTCGGGATCGGCGCCGGCATCCGTCAGCCATTCCCGAAGTCCGGCGCGGACCGTGCGTGCGGCGTGAATCGTCGCATTCACCGTCATCCGCAGTGGCGGTGTTGGCGTACGGCGTTGTGCCGCAAGCATTGTGACGTCGTCGCTGTAGCCGGTGGACCGCAGCAGCAACTCGAGTGTCTCCGAACAGAGGCGGTCTACGGGCCGAAGCGGAGTGTCGATGACAAAACCGCTCGCGCCGCCGGCGATTCGTGCGGCCAGGCTGGCGAATTCCGCGGTGCTGGCGACCAGCGGCCGGCCCGGGCGTTCGATCAGTCCGTCGGTGTACAACAGGACCGTGTCGCCGATGTTGAGCATTTCGGTGCGAACCGGAAAACCGGTGCCGCTGCCCAGCGGTCCCGCGCCGGACGGTTCCAAATACCGCGCGCTGGCTTCGGCGCTCACCACCAGCGGTGGCGGGTGTCCCGCGGTGCAGTATTGGAATTCGCCGGTGACGAAGTCGAGTGAGCCGACGCACAGGGTGGCCGAATTCGATCCGGGCACGTGCTCATGGAAGCGGTCCACGGCCGCGAGTGCCTCGACGATGTTGTGCCCCGCCGAGATCTGCATTCGCACCGCGGTGCGTAGTTGCGACATCACCGCCGCGGCCGCGACGCCGTGGCCGACGACGTCGCCGACCACCAGGACCAGCCGATCTCCGAGCGGGACCGCGTCGAACCAGTCACCCCCGGCGGCGGTGTCCTCGGCGGCGACCAGGTACTCCGCGGCGATGTCCGCGGCCGGTAGGACCGGCACCGATCCGGCCAGCAGCGCCTGCTGCATGACGGTGGCCGAGTCGCGGACGTTGCGGTACCGCTCGGACAGTTCCTCGACGCGCGCCTCGGCGTCAAGGCGTGCCCGAACCCGGGATGTGACGTCGTCGAAGACGAGCTGTACCCCCTCGATCGAGCCATCCGCGCGTCGGCGCGGTGTGACGAGGAAATCGAAAAACCGTTCCCGTAGTCCTGCACCGTCGAGATCGATCTGGAGGCGCCACTCCACCCCGCGTTGCGGCTCGCCGGTTTCATACACCCGGTCGAACATGTCGTAGATCTGCTGACCCTCGAGCTCCGGATAAACCTCGCGCGCCGGCTGACCCACGGCGGTAAAGGCTGGACTGAGTGTGCGATAAGCCGCATTTACTGCGATGAAACGATGGTCCGGTCCGTCGAGACCGACCACCATCGTGGGGAGGTTCTCGAAGATGCGCCGCACGTCCTCGGCTGCGCCGACGACTTTGTCCCAGTCCATTTCGGCAGCCACCTGGCCGTCCCTCCTACGGACCGATCTCCGAAAAACCTGCACGGGCTTGACGAAATGGCCAGGCCGCAACAAACAGGTTATCAACGCGCCTCCGGCAGTGACCGCACGAATCCTCGGGCGCTCCGCGTGTCGCTTGCTGGCCGGTCCCTATGCCGCCGCCGACAGCGCGGAGTCCGTCGTCGGATACAAGGGCAGCAAGAGGCTGAACCCGCACGCTTCGATGATCCGCGCGACTCGCGGTTCACAGTCGACGAGACGCAGTTCGATGCCGCGATCGCGGCACCGGTTCGCCTCGTCGGCCAGGATTGCGAATGCGCCGCAACCCATGAAATCGAGCTCGGTGACATCGACGACGAACGGGCCCGGTCCGGTGGCGACCGCGGCCGCCTCGGCGACCAACCGGCGCCAGATGTCCTCGTTGGAGGCGTCGATCTCGCCGCCGGCGCTCACTATCACCGCCGAGTCATGGCGTTGGGTGACTGCCCGCAACGTGCTGTGCGGATCGCCCAGCTCCGCAACCAGCCGCGGATTCAACATCACGCGGCCGGCGAATGACTCCGCCGGGGCCAGGTCCATGCCGTTTTGTATAGCAAGACCGGCCAGCACCCGTCTACAGCTGCGGGCGGGCAAACGCCGCCCGAGTCAGGCCGAGACCGGCTTGGCGACCTTCATCAGCTTCATCAGGTTGCCGCCCATGATCTTGGCGACGTCCTCTTCGTCGAAGTCGGTGAGCTCGTCGACGAAGGAGATCGGGTCCTTCAGACCCTCGGGGTGTGGCCAGTCGGACCCGAACAGCACCCGGTCGGTGCCGACCATCTTGACGATGTCGGTGAAGTGGTCCTCCCAGAACGGGGTGATGTAGACGCACCGCTTGAACGCCTCGATCGGGTCTTCGCTGAACGCCTGCGGCATCTTCTTGTAGACGCCCTTGAGTCCCTTGAACAGGTCCGGCACCCAGCCGGCACCGTTCTCGATGGACAGGATTCGCAGGTCCGGGTTGCGGGACAGCGCACCGTGGCACACCAGCGCACCCATTGCGTCCAGGATCGGCCGGTGGCCCATCGTGAAGCTGCGGAACGCGGTCGGCTTGAACGGCAGGAACTCGTCGCCGGGTTCCCACACGTTCGCGAATTCGGAGTAACCACTGTCGGAGGCGTGCATCGAGACCGGGAGCTCGGCTTTGACGCAGGCCTGCCAGAACGGGTCGAACTCCTCGAGGCCGAAGGACCGGCTGCCGCGGTAGCCGGGCACCGGCGCCGGGCGGACCAGCACGGTGCGGGCCCCGCGCTCGAGACACCATTCGAGTTCCTCGAGCGCGCGCTCGACGATGGGCAGCGTGATCACCGGGGTGGCGAAGATGCGGTCGGAGTAGTTGAACGTCCAGGTCTCGTGCATCCACTGGTTGAGCGCGTGGATGACGTCGTGGGTCATGTCCGGATCGTCCTTCATGCGCTCTTCGACCAGGCTGGCCAGCGTGGGGAACATCAGGGCGTAGTCGATGCCGAGTTCGTCCATGACTTCCAGTCGCGGAGCAGGCTCACGGAAGGCGGGGATTGCCTTCATCGGCTCACCCAGGATCTCCCGGTAGCTCTTGCCTTGCGCGCCGTTGCGGAAGTAGTCCTCCTGGGCGCCCGGCTTGGCGACCTTCTCGAAGGTCGGGTTGGGGATGTACTCGCTGATGTGACCGCGCACCACGATCTTGGTGCGGCCGCGGACCTGCACGTAGTCGATGACGTTCTTGCGCTTGTCCGGGAGGAACTTGGTGAGTGCTTCCTGCGGTTCGTACATGTGGTTGTCGGCGTCGAACACGGGGAAGGAAAGTTCGCGCGAGGGCATGGCGATCTCCTGGTGAAAGTCTTGAGTTCTCCGTTAGTGGTAATGACGTTACCACTGCGGCGGGCAATGAGGTACCGGGGTTAGCCGCCGAGACCTACTGTTGGCGTCGGCCCGTTGATCAGGGCGAAGTTGACCGTTGCGGTCGCGGCAAGCTCGGCGCCGCCGTCTCCGTCGCCGTAGATGTCGACCTGCATGACCATCGCCCGCCGACCCGACCGCAACATGCGGGGCACGGCCACCGCCGAACCCCGCCGGATCGGCCGGAGATAACGGACGAAGAGGTCGGCCGTCGTCATGGTGGTACCGGGCTGCAGATGCCCCAGCCCGAACTGTCCGCCCGCCACGTCCACGAGCGTGGCGATCAAGCCGCCCTGCAAGGCGCCGGAGGTGTTGACCACCTGTGGGCTGACGGGCATGGTCAACGCCAGCTCCCCGTCGCGGGTGGTCGGGCGCATCCCGATCTGTGCGAACAGCTCGGCCAGCGAGGGTGCAAGCGATTCCTCGTCGCTGTCGCGGATGCCGAGCGCCCGGCTGCAGAACTCGTAGAGTTGGCCGGCGTCTATCGCCTTGCCGTTCAATTCGGTGCCCAGCCAACGCAATCGGAGCGCGCCCACCATGGTCTGCATGACGATCGCGGCCGCGGCACCGACATCGAGTCCCGGGCTGAAGACTCCCTCGGTGATGCCCTGGCCGACGATGTCCCGGATCAGCCGATGCAAAGGGGACAGCACCCGGGCGTACTCGCGCGGCCGGGTCTCGGCGAGGTGCTGGTTGTACAGGCTGAGTGCCCGGTTGAGGCTGTCCTGGGTGGTCGATTCCGGCTGGGCGCCGATGCGGTCGATCAGTATCTTCAGCGCGGCGGTGCTGTCCAGGCCGTCCGTCTCGTCACGCCACAGCTGCGTCGTCTGGGCGATGGTCCTGTCGAACAGCGCCAGCAGTAGTTCGTCCTTGCTGCTGAAGTGCTGGTAGAAGGCTCGCAACGAGGTCTTCGAGCGGGCGACCACCTCTTGCACGGTGAAGTCGGTGCGTCCCGTTTCGCCCAGAATCTCGACCGCGGTCTTGATGAATCGGTCACCGCGCGGGACCTCTACTTCGTCGCTGGGGGCCGTCATGAGCGCTTCTCCCCTTCCATCGCGCACGGGTTGCGCTTTGAGAATGAGGTTACCGTGCGCCATGCGGCGGTGCGCTGACGAGCCGCCAAGGACCCAGAACGGGGCGCCTAGTCGTTCCGCGGTCGCTACCGCCGACGCGTCGAGGGTGCCCAGCGGTACGTCTCGCGGCTCAACCGCCGCGGGCTTCGACCATCGCGGAGCGATTGACCTTGGTCGCCGCGGTGCGCGGGATCCGGTCGACGAATTCGACGGTCTTGGGCACCTTGTACGGGGCCAGTCGACCTTTGGCGAAGTCGATCACCTGTTGCTCGGTCAGTGGCGCTGCGGGCTGCACGACGGCGTGGACCCGGCGCCCCCAGTGCGGATCGGACAGGCCGAGAACCACGGCGTCGGCGATATCGGGGTGCCCGGCCAGCGCGGACTCCACTTCCGCCGGAAAGACATTCGCGCCACCCGTGACGATCATGTCGGCGCGCCGGTCGGTGATGTAGAGAAATCCTTCGGCGTCCAGGTAACCGATGTCACCGGCGGAACGAAACCCGTCGTCCGTCGACGGCAGCGCCGGCGCGCCCCCGAGGTACCGGTATCCCGCGCTCATCGGTGCGCGCAGGTAGACGTCGCCGAGTTCACCCTGCGGCAGCGGCCTCTTCTCGGAGTCCAGAATCCGAATCTCGGTGTCCCGGAAGCCCCGACCGACGCTCCCTTGGTGTGCCAGCCACTCGTCGCCGCGCAGCGCGGTGAGGCCGAGGTTTTCGGTCATGCCGTAGGCCGTCACGATCTGCTCGGGACTGAGCAACTCGAACCAGGTTTGCAACAGCGTGGGGGGCATCACGGCGGCACCCTGCAGGATGAACACCACGCTGGAGAAGTCACGCTGCCGGATGTCGGGCAGGGCCGCGATGCGCGCCAGCATCGTCGGGGTGGCCGTGAAGGTGGTGATCCGGTACCGCTCGATCGTGTCCACAAACACTGCCGCGTCGAACTTTTCGAGGATCACGAGATGATCGCCGCCCAACAACATGAGGAAGGTGGCGAAGCCGTTGGTGTGGTACATCGGTGCGGGCACCAGGATGGTCTGTGGCTTGGCCACAGGTGTCCAGTTCGACAGGAACGGCTCGCCCTGCTGCGGCGTCCAGAGCGACGGTGCCAGGTTCAGGATCACTTTGGGCACGCCGGTCGACCCGCTGCTGCAGATCCCGTTGGCAGTCGGGGAAATTGCTGTGGGCAGGGGACTTTCGGACTCTTCGGCGGCCCGTGCGGCAAGTTCCCACCGGCGCTGTTCGTCGACGACGACGACGGGATCGATCACCGCGATCACCCGGTTTCGTTCCCACTCGGGCAGGTCCCAGTGCATAGGAATCGGAACCGCGCCGATCTTCCAGCACCCCAGGGTAGCCAGCACCAGGTGTGTTGAATTCGGAATCGGAAGGGCGACATAGGAACCCGTTGCGGCGCCGTTGGCGGCTAGTGCCCGTCCCCATTGATTGGCCCGGGCGTCGAGTTCTCCGAATGTGAGCGAGCATGCGGTGCCGTCCAGCGCGACAACGGTGACTGCCGTGTCGTCACGCCGTTGTTCGGCGAGCTCGGCCAGCTTGGTACCGAATGGAACTCCGTCCGCGAACGGGTTAGGGGCCGCGTCCGCCGCGATGGGTTCGGTGCTATTCACGCCGATACCGGCCTACTGAACAGAGTCTCCAGGTAGCCGTCGCGGACATCGGGGATCAGGCGCATGCTGAGCGCCTCGGCGCTCAGGGGCAACCGGATCAGTGGTTGGGTATGCCGATCGAGCACGCTGATGTCGGATTCGTCGCAGAAACCCAGGGCCCCGAGCAGCTGGTGTGCGGTGCGCAGTACCTGCCGTGCGGTGTCGGCGGACTTGAGTCTGAGCACCGCGGCATCAGCCGAATGTATCGGCACCGGAGTCGATTCCGGTCGACAGATGGTGTATTTGGCGAGCTCGTTGAGACCCCGCACGGCTACCGCGGCGTCGGCGACCGCGAACCGGACGGCCTGGAAATCCGCCAGCGGTTTGCCGAATTGAATGCGCGCCCGCACGTGTTCGGTGGCGATCTGCAGAGACCGTTTCGCCGCCCCCAGCATCCGCCAAGACCCAAGCACGAGATGAAGGTTAACGTCCCCGGGCGGCACCATCCCGTCGGGCCCGCTCAGCGCGGCCGGGACCAGAAACGGCCCCAATTTGGCGTTGGTTCGCGCCCCCGGCTGCACGCGGTATCTGTTGCCGTCGAGGTCGGCGGCGATCCATTCACCGGGCAGGTCCCCATGGTCGATGCGCGGCGCGTCGGGGTTGACCAGCGCCAGCCGGGTGCTGTCGATCGCCAGCAGCTCTTCGACCACCGGATAGGGCAGGGCCGTCGCGCCGGCGGCCTCACACAACACCGCCGCGGCCAGCAGGTCGTCGGGGTCTGACCGGACGTCGAGCTCGAACGCCCCGACCTCGCTCAATGCCGTGCGTGCCGCGTCTCGGAGGCCGTCATCGGTTTCGGCCCGCAACGCGGCCTGCGGCCCGCCCAACCGGGTCAGCCGCTTGACCGCGACATCGGCGAAGTCGGAAACATCTTGCGGTAGTTCGGTATTCACCGGTGTTCTCCCAGGACGTCGCGCGCCACCAACATGCGTTGGACTTCTATGGTGCCCGACGCCACGGTGGCCGCCTGTGCGTACCGCCAATGGTCGTCGACGGCGCCGCGCAGCGCCGCCGAGGCCCCACCGTCCAGCGCCACGGGGCCCAGCACGTCGAACAGCAACTCGGCGACCAGCTGATCGCAGGTGGTGGTCAGGATGCGGGCCGCGCTGGCCGCCCCGCCCGCGGCCGGGTCATCCTGAAGCGACACCGCCCGATAGGCCAGCAGCCGGGCCACCCGAAGTTCTACCAGCGCCCGAACCCAGCGGGTGCGAATCGACTCGGGCAGGTTGTCCCAGTTCTCACCGAGCTCGGCCCGCATTCGCTCGAGCAGCGATTCGCAGCGTGCATAGCGAGCGATGCCGACCCGCTCGAACGCCAGGGCCTCGCGCATCACGCGCCAGCCGTCACCGGGCTCGCCCAGCATGTCGCCGGGGAATGCCTGCACGTCGTCGAGGAACATCTCGTTGAGGTGATGCGGCCCCAACATTGACGGGATTCCCCGGACCGTAAAGCCGGGCCGATCCATGGGAAGCAGAAACAAGCTGAGCCGCTTGGGCTTTGGGGCATCCGGGTGAGTGCACGCCGCCAGCACACACCAGGACGCCATCTGGGCATAGGACGTCCACACCTTCTGGCCGGTGATGCGCCAACCCTGGCCGTCGGGGCCGTCCGGAACGGCCCGGGTGCGCAACGAGGCCAGGTCGGTTCCGGCTTCCGGTTCGGAAAAGCCTTGGCACCAGATCACTTCACCGGAGGCGATGGCCGCGAGGTGTTGAGCCTTCTGTTCCGCGGTGCCATAGCGCATCAAAGCGGGGCCGACCCAGTTGATGCCCATGTACTGAGGGCCGCGTGGCTCGTGATGGGCCCACATCTCTTCACGCAGCACCGTCTGCTGCCAGACGGAGCCGCCGCCCCCGCCATGCTCTTTCGGCCAGGCCAGCGCCAGTAATCCCTTGGAAGCCAGCAACTTGCAGAACGACTCGGTGGTGGCCAGATCTTGCGGATCGTCGGTGCAGGCGCCCAGAAAATCGCCGTCGATGTGAGCAGATACCAGCTCCCGCAAGTGATTTCGCAGTTCGGCGGCGTCCTCGCCGAGTTCGTAATCCATCGTCGTCATCCCTTCGGCAGCCCGAGCAGCCGCTCGGCGATGATGTTGCGCTGGACCTCTGATGTTCCGCCGTAGATCGTCGCGGCCAGTGCATCCTGGCGCTCGAAGAGCAGATCCGGGTCGGCTGCCGATCCCGGTCCGGCGGTGACGGCGCTCAACTCCCAAACCTGTTGCAAGGTAACCGATCCGAGAAGCTTCATGATGTCCGCTTCGGGACTGGGCCGGCCGGCGAGTTCGTTGTCCAGCGCGCGGTATCCGGTGGCCCGCAAGGCCTCGGCATCGGCCAGCAGTGAGCCCAGCTCCGTGTAGATGTCCGGGCTGTGTTCCGCGGCGTGGGTGGCACGACGCACCGAAGCGAGCCCGCGCTGGATCTCGACCCAGTTCATGATCCAGATCATTTGGCGCTCGTGCTGCAACGACGACAATGCGACGTTCCAGCCGCCATTGCAGGGACCGAGCAGGTGCTCGACGGGCACTTCGACATCGTCGAGGAAGACTTCGCAGAACGTCTCGTCGGAGATCGAGGCCATCCGGATCGGTTCGACCCGCACCCCGGGCGCGTGCAGGTCCAGGATGAGGCAGGAAATGCCGCGGTGTTTGGGGGCGTCCGGATCGGTGCGGGCATAGAGCGTGCACCACCGCGACTGGTGGGCCTGGGTGGTCCAGATCTTGTGACCGTTGACCCGGAACACATCTCCATCGCGTTCGGCGCGGGTGCGCAGGCCGGCGAAATCGGATCCGGCCTCAGGCTCGGACATGCCCAGCGCCCACCACTCGTCGCCGCGCAGGAGTGGCACCAGCAGCCGGTCGATCTGCTCGGGCGTACCGAACTGGCGGATGCCGGGTGCCGCGACGTTGGGGCCGGCAATGTTGGGCAGCTTGGGGGCAGACCGCACCGCGGCCTCGATCCGGATTTCCATCGCGTCGCGCAATCCCAGCGACCGACCGCCGTGCGCACGGGGCCAAGTGGGCTGGATCCACCCGGCCTCGAAGGCGGCCCGCTGGTAGTCACGTCGCAGCGAGAGGTCCCAACGGTATTCGCGGTACCGGTCGCCGTAGTAGTCGTCGGGCAGAAATTCCGTCAACCAGGTGGCGAACTCTTCGACTACGGCCGTCATGCGTCGTCTCCCGCGTAACGGCGGCCCAGCTCGTGGTAGAGCGCGCGACTGTCGCCGAGCTGTGCCGCGACCTGCCATGCGTGGCGGACGTAGAGGTGGATGTCGTGCTCCCAGGTCTGCGCGAGGGCGCCGTGCACTTGGACCGCCGTGCGGGCGCAGCTGGCCGCGGCATCGCCGGCCGCCGCCTTGGCAAGTGCGGCCGCCGTCCATGCTTTGTCGGTGGGGGCGGCGCTGCCCCAGCTGAGCCGGGCCGCCGCCGCGTAGGTGAGGCTGCGGGCGCGCTCGATGCTGACGTAGTTGTCGGCCAGCGCGTGTTTGATCCCCTGGAACGCGCCGATGGGGGCGCCGAACTGACGTCGCGTCTTGGCGTGTTCGACGGAGCGCTGCAGCGCCGCGCCGGCCACCCCGACCAGGTCGGCGGCGGCAGCCACCAGCGGCGCCGCCAACGCCGCCTCGATCCCGTCGACCGCGGCGATTGCCAGCGGCTCGGCATCGATTTCGACATCGGCCACCGGCTGTGCGGGGTCGGTGGATTCGCCCGCCCGGACGGTCACGCCGTCGCCGGCGCGCACCACCGCAACCACCGGCCGGTCGGACGCGGCGGCAAGCGTGACGATCAACTCCGCGCGCGACAGGTTGGGGACCGCGACCGCGTGTCCGCGCAGACGGCCCTGACGCAGTGTCATGGGCAGGCCTGGCAGCCCTGGAAGGCGTTGCCCGCGGGCGTGCGCCGCCAGGGTCGCGACGTCGCCGGCGGCGATGTCGGCCAGCACCGGATCCATCGCGCTGCCGCAGGCACGCAGCGCGCCCGCGGCCAGACCGACACTGCTCAGTAACGGAATGGGCGCCAGGGCGGCACCGCATTCCTCCAGCACCAGCGCCTGCTCCACCGGTCCGAAATCGCTGCCGGATCGCGCGAGTTCTGTCCAGCCGAGGTCGACGACCGCTTTCCACAGGGCGCGCCAGCGCTCCGGATCCGTAATCGCTTGGCGGGCGACGCTGGGGGGAGACTCGACGCGCAGGACGTCGCGCACGGTATCGCGCAGCGCCAGCTGCTCCGAAGTCAGCCCGACATCCATAAGACCCCTAACATAATAAAAATAGTAAACTAGCGACCCGGGCGCAATTCGCGCGGACAACCGAGACGACACGCAGGCGGGACACATGGTCGAGTGGTTTCTGTTCCTGCCGCAGGTTCGGTTGCCGGTGGCCGACTTCGTGGCGCGCGCACAGCACGCGGAGGCCAGCGGGTTTGACGGAGTGGCATTCATCGATCATCTCGAAGCGCCCGGGCAGCCCGATGAAAACATCTGGGAGGCAATGGGCCTGGCGACTTGGGTGGCGGCCAAGACGCGGCGGCTCAAGGTCGGCCACTTGGTGCTCTGTGATGCGTTCCGGCATCCGGCCGTGCTCGCCAAACAGGCCGTCACCCTGTCGGCGGCGTCTGAGGGCAGATTCGAACTCGGCCTCGGCGCGGGCTCCTGGCCCGCGGAGTTCACCAGATTCGATGTCGGTCAGCAGGATCCGGTCGCGCGGGTCGAGCAGCTCGGACGCCACCTGGACTCGATGACGCAGTACTGGGGTGAGACCGAAAGGAGTCAATATCCGAGACCCGCGCACCCGATACCGCTCGTCCTGGGCGGTAGTGGCCCCCGAATGATGGAACTCGTACGCAGACATGCGGATTGGTGGAACCTGCCGGCCAATCATCTCGATCGGTTGGCGCGGCTGGCGCCGACGGTGGGATCTGCTCGGATCTCGGTCCAGCAGATGGTGGGCTTTGCCCGGCCGGGCACCGACCCGGGCAAGGTCCGCGAGGTCAGCACCCGGCGCTTCGGCCACCTGGGGTCGGGCCTGGTCTGCGGCGACGCCGACGAATTGATCGAGCACTTCGCCGGGCTTACCGCGCAGCGGGTCGAGCGCTGCTACGTGTGGTTCGCCGATTTCGCCGCCCCGGAATCGCTTACCGAATTCGGCGAATCGGTCATCAAAGCGTTGCGCTGAGCGCGCCGGCGCACCTCCGTGGGCACGATCGGGGGGCGGGCGTACGGCCCGCGCTGCACGGCGCTCAGCCGGATCTCCGGCAGGCCCACCGACGGGTCGACGGTGTCCAGCCAGGCCACCGCCTGCGCGACGTCGGACACCTGGATCGCGTACATCTCGAAGGGAACATCTTGCAGCATCTCGGTTTCCACCGGCCCCGGGGTGACGATGTGGACGGCGATGCCGTCCCGGTCGACCTCGAGGGCCAGGGCGCGGGCGAATGCGTTCATGCCGGCCTTGGTCGCGGAGTAGGCGGTCCGGGCCATCATCGGCTCGTGCGCCGCCGAGGACGAGACGAACACGAACCGTGAGCCCGGCCGCATCCGGGGCAGGACCGCGGAGGTGACCACGAAACAGGAATCCAGGTTGGCCGACACGATCGCGCGCCACTGTTCGAAGGTTTGCTTGCGGACGTAGGTCCCACCCAGCGCGCCGGCCGCGTGGACGAGGAGATCGATCGTCTCCAATCCGCTTATCGCCGCGGCGAATCCGACCGGATCGGCCGCGTCGGCGACAATGTGTCGCGCACCGATAACTGCGGCGGCCGCGCGCAGCGGCTCTTCCCGGCGCGCCACCAGCACCACGTCGTAGCCGAGCTCACACAGCCTGGCGCCACAGGCCTTTCCGATTCCACCGCTGCCGCCGGTGACCAGTGCGGTTCTCAATGGCTTCAGTGGCTTCAGGAGCGACGGATATCGCGCGGACGGGACAACGCCTGCGGGGACAGCGCGTAGATGCGCTGGTCGGTCCGTCCGGACAGGACGTAGGTCTGGGTGTCGGCGAGGTGGCGGCCCGCGATGCGGCGGGCACGGTCGACGTCACCCTCGGCGATCGTCTCGGCCAGCTTGATGTGCGTGTTGAGTGCCGCGCGGCGCTTCGCCAACGACGGGTAAGTGCCACGCGCCGCGCTCTCGTCGGCCCACTGCCGTTCGTGGCTCGACCACAGCGTTTCCAAGCTGCCGACCACGGCGATGATGGTGTGATTTCCGCATCCGCGGACGATGAGATCGTGGAATTCGCGGCCGATTTCGGTGAAGCGCCGACCGTCGTCGAGGTTCTCGGCCATAGAGTCGTTGACCCGCTTGAGTTCTGGGACAAGGGTGTCCGCGCGGTCGGGCCGCTGGGCCGCCAGGGCGGCGCAGGCGGGCTCCAGCTCCTGCAACGCCATGCCGAGGTCGGCGACCGCGACGGACTCGCTCTGTAACAGCAGACCGAGCATGTAGGCGGCGCTGGTCTTGGCGGGCGCGTGCACGACGGCCCCGCCGCGGTTACCACGCCGCACCGATACCAATCCTTCGGTTTCCAGGATCCGCAGCGCTTCCCGCAGCGAAACCAGGCTGACGTTGAACTGTTCGACCAGGACCTCCTGGCGCGGCAGCAGATCGCCGTCGGCGAGTTCGCCGTCGATGATCTGGCGGCGCAGCTCGTCGGCTACGATCTCAGCGATCCTCGGTGCCGACAAGCGGCGTCGGGCATCGGGGCCAATTCCCAGGGCGGTCATCCGATCCTCGTAACATTCCGCGGCGGCAAGAACAGAAATTCGACTGGCTTAGCTATTTTAGCAGTAATGGCATAGATAGAACTATGCTCGGCAACGTGAGCCAGGGGTCCGACACTCGGCCGCCACCGCTCGACGAGCTGCGCGTCGTCGAGATCAGCGACCGCATCGCCGGCAGCTATTGCGGAAAGCTGTTGGTGGACGCTGGGGCTCAGGTGCGCAAACTCGAACCCCCGCAAGGAGATCCGTTGCGGCGGCATACAGCCAGTTGCGTGCACGTACCCGAAGGTGAAAATTCGCCGTTGTTCAGCTACCTCAACGCGGGCAAGCGCGGCGCTAACCTCGGCGGCGAGCCCGAGGCGATGCGGACCGAGCTTGCTCGCGCCGACGTCGTGGTCGTAACGGCCAGTCGTTCGCAGGCACTGGCCCTGGGCATCGATCCGCGGCAGCTGCTGGCCGAATCGCCGCGGACGGTGATCGTGACCATTTCCGACTTCGGTTGGCACGGTCCGTATGCGGAGCGTGCGGCCAGCGAGTTCACCCTGCAATCATGGTCCGGCCTCACCGGATTTCGGGGTGATCCGGCCGGCCCGCCGATCTCGATCGGCGGTGATCTGGGGGAGTACATGGGCGGGGTGTTCGCCGCGTTCGGCGCGTTGGCCGTGCGTCGCCGGGTCGAACGGGGCGGCCCGGGCGAGCATCTGGACCTGTCCATGCTCGAGGCGCTGACCACGATGCAGAGCAGCGAATGGCTGCACTCCCAGCTGCTGCAGGTGGCGCCGATCCGCCGCACGCTCGAAGTGCCGTCCATCGAGCCCGCCAAAGACGGCTACGTCGGGATCACGATGGTCACCGGTCAGCAGTGGCTCGACTTCGCCGCAATGGTCGAATGCCCGCAATTCGAGGAGATCGAGCAGCTGCGATTCCAGATCGGCCGATGGGAGTACCGCGATTTCATCCGTGCACAGATCCATCCGTGGATGGCCGAGCGGACCGTCGAGGAGATCGTCGAACTCGGGCAAATGTTCCGGCTGCCGATCGCGCCGTTGGGCAACGGTGCCACGATCCGCGGTTTGGATTACGTGACCGAACGCGGGGTGTTCGTCCCCAACCCCGCCGGCTTTGACCAGCCGCGCCCACCTTGGCTGATGACCCGATGCGCGCCCGCACCGCCACGCGACACCCCCGCCCCCGACACTGACGATGACGAGTCACCTTGGCGCAAAAGCGAACCCGAGCACGGGTCGACGGCGCCGGTGTTGCCGCTGGACGGCGTGCGCATCGTCGACCTGACGGCATTCTGGGCGGGCCCGGCGGCCACCCATCTGCTGGGTGCTTTCGGCGCCGACGTCATCAAGGTGGAGTCGATCCAGCGCCCCGACGGTATCCGCTACTCGGGCGGCATGCGCAAAGATGTCGACGACTGGTGGGAGTACGGCTGGGTCTTTCACGCAATGAACACCAACAAGCGTTCCGTCACACTGGATTTGGGCTCGGACGAGGGCCGGATGTTGTTCAAACGCTTGGTGGCCCGGGCCGACATCGTGATCGAGAACTTCTCACCGCGAGTGATGGACCACTTCGGGCTCACCGCCGAGGCACTGCTGAAGGTCAACCCCAAGCTCGTCGTCGCCCGCATGCCGGCGTTCGGGCTGTCCGGTCCGTGGCGCGAGCGGGTCGGGTTCGCACCCACGATGGAGCAGATCGCCGGGCTGGCCTGGGTGACGGGATTGCCCGACGAGCCTCCGGTGGCGCCGCGCGGCGCCTGCGATCCGCTGGCCGGCGTGCACGCGGCCTTCGCGGTGCTGGCAGCGCTGCACTTTACCGAGCGCACCGGGTGGGGCCAGCAGGTGGAACTGCCGATGGTCGAGACGGTGCTCAACGTCACCGCGATACAGCCGATCGAGCACCAGGTGTTCGGGACAGCGCTGACCCGGGTGGGCAATCGCGGCCACGGTAGGGCGGTGCAGAACATCTACCGATGTGCCGGCGCCGACGATGATTGGATCGCCGTCGGCGTGCGCGACGATCGGCAGTGGGCTGCGCTGGTGGATCTCATGGACCGGCCCGCATGGTGTGACCAGCGCATGGCCACGGTCGCCGGACGCCTCGAACGGGCGGACGACATCGACGGCCGGCTGTGCGACTGGTTCGCCGGGCAGCCGCTTGATTCGGCGGTGGAACGCCTGTGCGCCGCGGGCATTCCCGCCGCACCCGTGGTGTCACCGTCGTTGGTCACCGAGAACCCGCAACTGTGTGCGCGCGGGTTCTTCGAGTCGCTGGACCATCCCAGGACGGGCATCGGCCTGTATCCCACTCCGCCGTTCGCCTTACTCGCGGGCCAGCGCGAATGGCTTGAGCGCCCGCCACCGACTCTGGGCGAGCACAATGAGGAAGTGCTGCGCGATCTGTGCGGGCTGACCGACGAAGACCTGGCGCGCCTTGCGGTCAGCGGGGTGATCGGGACCAGTCCGAAGGGCGCCTGACTAGTGGAGGGAGCAGCTGATGCGCGTGATCGTCGATGCGGACCAGTGTGAGGCCAACGGCTTCTGCGAATCGCTCGCGGCGGACATTTTCGAACTGGGCGATCAGGACGTGGTGCAGATCGCCGACGGCCCGGTGCCGGAGGACCGGGAAATCGACGTGCGGGCCGCGGTGGAGCAATGTCCCAAGGCGGCGCTGCGCCTGATCGAGTGACCCCGCCCGACGACGGCGAGGGCATGTGGAATCCATTGTGCTACAAGGAGTTCTGGAACTCGTCACCGCGACGGCCAGCGCCTGCCACCTTGCCTCGGTGGGGCACATTGAACCCGCGAAACCAGCCGCGTTGACGTTCTATGCTTAAAATAGTAAAAATAGGACCAGTCGTCGAACGCGGTGAGTGCAGCCCGCTGCCGCTCGGCCTCGTGGGAATCGGAGAGCTTCGTGACGCACACCATTTCAGACCCGGAATCCGACTCGACCGCAGATCCGTCGGAAACCGAGTTCGGGCCGACTGGCATCGCGCTGTCGAAGTATCGGTTTCCGACGGGCTGGTTCATCGTCGGCTTCGGATCGGATCTGGGCGCCGGCGAAGTCAAGCGCGTGCACTACTTCGGTGAGGAATTGGTGCTGTTCCGTACCACGTCCGGCACGGTGCACGTGCTGGACGCCTACTGTCAGCACCTCGGCGCCAATCTGGCCGTCGGCGGCACGGTGGAAGGCGAGAACATCGTCTGCCCGTGGCACGGCTGGCGATGGCGTGGCGACGGCACCAATGCGCTGATTCCCTACAGCAAGATCGGCTGCAAGAACAACGTGCGCATTCGCACCTACCCCGCCACGGAGTGGTACGGCTTCATCCTGGTGTGGCACGAACGCCATGGCCGGGCGCCGTACTGGCAGCCCCCGGTGCTGCCCGAGCTGGAGACCGACGAGTACTACCCACTGCACCCGCACACCCGGATGGTCAACCGGGTCAAGGTGCATGCCCAGATGATCATCGAAAACGCGGCCGACCCGTACCACGTTCAGTACGTGCACAAGGCCGCCAACCCGGCCAACACCGCGTCATTCGAGGTCTCGGGGTACCACCTGCACGCCACGGTCAACGCCCACTTCGGCGGTGGCAGGTCGCAGACATGGTTGACCCCGAAGGGGCCGGTGGACGCCAAGATCATCTACGACAACTACTCACTGGGGCTGGGGGTGGTCCGCTTCCCCAGCGATCTGGTGGCCACCTGCCAGGTCACCGGGCAGACCCCGGTCGACGAGGACTATACCGACTACTTCTATACCCAGGCGTCCATTCGCGAGCCCGGCGACACCGGCGACCGTCCAACCGGCCGCGCCGCCAAGTTCCTAGCGCTGCAGCAAGAGGTCATCAAGCAGGACTTCTTCACCTGGGAGAACATGAAGTATCTGGAGAAGCCGAACCTGGCGCCCGAAGAGGCGCACGACTATGCGGCCCTTCGGCGGTGGGCGCACCGCTTCTACCCCGGCAAGGAGCCGTCGTCCACGGATTTCGGTTACACCGCCGAGGGCCAGCCCGACCCGGCGGCCGCCGGGGCCTGATCGGAGGCCTGATGCACAGGCCTTTAGGTCCGTCCGATTTCGGCGTCGAATCCTTCACCGTGCCGGCGGTGCTGGACCGTCGGGCCGAGCAATGTCCGGACCGGGTGATGATGTCGATCGCCGGCATCGACGTGACCTTCGAACAAATGCGGCAGCGCTCGCGTGCTGCGGCCGGCGTGCTGACCGGCCTGGGCGTCGGGCGCGGCGAGACCGTGGCTCTGTTCACCGCGACCTGTCCGGAGTGGGTGTACTTCTGGCTGGCCGCGGCACGCATCGGCGCGCTGAGCGCCGCGGTGAACGCCGCCAGCAAGGGCGACTTTCTCCGACACGCCCTGTCGCTGTCGCGGGCCAAGGCCATCATTACCGATGCCGAGCGGCGGCCCCGTGTCGAGGAAGTCGCCGACGGCCTGGAGGTGCTCACCGACATTGTGCTGCAAGGTGATTCGCTGGGCCGCGCACTCGCCGGCGCCCGCATCGGGCCGGACAGTCCCGCGGAACCCACGACTGTGGGCCCGTTGTTTTTCACGTCCGGCACCACAGGACCCTCGAAGGCGGTCGCCACCACGTGGCACTACCTGTTCTCGGTCGCCGCGACGGCGGTCTCGGCGTGGGAATTCGCGGCGGGGGAGGTGCTGTGGACCGCGATGCCGTTGTTCCATTTGAGCGCCGCGCCGAGCATTCTGGCCCCGATGCTGGTCGGCGGGACGACCGTGCTCGCCGACGGCTTTCATCCCGGCAGGGTCTGGGACGACGTACGCGCCCATGGCGCGATCGGCTTCGTGGGGGCCGGCGCGATGGTGTCGATGCTGTTGAACCAGCCGGCGGATCCGCGTGACGCGGACCTGCCCCTCCGGTTCATCTCCGCGGCGCCCATAGCCGCGAGCTCGTGCGCCGAGATTGAAAAGCGTTACGGCTGCGGCATTGTCACGATGTACGGGATGACCGAGGCTTTCCCGATTGCCGTCAAGGGTGTCGCCGAGGACGGAATTCCGGGAGCGTCGGGGCGGCCCAACCCCAATTTCGACGTGCGCATCGTCGACCCCGACGGCGCGTCGCTTCCCCCCGGCGTCGTCGGCGAGATCGCTTGCCGGCCAAGGAACCCGCACGTGATGAGCGAGGGCTACGTGACGGGTTATCTGCCGGGGACCGCCGGACCGCGGGTGGCTCCGCACCCGGAGTGGTTCCGCACCGGCGACCTGGGGCGGCTCGACCTCGACGAAAAGGGCGATCAGCACCTGATCTATCTGGATCGCGTGAAGGATTCCCTGCGCAGGCGCGGCGAGAACGTCTCCTCGGTGGAAGTCGAGACCATTGTCATGCGCCACCCGGCGGTGGCCGAAGCGGCGGTGGTCGGGGTGCCCAGCGAGCTGGGTGAGGACGACATCCTGGTGGTCGTCACGCTGACGCCCGGGGCCGAACTCGATTGCGCCGGACTGCTCGACTTCTGCTCGGCGCGGATGCCCTACTTCTGCGTGCCGAGGTTCGTCGAGACGGTCGATGAACTGCCGAAGAACGCAATCGGGCGAATCCGCAAAGACTTGTTGCGCAACAGGGGTTTAGCCCCCGACACGTGGGATCGTGACATGCACGGATACGTTGTCAGCAGGTAAATGTATGTTACGTTTGTGTTACTTGATGCCCCAAGTTTGATAGTCGCGAATCCCCCGCCAGTTCCGACAGAGAGGTCCACGATCCCCAATGAGTCTGACCTACCAGGAGCAGCTGATGCTGCAGGCCGCCACGGCCCGTGCTGCGATCCTGGACCTGACAGCCCGGCACAACCGCGCCTTCTCCGACGGCGAGCGCGACGTGTGGGTGGCGACGTTCCGCCATTCCGGTGCCGCCTTTATCCGCGACCGTGACGTGTTCACCGACCTGCGCGCGGCGTTCGACGGCGGTGACGGACAACGATTGGTTACCGTCGACCACGAGATCAGTGTCGACGGCGTTTACGCGACGCAACGTTGCGTCGCTTTGCTTTTCGCCGTCGCCTATGGTGACACGACGCTGCGGGCCACGGGGGTCTACCGGGACGAGCTGATCTACGAACGCGGCGGTTGGTACTTCACGTCCCGCGACCTCGCATGGGATTCGGCGCCCAGTCGGCATCCGCTCGTCATGTGAGTGAAGATCACGACCCCGGCCATCGGCTGAGCTACCGAATGGCCTTCGGCAGCTACGAGGATGCGCTGCGCATGGTCGGCGTTGTCGACGAGCCGCGAACCGCGACTACCCCGGTCAGCGCCGCACGCATCCAGTTGTTCGCCGCGATGGTGCACGACGGGAATCGCTCGTACTGGGACGCCGAGTTTGCCCGCAAGCGCTGGGGAGGGCTGCTGGCCCCGCCGGCCGTGTTGATGGGGTGGACCATACCCCCGCCGTGGGAACCGGCCGGCCCCCCGCCGGCGGCCTCGATCGCCTTGCGGGTGCCGTTGCCGGGCACCACATTCATCAACGCCGCCAACGATGTTGAGTTTTTGCAGCCGATCGTCGAGGGGGATTGCCTCACCGTCGTCGAGGAGCTGGTGTCGGTGTCGCCGGAAAAACAGACCCGGCTCGGCTTGGGCCACTTCATCGAGACGCTGGAAACCTACACCCGCCAGGACGACGTCGTGGTCGCCCGCAACCGCAACACGCTGTTCCGTTTCACTCCGGGACCGGCCCTATGAACGCCGCGGATCTGGACTGGAGCGAGATAGACATCCCCGTCGAGCTACCCGAGGTCATCGACGAGATCAGCTACCAGCGGGTGGTGCAGAACGCGGGCGCGACCTGGGACTATTTTCCGGGTCATTTCGATCCCGAATATGCCCAAAGCCAGGGCAATCCAACCATTTTCGTCAACACCATGCATCTGGCCGGGTTCGCCGACCGGGTCGCGACCGACTGGGCCGGCCCGGGCAGTCGCGTGGTGCGCCGTGCTATGCGGTTAGGTAGCCCGATCTATGCGGGAGACACCATGGTCGGCAGGGGACGGGCGGTGGCCAAGCGGCGCGACGCGTCAGTGGACCCACCACGCTGTCTGATCGACATCCAGATCCAGGTGACCAACCAGCACGGAACGCTGTGCTGCCCGGTCGAACTCACCCTGCAGCTACCCGAAAGTCCTTGAGCTCCGGGAACTTTCCTCTGCGGCCACGGACCGTCGTCGAAAGCTTTCCGGGCCGCGGCGACGGCGGCGTCGTGGTCCTCGGGGCCGGCCGCTTGGAGGTGGCCGATGGACTTCTCCGAGTGTGGCAAAATCATCACAAGTTGCTGGGGGGTTGATGAGCACCTCGGGCGGGGTGACGGTAACTTCGCTATTGCTGCTAACATAGCGAAAAAAGCCGCTGGCCCGGCCGGCTCCGGCGCACCGCGAGGAGGATGGAGTTTTGCCCGCTTCACAGCGACAATTTCGTTTGCGTCGGCGCGGCATGACATGAACGGCGATTGGCGCAGTTACCCGTTTCGGCTGGTGCCCGGGGATGATCAACTCGACTTCCCCGGCGCCGAAGGCGAACACCCGGATCAGGAGTCCGACACCTGGTTCCTCGCGGGCCAACTCGACGCCGCCGACACCGGCCGCTCGTTTGCTTTCTTGACCATCTTCAACAAAAACCGGCCAAGCGGAACCATCGTCGCCGATTTCTACACGATGGCGTTATTCGACCTGGACAGCGGCGAGTACGGGACCTACACGGATTACGACATGCCGCCAGCCAACATGAGGCCGGGTGCGGTGCCCAAACTATCGATGGCCGTGGGACACCTTGATCTCGAATACAGAAGCGGCGCAGGCATAGCCACGTGGGCCAGCTGCCGCGACGGCAACGGCGAACTGCTGCCCTACACGTACCTGGTCAGTCTGGTGGGCCAGGACCACGCCGGCCAGCCGATGCGACTGGACCTGGAGGCCACACCCACCCGCGCGCCGACTCCGCTGGGAGCGTCGGACTACAACGGCAAGATCACCTGCTTCGGCCAACCCGACACGTACTCGTACTTCCAGACCGGAATGGCGATGAGCGGGACCCTGCGCTGGGGCGACTCGGTGGAGCAGGTCAGCGGAGCCGGCGGGCACGTCGACCGGCAATGGTTTCCCAAGCATGCCGGAGCCGGGGCAGCCGGTGGAGATCCGCGCAGCAGGTCGCACGAATGGCGCACGATCAACTTCGACAACGGCATCGACATGAGCATCTGGCGGCAGTTTGACCGCGAGAATGGCAATGCGCTGCAACCATTTACGGCCGCGACGACGAGCTGTCCCGACCCGGGGCCAGCACCGGCGTGCGCCGAAGACATCGAGGTCACCGTGAGCAGCTATGTCCGCTGGCCGGATTCGGTGCAGGCGTTGTTACCGCCGATAGGGCCGGCCAGGTATATGCCTGATCGGCACCGGATCACTTGCGCCACACTCGAGTTGGATCTGGTCGGTGAGCCATTGGTGCCCGCCCCGGGGCACGGCCTGCCGATCGAGTACATGGAGGGCCCGTACCGCTACCGGGGGACGTTGTGGGGTAAGCCGGTAACCGGCTTCGCCTTCTACGAGCGATCCCTGGCGTTGTACCGGGACTGGGAGCTGGTCGACGTGCTGGCGGCGGCCGCGCGGAACGCCGAAGACCTCGAGATCGCTTTGTTGGCGGATCAGATTAAGCCGCTGGTGATTTCGGGACATCGCGCCGAAGCGCTGAGCTTGCTGAAAAAGCCGCCTCCCGTCCAGGAGGAGTTCTTGGCAACCGTTTTGGCGGATCTGATCGCGGTGCTCGACACCGCGGTGGCCGTCACGCCGGCGAGTTCGCCCAAGTAATGTGCCGATGCTGCAGCCCGGGCTCGTTGCGGCCGAACACGAGTTTGTCGCGGGCTCCCGATTCGAGGTTGGCCTGCAGCCCCTCGGCCAGCCGGTAGTCCTCATCGCGCACGGTGGCATGCGCGTACTCGAAGACGGCCGCGGCACCGGCGGCCACCGATTCGTCGGACAGGTCCAGCGGCGTGGAATTCTGGTGGACGGTGATCGAGCGACCGGCCCGATCCCCCGGATAGATCCGGAACAGCTCGCCGTTGGCGATCGTCACCGACAGCACGATGTTGGGGAATAGTGCGTAGATGACGACCATGTTGTGGAACGGATCCCATTGCTCGTCCGGGACGTCCGCCAAGTCGAGGATGCCGTTGAGCGGAAAGATCAACCGATGGTGCGGGCCGTATGAGTCGAAGACAGTGCAGTTGCTGCGTGCGATCTTGGCAAACGTCGTTTTGTGCACGGTGGCGAAATGGTAATTCTCCGCGAACGTGTCCACGGCCAGTTTCCAGTTGATGGGGGAGTCGAGCACCTTTTCGCCCAGCGGCGACCATCTCCCGATGCCCCACGAGTCGAGCTCGTCGCCCAGCGGTCCCAGGTGCGCGGCGACGTCCAGCGTGGTGCCGGGAACCAGTGCCACCCAAAGGAACCCGGCGAACTCCGTGGCGGGAAGCTCGGTCAGGCCAGCGGACTTCGGCGCGACATCGGGGAAGCCCTCACGCCCCGGCACCACGACCAGCCGACCGGTGTTGTCGTATGTCCACGCGTGATACGGGCAGCTGAACCGTTTGGCGCTGCCACAGCCGGTGACGACCTGGGCCTGGCGGTGCAGGCAGACGTTGTCGAACGCCCTGACCGCCCCGTCGGACGTTCTGGTCAACAGGATGGATCGCCCCATCACCGTTTTGGTGCAGTAGCTGCCCGGACCGGGCAGCTCCGAGACGTAGCCGACCAGTTGCGGGCTGGCCAACAGCATGGCCCGATCGCGCTCGTGCCGCTCGGTGGAGGTGTACTCGCGAGCGTCGACCGCGTATTGCCGGGGCGCCAGATCGGTCGCGTTGTCGCGCGCCAGCTTCAGGGCGCGTCGGGTCAGATCGATGAGTTGGTCGTGATCCATGTTTCCAGTACAGACCTTGTGACGGTTGTAAGGTCAAGAAGTGGCGGAGCAGTTGCTGATCGGCGACGTCACAGCCTTGACCGGGATCGCCTCCGGCCGCATCCGCCATTACGAGAAACTCGGACTGCTGTGCGCCGAGCATCTGAGCAACGGCTACCGCGTCTTCGGCATCGAGCAGGTACTCGACCTGTTGCGCATCGACCTGATGCGCAGCCTCGGCCTCAGCCTCAACGACATCCAGCGGTTGACCGAGGGTGGGCAGACCACGCTGGCCGGTCTTCTCGACCAACACCGCGCAGTGCTGGTGCGGCAGCGGGAGCGGCTCGAACAACTGATCACGGCTATCGACGCCGCTACCGATTGCGGAGAGGCGGGCGTCAACGAACACATCCTGCGCAGGCTGGCGACCACCCACCGGGACAGCATCGGTGTCATCGGAAGGCTGACCGCGCCGCTTGCCGGCCCCATCACCGCGATGTACGCCGACCTGTTCGAGGAGTGGGAGCTGCCTGTTCCGGCGTTGTTCGGACAAATGGTGCTGCCCCCGGCGGCCAGCACGCTGTTAGACCAACTCGCCCAGGCGCCGGGGCGCCAGGTGCTGTTCGACCGATTGCGCAAGCTCGCTGGTGAGGTTATTGCCCTGGGCGAAAACCTGGCGGCCGCAGCAGACCTCGCGAGCACCTGGATCGACGAGCAACTGGCCGACCCCCTGCCCGACGACGTGGTCAACGCGTTGTGTGTCGTGCAGCCGTTGTTGCGACGCGACCCCGTCATAGTGCAGGGGTTCCGGGCCTGGGCCGCATCGATAAATCCGGCGGCCGCCCGCTTCATCGACGAGATGTCCGCCCAGACCGCCCGCCGCGGGCTCGACGCCGTAAGCGTCATCGTGCTGCCGCTAAACCAGTGATGCGACAATGTGATACACATGTAACTGCTGTGGCTCGTGTGTCAGATGTTATTTTTGTCGTACCCTGTGGCATGTGTCGGTGTCTCGGCGTGACCTGCTCAAATTCGCCCTGCAATCCGCCGTCGCGGCGCCGGGCCTGGTAGGTCTGGGCACCGCGGCGTCGTGGCTTGCGGCACCGGCGTCGGCCGCCTCGCTCGGCACCCTGTTGGACTACGCCGCCGGCGTGATCCCTGCCGCCCAGATCAAGGCCGCCGGGGCCGTCGGATCGATCCGCTACGTGTCCGATCGGCGACCCGGGGGCGCGTGGATGCTCGGCAAGCCGATCCAGGTCGGTGAGGCCCGTGACCTCAGCGGCGGTGGGCTCAAGATCGTCTCGTGCTACCAGTACGGAAAAGGCAGCACCTCGGACTGGCTGGGCGGCGCCCCCGCCGGCCTGCAGCACGCCAAGCGCGGGATGGAACTGCACACCGCCGCGGGCGGACCCGCCAGCGCCCCGATCTACGCGTCCATCGACGACGACCCGTCATACACCCAGTACAAGAACCAGATCGTGCCCTATTTACAGTCCTGGGAGTCGGTCGTCGGACACCAGCGGACCGGCGTATATGCCAACTCGAAGACCATCGATTGGGCGCTGCACGATGGGCTGGGCTCCTACTTCTGGCAGCACAACTGGGGCTCGCCGCACGGGTACACCCATCCGGCCGCGCACCTGCACCAGGTGGAGATCGACAAGCGCAGCGTGGGCGGCGTTGGGGTGGACATCAACGAAATCCTCAAGCCGCAATTCGGGCAGTGGGTCTAGCCACGTCTCTCGAGTTACACGACACCCAGATTCCAGCAAACAGTCGTTCGCTCGATCCGCGGCGGCGGCGGCGTCGGCGCCCCAGCAATGCGGAGGCCGACGGAGACTTGTCGGCCGAAAATTTTTACATAACGATTACATAACAATACTGCTTTGATCAGCGCAGTTATAGCTACTCGACCGTAACCACCAACATGCAGGAGGTTTGTCACACACTTGCCCGGCGCCGGTTCGGTGCGCTGTTACCCACGACACGGTTACCCGTGCGTAGAACTCGCCAGTAACCAATCGCCGCAAGAAAAGTGCACGGATCCTTATGACACTCTTAGTAGGAGCCGCTGCGGTCCACCGCGCCGTCCGATCCAGGGTCGGCCCACCGACAACGCAGCGGTCAGCTGATTTTCGACTGCGATTCGATGCCGAATCAGACGACGCTTCGCCTTAGAAAGCCGGAGCAGCCACAAGTTGGCCCAGCAATACTCCGGGCCGCACGAAACCG
The DNA here is from genome assembly GCF_019247635.1 of Mycobacterium sp. GTDB lineage: Bacteria > Actinomycetota > Actinomycetes > Mycobacteriales > Mycobacteriaceae > Mycobacterium. The sequence continues at coordinate 96,568 of NZ_JAFBAR010000128.1, forward strand.
ATACGTATAGACGCACAGCAGGGAGATGCAGAACGTGACGATCCATGAGCACGACCGGGTGTCCGCTGATCGTGACGGAAACGGCCCGCAGAGCACCCATGCGCTGGTCGATCGTCTGACTGCGGGCGAGCCCTACGCCGTCGCGTTCGGTGGCCAGGGCAGCGCCTGGCTGGAGACGCTTGAAGAGCTGGTGTCCTCGGCGGGCATCGAGTCGGAGTTGGCGACGCTCGTCGGTGAGGTCGAGCTGCTGCTGGAGCCGGTCGCCAGGGAACTGGTGGTGGTACGCCCCATCGGCTTCGAGCCGCTGCCCTGGGTGCGCGCGCTGGCCGCCGAGGACCCGGTCCCGTCCAACAAGCACCTGACGTCGGCCGCGGTATCGGTTCCGGGGGTGCTGCTGACCCAGATCGCGGCCGGGCGTGCCCTGGCCCGCCAGGGCATGGACCTGGTCGCCACACCGCCGGTCGCCGTGGCCGGGCACTCGCAGGGCGTGCTGGGCGTCGAGGCGTTGAAAGCGGGCGGCGCGCGCGACGTCGAGCTGTTGGCGATGGCCCAGCTGATCGGTGCGGCCGGAACGCTGGTGGCCCGGCGGCGTGGCATCTCGGTCCTGGGCGATCGTCCGCCGATGGTGTCGGTGACCAACGCCGACCCCGAGCGCATTCGCCGGCTGCTCGACGAGTTCTCTCAGGACGTCCGGACCGTGCTGCCGCCCGTGCTGTCCATCCGCAACGGTCGGCGCTCGGTCGTCATCACCGGCACTCCCGAACAGCTGTCTCGCTTCGAGCTGTACTGCCAGCAGATCTCGGAGAAAGAAGAGGCCGAGCGCAAGAACAAGATCCGCGGCGGCGACGTCTTCGCACCCATCTTCGACCCCGTACAGGTCGAGGTCGGATTCCACACCCCACGGCTGGCCGACGGCATCGACATCGTCGGCGGCTGGGCCGAGAAGGTGGGCCTGGACGTGGCGTTGTCCCGGCGGCTGACCGAGGCCATCCTGGTGAACAAGGTCGACTGGGTGGACGAGATCACGCGCGTGCACGACGCGGGCGCGCGGTGGATCCTCGACCTCGGCCCCGGTGACATCCTGACCCGGCTGACCGCACCGGTGATCCGCGGCCTCGGGGTCGGCATCGTGCCGGCGGCCACCCGCGGCGGGCAACGCAATCTCTTCACGGTCGGGGCCACCCCGGAAGTGGCGCGAGCCTGGTCGAGCTACGCCCCGACGGTGGTTCGCCTGCCCGACGGCAGGGTCAAGCTGTCCACCAAGTTCACCCGGCTGACCGGGCGCTCGCCGATTCTGCTGGCGGGCATGACCCCTACCACCGTGGACGCCAAGATCGTCGCCGCGGCGGCCAACGCGGGGCACTGGGCCGAGCTCGCGGGCGGCGGCCAGGTCACCGAGGAAATCTTCGCCAACCGCATCCAGGAGCTGTCCGGGCTGCTCGACGAGGGCCGCACCTACCAGTTCAACGCGCTGTTCCTCGATCCATACCTGTGGAAGCTGCAGGTCGGTGGCAAACGGCTGGTGCAGAAGGCCCGTCAGTCGGGGGCGGCGATCGACGGTCTGGTGGTCAGCGCGGGCATCCCCGACCTCGAGGACGCCGTCGAGCTGATCGGGGAGCTCAACGACATCGGCATCAGCCACGTCGTGTTCAAACCCGGAACCATCGAGCAAATCCGCTCGGTGATCCGCATCGCGACCGAGGTGCCCACCAAGCCGGTGATCATGCACGTCGAGGGTGGACGTGCCGGCGGCCACCACTCCTGGGAAGACCTCGACGACCTGCTGCTGGCGACCTATTCGGAGCTGCGTTCGCGGCCCAACATCACGGTGTGCGTCGGCGGTGGCATCGGCACCCCGGAGCGGGCGGCCGACTACCTGTCGGGACGCTGGGCGCAGGCGTACGGCTTCCCGCTGATGCCGATCGACGGCATCCTCGTTGGCACCGCCGCTATGGCCACGCTGGAGTCCACCACCTCGCCGTCGGTCAAGCGGATGCTGGTGGAGACCCAAGGCACCGATCAGTGGATCAGCGCCGGAAAGGCCCAGGGCGGCATGGCCTCCAGCCGCAGTCAGCTGGGCGCCGACATCCACGAGATCGACAACACCGCGTCGCGCTGCGGCCGGCTGCTCGACGAGGTCGCCGGTGACGCCGAGGCGGTGGCGGAGCGCCGCGACGAGATCATCGCCGCGATGGCCAACACCGCAAAGCCGTACTTCGGCGATGTCGCGGAGATGACCTACCTGCAGTGGCTACGGCGCTACGTGGAGCTGACGATCGGTGCGGGCGACTCGACCGCCGACACCGCCGCGCCGGGCAGCCCGTGGCTGGCCGACACCTGGCGTGACCGCTTCGAAGAAATGCTGAAGCGTGCCGAAGCCCGTTTGCACGCAAAGGATTACGGCCCGATCGAGACCCTGTTCACCTCGGCTGAGCTGCTGGAGGATCCCGAGCAGGCCCTCGCCACACTGTTGGCGCACTATCCCGACGCCGAGACCGTCCAACTGCATCCGGCCGACGTGCCGTTCTTCGTGACCCTGTGCAAGACGCTGGGCAAGCCGGTGAACTTCGTGCCGGTGATCGACAAGGACGTCCGCCGCTGGTGGCGCAGCGACTCGCTGTGGCAGGCGCACGACGCCCGCTACGACGCCGATCAGGTGTGCATCATTCCCGGCACCGCCGCGGTCGCCGGTATCAGCCGGATGGACGAGCCCGTCGGCGAGCTCCTGGACCGCTTCGAGCAGGCCGCCATCGACGAGGTGCTCGAGACCGGCGCCGAGCCCCGGGACACGATATCGCGGCGGCGCGGACGGCTCGATGTGACCGGACCGCTGGCCGTCGTGCTTGACGCCCCTGACGTGTTGTGGGCCGGGCGCACCGCGACGAACCCGGTGCACCGGATCGCCGACCCTGCCGACTGGCAGGTCCACGAAAACCGCACTGCCACAAACTCTTCCACGGGCGCTCGGTTGCAGGTGACCCCGCATGGCCGGGTGACCCTCAGCGTGCCGGTATCGGGCACCTGGGTGGAGATCCCGTTCACCTTGCCCGCCAACACCATTGACGGTGGTGCCCCAGTGGTTTCGACCCAGGACGCCGCTACCGCCATGCGTGCGGTCTTGGCGATCGCCGCCGGCGCCGACGGCCCGGAGTCGCTGCCCCCGGTGCACGACGGAACCGCCACCGTTGCGGTGGCCTGGGACCCCGAGCGGGTCGCCGACCACACCGGTGTCACCGCCACCTTCGGCGAGCCGCTGGCCCCCGGTCTGACCACCGTGCCCGACGCGCTCGTCGGACTTTGCTGGCCGGCGGTGTTCGCCGTGATCGGCTCGGCCGTTACCGACGCCGGCGTGCCGGTCGTGGAGGGCCTGTTGAGTTTGGTGCACCTGGACCACGCTGCGCGCGTGCTGGGTCAGCTGCCCACCACCCCGACCCAATTAACGGTCACCGCAACGGCTTCGGCCGCCGTCGACACGGATATGGGCCGCGTCGTCCCGGTGAACGTGAGCGTTACCGACGCGGGCGGCGACGTCGTTGTGGCCTTCGACGAACGGTTCGCCATCCTCGGCCGCACCGGCGCCGCCGAACTCACCGACCCGGCCCGGGCCGGCGGCGTGGTGTCCGAGAACGCCACCGACACCCCACGGCGTCGTCGTCGCGACGTCACCCTGGCCGCGCCGGTGGACATGCGCCCGTTCGCGGTGGTGTCCGGTGACCACAACCCCATTCACACCGACCGCGCCGCCGCGCTGCTGGCCGGACTGGAATCGCCCATCGTGCATGGCATGTGGCTGTCGGCCGCTGCGCAGCACACGGTGACCGCCACCGACGGACAGGCCCGGCCGCCGGCCCGGCTGATCGGCTGGACGGCGCGGTTCCTGGGCATGGTACGTCCCGGCGACGAGGTTGACTTCCGCGTCGAACGCGTCGGAATCGACCAGGGCGCAGAGGTTTTGGAGGTCACCGCACGCATCGGATCGGATCTGGTGATGTCGGCGAGTGCGCGACTGGCCGCACCCAAGACGGTGTACGCGTTCCCCGGCCAGGGCATCCAGCACAAGGGCATGGGCATGGACGTGCGGGCGCGGTCCAAGGGCGCCCGCAAGATTTGGGACCAGGCCGACAAGTTCACCCGCGAGACGCTGGGCTTCTCAGTGCTGCACGTGGTCCGCGACAACCCAACGAGCATCATTGCCAGCGGCGTGCACTACCACCACCCCGACGGTGTGCTGTTTCTGACCCAATTCACCCAGGTCGCCATGGCGACGGTGGCGGCCGCGCAGGTCGCCGAGATGCGCGAGCAGGGCGCCTTCGTCGAAGGTGCGATCGCTTGTGGGCACTCCGTGGGCGAGTACACCGCGCTGGCCTGCGTCAGCGGCATCTTCGAGCTCGAGGCGTTGTTGGAAGCCGTGTTCCACCGCGGATCGAAGATGCACGACATCGTGCCGCGTGACGAGTTGGGCCGCTCCAACTACCGGCTGGCGGCGATCAGGCCGTCGCAGATCGACCTGCCTGACGACGGCGTCTCGGAGTTCATCGCCGAGATTGCCGAGCGCACAGGGGAATTCCTGGAGATCGTGAACTTCAACCTGCGTGGCTCGCAGTACGCCATCGCCGGCACGGTGCGCGGTCTGGAAGCGGTGGAAGCCGAGGTGGAGCGCCGCCGCGAAATCACCGGCGGTAAGCGGTCGTTCATCCTGGTGCCGGGAATCGACGTGCCGTTCCACTCGCGGGTGCTGCGGGTGGGGGTGGCTGAGTTCCGCCGGTCGCTGGAACGACTCATGCCGCTGGACAAGGATCCCGATCTGATCATCGGGCGCTACATCCCCAACCTGGTGCCGCGGCCATTCACCCTGGATCGCGACTTTATCCAGGAGATCCGGGATCTAGTGCCGGCCGAGCCGCTCGACGAGATCCTGGCCGACTACGACACCTGGCGTGCCGAACGGCCGCGGGAGATGGCCCGCCGGGTGTTCATCGAGCTGCTGGCTTGGCAGTTCGCCAGCCCGGTGCGCTGGATCGAGACGCAGGACCTGCTGTTCATCGAGGAGGCCGCCGGCGGCCTGGGCGTCGAGCGCTTCGTGGAGATCGGCGTGAAGGCGGCGCCGACGGTGGCGGGTCTGGCCACCAACACCCTCAAACTGCCCGAATATGCCCACAGCACAGTGGAAGTGCTCAACGCCGAGCGCGACGCCGCGGTGTTGTTCGCCACCGACACTGACCCCGAGCCGGAGCCGGAGGCCGAGGAGCCAGTCGCCGAGGCCGCTGCGGCGGACGCCGCGCCCCTGTCAAATGTCGCCCCCGCCGTCGCTCCGGCTCCCGCCGCAGCTCCGTCGGGTGCCGCGCGGCCCGACGACATCGCGTTCGATGCCGCCGACGCCACACTGGCGCTGATCGCGCTGTCGGCCAAGATGCGCATCGACCAGGTCGAAGAGTTGGACTCCATCGAGTCCATCACCGACGGTGCGTCGTCGCGGCGTAACCAGCTGTTGGTGGACCTGGGCTCCGAGCTGAACCTGGGTGCAATCGACGGTGCCGCCGAAGCCGACCTGGCCGGGCTGCGGTCGCAGGTGACCAAGCTGGCGCGTACCTACAAGCCTTACGGCCCAGTGCTTTCCGATGCGATCAACGATCAGCTGCGCACGGTGCTCGGGCCTTCGGGTAAGCGACCCGGCGCCATCGCCGAGCGGGTCAAGAAGGCCTGGGAACTCGGCGACGGGTGGGCCAAGCACGTGACGGTCGAGGTCGCTCTGGGCACCCGCGAGGGCACCAGCGTCCGGGGGGGTGCCATGGGCAACCTCCACGAGGGAGCGCTGGCCGACGCGGCGTCGGTCGACAAGGTCATCGACGCGGCCGTGGCGGCCGTGGCCGCGCGCCGCGGCATTTCGGTGGCCCTGCCGTCCGCGGGCGGCGGCGGCGGCGGTGCGACCGTCGACGCGGCGGCGCTGAGCGAGTTCACCGATCAGATCACCGGCCGCGACGGCGTGCTGGCGTCGGCGGCCCGGCTGGTGCTGGGTCAGCTGGGGCTCGACGACCCGGTCAGCGCGTCGGCTGGATCGTTAGGGGCCAGCGACGCCGAGCTTATCGACCTGGTCACTACCGAATTGGGTTCGGACTGGCCGCGTTTGGTGGCACCTGCGTTCGACGGCAAGAAGGCCGTCGTCTTCGACGACCGTTGGGCCAGTGCCCGCGAGGACCTGGTCAAGCTGTGGCTGGCCGACGAGGGTGACATCGACGCCGACTGGCTGCGGCTGTCCGAACGGTTCGAGGGCGCCGGCCACGTCGTGGCCACCCAGGCCACCTGGTGGCAGGGCAAGGCGCTGGCGGCGGGGCGGCAGGTCCACGCGTCGCTGTACGGCCGGATTGCGGCAGGAGCCGAGAACCCGGAGCCCGGTCCCTACGACAGCGAAATCGCCGTGGTGACAGGCGCTTCGAAGGGTTCGATTGCGGCGTCGGTGACCGCGCGCCTGCTCGACGGCGGTGCCACCGTCATCGCGACGACGTCCAAGCTCGACGAGGAGCGGCTCGCGTTCTACCGCTCGCTGTACCGCGACCACGCTCGTTACGGCGCGGCGCTGTGGGTGGTGGCGGCCAACATGGCGTCGTACTCCGATATCGACGCCCTGGTCGACTGGATCGGCCACGAGCAGAGCGAAAGCCTTGGGCCGCAATCGATTCACATCAAGAACGCGCTGACCCCCACGCTGCTGTTCCCATTCGCGGCGCCGAGGGTGGTCGGTGACCTCTCGGAGGCCGGCTCGCGCGCCGAGATGGAGATGAAGGTACTGCTGTGGGCGGTGCAAAGACTCATCGGCGGGCTGTCGACGATCGGCGCCGAACGCGACATCGCCTCCCGGCTGCATGTGGTGCTGCCGGGGTCGCCGAACCGCGGAATGTTCGGCGGCGACGGCGCCTACGGCGAAGCCAAGTCCGCACTGGACGCCGTGGTGAGCCGCTGGCACGCCGAGTCGTCATGGGCCGAGCGCGTCAGCCTGGCCCACGCGCTGATCGGCTGGACCCGTGGGACCGGGCTGATGGGCCACAACGACGCGATCGTCAGCGCTGTCGAAGAGGCCGGCGTCACAACGTATTCCACGGACCAGATGGCCGCGATGCTGCTGGGCCTGTGCGACGTCGAGTCCAAGGTCGCCGCAGCCAGCGCGCCGATCAAGGCGGACCTAACCGGCGGGCTCGCGGAGGCCCACCTCGACATGGCCGAGCTGGCCGCCAAGGCCCGCGAGGAGCACGCGGCGAAGGCCGCAGAGGGTGAGGCCGAGGAGGCGCCGGAGGGCACCATCGCCGCGCTGCCGTCGCCCCCGCGCGGCTACACCGCGGCACCACCCCCGGAATGGGCCGACCTCGACGTTGACCCGGCCGACCTGGTGGTGATCGTCGGCGGTGCCGAAATCGGCCCGTACGGTTCGTCGCGCACCCGGTTCGAGATGGAGGTCGACAACGAGCTGTCGGCGGCCGGCGTGTTGGAACTGGCGTGGACTACCGGCCTGATCCGCTGGGAGGACGACCCCCAACCCGGTTGGTATGACACCGAATCCGGTGACCTGGTCGACGAGTCCGAGCTGGTGGAGCGTTACCACGACAGGGTCGTGGAGCGCTGCGGTGTTCGCGAGTTCGTCGATGACGGCGCGATCGACCCCGACCACGCGTCACCTTTGCTGGTGAGCGTGTACCTGGACAAGGACTTCACGTTCGTGGTGTCGTCCGAGGCCGACGCCCGTGCGTTCGTCGAGTTCGATCCCGAGCACACGGCTATCCGGCCGGTGCCCGACTCCACCGACTGGCAGGTCATCCGCAAGGCCGGAACCGAAATCCGGGTCCCGCGTAAGACCAAGCTGTCCCGCGTCGTTGGCGGCCAGGTCCCGACCGGCTTCGACCCGACCGTGTGGGGCATCAGCCCCGACATGGTCGGTTCGATCGACCGGCTGGCGGTGTGGAACATCGTGGCGACCGTCGACGCGTTCCTGACCGCCGGCTTTAGCCCGGCCGAGGTAATGCGTTACGTGCACCCGAGTTTGGTGGCCAACACCATGGGCACCGGCATGGGTGGTGGCACCTCGATGCAGACGATGTACCACGGAAACCTGTTGGGCCGAAACAAGCCGAACGACATCTTCCAGGAAGTGCTGCCGAATATCGTTGCCGCGCATGTGGTTCAGTCCTACATCGGCAGTTACGGCGCGATGATTCACCCGGTTGCCGCGTGCGCGACGGCCGCGGTTTCGGTCGAGGAGGGCGTCGACAAGATCCGGCTGGGCAAGGCCGAGCTGGTGGTGGCCGGCGGCATCGACGACATGACGCTCGAGGGCGTGATCGGCTTCGGTGACATGGCGGCCACCGCCGACACCGGCATGATGCGCGGCCGGGGCATCCACGACTCGAAGTTCTCCCGGCCCAACGACCGGCGCCGGCTAGGCTTCGTCGAAGCGCAGGGCGGCGGCACCATCCTGCTGGCCCGCGGTGACCTGGCGCTGAAGATGGGGCTGCCGGTGCTCGCGGTGGTGGCGTTTGCGCAGTCGTTCGGCGACGGCGTGCACACCTCGATCCCGGCCCCGGGCCTGGGCGCCCTGGGCGCGGGCCGCGGGGGCAAGGACTCGCCGCTAGCCCGCGCACTGGCCAAGCTGGGCGTCGGCGCCGACGACATCGCGGTGATCTCCAAGCACGACACCTCGACGCTGGCCAACGACCCCAACGAGACCGAGTTGCACGAGCGGCTCGCAGACTCGCTCGGTCGGTCCGAGGGCGCCCCGCTGTTCATCGTGTCGCAGAAGAGCCTGACCGGTCACGCGAAGGGCGGCGCCGCGGTCTTCCAGATGATGGGTCTGTGCCAGATGCTGCGCGACGGCGTTGTCCCGCCCAACCGCAGCCTGGATTGCGTCGACGACGAGCTGTCCGGTTCCGCACACTTTGTCTGGCTGCGCGACACGCTGCGGCTCGGCGACAAGTTCCCGCTCAAAGCCGGGATGCTGACCAGTCTGGGGTTCGGGCATGTGTCCGGCCTGGTCGCGCTGGTGCATCCGCAGGCGTTCATCGCCACGCTGGACCCCGAGCAGCGCGCGGACTACCAGAAGCGGGCTGACGCAAGGCTTTTGGTGGGTCAACGTCGGCTGGTTTCGTCCATCGCCGGCGGGGAGCCGATGTATCAGCGGCCGCCCGGCCGCCGCTTCGACCACGAGGTGCCGGAGAAGCGTCAGGAGGCTTCCATGCTGCTGAATCCGGGCTCGCGGCTGGGCGCCGACGACATCTACAAGGCCTCCGCCGATTGACTCTGACGATCCGTTAACCTGGCCACCCATGGGCATCGTCGGTGTGGGGATCGACCTCGTCTCGATTCCTGATTTCGCCGAGCAGGTCGATCAGCCGGGCACGATGTTCGCCGAGACGTTCACCCCGGGCGAGCGGCGTGACGCCTCCGACAAGAGTTCGTCGGCCGCGCGCCACCTGGCCGCCCGCTGGGCCGCCAAGGAGGCGGTCATCAAGGCCTGGTCCGGTTCGCGGTTCGCCCAACGGCCGGTGCTGCCGGAGGACATCCACCGCGACATCGAAGTGGTCACCGACATGTGGGGACGGCCACGGGTCCGGTTGAGCGGAGCCGTCGCCGAGCATCTGGCAGACGTGACCATTCACGTGTCGCTGACCCACGAGGGGGACACCGCAGCCGCGGTCGCAATCCTCGAGGCCCCGTAACCGCGAGCGTGCGTGTTTGTCCGCGACACGCCGGGGAATGACGGCATTCTGCGCACGCTCGCGGCGTCTCGACGCACGACTAGCCTGGGGGCCATGACTGATCTGGTTGAGCGCGTGCGCGACGTGCTGCCCTCGGTGCGGCGCGATCTCGAAGACCTGGTGCGCATCGAATCGGTGTGGGCCGACCCCGCCCGTCGGGATGAGGTGCACCGCAGCGCACAAGTGGTGGCAGATCTGTTGTCGCAGGCTGGTTTTGGTGATGTCCGCACGGTTAGCGAGGGTGGCGCACCGGCGGTGATCGCGCGGCATCCGGCGCCGCCGGGGGCGCCGACGGTGCTGTTGTACGCCCACCACGACGTGCAGCCAGAAGGTGACCGCGACCAGTGGGCAACGCCGCCGTTCGAGCCCACCGAACGTGACGGGCGGCTCTACGGTCGAGGCAGCGCCGACGACAAGGCAGGCATCGCAACACATTTGGCGGCGTTCAAGGCTCACGGTGGCCAGCCGCCCGTTGGCGTGACCGTGTTCGTCGAGGGTGAGGAGGAATCCGGATCGCCGTCGCTGGGGCGGTTACTCGCCGCGCACCGCGACGCGCTGGCCGCCGACGTGATTGTCATCGCCGACTCGGACAACTGGAGCACTGAAGTTCCCGCGCTGACGGTGTCGCTGCGGGGTCTGGTCGACTGCGTGGTCGAGGTCGCCACCCTTGACCATGGGCTGCACTCCGGTATCTGGGGCGGGGTGGTTCCCGATGCGCTGAGCGTACTGGTGCGGCTGCTGGCCAGCCTGCACGACGACGACGGCAATGTCGCGGTGGCCGGTCTGCACGAAAGTAGCGCGGCGGCAGTGGATTACCCACCGGAACGGGTACGCGCCGATTCGGGTCTGCTGGATGGTGTGCGCGAGATCGGTTCGGGTTCGGTGCCGCAACGGCTGTGGGCCAAACCCGCGATCAGCGTGATCGGCATCGACACCACGTCCATTGCGGCAGCGTCGAACACGCTGATCCCGCGGGCCAGAGCCAAGATCAGCCTGCGGATCGCGCCCGGCGGCCAGGCCGAGGCGCATCTGGCCGCGCTGACCGCGCATCTGAAGAGCAATGTTCCCTGGGGTGCTCACGTCACCGTCACGCGTGGTGACAAGGGCGAACCATATGCCATCGACGCGTCGGGACCGGTCTACGACGCCGCTCGGTCGGCCTTCCGGCAGGCGTGGGGCACCGACCCGATCGACATGGGGATGGGGGGCTCGATCCCGTTCATAGCCGAGTTCGCCGCCGCATTCCCGCAAGCCACGATTCTGGTCACCGGAGTGGAAGACCCCGCGACGCAGGCGCACAGCATCAATGAGAGCCTGCATCTGGGTGTGCTGGAACGCGCGGCGACCGCCGAAGCGTTGCTGCTGGCCAACCTGGCCTGACTGGCCCCGCCGCTGGCGGGTCTACAACCCGTCGATCCCGTTGACACCGAGCAAGCCGGCGTTGCCGCCGGAGCCGGGGGTGCCAGGCGTGGGGGCGCTGTCGGCGTTACCGCCATTGCCGCCGTCGCCGATCAACAGGCTGTCGCCGCCGTCACCGCCGCTGCCGCCGGTCACGAAAGCACCGCCACCAGCGCCGCCGTCACCGCCGCTGCCGACCAAAAGGCCTCCCCTGCCGCCGATGCCGCCCGAACCACCAGCCGTCGAGGTGAAGCCGCCGGCTCCGCCTGCTCCGCCGAAGCCGAACAGCGACGCGCCACCGCCCGCACCACCGGCTCCACCGGTAATACCCGGTCCGCTGCCGCCACCCCCTCCGCTTCCGCCGTCGCCGCCATCGGAGAGCAGCAGACCCGAAGTGCCGCCGGCCCCACCCTTGCCTCCCGCGGTCCCTGTCCCGCCGTCGCCGCCGTCCCCGAACAGCAGGCCGCCGTTACCGCCGTTGCCGCCGTTGCCGTGCGCGCCGCCGAATGCTCCGGACCCGCCGGCTCCGCCGACGCCGGCGATCACGCCGCCGTTGCCACCGGCTCCGCCGGCGCCGGCGGCAGCTCCGCCCTGTCCGCCGGCTCCACCGATGCCGCCCCCAGCGTCGAAGAGTCCGCCAAGCAGCCCCCCGCCGCCGCCGGCGCCACCGACACCACCAGTTCCCTTGCCGCCGGTGAAGTCGGCATAACCGCCGCCGCCACCGTCGCCGCCGGCACCCAGGAGTCCGCCGGCTCCGCCTGCGCCGCCGGCGCCAGCGGTGGCGGATGCGGACCCGCCGCCGATTCCGCCAATCCCGCCGCTGCCCAGCAGCAGTCCACCGGACCCGCCGGCGCCACCGGACCCACCGTTGCCCGATGTGGAGAAGCCACCAACCCCGCCGGCGCCTCCCTCGCCAAGCAGCCCGGCCGCTCCGCCGGCCCCGCCTGTTTGGCCGGCCGCGCCCGATCCGCCCGCCCCGCCGGAGCCCAACAAGATCCCGCCGGCCCCGCCGGGCAGCCCGGAGCCGGGGGCCGCGTTCGCGCCGTTACCTATCAGGGGACGCCCCAACAGCAGGTCGGTGGGGGTGTTGATGACGTCGTACAGCGGCTGCAGCGGGGTGGTGCCATTGGCGCCGGCGGCACCGATGGCACCCGGATTCGAGCCAAACCCGCCGTTGCCGCCATTGCCGGCGGCGCCGAGCAGACCCCCGTTCCCGCCGAACCCGCCCGCGCCACCGGGCCCGGCTCCGAGCGCGCCGTAGCCCCCGGCGCCGCCGGCGCCGCCGTCGCCGATCAGCGCCCCGCCCTGACCACCTTGCCCACCGGACCCCGCAGTGCCGCCAATGAACCCGCTCAGGCTCGCGCCCCCGCCGGTCCCGCCGACCCCGCCGTCGGAAAACAGGAATCCTGCAGCGCCGCCAGTCCCACCGGACCCACCTTGGAAGCCGAATCCGCCGGCACCGCCGGCACCGCCACTGGAAAACAACAGGCCCGCCTTGCCGCCCGCTCCGCCATCACCACCGGTACCACTTGCGTTGCTTCCGCCGGCGCCGCCGGAACCCCCTGTGCCGAACAACGCGCCCGCGTCGCCACCAGCACCTCCGTGACCGCCGGTCAGGGCGAAGCCCCCGCCGTTTCCGCCGGCGCCGCCGGGCCCGCCGAGCAGCCCTCCCGCACCGCCCGCTCCGCCCGCACCGCCGGCGCCGTTGCCAGAATCGACCCCGTTGCCGCCGTCGCCCCCGTGACCGCCCCCCGCGCCCAGCAGGCCAGCCAGCACCCCGCCGGCCCCGCCGGTCCCACCGGAACCACCGAGCGCGCCGTCTCCGGCGACGCCACCGGCGCCGCCGGCACCACCGGCGCCGAACAGCCCGCCTGCCCCGCCAAGCCCACCTGCCCCACCGGGGCCGCCGACCGAATTGCCCTGACCTCCGTAGCCGCCGGAGCCGCCGCTGCCGAACAAAATTCCGCCGGCCCCGCCCGCGCCGCCGGCCGCGCCCGGGGAGCCCATAACCAAGTCTTGGCCTGGCCCCCCGGCGCCGCCGGGCCCACCGGTGCCGAACAAACCCGCGGCCCCACCGTTACCGCCGTTTTGACCCACCGCACCCGAACCACCGGCACCGCCGTTGCCGAACAGAATTCCCCCGGCCCCACCGTTTTGCCCAGACCCGGCCGGCGCGTTGGCACCGTTGCCGATCAGCGGCCGACCCAAGGCCGTCTGGAAGGGCGCGTTGATCACCAGGAATATGGCCTGCAACGGATTGGCGCTGGCGGCCTCGGCAGCCGCATAGGATCCCGCGCCGGCGGCCATTGCCTGGACGAAGCTGTCGTGAAACGACGCAGCCTGCACGCTGAGCGCCTGATACTGCTGGCCGTGTGCCGAAAACAACGACGCTATCGCCGCCGACACCTCGTCGCCCCCCGCAGCCATCAGCGCCGTGGTGGCAGGCGCCGCCGCCGCCTGAGCCTGATTGATCGCGGCGCCCAGACCGCTTAGTTGTGCCGCCGAGGCTTCCAGGGCATCGGTAGAGACGAAGACGAAAGACATCGGTTACCTCACTTTGCGAACACCCCGACGATCGCAGCACCACCGTTGCGCGCCGACTGTGCCAAAGTAATCCTTCCCGTGACGACAGCAAGGCGGTTTGTGTGACAGGAATGTGAACCGGTCCGATCGCAAAGAGGGAAAAGGGTTTATCCCGGTTCAGGGATCACGGGATGGCCCGAGAGTGTTGGGCCCGTGCGTCCTTCGTCATTTCTCTCCGAGTCACTGGACGACGAATTCCGGGCAGTAGGCCTGGGTGCTGGCGCTGATGAAGTAGGCAGCTTGGTCGCGGTCCAAATACGGATTGCCCTGACGGAAGGACGATAGAACGTTGTCATAGGGCATGCCGCCCTTCATCTCATTGCAAATCCCGTGCGCCGAGTCGATGAGGCCCGGCACGTCGTCGACCTCTACGCCCATGCCGTTGCGGATGTTTTGGACGAACTGCGCGTCGCTCGGATCTGCGTGCGCGGTTGCCGCGAGGACTGCAGAACCCGCCAAGACCACGGCAATGGAAAGCAGCATCTTCATGCGAAACCGAACCCAATTCGAAATGCGGACAACGCCAGGCAATCATCTTCCCAAAGCGCGCGGTTACCCCCGGTCCGGGGTAGCAAACCCCTGACATCAGCGCGACAATCCGTGCATGCGCCCCTCGCGCTCCTCGCCATCACAGCCACACTCCTCGTCGCGGCGCCGCCGCTCTGGACAACCGCCCCCTCGACGCCATCAAGCTGCCATCCGCAAAGCAACAACGGCACCTGCTACGAGCCCGGCGAGCGCTGTCGTAACAGCGACCATGGAGCATCTGACGTGGCCGGTGATGGCGAGAGCATCGTTTGCCAGAACAACGACGGCTGGCGTTGGGAGCCAGCATCGCAAACAGCAGCGCAGGTGACCTCGATCCGTCTTAACGAGGAGCTTTGCAATTGCCGCTTCCCGTCCGCCCGGGCTCAACGGATCAGCCTGCATATGTGGAAGGTAAAAACTGCCAAGCGCGCGCTCGGTACGGATTATGGCGAACACAATGGTTCCTGATGCTGCTATGAGCACCGCGTCTTCGAGCGCGGGTTACAGGTGCCATCTGCATGCATTCAGCGCTGCCGATGTGGGGCCAGTCGCGGTCAGCCGCAGGCCACCTACACATCGAGGTCGCGGCGCAGCTTCGCGACGTGGCCGGTCGCTTTGACGTTGTACTGGGCGACGCTGATTTTGCCCTTCTCGTCGATCAGGAACGTTGACCTGATAACACCTTGGATAGTCCGCCCGTACATCGTCTTCTCGCCATAGGCACCGTATGCCGTCAGCACCTTGCGGTCGGGATCGGAGAGCAGCGGAAACGTCAACCCCTCGGCGTCCCGAAACTTGGCGAGCTTCTCTGGCTTGTCGGGGGAGATCCCGACGACGTCGAAGCCGGCGTCGTTCAGCTCGGCCAGGTTGTCCCGGAAGTCGCACGCCTGTTTCGTGCAGCCCGGCGTGGACGCGGCCGGGTAGAAGTACACGACGACGCGGCGTCCCTTGTAGTCGGCCAGCGACACCTTGTTCCCGTCGGCGTCGGGCAGGCTGAACGCGGGTGCCTTGTCGCCAGGTGCCAATCGGGTGCTCTCGGTCAAGGTACGTCCCTTTCTGTTCACCGCGGCGTCGGCACTAGGGTAGTGCGTCAGGTGCACCAGCCGGACTTGGAGGACAGAGACGTGGCCGACCGGGACCCCGAAGCAATCAAGCAGGAGATCGACGTGGCCCGCGACCAGCTGGCCGCCACCGTCGATTCGCTTGCTGAGCGCGCCAACCCCCGCCGCCTGGCCGACGACGTCAGGGCCCGGGTGCTCGAATTCGTCAGAAAACCGGTGGTGACGGTGTCGCTGGCCGGAGTCGGAGCACTCGTCGTCGTGGTGGTGGTGCACCGGGTCCGCAACCGCTGAGCCGCCGCCGCGCGCTCAGGCCATCCCGGCGGCGCTGCTTTGGACGTGTATCGGAATGTCATCGGCCCAGGGCTGATTGGTAACCATCACGTCGACGTCGACGTAACCCCGTTCGAACTCGCCCGTCGCCGCGTCGACCAGCCGGTACTCCTGCGTCTGTTTCTGGATCGGCTGCGCGTCGAGAATGACCACCCGGACATCGCCGGGCTCGAATCGGCACCGCTGCTGTAGCGCCTCGATAAGGCACTCGTTGTGCAGATGGCCGTCGCCGAAGTTCCAGCCAAGAACCATCGCGCAAAGAACCTCGCCCTCACAGAGGTTGTAGTCGTCCTCGTCGTAGCCGGCCATCGCCCGGTGCGCCAGGGTGAACAGCGCGCGCCCGTGCGTGTTCATCCCCCGAAACGCGTATGCGAGGTGGATCGGGACCAGGGTGGCCTCTTTGCTTTTGTACAACCGCTCGAGTTGCAGGTGCTGCATGGGGCCGAGCGCGCGCGAGCCGGTGCGAAACTTCTCGTCCACCGACGGCTTGACGCACCAGAGTGTGGTGTCCCAGTTACCCGCGTAATAGCGCATACCGGGCAGGAAGGAAACCTTGCGCGGGTACAGGTTCCCGACGACGACGGTGCCCGCGATGACGGCGAACAGGATGGCCAGCGGCAACGGATTGGTGACGCTCGCCCACCCCAGGTTGGCGTGCGCGACAAACAACCACAGCACCCCGAAGATCATGAACACGTTCCACTCCAGCGGCACCCCCATCGGGAAGGCCAGCAGGATGTTCAGATGGAACAGGATCATCACGAACGCGGCGACGGCGGTTGGCCAGCCGCCGTGCGAAAAGAACAGTGCGAGCGGCACCAATCCCTCCACGGCAGTGGAGAAGTGGGCGATGAGACCCGCCAACGCGCTGGGCCGCAGATCGTCCGGATAACACTTGAACAGCGACCGCTTGAGAAACCCGGAGGGGATGAAGGGGTTGTTGGCCAGCATCGTCGAGATCACAAACGGGAAGTGGCGGTTGAGCTTCGACGTCGCCGCGCCCAACCAGATCACCATGAAGACCGCCTTTGTGCCGACGACGATGTCGGCGCCGGAGAACAGGAACGCCAGCGCCAGCGGCGCGTACACCTCGCCGCGGGCGGCCAGGAAGATGACCTTGTCGCGCAGGCTGAGCACGGCCAGTACCGACAGGATCGCGGTGGTCTGCCACCAGGGCAGCACGCCGATCACCGTGTGCAGAGCGGGAATTGGGCCGCTGCCGTCGGACACTAGAGCTATTGCGAGCAACATCACCAGGGCGCCGTAGAGCACGGCGTCGAACGGGGTTCTGTTGTTGCCCTTGGTCAACGGCACCCGGTCCGGCCACGGTGGTAGCCGGATGGTGCCGGGCCGCAGCCAGTACAGGATCGAACCCATCGGCGGAAAATAGCGTCCGGCCAGCGGACCGAAGCAGCATCCGAGACCGACGACCTCGAACAGCATCGTGAAGAGCACGGCCTTCTGGAACACGATCGGTTCGGTCCACCACTCGGCGACGCGAGTGAATCCTCCGATGCCTGCCGTGGTCCAGGCGAACAGCCAGCCGCCAAGGATGTACAGCGCGATCTTCACGCCGTACATGACGTGCATCACCAGCGGGGTGCCGAAGCCGTTCTCGGCGATGTGGCGCATCATCGGCACAACCCGCTCGGCGCGCGTGCCCTTACTCCATTCGGGTATGTCGACGACGGGCAGATTGGGCTGGATGAACCCCATTGCGGCTCCTTCGACGCGGGGGGCCTGTCGGTGCAAGGAAAGCTACCGCTTGGCCCGGTCCTGATTACCTCTTTCTGAATAACGGCTGGAACGGCCCCGCGCCGGCTTCTAGCGTCGCGGCTGATCAGTGACCGGCGCCGGCCTGCCCGTCGTGGCCGAACAGCAACCCGCGCCGGCCCCCGGGGCCGCCGGGGCCGCCGTTTCCCGGAGCGCCCCCGACGCCGCCGCTGCTGCCGACCTGTCCGCCCGCTCCACCGGATGCGCCGGTTCCCCCGGCCCCGCCGTCGCCCACCAGGCTGGCGTCGCCGCCGCCCCCGCCGGCCCCGCCTGCGCCCCCGGCTCCGCCGTTGGAGTTGCCGCCGATCGAGCCCGTGCCGCCGTCACCACCATCAGCGCCCGTGCCGCCGTTTCCACCTTGGCCGCCGTTGCCATGTATCCAGCCGCCTTGCCGGTTCCGCCGCTCGCCCCGGCGCCGCCGTCGGCATTGCCGAGGATATCGCTGCTCTGGCCGGTCGTGGTGCCGCCGGCGCCGCCCGCTCCGCCCGTCCCGCCGGCCCCGCCGTGGCCCAATAGTCCAGCGCCGCGATCGCCCCCGACACCTCGTCCTCGGCGGCGGCCGCGATCGCGGTGGTCCGCGTCGCCGCCGTGGAATTGGCCGCGCTCACAGCTGAACCCGTCCGGGCCACGGCGGCGGCGGAGACGGCAAACTCATCCGGAATCGCGTCGAGATACGACATCAGGTGCCCCCCTATCGCCAGGATTGGGCGTGACCATCAGATTGCGTCATAACTATCACAGTGCCCGCACCCCGTACGCGTGTTGAAACGGATTGCTGGTCGCCGGACGAGCGAACGACCCAACGGGCGCTCGGGTGCTGGCAGATCGCAGGAGCGCGGAGCGAATTCACCGAGCCGCTCGACCTGCGGTTGAATGCGTTGAAGTGCGTTGAGGTGCGCCGTCAGGGTTTCGAACCCCGGACCCGCTGATTAAGAGTCAGCTGCTCTACCAACTGAGCTAACGGCGCCTAGATCCACCTAGCCAAGGCACATTAACAGGCAATGCGCTACGAGGTGAAATCTCAGATTAGTGAACTTCGGCGGGCGTAACAACGTAGTGGCCTCGTGGTGCTCCGCGAGGCCCTAAACTACTCCGAGAGTTTTGCGCCCGGTCACGACGCGGTGGAGGGGAGGTGAGTGCGAAAGGTGGGTGTTGTGACCAGTCCCGTGGCCAGGGGCCGTCGCGCCAGAGCTTGGCTAGCCATGCTGATGATCCCTGTTGCGCTGTTCGGCGTCGCCTGCAGCAGCAACGGCAGCCCCGGAGCCGCGCCGCCGAAGGCCATCGTGGACAAAGGCACGCCATTCGCAGACCTGCTGGTACCCAAGCTCACCGCCTCGGTCGCAGACGGCGCGGTCGGTGTCACCGTGGACGCGCCCGTGACGGTTTCGGTTGCCGACGGCGTGCTCGCGGCGGTCACCATGGTCAACGACAACGGCAGGACGATCAACGGTCAACTCAGCCCCGACGGGCTGCACTGGTCGACCACCGAGCAACTCGGCTACAACAGGCGCTACACGCTGAACGTGAAGGCGCTCGGCATGGGCGGCGCGGCCACCCGCCAGATGACCTTCCAGACCAGTTCCCCGGAGCACCTGACGATGCCCTACGTCAACCCCGGCGACGGCGAGGTCGTGGGCATCGGCGAGCCGGTGGCCATCCGGTTCGACGAAAACATCGCCAACCGTCTCGCGGCGCAGAAGGCGATCGTCATCACCACCAACCCGCCCGTCGAGGGCGCGTTCTACTGGCTGAACAACCGCGAAGTACGTTGGCGCCCAGAGCATTTCTGGAAGCCGGGCACAACGATCGACGTGGCGGTCAACACCTACGGAGTCGACTTGGGTGAGGGCATGTTCGGCGAGGACAACGTCAAGACGCACTTCACGATCGGCGACGAGGTCGTCGCGACCGCCGACGACAACACCAAGATGGTTACGGTGCGGATCAACGGCGAAGTCGTCAAAACCATGCCCACCTCAATGGGCAAGGACAGCACCCCTACCGCGAACGGCGTCTACATCATCGGCGGACGGTTCAAGCACATCATCATGGACTCGTCGACCTACGGCGTTCCGGTCAACTCGCCCAACGGATATCGCACCGACGTCGACTGGGCCACGCAGATGTCCTACAGCGGGGTCTTCGTGCATTCCGCGCCGTGGTCGGTGGGCGCCCAGGGTCACACCAATACCAGCCACGGCTGTCTGAACGTGAGTCCCAGCAACGCCGAATGGTTCTACGACCACGTCAAGCGCGGCGACATCGTCGAGGTGATGAACACCGTCGGCGCAACCTTGTCCGGCACCGAGGGTCTCGGGGACTGGAATATTCCGTGGCCGCAGTGGAAAGCGGGCAACGCCAACACCTGAGCGCGGTGCCGCCGAGATCATCGCGCGTCCTGTCAGGACATTGGTGCGGTGTCCCTCGGGCGTCTCGAGGATATGGCTTTTTGCCCACCTCCGAGCGACACGGCGTGGGCGGGCGCGCAGCGGAATCGGTTGTCGCTGTAAGGCGGGCAATTCGGCACACCCGAAACTTGCCGTGACGCAACGTGATCTCACGCCGGCTCTCGGCGACTTACTGCCTGGCCACCTTGGCCGCGATCTGGTGAGCGATGTTGACCGCAATGTCGGCCGGATTGCCGGGCACGCAGGCCGCGATGTCGACGGCGATGTTGCTGTTGACGGTCAGCGCGCGCTGACAGGCCCACGTTTTGGTGCCCTGGCGGGTGTCGGTAACGCTCAGGGTCCCGTCGGCGTCGGCGAGGGGCCCCGCGCTCCAGACCACGTCGGGGTCGTCGGGGGAGGTGTGGCGGTACTGGCGGTTCGCGCAGGCTGGCCAATGCTCTGCCGAACTGGCGAAGAACCGCGCCGCGTCCTCGGCGGAGGGAAACGACACGACAGCCTGAGTGACTTCATGGGTGGAGTGCCCGCCGGGCTGGTCGAGGATCTGACGACGAACGGCCGTCCAGTTGCTGACGACATACACCGAGTTGTCAGCCGGATACGCGAAAACGCAATCCTTGTCGGGTATATGGGAACTCGCGTCGAGCATCGTGGTCCATGTTCCCGCGACCGTCATTGACCGCGTCCCCATCGCTGTGTTGACCTCGGCGGCGCTGAGCAGCAGCTCGTCCAGGGCGGCCGCGGCGACCGACGGTGTTGTGGTGGTGAGCTCTGCGCTGGAGGAAACCGCGGGCGTGCCGCCGCTGCAGCCGGTGAGGAGTATCGCGAACGCGATGAGGTGGCGTCCGATGCGCTCGTTGTGAGCCACACTTCGAAGGCTAACCTCGCGTGCCGGGCGCGGCGGGGCACGGCGGCGCGCGCCAGGCGGGCGGCGGGGCACGCCACGGGTCGCGAGTGTGCATTGCGCGACGCATTATCGGCGTGTCGCGTCGCGAGATTCACAGTGGAGAGGGGCTCGCGACAGCAAAAGGTCAGAGGGCGAAAACGCCCTCTGACCTGTGGGGTGAGTGACGGGACTCGAACCCGCGACATCCAGGATCACAACCTGGTGCTCTACCAACTGAACTACACTCACCATGGCCGTCGGCCGGCCCTGAGGGCTAACTCGCGGCGACGTCGATACTAACTGTTCGTAGCCTCGTCGGCCGAATCGTTTCCGTCGGATGTGCCCGATTCGCCCTCGAGCTCGGCGGTGACTACCCCGATTTCGCTGATAGAAGGCCCGGGTGGGGGCACGAACGCGGTACGGCGGTAGTACTGCAGTTCACGGATGGATTCGTGAATGTCGGCCAGGGCCCGATGTGCAAGGCCCTTGGTCGGCTGCCCGAAGTAGATGCGCGGGTACCAGCGCCGGCAGAGTTCCTTGATCGAGCTGACGTCGATCATGCGGTAATGCAAGAAGGAGTCCAGCTTGGGCATGTCGCGCGCGATGAACGAGCGATCGGTTGCGATCGAGTTGCCCGCCAGCGGGGCCGTCTTGGGCTGCTTGACGTGTTCGCCGATGTAATCGAGCGCCATCGTCTCGGCGGTGGCCAGGTCGATGGTGGAGGCCTTCACCTCGTCGATCAGCCCGGAGCGCGAGTGCATCTCCGTCACGACGTCGATCATCGACGACAGCGCGGCGTCCTCGGCGTGAATCACGACGTCGACACCGTCACCGAGTATGTTCAGCTCGGCGTCGGTGACCAGCACTGCGATCTCGATCAACTTGTCCGAGCCCAGATCCAGCCCGGTCATCTCGCAGTCGATCCACACCAATTCGTCACGCACAGCGCACAGCGTAGGCCCACGTCACCACCTGCCCCTGTTCACCCTGCGAAGTAGGGTGATGGTCTGCCTTGCTCGCATGGGACCACTGGGGAGATCGAGGGCCGACGCACGATGAGCACCGAATCAGCACCGACACCCGCTAAACGCATCGCGGACGGGTATGCCGTCGAGGGCCAGGCACTGGAGCTGGGCACCGTCGTCGTCGACGGTCAAACCGACCCGGCGGCCCAGATCCGCATCCCGTTGGCCACCATCAACCGGCACGGCCTGGTGGCCGGTGCGACGGGCACCGGCAAGACCAAGACGCTGCAGTTGATCGCCGAGCAGCTCAGTGCTGCGGGGGTTCCGGTGCTGATGGCCGATGTGAAGGGCGACCTGTCCGGGTTGGCGCGCCCGGGGGAGGCGAACGACAAGACCGCCGCACGCGCGAAGGATACGGGCGACAATTGGCAGGCGACGGGATTCCCGGTCGAGTTCCTGTCGTTGGGCACCGACGGGGTCGGCGTGCCGATACGCGCGACCGTCGCCAGCTTCGGCCCGGTGCTGCTATCAAAAGTGTTGGGGCTCAACGCTACTCAGGAATCAACACTCGGGCTGATCTTCCACTGGGCGAAGGAAAACAACCGTTCGCTGGTCACGGTGGGCCAGCTGCGCGCCGTCATCAGCCACCTGACCAATGACGAGGGCAAGGCCGACCTGAAATCCCTGGGCGGGGTGTCGTCGACGACGGCGGGCGTCATCCTGCGGGCGCTGGTGAATCTCGAAGGCGAGGGCGGCGACACGTTCTTCGGCGAGCCGAAGCTTGATCCGAAGGATCTGCTGCGCGCCAACGACCAGGGCCAGGGCATCATCTCGCTGCTCGAATTCAGTGGTCAGTCGTTGCGCCCGGTTATCTTCTCCACCTTCCTGATGTGGCTGCTCGCCGATCTGTTCACCGAACTCGACGAGGTCGGCGACGTGGACAAGCCCAAACTGGTCTTCTTCTTCGACGAGGCGCACCTGTTGTTCGCCGACGCCTCCAAGGCATTCCTTGAGCAGGTCGAGCAGACCGTGAAACTGATCCGGTCCAAGGGCGTCGGGGTGTTTTTCTGCACGCAGCTGCCCACGGACCTGCCCAACGACGTGCTCTCGCAGCTGGGTGCGCGCGTCCAGCACGCGCTGCGCGCGTTCACGCCCGACGACCAGAAGGCGCTGAGCAAGACGGTGCGCACGTACCCGAAAACCGATGTCTACGACCTGGAGTCGGCGCTGACGTCCCTGGGCATCGGCGAGGCGGTCGTGACCGTGCTGTCCGAAAAAGGCGCGCCGACGCCGGTGGCGTGGACGCGGATGCGGGTGCCCCGCTCGTTGATGGCCGCGATCGGGGCGGACGCCGTCTCCGCGGCAGCCAAATCCAGCCCGCTGCAAGCGAAATACGGGAAAACGGTCGAGCAGGAGTCCACGCCCGAACCAAGCCCCAAAGGCCAAGATCCCCAGCCCGGTAAGCCCGAGCCCGAATATCCGGCGCTGCCAGACGATTACGAGTTGCCCCCGATGCCGCCGCCCGCCGCGCCGAAGGGACCTAGCATGTGGGAGGAAGTGCTGAAGAATCCCACCGTGAAAAGCGGCATCAACACGGCGATACGTGAAGCGGTGCGTAGCGTGTTCGGGTCGGGCCGCCGGCGCAGGTAGCGCCGCGAGCGTAACGCCACTGCGAAAATCCGCGGCGGATCTCACAGTAGCGTTACGCTCGGCAGAGCGTCGGCCCAAACGCGGCCTGCTAGCCGCCCAGCTTTTTGTAGAAGCTGCCCACGATCGGTGCCACAATGGCGCGCGGGGCATACTGACTCGCCACCGACATGGCCTTGGACGTCAAGCCGGGCACGACACGCATCTTGTTGCGCTCCAACGCATCCAGCGAAACCTGGGCGGTGTGCTCGGTGGAGATCCAGAGGAAATCCGGCACCAGCCTTTCGACCAGGGATGCTTCGGCGTCGTCCGGCAGGTCGGTGCGTACCGGGCCCGGGGCCAGCAGCGTGACGTGCACACCCGAGCCTTTCAGTTCGCCGCGTAACGACTCGCTGAACGTGTTGGCGAACGCCTTGGTGGCGGCGTAGGTGGCGTTGAACGGAATCGGCGAATTGCCCGCCGCCGAGCCGGAAATCAGGATGCCGCCCGCCTTACGCTCGATCATGCCCGGCAACACTGCCAACGAAAGATCATGCACTGCAACGGCATTAAGTTGAACCTGAGCCCTTTCGCCCGCCGGGTCCAGTCCCGAGACCGGACCGAACGTCGCCGTCCCCGCGTTCGCACACAGGATGGAGATGGGGCGGGCGGCCAGCTCGTCGCACAGCTTCGCTCGTTCGGCCGGGTCGGCGAGGTCGGCCGGTCGCACCTCCACGCTGACGCGGTACTTGTCGGTCAGCCGTGCGGCGAGCTCCGTTAGCAGATCCTCACGGCGCGCGGTGACGATCAGGCTGTGACCGCGCGTGGCCAGCTCGGTGGCCAGCGCCGCCCCGATGTTTTGTGAAGCTCCGGTGACAACCGCGCGCGCGTCGGAACTGGGAGCGGGTATCGGCATGAGGGCAATCGTAGACAGAGCGCGCGCACGGTGGACCGGCTGCCAATAAGCTGCCCGTCATGGCTGCACCCGACGCGGATTCGCGCGGCATTATGCGATCTCGGGTCGTGGCGTGGGCGCTGTGGGATTGTGGCTCGACGGGCCTGAACGCGATCGTCGCGACCTTTGTCTTCTCCGTGTACCTGACGAGCACCGTCGGGGTCGGCTTGCCGGGCCCGACGACGCCGGCGAGTTGGCTGGGTCGTGCCGGCGCCCTGGCGGGGCTGACCGTCGCGCTGCTGGCGCCGGCCGTCGGCGTATGGGTGGAGTCAGCCCACCGGCGGCGGGTGGCGCTTGGCGTGCTGACCGCACTCGCGATCACGCTGACCTGCTCGATGTTCTTCATCCGCGACCGGCCCGGCTACCTGTGGGCCGGACTGGTTCTGCTGGCGGCCACGGCCGCGTGCGGGGACCTGGCCAGCGTCCCCTACAACGCGATGCTGCGTCAGCTATCGACGCCGCAGACGGCCGGGCGGATCTCTGGTTTCGGCTGGGCAGCGGGTTATGCCGGCAGCGTGCTGCTGCTGATACTCGTCTACTCGGGGTTCATCTCCGGAAGTGGCTCGGGCCCAGACGCGGTGCGGGGGTTGTTGCGGGTGCCCGTCCACGACGGGCTCTACGTCCGGGAGGCGATGTTGGCGGCCGCGGCCTGGCTGGCGGTGCTGGCGCTGCCACTGCTTCTGGTCTCGCACCGTTTCTCCGACGACGGTCTCGAACTTGATGCCGCCTATCAGCCCACCAGCATGCTAGGCGGCTACCGCAGGCTGTGGACGGAGATCAAAGATCAGTGGCGGCGGGACCGTAACCTGGTCTACTTCCTGGGTGCCAGCGCGCTCTTCCGTGACGGGCTGGCGGCAATCTTCGCCTTCGGCGCGGTGATCGGCGTCAACGCATACGGCCTCACCCAGGGCGACGTGTTGATTTTCGGTGTGGCGGCGAGCGTGGTGGCCGCACTGGGCGCGGTGCTGGGCGGGTTCGTCGACCAACGGATCGGATCCAAACCCGTCATCGTCGGTTCGTTGACCGCGATCGTCACCTCGGCCCTCACCTTGATGACGTTGTCGGGGCCGGTCGCCTTTTGGGTGTGCGGCCTGCTGCTGTGCCTGTTCATCGGGCCGTCACAGTCGTCGTCACGTGCGCTGTTGTTGCGGATGGCTCACGACGGCAAGGAGGGGGTCGCGTTCGGCCTGTACACCATGACGGGCCGGGCGGTGGCATTCGTGGCTCCGTGGCTGTTTTCGCTCTTCGTCGATATGTTCGGCGCGGTCCGCGCCGGCTTGGGTGGAGTGTGCCTGGTGCTGGCTGTCGGGTTGCTGGCGATGGTCGGCGTGCGCGTACCCACGCTCGATGCCGCGCGGCGTTAGGTGGTGCCCTGGCAGATCGTGAGGCCCACGCCGGTGCGCTGACTGACCTGAACCCCCGCCACCGTGACCGAGCAGGTCACGTTGTGCCCGATGTTGACGACGGTGACGGTCGCCGGATGAACGGCCGACTTCGACAGGCTGACCTGCTTGCTCCACGGCAGCGACACGTTGAACTCGGTCTGGATGATGTCGCCGGTGTCCATGTACATGATGCTGATCGCACGGCCGTCGCCGGCCACGTTGTAGACGACGGTCTCCGTGCCGGCTGGGCCGGTTGTCGCGGTGGTGGGGGCGCCACTGGTCGGTGGTGCCGGTGCGGCGGAGGGCTGAGATGAGGTCCTCGTCGTTGTCGGGGTGGGGGTCGTCGAAGACGGCGTGGGCATGGGTGGCAGTGGCTCGATGGCGGTCTGGTCCTTCGCCGAGCCGTTTGCGATCACCAGCGCGACAACCAGCGCGACGACCAGAACCACCGCGGCCACGGCGGCAACCCACAGCCACCGCGGCGACCTAGGTCCCTGCGGTGGCGCGGGAGTCAGCCCGTCCGATGGCGGCGCACCCGGTGGCGGCTCGTCGTGCTGCCATGAGTCGCGTTGCCACGCGTCTTGCTGCCACGCGTCTTGCTGCCACGACCGGGGCAACCGTTTGGTCGGGTTGGTCTCGTTGGGAGTCGGCGCCCACTGCGGGGCGACCCCGCCGTATGTGGGCGAGTAGTGCGTTTGATCGGCGTAGGCCGGGTCGACATACGCCGGGTAATCGGGACCCGGCGGTGGGTACCGTCCAGACCCCGGTTGAGGGGGACCAAACCGCCCGGCTCGACGTGGATCGTTCATATCCACCTCATGGATTGCAGGGTACCTGGGGCCGACGAGTTGGCGGCGCAGCCGCTAACGATCCGGGCCCGGGCCCATCTCCGGCCGTCAGCGCGGCGACCGTCATCGCGCGCATGACGGCGCGGGAGCGCTCTGCACGCGCCGGCTTGGTGTCGGCCGATTTCATGCTGTGCGGTGTGGAGTTCAACAAGCCGAATACCGCGTGCGCCATCAGGCGGGCGTCGGCTTCGGCCAGTGTGGGATTCAGTTCGCGCAGCACGCCAACCCAGACCTCGACGTATTGCCGCTGGGCTCTGCGAACCTGCCGCTCGGCCGGCGCCGGCAGGTACGCCAGGTCGCGGTCCTGGATGCGGATGAGATCTTGTTCGTCCAGGGCGAAGTCGAGGTGGAAATCGATGAGCCCGTCGAGCGCAGCGGTCGCGTCGGAATTGCGCACCGTCACATCACGCGCGCCGGCGAGCAGCCGCGCACTGATCCCGACCAGCAACTCGACCAGCAGCGACTCCTTGTTGGGGAAGTGGCGGTAGATGGCCGGACCGCTGACGCCGGCGGCAGCGCCGATGTCCTCTAGTCGTACCGCCAGGAAACCGCGTTCGGCGAACAGCCGTTCGGCCGCGGAGAGAAGTTGCAGGCGCCGGTCGGACTTCAACTGGCTGCGCCGATTTGGGGCCTCTGTCGCGCCGGGCTGCCCGTCCGGGGCAGACGTCGTCATAGCACCTCCGACACACTCGTCCTGGACACTTCAGTTAATCGTCACTAACGTAGCACTGGAGTTTGTCGCGGGGTAAGCATCAGGCGGAGGAACGTGGCAGACCCGTCATATGAGCAAGGCCCGGGCAGCCCCGCGCTGCTCGAGATGACGATCGGTGCCAACCTTGCGGGCACCGTCGCCGAATACGGCGAGCGCGACGCGCTGGTGGATGTCCAGGCGGGGCGGCGGTGGACCTATGCCGAGCTACTCGAAGCCGTACGAAAGCTTGCGACGGGACTCCTGCGCGCTGGGATCGGCACAGGTGACCGGGTCGGAATCTGGGCGCCCAACCGGTGGGAGTGGGTGCTGGTGCAGTACGCGGCCGCCGAGATCGGTGCGATCCTGGTGACCATCAATCCCGCCTATAGCACGCGCGAATTGCGTTACGCGCTAGGACAATCCGGCGTAGCCATGGTGATTGCCGCGCCGGGCTTCAAGGGCGCGGATTACGTGACGATGCTGGCCGAGGTGACGTCGCAATGTCCGGGCCTGCGCGTGGTGGTCATGGGTGGCGACAGTTGGGACGCACTTGCCGGTGCGTACGCCGACCTGCCGGCGCTGGCTGAGATCGCGGCGACGTTGTGCGGTAATGATCCGATCAACATCCAATACACCTCCGGCACAACGGGATACCCGAAGGGCGTCACGCTGAGCCATCGCAACATCCTCAACAACGGTTATCTGGTGGGCGAGCTGCTCGAGTACACCGCCGAGGACCGAATCTGCATCCCGGTTCCTCTCTATCACTGCTTCGGCATGGTAATGGGGAATCTGGCGGCCACCAGCCACGGCGCATGCATGGTGCTGCCCGGTCCGGGATTCGATCCGGCCGCTACCCTTCGGGCGGTGCAGGCCGAGTGTTGCACCAGCCTCTACGGCGTGCCCACGATGTTCATCGGCCAGCTGGGCCTGCCGGAGTTCGCGGACTACGACCTGAGCAGCCTGCGCACCGGAATCATGGCGGGCGCCCCGTGCCCGATCGAGGTGATGCGCAAGGTGATTGATCGCATGCACATGCCGGGGGTCTCGATCTGTTACGGGATGACGGAGACGTCGCCGGTGTCCTGCCAGACGCGCACCGACGACACGCTGGAGCGGCGCGTGGGCACGGTCGGCCGCGTGGGTCCCCATCTGCAGGTCAAGGTGGTGGACCCGACGACCGGCGACACCGTGCCCCGTGGCGTGTCGGGCGAAATGTGTACACGGGGTTATTCGGTGATGGCCGGATACTGGAACGACCCGGATAAGACCGCCGAGGTGATCGACTCCGACGGCTGGATGCACACCGGTGACCTGGCCGCGATGGACGACTGCGGCTATGTGCAGATCACCGGGCGGATCAAGGACATCGTGGTCCGCGGCGGCGAAAACATCTCCCCGCGCGAGATCGAGGAGCTCCTCTACACCCATCCCGACATCGTCGACGGCCACGTCATCGGGGTACCCGACGCCAAGTACGGCGAGGAGCTGATGGCGGTGGTCAAGCTGCGCGACGCCGCGCCGGAGCTGACGATCGAGCGGTTGCGCGAATTCTGCGCGGGCCAGATCGCCACGTTCAAGATCCCGCGCTACCTGTGGATCGTCGACGAATTCCCCATGACCGTCACCGGCAAAGTCCGCAAAGTCGAGATGCGGCAACGCGCGGCTGAGTTCCTGCGCGGCGACTGACCACACCTTTACCCGCCGCGCGGCTAATGGTATTCTCACCTCGGTTAATCGGCATTAACTGAAAGTCTGGACCGCCCCGACGGCGAGGAGGCTGCGCGGTAAATGGACAAGGTGGTGGCCAGCGCCGCCGAGGCGGTGGCGGACATAACCGATGGGTCGTCGTTGGCGGTGGGGGGGTTCGGGCTGTGCGGCATCCCCGAAGCGTTGATCGCCGCACTGGCCGACCGTGGGGTGACCGATCTGGAGACGGTATCCAACAACTGCGGCGTCGACGGTGTGGGGCTCGGGGTGCTGTTGGCGCACAACCGTATTCGTAGGACCGTCTCGTCGTATGTGGGGGAGAACAAGGAATTCGCCCGCCAGTTTCTGTCCGGCGAACTCGAGGTGGAACTGACCCCGCAGGGCACGCTGGCCGAGCGGCTCCGCGCCGGCGGGATGGGCATCCCGGCCTTCTACACGCCGGCCGGCGTCGGCACCCAGATCGCCGACGGCGGACTGCCGTGGCGCTACGACGCCTCGGGTGCGGTGGCGGTGACATCGCCACGCAAGGAGACCCGCGAGTTCGACGGCGTCACCTACGTTCTCGAGCGGGGGATCCGCACCGACTTCGCGCTGGTGCATGCCTGGAAGGGCGATCGGCACGGCAACCTGGTGTACCGGTACGCCGCCGGGAACTTCAACCCGGAATGCGCGCCGGCCGGACGGATCACCATCGCCGAGGTCGAACACCTCGTCGAGCCCGGTGAGATCGACCCCGCGACGGTGCACACCCCCGGGGTGTTCGTGCAGCGCGTCGTGCATGTGCCCGATCCGGTGAAGGGGATCGAGAAGGAGACCGTGCGCTCATGAGCGAAGCGATGTGGGGGCACTTCCCGCTTGCGGGGGAGAGTGGCGCCAAATGAGCTGGAGCAGAGACGGCATGGCCGCGCGGGTGGCGGCCGAGTTCGAGGACGGGCAGTATGTCAACCTCGGCATCGGCATGCCCACGTTGATCCCCAATCACATTCCCGAGGGCATAACCGTTGTCCTGCACTCCGAGAACGGGATCCTCGGCGTCGGTCCGTACCCCCGGCGGGAGGATCTGGACGCCGATCTGATCAACGCGGGCAAGGAGACGGTCACGACGTTGCCGGGCGCTTCGTTCTTCGGCTCGTCGACCTCGTTCGGAATCATCCGCGGCGAGCACCTTGACGTGGCCGTCCTTGGGGCCATGCAGGTTTCGGTCTCCGGTGACCTGGCCAACTGGATGATCCCCGGCAAGATGGTCAAAGGCATGGGCGGCGCGATGGATTTGGTGCACGGCGCCCGCAAGGTGATCGTGATGATGGAGCACGCCGCCAAGGACGGCAGCCCGAAGATCCTCGAACGGTGCACGTTGCCGTTGACCGGCGTCGGGTGCGTCAATCGCGTGGTCACCGAACTCGCGGTCATCGACATCCGCGACGACGGCCTGCACCTGATCGAGACCGCCCCCGAGGTGTCTGTCGAAGAGGTCGTCGCCAAAACACAACCGCCCCTGGTGCTTTCGGGTTTGGCAACGCGGTGACCGGATGGTAGCCATCGCCGCACCGTCATATGCCGACGAACACCGCCGGCTGGTTCAGGAGCTCAACGACAAGCTTGCGGTCGCGGCGTTGGGCGGCAACGAGCGCGCACGCGAACGTCACGTCAGCCGCGGCAAGCTGCTGCCGCGGGAACGGGTGGACCGGCTGCTCGATCCGGGCAGCCCGCTCTTGGAAGTGGCCCCGCTGGCGGCCGGCGGCATGTATGGCGACGAGTCGCCGGGTGCCGGCATCATCACCGGGATCGGCAGGGTGTCCGGGCGCGAGTGCGTGATCGTCGCCAACGATGCGACGGTCAAGGGCGGCACCTACTATCCGATGACGGTCAAAAAGCACCTGCGCGCACAGGAAGTCGCGCTGCAGAACCGGCTGCCGTGCATCTACCTGGTCGACTCGGGTGGCGCCTTCCTGCCCCGGCAGGACGAGGTGTTTCCCGACCGGGAGCATTTCGGGCGGATCTTCTACAACCAGGCGACCATGAGCGCCAAGGGAATTCCGCAAGTGGCCGCGGTGCTGGGATCGTGCACCGCGGGCGGCGCCTATGTGCCGGCGATGAGCGACGAGGCCGTCATCGTCCGCGAGCAGGGCACGATATTTCTGGGTGGACCACCGCTGGTCAAGGCCGCCACCGGCGAGATCGTCACGGCCGAGGAACTCGGCGGCGGCGACCTGCACTCCCGGGTCTCCGGTGTCACCGATCACCTCGCTGAGGACGACGAGGATGCGCTGCGGATCGTCCGCAAGATCGCGGCCACCTTCGGACCGCGCGACGCCGCGCAATGGGAGGTGGGCCGCTCGGTCGAGCCCAAGCATGCGGTGAACGAGGTGTACGACGTCGTGCCCCCGGATCCGCGGGTGCCCTACGACGTGCACGAGGTCATCGTTCGGCTCGTCGACGGCAGCGACTTCAGCGAATTCAAGGCGAAATACGGCAAGACGCTGGTGACGGTGTTCGCGCGTATCCATGGTCATCCGGTGGGGATCATCGCCAACAACGGAGTGCTGTTAAGCGAATCCGCTTTGAAGGGCGCGCATTTCATCGAACTCTGCGACAAACGGCGGATCCCGTTGCTGTTCCTCCAGAACATCGCCGGCTTCATGGTCGGTCGTGACTACGAGGCGGGTGGGATCGCCAAGCATGGGGCCAAGATGGTCACCGCTGTCGCGTGCGCGCGCGTGCCGAAGCTGACCGTCGTGATCGGCGGATCGTATGGGGCGGGCAACTATTCGATGTGCGGGCGTGCCTATTCGCCCCGGTTTTTGTGGATGTGGCCGAACGCGCGGATCTCGGTGATGGGTGGCGAGCAGGCCGCGTCGGTGCTGGCGACGGTCCGCGGCGAGCAGTTATCGGCGTCGGGCAGGCCGTGGTCGCCCGACGAAGAAGAGGCATTCAAGGCCCCCATCCGCGCGCAGTACGAGGACCAGGGCAATCCCTACTACTCGACGGCCCGCCTGTGGGACGACGGGATCATCGACCCCGCGGACACCAGAACCGTTGTCGGGCTGGCACTGTCGGTATGTAAGCACTCGCCACTGGAACCGGTCTCCTACGGCGTATTCCGGATGTGAGTGACGATGTTTGACACCGTATTAGTGGCGAACCGAGGCGAGATAGCGGTACGCGTTATCCGGACTCTGCGTCGCCTGGGCATCCGGTCGGTCGCGGTTTACAGCGACGCCGACGTCGGGGCTCGGCACGTGCTCGAGGCCGACATGGCCGTGCGACTGGGGCCCGCAGCCGCCCGCGACAGCTACCTCAACATCGATAGGGTGCTCGATGCCGCCGCGGCCACCGGGGCACAGGCGATCCACCCGGGCTACGGATTCCTGTCCGAGAACGCGCATTTCGCTGCCGCGTGCGAACGCGCCGGGGTGGTGTTCCTGGGGCCGCCGATCCGCGCGATCGAGGTGATGGGCGACAAGATCACCGCCAAGAACGCGGTCTCCGCGTTCGACGTTCCGGTGGTGCCCGGGGTGGCCAAGCCGGGTCTGACCGACGACGATCTGGTCGCGGCCGCAGACGAGGTCGGCTATCCGGTGCTGATCAAACCGTCGGCGGGTGGCGGCGGCAAGGGCATGCATCTTGTGGGAGTCCCCGCCCAGCTGCGTGCAGCGCTGGTCACGGCGCGCCGGGAGGCGGCGTCCGCGTTCGGTGACGACACACTGTTCTTGGAGCGATTCGTGTTGCGGCCCAGGCACATCGAAGTGCAGGTGCTCGCCGACACACAGGGCAACGTCGTGCATCTCGGCGAACGCGAGTGCAGCCTGCAGCGGCGCCATCAGAAGGTCATCGAGGAGGCCCCCTCCGCGCTGCTGGACGCCTCGACCCGTGCGCGCATCGGCGAGGCCGCCTGCAACACCGCACGCAGCGTCGCCTATGTGGGCGCCGGCACCGTGGAGTTCATCGTTTCTGCCGACCGGCCTGACGAGTTCTTCTTCATGGAGATGAACACCCGGTTGCAGGTGGAACATCCGGTGACCGAGGCGGTCACCGGGCTGGACCTCGTCGAGTGGCAGCTACGGGTGGCGGCGGGGGAGAAGCTGTCGTTCGCGCAGGACGACATCGAACTCAATGGCCACGCCATCGAGGCTCGGGTGTACGCCGAGGACCCCGCGCGGGGATTTCTGCCGACCGGCGGCCGGGTGTTGCAGGTGGTCGAACCCTCGGGTGACGGTGTGCGCGTGGACTCGTCGCTGCTGGGGGGCACGGTGGTGGGCAGCGATTACGACCCGATGCTGAGCAAGGTGATCGCGTGGGGTGCGGACCGGGAGCAGGCGCTGACCCGGCTCGACCAGGCGCTGGCCCACACCGCGGTGCTGGGCGTGCAGACCAACGTCGAGTTTCTGCGGTTTCTGCTTGCCGACGACCGGGTGCGCGCCGGAGAGCTGGACACCGCTCTGCTGGAGGAGCGGTTGCCCGAGTTCGCACCGCTGCCGGTGCCCGATGATGTGCTGGCCGCGGGCGCCCTGTACGTGCAGGGGGTCTTGGCCCGACGTGGGCGCGGCGACCTATGGGCGGAGCCCAGCGGCTGGCGCGTGGGCGGCGGCGTGGCACCGGTCCGCACCGCCCTGCGCACTCCGCTGCGCAGCGAGACGGTGTCGGTGTGGGGCTTACCCGAGGCGGCCCTGGTCCAGGTCGGCGATGGTGAGATCACCTCTGCTAGTGCGCAATTGGAGCGCACTCGGATGAGTGTGACACTGGACGGGCTGCGCCGTGACTACCGGTGGGCTGAGGCCGAGCGGGAGCTGTGGATCAGCGACGAGCGGGGTACCTGGCATCTGCGCGAGGCCGAGGAGCACAAGATTCATCGCGCCGCCGGAGAGCGTCCCGCAGAGGTCATCAGCCCGATGCCGGGCAGCGTGATCGCCGTGCAGGTCGCCTCCGGCAGCGAGGTGTCCGAGGGCGACGTTGTGGTGGTCGTCGAGGCGATGAAGATGGAACACGCACTGGCCGCGCCGATTTCGGGACAGGTGGAGGTACTGGTGTCGGTCGGCGATCAGGTGAAGGTCGAGCAGGTGCTGGCCCGGCTCATTCCGAAAATCGAGGGTGAACAAGCATGACAACGATTTCCGCGGGCGCGTTACCGAAGGAATACGAGGATCTGCGCGAGACGGTGGCCGATTTCGCGCGCACCGTCGTGGCTCCGGTGTCGGCCAAACACGATGAGGAGCACAGCTTCCCGTATGCGGTCGTCGCCAAGATGGGCGAGATGGGACTGTTCGGCCTGCCGTTCCCGGAGGAATACGGCGGCATGGGCGGCGACTACTTCGCGCTGGCGCTGGCGCTCGAGGAACTCGGCAAGGTCGACCAGTCGGTGGCGATCACGCTGGAGGCCGGAGTGGGCCTGGGCGCAATGCCGATCTACCGATTCGGCAACGAGGAACAGAAACTGAAATGGCTGCCGGACTTGATAGCCGGCCGGGCACTGGCCGGTTTCGGGCTCACCGAGCCCGGGGCCGGTTCCGATGCCGGAAGCACGCGCACCAACGCCCGGCTGGAGAACGGCGAGTGGGTGATCAACGGCTCCAAGCAATTCATCACCAACTCGGGAACCGACATCACCTCCCTGGTCACCGTCACCGCGGTGACCGGGACCATCGGCGACGCCAAGAAAGAGATCTCGACGATCATCGTACCCAGTGGTACAACGGGATTCACTGTCGAACCGGTCTATAACAAGGTCGGGTGGAACGCGTCGGACACCCACCCGCTGAGCTTCGCCGATGCGCGCGTCCCGGAGGAAAACCTGCTGGGCCCCCGCGGCTCCGGCTACGCGAACTTTCTTTCCATCCTCGACGAGGGCCGCATCGCGATCGCCGCGCTGGCCACCGGGGCGGCGCAGGGATGCGTCGACGAGAGCGTCAAGTACGCCAAGGAGCGCCAGTCGTTCGGTCAACCTATCGCTGCCTATCAGGCGATCAGCTTCAAGATCGCGCGGATGGAGGCGCGTGCCCACGTGGCCCGCACCGCGTACTACGAGGCCGCGGCAAAGATGCTGGCGGGCAAGCCCTTCAAGAAGGAAGCGGCGATCGCAAAGATGGTTTCGTCGGAAGCCGCGATGGACAACGCCCGCGACGCCACCCAGATCCATGGCGGATACGGCTTCATGAACGAGTATCCCGTGGCGCGACACTACCGCGACAGCAAGGTGCTCGAGATCGGCGAAGGCACCACGGAAGTGCAGCTGATGCTTATCGCGCGTTCGCTGGGACTGTCATGAGCGACAAGACGATTGTCCAGCGCGGCTTATGGTTCGAGGAGTTCGAGATCGGCACGACCTACCTGCACCGGCCCGGCCGTACCGTCACCGAGGCAGACAACGTCTTGTTCACCACGCTGACGATGAATACGCAATCGCTGCACCTGGACGCGGCGTGGGCCGCCGAGCAGCCGGGTTTTCACGGTGAGCGACTGGTGAATTCGATGTTCACGTTGTCGACGTTGGTGGGATTGTCGGTGGCGCAGTTGACCCTCGGCACCATCGTGGCCAACCTCGGCTTCTCCGAGGTCTCATTCCCCAAGCCCGTCTTCCACGGCGACACCCTCTATGCGGAGACCGTGTGCACCGACAAGCGCGAGTCGAAAAGCCGGCCCCGAGAAGGCATCGTTACCCTCGAGCACACCGGTCGCAACCAGCATGGTGACGTGATTGCGCGCGCCGTGCGGACCACATTGGTGCAGAAGCGACCCACAGAGGAGGAGTAATGAGCCTGCGTGCCGCAGGACCGGGGTGGCTGTTCTGCCCCGCCGACCGGCCCGAGCGTTTCGCCAAGGCCACCGCCGCCGCCGACGTGGTGATCCTTGACCTGGAAGACGGTGTGGCAGAGGCGGATAAGCCCGCCGCCCGCAAGGCGCTACAGGAGGTTCCGCTCGATCCCGCACGCACGGTCGTACGCATCAATGGGTCCGGCACCGACGAGTACGCCCGCGACTTGGAGGCCCTGTCCGGCACCGCCTACAGGACGGTCATGTTGGCCAAGGCCGAATCAGCCGCGCAGGTGAACGCGCTGGCGCCGCGCGATGTCATTGCACTGGTGGAAAGCGCGCGAGGCGCCGTGCTTGCCACAGAGATCGCCGCCGCGGAGAACACCATCGGAATGATGTGGGGCGCTGAAGATCTGATCGCCTCGTTGGGTGGCAGCTCCAGCCGGCGATTCGACGGCCTCTATCGGGATGTGACGCGGCACGTGCGTTCGATGGTTCTGTTGGCGGCGTCCGCGTTCGGTCGGCTCGCTTTGGACGCCGTGCACCTGGACATCCCCGACATCGAGGGCTTGGAGGGCGAAGCGATAGACGCCGCGACGGTGGGCTTCGACGTGACCGTGTGCATTCATCCGAGCCAGATTCCTGTGGTGCGCAAGGCCTATCGTCCCACCGAGGAGAAACTGGACTGGGCGCGGCGGGTGGTGGAGGCGGCGAAGAACGAACGGGGCGTGTTCGCGTTCGAGGGGCAGATGGTCGACTCCCCGGTGCTCAAGCATGCCGCGATGATGCTGCAACGGGCGGGGGAACGGGCATAACCACTATCGAAGTTCAATCACCGGCACCATACCGTCGGCACCGGCGACATAGGCGGTGTGTCACATGCGTTTCTGCAGCGGTGGGCACACTAGTTTTGCCCGGCTCGTAGCGACTATCGGGGCGCTCGGCGTGGGACAGTTCGCCAGCGTAACGGCACTGCGATTCTCCCGCCGATTTTTAGCAGTGGCGTTACGCCCGCGGTCCCGGACCCGGCGACCGCTGCCAGGTGCCTACCAACCAGGTAGCGTCAAAAATTTAGGCTTGAGAACATGATTCGGTTCGGATCATACTTCTGTCTGGCGGCGGTCAGCCGAGACAGGTTAGCGCCGAAATAGCGCGAAGCCGGCTGGTTCGCTTCGAGATAATTCACGTAACCGCCGACCGAATACGGTTGCACCGCTTGGTGTGCGGTGTTGAGCCAGCTGGTGGCCGCGGTGGGATCACCGGTTTCGACGTACCACTGCACCAGCGAGGATTGCCGACGCCACGGAAAGGCTGTAGCGCCGGGTGCCACGCTGGCGAGCGCGCCGTCGAGCGCGTGCATGATCGCCAACATGCGCCCCGCCCCACCGGGAAAGGCCGCGACGGCCGAGGCGATCCCTTGGGCGGCGGCGGGGGTGAGGGTCGTAAAAACGTCGGATCCGCCGACGTATCCGAGCGGCGACGGGTTGAGGTTCTCGACGGCCAGATATTTCACCAGGTCCAGATAGTTGAACGTGTGATTCTCGGTCCCGATCGGTTGCATCCCGACGGCCGAGACGATGGCGCTCGCCATGCTGTTGCCCGACCCGGCCGGGCAGGTCGCAAGGATTCGACAGTGCGTACCCATGGCGTCGACGGTGGCGTCCGCCAGTGCCCAGCTGCGTTGGTCCGCGGTGCGCAGCCACGCCTGCCAACCGAGGAGAACCTGCGCGAAAGACTGCGGCGGAAAAACCAGGTTCACGGCGTCGACGTCGCTGGTGGCGAAGGTGGCGAAGGTCAATGACGTTGTCACCCCGAAGTTTCCACCCCCGCCGCCGCGTAATGCCCAGAACAGGTCTGGCTGGCTGGCGGAGGACGCGGTGACCACCTGGCCGCCGGGCAGCACCACCGTCGCCGACGTCAATTGGTCGCACAGCAGGCCCGCGTGCCGCGATTGGGAACCCAAACCGCCGCCCAGCGCGTGCCCCGCGGCACCGACCGACGGGCAGGTACCCGTCGGGATTCCCCGGCCAGCCGCGGCCAGCGCCTGGTGAATCGCAAACAAGCTAGTCGCCGGCGTCACCGTGACCTGCCCGCTGGCGGCGTCGTAGTTGATAGCGCCGGGCAGCTGACGCAGGTCGATCACCATCGTGCCGTTCGCCGTGGACGCCCCCACATAGGAATGTCCCCCGCTACGCGGAGCGACCTTGAGGTTGCGGGCGGCGGCGAACGCCATCGCCTTTTGAACATCCGCCGTCGAGGTGGGAACAACGACGGCCGCGGGCGTCGAGCCGTTGTAGTTGGTGTTGAAAACCTGTTTGGCCGTTGCGAATTGCCCTCCGTTTTCCGGCGTCA
Organism: Mycobacterium sp.; assembly: GCF_019247635.1. GTDB lineage: Bacteria > Actinomycetota > Actinomycetes > Mycobacteriales > Mycobacteriaceae > Mycobacterium. Next base: position 134,551 of record NZ_JAFBAR010000128.1, read on the forward strand.
GCACCTGTCCGCCGATGGCGGTGGAAAGTCCGGTCCAGCCGGAGGTACTCGGGGCCGGATCGGCACCGGCTCGGTGTGATCCGAACACAGCGCCCGTCGCTAACGCTCCGGCGGCCGCCCGCAGAAACGTCTGGCGTGAGATCTCACGCGTCGACTCCCGCGGTACCGTCATGTCCGCATTGTGGGCTACGTGGCCGCCAAAACCGTCCGCGCCGCATGACGTGTCGCAGGAAGATATGAGCTTGTGACCGGTCCCGAGCGGTGGGATCCGAGCGTCGCGACGGGGCTGTCGTCGCCGCCCCCAGCTATTTCCCGGCCTTCGCTATCCTTCCTATTTGCGCCGTTATGGACCCGTACACTGATCGCCCAACCACAAGCAGAAGGAAGGCATCGGATGTCCCCCATTCGTTGGCTGGCCAGACTGACCGTCCCGATCTTGATCGGCGGTGCCTTGTGCAGTAGCACCGCTAGTGCCGTTGCTGATCCCGTTGACGACTTGTTCCTCGCCAAGTTGGCCGGCATCGGCTTCGTCTGGCCGCCGGACCAGACGCCAAGCGTCGTCTCGCTGGGGCATCACATCTGCATCGATCGCCTGACGGGGTGGACCGCAGACGCGATTGCTCACGACGTCCACTCCATCATGAGCGCGCAAGGTTTCACGTTCGAAGACGTCACATCCATAGTGAGTGCCGCGGAATCGACCTATTGCTCGTATTAGGCCGGCCGGCTTCGCCGCAGAGGCCAACGGCCAGTTCTAGTTCGGCGGCAGTTTCACCACCCGATCGCGATCATCGGTGACGTACACGGTGCCGCCGGAGTCCACCGCCACACCATGATCGCGGCCGAGCCCCGCGAACTCCAGCTCGGACTGCGTTGCCGAGCCCGCCGCCAGCTTCACCACCCGTTGCCAGTAGGGGTCGGTGGCGTAGACGTTGCCTGCCGTGTCCACCGCAACCCCCCAGGCGCCACCGGGGCTGGTAAACGTGAATGGCAGCGTCTCCGGGCTGGTCGCCCCCGCCGTGAGCCTGCGCACCAAGTCGTCCGCGACGTAAACGGTGCCCGCGTTATCGACGGCTACCCCGGTGGGCCCGCCCAAGGCGGTGACGGGGAAGGCGAAGGGCAACGTTGTCGGGGTGCTCGCGTTGGCCGCCAGCTTCAGCACTTGACCGCGGGTACCGCCTTCCTCCTGGACCGAGGCAGTGACGTACACCGCTCCGGCGCTGTCCACGGCCACAGCCTTGGGGTCGGTGAGGCCACTGAGGGGAAGCGTCGTCGGGGTGCTCGCGCCCGGCGCCAGCTTCAGCACCCGGTTGTTGCCCGAGTCGGTGACGTACACGGTGCCGCTGGTGTCGACGGCCACGCCGGAAGGCTTGTTGAGGCCGGTGAACGGCAGTGTCGTCGGTGTGGCCGTCCCGGCCGGCATTTTGAGCACCCGGTTGTTGCCCTGGTCGACCACGTACACCGCGCCGGCGGTGTCGACGGCGACACCGCGGGGATCGTTGAGGCCCGTGAAGGGCAGGACGACCTGTGGCGACGCCAATGCATACGAGGTCAACGCGAAGGCCAGAACGGCGACGACGGCGACCGTGCCCGCGATGATCCACGGTGCGCGGCTACGTCGCGCCGAGGGGCCGCCGGGCTGGTTCATGGGTGAATACGGCTGTCGCGCCGGGCTCGGCTGTGCGGCTCCGACGAGCGCGCTGATGACGGCACCCACGATTCCAACGACAAAAAGGAGCGCCCCAACGCTTTTGAAAAGGTCCCCTATCGAATAACTCACTTCGACTTGAGCGACAAACCCCGCGACCGCGATCATATAGCCCACAGTCGCCACGATCAGAAACGTCAACAGCCTTCGCACCGCGGGCTTCGCGGCTCTCGTATTCACGACGATGAGTGCACCAACATCCCCGGCGAGAACAAGAAGAAGCGCGCCAACGGTGTAGATTTCGGTTCCGCCGGCATACAGGAGTTTGATAAATCCCGCCACCGCCGTGGAAAATCCAACAACCGCCAGGAGAAGGAACAGTAGCGCTCGCACCGCTGGATGGCGTTGTGCGCCAACGCGTTTAGCTGCACCTCCGGCGCCGAATGGAATCGCCGCCGTCGGCATCACCGCGGGCGCTGCCTGCGAGGACCGGGCTGCGGGGATGCCCTGCCACGCTGCGGCATTACTGACGTGGTCTGTCCATTGGGCGCCGTCGAAATAGCGCATTCGCCCGGCACCGGCCGGATCGGGATACCATCCCGCGGGCGCTGATGCCATCTGTGACTCCTCCCGTACGCACAACGTCCCGGTCGCGACGAAAGCGACAGCTTATGAGCTCATGTGGCCATGCTAGACAGGGCTGCGCCGACCTCCAGGTCTCGGCTTCTGGCAATGTTTTCGACGATGATCTGGCAGGCCGTGTCGTAGAAGGCGCTGATCAGGGTCGAGAACGAGAGCTCGAAGGGATAGATCATGTGCACGGCCAAAGGTTCCAGGGTCCACTCGGGAAGGATCGGCACAATGGTGCCCTCGCGCAGTTCCGTGGTGCAGATGATTTGAGTAGGCATCGCCCCTATGCCCAGGCCCTGCAGGACGTACTGCTTGCACACCTGAAAGTTGTTGGCGCGTGCGCGCACCGGAGGCGACAGTTCGCATCGTCTCTTGAGCCTGGCCACCGTCAATTTATGAGGGCCGCAAAAGCCGAAGTCTATGAACGGCAGGCTGTTTAACTGTGTCGGGTCGCTGAGCGGAGCCGCGAGTCGCCGCACGAAATCCGGTGAGGCGCAAAGGAACAGATTTAGGTCGAATACCTTGCGCGCGATCAGCGTCGAATCCTGTAGCGGTCCAGGGCCGAACACAACGTCGAAGCCGTCTTTGATCGGGTCGACCATGTTGTCGACGAGACGGATGTCCAAGCGCGAGTGGGGATAGTTCTGAAGAAATGTGGCGCCGACCCTTGAGGCGTAATCGATGCCGAGCCACACCGGCATCGCGACCCGCAGTTCACCCTGCGGTTCCTGCTTACTTCCTTCGACCAGTGCGCGCACGTCATTGGCCTCGGCCAGAATGTTCATCGCGTGGGTGTATATCTGCTCGCCAAGATCTGTGACCGTGATCTGATGGGTGTTCTTTCTAAGCAGCTTGATGCCGAGGTCGGACTCCAGTTTGGTCAACTTCCGGCTAACTGTGGACTTGGGCATTCCGAGCAACGACGCCGCCTTTGAGATACTGCGGCAGTCCACCACCTTGCCGAATATCAGCAGGGCATCGAGGTCAAAGGGCAGATTTTGTTCCATGGGCTGTGTTCCAAGTATGCAACAACGTGTTGCACGCGTGCACCTTCTTGAGGGTTCCAGCAACTGCTACCGTCGGCCGCACCAGCCCGGGGGGATCAGGGAGGAATCGGGATGACCCAGAACGTGGCTATGAAACCAGCCTTAGCGAAACCCGCAAGCGGGCACTGGACCGATGCCTATCCCGAACTTGGCCGTGGGCCGGTGTCGCTTGAAGACTGTGTGTCCGAAGAGTTCTACGAACAAGAACGCGAGCACGTCTTCAAGAAGACCTGGCTCTACGTCGGGCGCGTCGAACGAGTCCCTCGCTCGGGCAGCTACTTCACTCGCGAACTGAAGGTGTTGAACACGTCGATCATCATCGTGCGCGGCAAGGACGGCGTGGTCCGCGCTTTTCACAACGTCTGTCCGCACCGCGGCAACAAGATGTTGTGGGAAGACGATCCGTTCAAAGAGGTTTCTGGCCGCGCGCCGTTGCTGTACTGCCGCTTCCATGGTTGGCGCTATAACTTGGATGGCTCGCTGCACGCGCCCACTCGTAAGGATCTGCTGCTGGACTTCGACGCCGACAGCTGCCGGGTGCCGGCGGTGCAGTGCGAGGTGTGGCAGGGCTTCATCTTCATCAACCTCAATCCGCATAACACCGAGCCGCTGCGTTCTTTCCTTGGTGAGCTGGCGCATGGCATCGAGGGCTATCCGTTCGACGGCCCGCATCAGATCTACAAGTTCTCCGCAGAGTTGCAGTGCAACTGGAAGATCTTCGTCGACAGCTTCGCGGAGAGTTACCACGGTCCGTACTTGCACGCGTCCTCGTTCGGCAACCTCACGGCGGAGGCCAAGGAGGCGCTGGATAAGCCGAACCCGTTCACCGATGCATTGGCCTACCACCTCAGCGGCCCGCACCGGATGTTCTCGTTCTCCGGTGAGCCGTCCCGAAAGACGCCGTACTCGAAGCCGATCGAATGTGTGATGCAAGCAAGCGCGGCGGGCCCGTGGAACAAACGGGTCGACAGAGGTCCGATGCCGCCGGGGATCAATCCCACCCGGGCGGAAAAGTACGGCTTCGACTCCTTTCAGTTTTTCCCCAATTTCGTGCTCATCTTCGGTGCATCCGGATTCACCACCCACGCCCACTGGCCGACGGGCCCGCACTCACACGTGTTCGAAGTCGAGATGTTCTATCAGCCACCGAGGACGCACAAGGAGCGACTCGGCCAAGAGCTCACGGTGACGTTCCTCAACGACATCATCCTCGAAGATGCGAGTCCCTCCGAAGGGCTGCAGGCGATGCTCAACAGTGGCGTCCTTACCCATTTCACGATGAACGACGAGGAAATCCTGGTTCGTCACCTGCATAAGGTGGTCGGCGATTACGTCGCAGCCGGCGAGAAGGCACAGGTGACTTAACGATGAATGCGGTTCTGCCACAGGAGTTTTCGTATCTAGAACACTTGGTGACCGAGTGGGCGATCGAAGACGGCCACCAACGCTACGTAAAACGTGTCAACAGTTCCATGGACGAAATTCGTGCTTTCTATGACGAGGTGTTTCCGCACGCCGAGGAAGCGGTCGCCTATATCGACAAGTTCGACTACTCCGAACCGCTGCCCGACGACGTCGCGAATCTGCGCAACCTGCTTTACTCGCTGATCACCGTCTCATTGGCGGTCGAGCTGTGGAACCAGCCGCGGGTGAAGCATTCGGCCAACACCATTCTCACGAGATTGAGCTGAGCTAATGGGACTCAGCTCCGCACAGCTAGACATTGTCAACCTCACTCCGAGTATCGGCAGCGAGATCAGAACCGATCTCGACACGCTGCTGAGCGGCCGAGAAGCTGCGACCATCCGCGAGACGCTCGAACAGCGCGGGGTGGTGTTCTTCCGTGGGTTGCAGATCAGCGACGAGCAGCAAGTCGTCATTGCCAAGACTCTCGGCGACCTCGTCACCAACGAGGGCGAGGGTGGCATCAACAAAATCTCGCTCGACGAGAAGGTGAACCAACGCGCCAAGTACCTACGGGGCTCGATGTTTTGGCATTTCGATGGTTCCTTACAACCGCTACCAAATCTGGCCACCCTGCTGCGAGCGGTCAAGCTCTCCGATAACGGAGGACAGACCGAATTCTGTAACACCTACACCGCCTACGAGGACCTTCCCGAACCTGAGAAACAGCAAATAGCGGACCTGCGTGTGGTGCATAGCGCGGAGCGCTCGCAGTATTACGTCACACCGGAAATGAGCTATGCGGAGGTGGCGTTCTGGCAGAAGTCACCCACCAAGGCCTGCCCATTGGTTTGGACGCATCAATCCGGTCGTAAGTCGCTGCTACTGGGCGCGACGGCAGACTATGTGATCGGGATGTCGGCGGAAGATAGCCGCGCTCTGCTTGCGCGCCTTCGTGATTGGGCTACCCAGGCCCAGTACGTCTACCGGCATGAGTGGCAGCTCGGCGATCTGCTCATCTGGGACAACACCGGAACCATGCACCGAGTGTTGCCCTATGCGGTTGATAGCGGCCGCCTTATGCATCGAACCATCCTGGCGGGCGAAGAGCCGCTGCAGTGAAACTCGGTATCGCCACGCCCATCGTCACCAATGTCGGTGGAGCTCCCTTGGAATGGGAGAAGGACGCCGGCGTCGAAGACATAGGGCGGGTGGCAGAGGTCGCGGATCGACTCGGCTACCACCACATGACATGCAGCGAGCACATCGGTGTGCCCTCGGCCGAAATCGGACGGCGCGGAGCACGATACTGGGATCCCCTTGCCACTTTCGGCTATGTATCGGCGCGCACAAAACAGATTCGATTCGCCACCATGACGTTGGTGCTGGGATATCACCATCCGCTGGCGATCGTGAAGCGTTATGGCACACTCGATCACGTCAGTGCGGGACGTGTGATCCTCGGTGTCGGCGTCGGCTCCCTCAAGGAGGAGTTCGACCTTCTCGGTGCACCTTTCGAGGACCGGGGCCCCCGTGGTGACGACGCACTGAGGGCGCTGCGCGCAGCACTGCCGAGTAGCGCGCCGGCCTATCAAGGCGAGTTCTACTCGTTCGGTGGGCTGGCAGTCGATCCGTGTGCATTACAGCCGCATATGCCCATCTGGATCGGCGGCCGCACGCGACGCTCGTTGCGGCGAGCAGTCACACTCGCGGACGGGTGGTGTCCCTATTATGTGTCGATCGAAATCGCAGCGAAGTGGCTGCAGGCGTTTGAGCTGCCTCCCGATTTCGAGGTTGTCATGCCGGCCGATCATCCCCTTGATCCAATCGGGAAACCCGATGCGACAAAGGAAACGCTGCGGACACTGGCCACCGGTGGCACCACAACCCTTTCGGCTCGCTTCGTCCATCACTCGCTGGCGCACTACCTCGAGCAAATCCATGCCTTGACCGAACTGCATCGCGCAGCCTTTGGCGCGGACAACGGCTGCACATAGGCAGGGCACACATGGCTCGGTATCCGAAACCTCCCAGGGCCGTTGGTACGCAGGATTATTCGCAAACTCGTCATCACTCATTTTCGCGCTCAACCGGGATTTCACATGCGCCTCAGGAGTACCGGCCGGGTGACCATGAGGCCCTCGGGAAATCCGCTAGCGCATGCGCTAGCACGTTTGTGAATCGCCTCATGGTTGGGCACCGACTCAGCGCGCTAACGGTGGCAAGCGTTGTTAGTCTGTCTCGAAACGGGGGCTGAGGAGACCCGATGGCCAAAGAATTGGGCGGCATCCGGCGGAAGCTGAGCCGCGCCACGGAGATGACGAAAGCCGTCAAGCGACTGCACGATACCGGCATCGTCGATCTCGGCAACCTCGGCGTGACTCTGGAGACCGTGAGGAATTCGCGCGTTTACGGACCGCAGGCGACGATGGCGATCCAGGGCGGCCGCAAGTACTCGTCGCTGCCCGCGGTCGTCGACGAGCGTGGGACGGTGACCTACCGGCAGGTAGACGACATGTCCACCGCTTTCGCCCGCGGGCTCAAGGGGTTCGGCGTCGACGAAAGTTCGGTGGTGGGCCTGCTCTGTCGTGACCATCGGGGCCTCATCATCGCGATGGCCGCGTGCGGAAAGCTCGGCGCCCGAGTGGTGCTGATGAACACCGGCTTCGCCAAGCCGCAGTTCGCGGAGGTGTGTGGCCGCGAAGGCGTGAAGGTCGTGCTCTACGACAGCGAGTTTTCGAGCTTGATCGACGTACTGCCCGCCGACGTGCCACGCATGTTGACCTGGGTGGACGAGGGCGCCAATCTGACCGACGGCGTGGCGACGATCGACAGCATCATCGCGGCGAACGTCGCCGAGCCCTTGCCCAGGCCAGCCAAGGCCGGCGGGGTCGTCGTCCTCACGAGCGGTACGACTGGGTTGCCGAAGGGGGCACCGCGGGCCGCAGTGCCGCCGTTAGCGACGGTGGGGCTGATCGACCGGGTTCCGTTCCCGCGTAAGGGGACCATGGTCATCGTCTCGCCGATCTTCCACGGAACCGGACTGGCCACCTATCTGGTCGGCGCGACATTGGGAAACAAAATTGTCACCACCCGGCGGTTCAGTCCAGAGGACACCCTGAAGCTCATCGCAGACCATGAGGCGGACATGCTGGTCGCGGTCCCGACAATGCTGCATCGTGTCGTCGAGCTCGCCCCCGCCGTCATCGCGGCTTACGACACAACGTCACTGAAGGCCATCGCGATCGCCGGATCGGCGCTGTCCCCGGAGCTTTCTAACCGCGTGCAGGACACATTCGGTGACGTGCTTTACAACATCTACGCCTCAACCGAGTGCGGATTCGGCACCATCGCAACCCCCGACGAACTGCGAAAGGCTCCCGGAACGGCGGGCCGCTCGCCGGTAGCCTGCGAAGTCGTGTTGTTCGATGAACACGACCGGCGTGTGCATGGCACGAATAAGCGGGGCCGAATCTTTATCCGCAGCGACGCGCGTTCCGAGGGTTACACCGACGGCCGGCGCAAGCAGATCATCGACGGCTATATGTCCAGCGGCGACATGGGCCACTTTGACGAAAACGGATTGCTGTTCGTGGATGGGCGCGACGACGACATGATCGTCTCCGGCGGTGAGAACGTCTTCCCGCAGGAGGTCGAGAACCTGTTGATCGAGCGCGACGACGTCTTCGATGCGGCGGTGGTTGGTGTCGACGACGATGAGTTCGGAAAGCGGTTGCGTGCCTTCATTGTTTCTCAGCCCGGCGCACCGCGGGACGTTGAAGAGATCAAGCTTTACGTCAAGAACAACTTGGCGCGCTACAAGGTCCCCCGGGATGTGGTGTTCGTCGACGAGCTGCCGCGCAATGCCACGGGCAAGCTGCTGCGACGGGTCTTGACCGAGCTGGACGTCGACAGCTGACCTGAATCCGAATAGGCACGCCAGCGGTTGCAGGCATGCCCTGGCGCGCCGGCTCGAGGCCGTCCGACCAACCGCAGCCGCTGATTGCAGCTTCTTCGAACAGGCCCGGACGCGTGCTGGTAGCGGTCTAACGTCGCTGGCATGGTTCACGGAGATGCCGCACCACCCACCAAGCACGCGCGGCGGTTGAGCAAGCGCACCAGTATCGCCTTCATCGCCGGCGCGGGTGCAATCGTGGCCGCTGTCGCGATTGCGCTCGTGGCGTTCCTGCCAGCCGGACCACCGTCTCGAAACGCCGGGCCGCCACCAACCTCGCCGCCCCAGCAAACGCCCGCATCCTATGCCTCCCAGGTGGTGCTGCCGTTCGACGACGACCTCTACTCTCCCTACGGTGTGGCGGTGGACACCGCGGACAACGTCTACGTCGCCGGCACCAGCAACCGGGTGCTGAAGCTGGCGCCCGGGGCGAGTGGGCCCACTGTGCTGGCTTTCGGGGACTACGGCCAGCCCGTTGGCGTGGCGACGGACACCGCGGGCAACCTCTACGTCGCCGACGACGGCACCAACCGGGTCTGGAAGCTGGCAGCGGGGGACAGTAGCCGCACAGTGCTGCCGTTCGGTGGCATCGAGCACCCCCATGGCGTGGCGGTGGACAACGGGGGCAACGTCTACGTCGCCGACTGGGGCCACCACCTTGTATGGAAGCTGGCGCAGGGGGCGAGTACCCCAACCGTATTGCCGTTCGGTGCCCTCCATTTCCCCAACTATGTGGCGGTGGACAACGCGGGCAGCGTCTACGTCGCCCACGCCGGCGGGGTTTGGAAGCTGCCCGCGGGAACCAGTAGCGCCACCGTGGTGCCGTTGACCGGCGTCGGCTCCGGCCCCAACCAAGGCCCGGGCGGGATAGCGGTGGACACCACAGGCAACCTTTATGTGGCCGACTTCGCCAACAACCGGGTGCTCAAGCTGGCGGCCGGTGCATCCACACCGACGGTGCTGCCATTCACCGGGCTCAATGATCCCCAGGGTGTGGCGGTGGACACCGCGGGAAACGTCTACGTCGCCGACAGCAACAACAACCGGGTGCTGAAGTTGCCTGCGCGGTAGCGCAATCCAACATCACCAATGCTAACGTGCACCCGATGGACTCGGCTCACGTCGACGAGGAATCTGGAGCCTCGCGGCGACCAATCCGCTGTGAGCTTGTTCCGCTTCCGCAGAGCTATCCAGGAAACATCTGGACTAAGGCGCCGCCGGCCGTTAGCTCATAACCCAGATCCTCTACAGCAGGCATGTGAGTGCTTTACGGTGTGACTCATCGACGCATCACGAGGTGGCTGTGGAATGACAATCGCATCGCCCTGGTTCGACGACGATTCTCTGAGCGCCGCGGCTTTGTACCGTAGCTCAGTCGCACAGTCCGAGGTGTTCTGTGGTTTCGTTTCGTGTTTCTCCCGGTGGTCCTGCGTACCAGGCACCACTTTCTCAGCAGCTTCGCGGTCATCGAGGTCGTGCGAAATGAACATCGGGACAACCAGATACGGCCGTGCGCCAACACTAATTGCCCGTTCGATATACACGGTTCCAGGAGGAGTCAAGTGACCGCCATATTCCCCGGGACCGCTGCCGCAGACGAGTTCTGCGAAGACTGCGGCTATGCGCAGGAGCTGAAAAGGACGCTGAACTCCTTTCAGATGTTTGCGATTCATTCGCGTCGGTCTCGGTGGTGATCGGGGTCTTCGGAACGTACGACGACGTCCTGCGGAACTCGGGTCCGGTGGGAATCTGGCTGTTCCCGCTCGTGGCGGTGGGTCAGATCCTGGTGTCGTTGGTTTACGCGCAATTCGCGGCACGCATCCCGCTCAGCGGATCGTCGTACCAATGGGCCTCACGGCTGGCCAACCCGAAGATTGGCTGGCTGTTCGGCTGGATCGCGGTCTGGAATGTGGGGCTCAGCCCGGTCACGATCGACGATGCGCTGGCCAGCCAATGCCTGATACCGCTGTTGAACATAACTCCGAGCGAACATACGACGCGAATAATCGCCGTGATATTGCTGGTAATTCAGGCCGTACTGGTGATCGCCTCAACCCGCGTGGTTGGTTGGACGAACTCACTGGCCGTTGGCGTCGAACTGACGATAGTCGTGGTGCTTGGCATCGCCCTCATCGTCGCGGTGGTGCTGACCGGCCACGGTTCAACGCAAAATCTGCTCTCGCAGGGTATTGCCGCCGGCGCGCCAAACTATTTCGCCCTCGGTGGCGGATTGATGGCCGCGCTGATCATGGGCCTATCGACGCTCGTGGGGTTTGACGCCGCCGCGAACATGGCGGAGGAAGCGAAGGATCCGTTCCGAAGCGTTCCGCGGGCGATCGTGGGGTCAGTTGTCGTGGCCGCCATCCTGGGGATGGTGTTCATCATCGCTCTGACTGTCGCAATCACTGACATGCGCGGCGTCTCTGCCAGCAATTCACCCGTTGCGCAGATCATGCACGATCAGTTCGGTGCGGGACTGGAGAGGCCATTCCTGCTCGTGATCGCCGTCGCGTTCTTCGGGGCCGCCCTGGTCTCCATGGCCGCGACATCGCGGATCGTGTTTGCGATGTCGCGCGACGAACGCTTCCCCGCGCACGGCCTGTTCAGGAGGGTCAATCCACGCACGCAAACACCAATCTCGGCAACTGTTCTCGTGCTTGTGCTCGGCGTCGTTCTGATGGTTGCGATGCCGGGTGGCGCTCTGCTGCAACTCATCCTCGGGAGCAATCTTCACGAACGTCCCCTACGCGATGACGATCGTCCTCTACCTCGTAGTGCGTCGAAAACTTGACCGCCGGGAAGGTGCTTTCGACCTCGGACGGTTCGAGGTGTGGGTCGCGGTCCTCGTTCTGATCTGGGTATTGCTCGCGATGTTCTTCGTGACCGTGTCCTCGGCCAGCGTTGTCCCCATATTGATCGTGGCCGGCCTGATGCTCGCGGGCGGAGCGTATTTCGCCTACCTGTTACTGTTTCGGCGCGAGGTTCTCGAGCATGGGCCCGGAAAAGCCGACTTGTTATAGCTTTCCATTTCAAGAGAGGCGACCGATGGCTGCGGACACCGCGAAACTAACGGGTAAGGTCGTGCGTCCAGGCGATGCAGGTTATGAAGCCGCGCGAGTCGGCTTCAACCGGCTGTACTCCCGTCACCCCGAGGCAGTCGTTTTCTGCGCCGACACCCAAGATGCCGTCAATGCCCTGGCATGGGCCCGACAAAACGATGTCCGCGTCCGGCCACGAAGCGGCCGACACTGTCTGGAGGGTTGGTCCGCCGTCGACGGCGGCCTCGTCATCGACGTGAGCGGGATGAAGTCGACCGAGATCGACGCGGCCTCGAATACCGCCACCGTGGGCGCCGGACTCAACCAATTGGAGGCTGTAACCGCACTCGGCAAGGCTGGGTTTGCGGTGCCGACCGGGATCGAAGGATCAGTCGGAGTCGTCGGCGCCACGCTCGCTGGTGGCTTAGGTCCCCTTACCCGCACCTACGGCATGGCTTGCGACAATCTCCTCGCGGCGGAAGTCGTCGTGGCGTCGGCCGACGGCGGAGCAACCGTGATCATCGCCGACGAGGAGAGCAACTCAGATCTGTTGTGGGCCTTGCGGGGCGCGGGCCTTGGCAACTTCGGGATCGTCACCTCACTCACCTACAAGATCCATCCACTGACGCGGACCCTGTATCTCGGCGCAACGTGGCCGGGGCTCGACGACCTTCAGGGAGTTTTCCAGGCCTGGCAACGCATTGCCCCGCATCTGGACAACCGCCTCACAACCCAGCTCGAAATACACCGCCACGACATGATTCTCAACGCCTTTCTTGCCCCAGGATCGGAAGCCGAGGCAAAGCGGACGCTGGAGCCGATCCTTTCGATTGGACAGCCCCAGGTCGCGATCAAGGACGCGAGCTGGGCTGACAACTACGCCGCGTTGCAGATACCGATCGAGCAAGAGCCCGCGAATTGGAAGTTCTTCTCGCAGTTCATTTCCGAGCCCTTTCCGCCCGAGGCTATCGGCTTGATCGGGTCGCTGATGGCCGAGGCGCCGACCCCGGAGTCCAACTACTTCACGAACGCATTCGGCGGGGCGGTCAGGAGCAGCGAACCCTACGGCGGTTCGGCCTTCGCGCACCGCGAGGCGCTCTTCTACGCTGAGCCCGGCGCGGGGTGGGGCACGCGCGGCGGGGTACCCGCCGCGGACGATCCGCTGACCGAAAAGTGCCTTAATTGGATTGCGGATTTCGCCAAAGAGTTGAGGCCCTACGTGAATGGCGCCTACGCCGGCGTTCCGAACGCGGGTATGCCGGAATGGGAGACGGAATACTGGGGACCTAACGTCGGCCGGCTACGCACGATCAAGGCGAAATATGACCCCGACAACGTGTTCAGCTATGAGCAGGGCCTATCCCTTGTCAGCGGGTGAGCGCTGTGAGTGAGGAGTGTGGCTTGTGGCTCGTTGGTTGGTGAGTAACGTCCCGTCGTGGCTGCTGTTGTTTGGGCTGGTTGTCCTCGTCGCAGGCGGGGCACTGCTGCTCCTGTTTGTTGTCCGGCATCGGTACCCGCAGTGGGAGGAGGGCACGCAAAATCACGTCACGGTGTTCGCCTTCAGCTTCATCGGATTCATGTTCGCGATCCTGGTCACTTTCGTGAGCAATTCGTTGTGGGGTCAGATCAACGATTCAGACGCCAGGGCGCGGACCGAAGGCGCGACCGGGCTGCAACTCGCCGGCGACCTCGCCGCATTCGATAAAGCCGACAGCGACCGGATTCGACAGAGCCTGATCGAATACGAACGCGCGGCCGTTGCCGAGTGGCCGGAAGCCGCGAGCGGCCGTGCCTTTCCCGAGGCCGCCAACGCTCTGCAGCGGGTGTACGACGCATACCAGCAGGTGCAGCCGCACAGCGATATTCAGAAGAAATCGCTTGATACTTCGGTGAGCAACCTCGACACTATCCGCCAGGCACGCAGAGAACGATTACTCCAGGCTCACATAGACGTCGGCCCACCTTGGTCGTTGTGGGTGATCATCTTGCTGACCAGCGGGTTGGTCCTTGGCTGCACGATCGTTTACGGCGTCGAGGAGGCCGCCACGCACTACGCGATGGTCGCGAGCGTGGGCGCGCTGGTAGCCACCGCATTGTTCCTCGTTCTGGAACTGTCATTTCCGTACACCGGCGAAATGGCAACGTCCCCGGAACCGCTGCGCGAGGTCATCCAGGCGCTCTCGCAGACTGCGGCGTAGTCGAGACGGCACGGTCCGTTTCAGCTTTGGCTGCTTGCGTTTTCTGGTTATGCGTTAGCTAGTTCAGCCGTATCCAGATGAATAACGTTAGGGAATCTGTACCTTCCCATTCACGAGACGACACGAGCTGGCCTCACCGACTTGAAGTTCCGTCTAGTGCGAGAGTCCTTCGCCGAAGCGGTGTCGTGGGTGGCAAAGAATCTGCCCACCCGGCCCGCCGTGATATCGTTCTATGCGCGGATTCATAACAATTTCGCCAACGACAGCATCGCCCACCATGCTGCCGATCATCAACCACCTAGAGTTCGGTGGCTGTGAGGGTAGCTATGATTCGCGCCGGTGCAGTCGGCATAGCGATCTTGGCTTTTGTCATGTCCAGCGAGGTGGCGCCGGCACACGCCGAACTGACCGCCATCCCGATGCCTCCCAAACAAATTAACAAAGTTAGCCGCGAAGGTTATCAAATCGAAATGCGCCTTGAGCGGGAATCGGTGACCCCAACGCCCAACCTGGCTGCTGCGCCCAATTCCCACGAAGCGTTCATAACGATAAGTGGAATCGTGTCGGTCACGGGCGGCTCGAGCCCCATTACCGACAGTGTCCTCGTCATCGGTTATCAGCTTGGGTGCCAGAACGATGTCTCGGCCGGGCTGCAGTTTGGCGGAACCGGGGGCAGCCTGCCGAACGGAACGGTTGCCGTGACGCCGGGGAGCCCGGCCACCACGGACCTGGGTAACGCCGGTGGCGGGGCCGGGTTCGGCCAAACTGTCGTCCAGCCGGGCGTGATCGTGGATTTGCCGTTGTCGAACATGACGCTCAACGACAAGGGGCACGCCGCCCTCGATATGGACGACCTCCACATCAAGGCCGACGCGTGCGGTGGTGAGGTCACCATTCGGTCGTACCTTTATCTGCGGATCTCCACCCAAATCGCGCACACTCAATACGCCATTTTCGGCGATCCCATCAAGATCTAACGTTGCGTCCATCGGAAGGAAAAGCACTACATGAACAAGTTGACGTTTCGTACAGTGTTGGGGCTTATTCCGGCAGCGGGCATCGGCATGCTGCTGGCGCTCGCGCAGGCACCCGCAGCTGATGCCGCCCCGGGGGACCCGCCACCGCCGCCTGCGCTACCAGGGACGCCGTTCCTCCCCAACGTCGGGTTTATCCCCGGCGCCTACGGCTACTTGTACGGCGTCTACGTCACCCCACCGCCGGCGACCGTCGACGCTCGCGGAGTAAAGGCCGCCGCCCTGGTCGACTCAAGCCAACAGGCGGTAGGCATGCCGGGCAGCCAACTAGGCAACAGCCCTCCGGTTGCCGGGTTTTTCACCGGCGCGAGCGCGCAATATTACATCGGCGGTGGCCAGACTCAGACGCCTCCCGTCGTGAAGGGCCCGGACGCGATGGCCCTGAGCTCCGCCACGCCACCGGAGGATCCTTCCGGCATTCCACCCGAAAAACGTCCAGGACCCGAATCGACCCAACCCGGCCCTGCTCCCGTTGTCGTCCCACCCATCCTCGAAACCCCGGGCGGCAGGCCGTATGGAGCAGCGGGTGGCGGCGCGGGTGGTCATGGCTGATGACGACCACGTCGACCGCTAGCCCTTCACGTCGACGTTAAACGCGCGATAACCCTCGATTGATTTGTGCACGCGCGGCTGACCCACGGGTGCGGCCGACGGCGACCCCTGGGCTGAAAGGCCAAAAGCACGATCGCTCGCGACTTGAAATCGCCGAAATGTCGTACCAATAAGCGGCCGCTCAGGCGGATACGCTGGCACCGGGTCCGGCAACGTCAATGCAGAGGCGCGGCGTATGTTTTTTCGCATAACGCTCATCGCGGCAGCGGTCATCGCAATCACCGCGATTGATGTGCGATCGCAAGTGAACGCCGAACCTTTGCAGCCTGGGCCGCACTCCGCGATCGCTGACGTCGATTTGCCGATGGGAACGGTCCAATGCATCGATTTCGGTTGCATCGATGCACCCGCGAACACCGATCCTAACTACGAGTGGTGGCGATATACCGCGCCCTACGACGACATCGTGGCATTTCTGCAGGACCGTTTCAGCGCCGGGCGGCGGTACGATGCCCACGGCGCGACTTGGTGGCATGGCTTACAACCGTGCTACGACATTAATCACCAAAGCCCACCGTGGGGATGGACCGCTGACGGCGGCACCAGGTGGATCTGGTCCGATAATGCCAAGGCGCTCGTCGTCGCCGTAGACAAACCGGGAATCAAGACCGGTGCCGGCGACATCGTGCCTTTCGGCAGGATCTATTTGATAGCGGTGGGTTCTTCCGTAGGGACTATTTGCTACCGCGAGTGATCGCGTCGCCACGATGAATGAATGTGCAACGGCCATTCGTTCGGCTAACCGATCCTGACGCTGGGCGAAGCAAACTACGATGCTCGTCTAACGCCGGGAGGATTTAGCATGCGTGACGCACCTTATAGAAACTGTGTGCTTCCCGGCGAAGGCGTGGTTGTGCTGGCGTGTTATTCACTCTAATCGTGGGACGCTAACCCGGTGTGGCTCTGGGACGGCCCCTCTTGGGCGGTGGTGCCGCGTGCTTTGGCATCCGACCGACGTCGTTGAGTGCTCGGCGCAGGATCATTTCGATCTGGCCGTTGAGGCTGCGGAATTCCTCGTTTGCCCACCGGGTGAGTGCGTCGTGGATAGCAGGGTCGACCCGGAGCAGGATCTGTCGGCGGTCGCTCACGTGTAGAGCGTGCCGGTGTTGACCACGGGTGAGGGCGGTTGGTCCGCGCAGAGTACAACCATGAGGTTGCTGACCATGCTGGCGGTGCGCTCCTCGTCGAGGTCCACGACACCCGTGTCGGTGAGTTGCGCTAGCGCCAGCTTGACCATCCCGACGGCGCCCTCCACGATGCGGGTGCGGGCGGCGATGACGGCGCCGGCCTGCTGGCGGCGCAGCATGGCCTGGGCGATTTCTTGGGCGTAGGCCAGGTGGGAGATGCGGGCCTCAACAATTTCTACGCCGGCGAGTTGGACGCGCTGGGCGAGCTCGTGGGCGAGGTCGGCGACTACTTGGTCGGTGGAGCCGCGTAGCGAAATGCCGGCGCCGGTGGGGTCGTCGTAGGGGCGGCTGGTGGCGACGTGGCGCAGCGCCGACTCGGCTTGCATCGACACGAAGGCTTGGTAGCTATCCACCGCGTAGGTCGCCTTGGCGGTGTCGGCCACCTGCCAGACCACGATCGCAGCGATCTCTACCGGGCTACCGTCGGCGTCGTTGACCTTCAAGTGTGCCGTCTCAAAGTTGCGCACCCGCAGGCTGACCCCGCGTCGCACGGTCAGCGGCGCCACCCACCAAAAGCCCGGACGGCTCACGGTGCCGATGTAGCGCCCGAAGAACTGGATCACTGAGCTCTGCCCGGGCGGAACAATCACCAGCGAGGTGACGACCAAGGCAAGGATCACGATCGGCAGCCACAGCAACTCACGTTTGTTGTTGGCCGCCAAGACAATTCCAGCGATGCTCGCGGCAACGACGAGTACACCGAGCCAGCCGGCGACGGCGCGAGCCGGACGTTGATGAATCTCGACCTGGGCCCCTTGGTGTCCGACAACGTGAGCGTTGTTGGTTGGTCCAGCGTTGTCCACGAGTACCGCCCTTCTCAAAAGTGATATAAAATGATATCACTTTTCTGTCAGAACGACACCAAGGAGCAGTCGATGATGCAACTTGAAACCGGTCCGGTTCGGGTCCGAGGTGACCTCGATCCGGCGTTGTCACGCTGGCAATGGTTAGTCAAATGGATTCTTGCGATTCCGCACTACATCGTCCTGTTCTTCTTGACCATCGCCGTCGTCGTAGTCTTCGTGATCGCGTTATTCGCGATCCTGTTCACCGGCAAGTACCCGCGCGCGCTGTTCGACTTCAGCCTCGGTGTCATGCGGTGGCGGTGGCGGGTCGCCTTCTACGCGCTAACCGCACTCGGTACCGACAAGTATCCGCCGTTCAGTTTGCAGCCAAAGGCCGACTATCCGGCCGATTTGGAGGTCGACTACCCTGAGCGCCTGAGCCGGGGCTTGGTGCTCACCAAGTGGTGGCTGCTGGCCATCCCGCACTACCTGATACTTTTTGCCTTCTTCACCGGCGGCTGGCGGTTTTTAATGTTGAAGCCGAACGACGTTGTCGCCTACGCGTTGCCGCCGCTGATAGTGATCCTGCTGGTGATCGCCGTGGTGGGCTTGCTGTTCACTGGGCGCTACCCGAAGGGGTTGTACGACTTCGTACTCGGCATCAACCGGTGGAGTATCCGGGTGCGGGCCTACAGCTCGCTTATGCGCGACGAGTACCCACCGTTCCGCCTCGACGTGGGACCGCGTGAATCCGCGCCAGCGGCAGTACCCGAATCTTCCTGAAGCCCTACCCGTGGCCACGGGACAAGTCTGCAGCAGTCCTGAGCGCGATTTGCGATGATGGAGTAAGCGATATCGCGTCCCCGTAGGGAGGTCCACGTGAGTGCGACACAAAGGCCGCCGAACGCGCCTATTCTGCTGTACGACGGTGTGTGCGGTGTCTGTAACAGCGTGGTGCGCAACATTCTTCGGTTCGACCGAGAGGGAACCCTGCGGTTCGCCTCCCTGGACAGTGACTTCGCTCGCGACATCAGCGCCCGCCACCATCAGCTGGAGGGCGTGGATTCTGCCGTCTACGTCCGGAACGTGGGACGGCCCGACGAGACGGTGGATATCCGGGCTGCGGCGCTGCTGCAGGTCGCTGCGTACCTCGGTGGCTGGTGGAAACTGGCGCTAGCGGCATACGTGATTCCGCCGGCGGTGCGCGATTGGCTCTATGAGCGCTTCGCCGCTTTCCGTTACCGCGTCGGTGGCCGGTACGACACTTGCCCAATTCCGACAGCCGAGGTGCGCATTCGTTTCCTCGATGAGACTTACGGCTGACTTGCTGCCCGGCCTCGCCAGCATCGGCGTGTTTCAACCGCAACACCTGGATTTCGCTGTACACGTCGAACACGACGACGTAGTCCCAGAACCTCAGCAAACTACCTACCACCGCGGCCCAGGCAATGTGCCCAGCGCCAGGCCGCAACCCGACGGCGACCAGCGCTCCGCCCTGCCCCCATCCGCCCGATCGGACGCTCCGAAACGGGAGGAATACGGCAGCAGCGAATATTTTGCAAAGCTGCCTCAACGTCGAGCCACTACGCGTTTGTTCACTGCGCCTTTCGAGAGGGCAATTTGCGCCGGGCTTGCCAGGTCAGACAGGCACCGTCTTCGCCAGATCTGGCCGACCCCCGGCCTGCACTCTCATAGCGCGGTAGAACGACCACACCTGACGGGGTGTAGGAATTTTCGGAAGCCACGCCAGCTCCCAATGAATCCCGTTGATCGGGTCGTCGAAGAACACCGCGTAATAGCCACACCGAGCAGGCGGTTGGTATCAACCACATCGCCTTGTGGGCCCGCAACAGCGTCGAAAAGCTGCTATAGCCCAGCCAGCCGAATACCGTGTCGTAGAACGTAATCGAATCGTCGTAGTCCAATACCGCGAACTCCACGTGATGAACACCGCGCCAACGCATCATGTCCCCTCAGAAACCCAAATACTACGCAATGTGGTACCAACGGAGGGTTGTGGGAAGACCCCATCCGTTCGTGAAGAAAAAGGGCCAGACGACCTGACGGAACCCACCCGTTGGGCCCGCAAGTAGAGATGGTCGCCCCGGGCGAATCCTGGCTTGGTGGGGTTCAAGCTGCTTTCCGGCCTTGGAACTGCAGAACGGGAAGGCCGGGGCGACGCTGCACTTCGACGTCGGTTAGCGGCAGCGCAGCAACCAAAGCCTGGGCATCCGCCAAGTCGATCGATAAGCCGCTGACGTAGGTTCGGAACAGCATCAACGGGATTGGCCCGAAGAACCGAAGCCCGGTTCGCAGCGCGAGGAAGTGCTTGGCGTCATCGATCGTGCATCCTCGGTCCAGCTCGCCCACGACCAAGAGGCCACCGGGCCTAAGAACCCTAACCATTTCGGCCAGGCCGTCAGTTTGGCTCTGCCAGTGTTTGATAGCGCCGGCGCTCACGACGGCAGCGAACGTGTTGTCCTCGAAAGGCAGGTTCTCCGCGGCCGCGTGGTGGATCTGGGCGTGTACGCCGAATCGCGATAGGCGTGCCTTGGCCCGGTGGACTTGCGCCACGGAATAGTCGACGCCGTGCAGGGATGCCTCGGGGCGACTGCGGGCAAGTGCCCCAAGGAATTGGCCACCGCCGCAGCCAACATCGAGGATCGGGCCGGTCGGCGACTCGGCGCCGATAACGTCCACGAGATCGGCGGACATCGGTGCTGCTGCCTCGGCGATGAAGGTGTCATAGAACCAAGAATCAAGGCGGGTATAGCCTCCCCTGAAGCCGCTGCTGAGGGACATGGTCAGCTCCTTTCTGGTCACGTGTTGTGCCATCGGTATTCCAGTCCGGTAGTCCTATGTCAGATATTGACTGATTATCAATCAGTATGCAACCTTTGGGTTAGTGCCCTGCGTCTGCACGGCACAGCAGAAGGGTCATGATGGCTGAGATTGGTGAAGCGAGGCGGGCATGAGGTCGCGGCGACGGGCGCGTGGGCTGAATCTACGTGGCGCGCGGGTATTGGTGACTGGCGCGTCCAGCGGTATCGGGCGTGCGTTGGCCATGCGACTGGCTCAAGAGGGCGCCGCAGTTGTGTTGGCGGCGCGTCGCCTCGAGCTGCTCGACACACTCGCAGACGAGATCGGGACCGCCGGGCACCGGCGGCCGGTGGTGATCCGCGCCGACCTCAACCAGCCGGGCGCCGCCGAGGCGCTGGTCGGGTCTGCGCTTCAGGAGTTGGGCGGAGTGATCGATGTGGTGATCAACAACGCCGGTGACGGCATGGTCGGCGCCGTGTCGGTCATCGGTGATGGTGCAAATGCGCGCGGCGTTTTCGAGGTCAACTTCTGGGCGCCACTGGCCGTCATTGCGGCGGTGGTGCCGGCGATGACTGCGGCCGGTTCGGGGACCATTGTTAATGTCACCTCCACCATGCAGGCGATCCCGCTGCCGCTGCTGGGCTATTACGCATCATCGAAAGCGGCGCTGGCCCAAGCCACCCGGTCTTTGCGTCTGGAGCTGGCCGAGACACCGATCCGCGTCGTCGAGGTCGCGCCGGGAGCCACCGATACCGGATCACGCGATCAGGGGATAGGCGAGATGCCCTGGAAAACAACCCCGCCGCGAATGTTGCCGCCCGTCTCCCCGCAGTCGCTCGCCGCGCAGATTGTCGCAGCGCTCCAACGCGGCCGCACACGGCTGGTGTATCCAGCTTCTTCCCGTGTCCCACTGGAAGTTCCGGCGATCGGACGCCTCATTGCCCGCGCCGGCGGGAGACGAATCAACACCCGCGATGCCCTCAACACGCACCCCTGAAAGCGAACAACATTCCGTCAATGAGCCAACCCCGTCTCCCGCTTACGGACCACATAGTCGACGTGGAAGCCCAGATCGCCCCGGTCGTCGCCGCCCGGGCGACTCACGTGACAGCATCCGGCTGGCCGAGCAAACTCCGTTACCTGATGGGCGACATCGGTCAGCGGGCCAACCCCATCATCACCTGGCCCGCAGGCGAACTCGCGTGTGTGCCCAAACCGACCGGATAGCGTGGCCACCATGAGCCCCTCGCGGCCCCGCAAACCGGTCGATCGACGCCAATTGCTCATCGACACCGCCCGCAGGCTCTTCGCCCACCGTCCCTACGATCAGGTCACCACCTCCGAGATCGCCAAAAAGGCCGGCGTGGCCTATGGGTTGATCGCGCACCATTTCGAGAACAAGCGTGGCCTCTACGTCGCGGTCATGAACGAGATCGCGCGAGAGATCGCCTCGGTCCACCTCAGCAGACCGCCACAAGACGCATCGCTTGCCGACCAATTGCGTCACGCGCTGCGCGGCCACATCTCCTACATCGACTCCTACGGCGATAGCTTCGTGGCATTCGTGCGGGGTAACCTCGGATCAGATCCCCAACAGCGCGCAGCTTTCGACGAGCTGCGCTGGCAGGGTGTACAACGGGCCCTGCTCATGCTCGGTATCGCCGAACCCGTCCCACCGGTATTGCGCACGGCGCTGCGCGGATGGGTGTGCTATTTCGACGAAATGATGATCGACCGCATCACCAACCGCGACCTCGATTCCGAAGTCCTCGTTGAGCTCGCCATCGCAAACCTGTCCGCCACCCTGGAAACCGCCACACGGCTCGACCAATCGATCGCCATCGCACCAGCAATCATTGATGCCCTCAACACCTCGTCGGCCGGTTGAGTAAGCCGCCTCGGGCAGGATCGGCCTCTCCGAATTTTCAGCGGGTCCGAAAACACCTGTGACCAGTGCCTGGTGCCCCCGGCACGACTCGAACGTGCGACCTAGGGATTAGAAGGCCCTTGCTCTATCCACCTGAGCTACGGAGGCATGTGCGCAGGTCAGTCTATCGAACGGCGACACGGACGCGGCTACCGCGAGGCAACACGCGCGGAAAGCGTTTAAGCACTGCAATTATCGGTTATGGTGTGTTCCTCGACACACGTACAAAACCGGCTAGTAATTAGCCGTTTACCGCAATGAAGCGTGTGCCTGACGTCGAGGGGTGGGCGTTGCTATGAGCATGGCCGTTGATGTGGCTTCGCGGTGCTCGCGGGCTGGTGCCCAGGCGCTGCGGCACGGAGCGCACCTGGCGGCTGACGCCAGAGATACCTGCCGAGCCGGAGCCGTGCTGCTGCGCGGCTCCCCGTTCGCAGTGGGTTGGGTCGCGGGCTGGCTGGCCACGGAGTTTCCCCCACACGTGGTGACCGGGCACGCGTTGTCCCGGGTGTCGCCGCCGTCGATCAACCGGGTCGGTACCACCTGGGCGGCACAACGGGCCGACCAAGCGCTCACCGCCGCGCTACAAGACTCCTTTGGGCCGAATTTCCGCGATCTGGTGTCCCATCCGAGCAGCGATCCGACCGTTGTTGCCCGCCGTGGCGGGCTTCTGCCCAAGCCTGGGCCGCACAGCCGCTACGCCGCGCAGACCTCCGACATTTCCTACGGCCCGTACCGCCCGGCACATTTGCTGGACATCTGGCGTCGCCCCGACTTGGCGCCGGGCTGCCGGGCGCCGGTGCTGATCCAAGTCCCCGGCGGCGCGTGGGCCCTCAACGGCAAGCGTCCCCAGGCGTACACGCTGATGAGCCGCATGGTGGAACTCGGCTGGATCTGTGTGTCGATCAACTACAGCAAGAGCCCGCGCTGCGCGTTTCCGACGCACCTCATCGACGTGAAGCGGGCGATCGCGTGGGTCCGCGAGAACATCACCGACTACGGCGGTGACCCCGATTTCATCGCCATCACCGGCGGCTCGGCGGGCGCCCACCTGGCGTCGTTGGCGGCGCTCACGCCCAACGACGCAGCGTTTCAGCCCGGCTTCGAAGACGCGGACACAACCGTGCAGGCCGTGGCGCCGTACTACGGCGTCTACGACTTCACCGACTTCGACAACATGCACGAGATGATGCTGCCGTTCCTCGAGCATTTCGTGCTCAAAGCCCGCTACGCGGACGACCCGGAGCGGTTCACGGCCGCGTCGCCGATCTCCTACGTACACAGCGAGGCTCCGCCCTTCTTCGTGCTGCACGGTGAGAAGGACGAACTGGTTCCCAGCGGCCAGGCCCGGTCGTTCTGCGCGGCGCTGCGGCAGGCCGGAGCCACGGTGTCCTACGCCGAACTCGCCAATGCGCACCACGCGTTCGACATCACCCCGACGGTCCGGTCTCGGCTGGCCGCCAATGCCGTCGCCGACTTCCTGGGTGTGATCTACGGGCGGCGGGACAGCTCGCTGCCGCATTCGTTCTCCCTGTCCGCGACGTCTGCCAGTTGATGGCCAGCGAAGGGCCGGCCGAGGCCAGCTGAGCAGGGGCCAGCCGCTTTCACCAGCGCGTCGACGCGACTAGCGTTGTGGTGGCAATTTCCCTTGGCGGGGATCTGAAGCGGGAGGCTTGATGACGGAGTCGATCGAGGCCATGGGATTGTCCGATGAGCTCGGTCCCGTCGACTACCTACTGCATCGCGGAGAGGCGAATCCGCGAACCCGCTCGGGCATCATGGCGCTGGAACTGCTCGACACCACGCCGGACTGGGATCGGTTCCGCACCCGTTTCGAAAACGCCTCCCGGAAAGTCCTGCGGCTGCGACAGAAAGTTGTAGTGCCGACCCTGCCGACGGCGGCCCCGCGCTGGGTGGTCGATCCCGACTTCAACCTGGACTTCCATGTGCGCCGGGTACGCGTCTCCGAACCCGGCACGTTGCGTCAGGTGTTCGACCTGGCCGAGGTGATCCTGCAGTCGCCGCTGGACATCTCGCGACCGCTGTGGACGGTCACCCTGGTCGAGGGCCTCGCCGACGACAAGGCCGCGGCGCTGCTGCACCTCAGCCATGCCGTCACCGACGGCGTGGGCAGCGTCGAGATGTTCGCCGAAATCTACGACCTCGAGCGCGATCCACCAGCGAGACCGCTACCCCCGCAACCGATCCCACAGGATCTGACCCCGAACGACTTGATGCGGCAGGGCCTCAACCGGCTGCCGCTCGCGCTCGTCGGCGGTGTCCTGGGCGCGGTGTCCGGGGCGGTGTCGATGGCCGGGCGGGCGATCCTGGATCCGGTGTCCACGGTGTCGGGAATCCTGGGCTACGCCACCTCGGGCGTGCGGGTGATGAACCGGGCCGCCGAGCCGTCGCCGCTGCTGCGTCGGCGCAGCCTGGCCACCCGCACCGAGGCGATCGACATCCCGTTGTCCGATCTGCACAAGGCGGCGAAGGCGGGCGGAGGATCGATCAACGACGCCTACCTCGCCGGCCTGTGCGGCGCCTTGCGGCGCTATCACGAGGCCCTCGGTGTGCCGATCAGCACGCTGCCGATGGCGGTGCCGGTGAATCTGCGCGCCGAAGGCGACGCGGCGGGCGGCAATCAGTTCACCGGCGTCAACCTGGCCGCGCCCATAGGGACCATCGATCCGGTGGGCCGAATGAAAAAGGTCCGCGCCCAGATGACGCAGCGTCGCGACGAGCCCGCGATGAACATCATCGGATCTTTTGCCCCGGTGCTCAGTGTGTTGCCGACAGCGGTGCTCGAAGGCATCACCGGCTCGGTGGTCGGCTCCGACGTCCAAGCCAGCAACGTCCCGGTGTATCCCGGGGACACGTTCATCGCCGGCGCAAAAGTATTGCGGCAGTATGGGATAGGCCCGTTACCCGGCGTGGCGATGATGGTGGTGCTGATCTCCCGCGGTGGGTGGTGCACCATTACCGTGCGCTACGACCGGGCGTCGGTTCGCGAGGAAGCGTTATTCGCCCGATGTCTGCTGGAGGGATTCGACGAGATCCTGGCGCTGGCAGGGGATCCGGTACCGAACGCGGTGCCGGCATCGTTTAGCGCCGAGCCGGCCACGCCGGTGACCCGATCGGTGTCGGGTTCGTGAGCGCCGCCAAAGCCGACGGGGCGAACAAGACGATCGATCTGCGGCTGCCCGGCTCGGTCGCCGAAATCCTGGCCAGCCCACCGGGTCCCAAGATCGGCGCGTTTTTCGACCTCGACGGGACGCTCGTCGCCGGCTTTACCGCGGTCATCCTCACTCAGGAGCGGCTTCGACGCCGCGACATCGGGGTGGGCGAGTTGCTCAGCATGGTGCAGGCGGGGCTGAACCACACACTAGGACGGATCGAGTTCGAAGACCTTATCGGCAAGGCCTCCTCGGCGCTGCGTGGGCGGCTGCTGACCGACCTGGAGGAGATCGGCGAGCGGTTGTTCGCCCAGCGCATCGAGGGCCGCATCTACCCCGAGATGCGTGAACTCGTGCGGGCGCATGTGGCGCGCGGCCACACCGTCGTGCTCAGTTCGTCGGCGTTGACCATCCAGGTCAATCCGGTGGCCCGATTTCTCGGTATCACCAACATGCTCACGAACAAGTTCGAGACCAACGACGACGGGTTGCTCACCGGTGGCGTAATCAAGCCGATTCTATGGGGCCCGGGCAAAGCGTCTGCGGTGCAACGGTTTGCGGCCGAGCACAGCATCGACCTCAAGGACAGCTACTTCTATGCCGACGGTGACGAGGACGTCGCTCTGATGTACTTGGTCGGTAACCCGCGCCCGACGAACCCCGAAGGCAAGATGGCCGCCGTCGCCAAGCGGCGTGGCTGGCCGATCCTGAAATTCGACAGCCGCGGCGGTGTCGGCCTGCGCCGGCAGATCCGCACGCTTGCCGGCTTTTCCTCCATGTTTCCGGTGGCGGCGGGCGCGGTGGGCCTCGGTCTGCTCACGGGGAGCCGGCGGCGGGGCGTTAACTTCTTTACTTCCAACTATTCCCGCCTGTTGCTCGCTACCTGTGGCGTGCGCCTGAACGTCATCGGGAAAGAGAACCTGACCGCGCAGCGCCCGGCCGTCTTTATCTTCAACCACCGCAACCAGGTCGACCCGATCATCTCCGGAGCGCTGGTGGGCGACAACTGGGTTGGGGTGGGCAAGAAGGAACTGGAACGCGACCCGATCATGGGCACGATGGGCAAGATATTGGACAGCGTGTTCATCGACCGGGACGATCCAGCCTCCGCTGTGGAGACGTTGCACACCGTGGAAGAGCGCGCCCGCAACGGGCTTTCCATCGTGATTGCCCCTGAGGGCACCCGGCTGGACACCACCGAGGTCGGCCCGTTCAAGAAGGGGCCGTTCCGGATGGCGATGGCCGTCGGCATTCCCGTCGTCCCGATCGTCATCCGCAACGCCGAGATCATTGCCGCCCGCAACTCCACCACGTTGAATCCAGGCACCGTGGATGTCGTGGTATTTCCGCCGATTCCGGTGGACGACTGGACGCTTGACACGCTGCCGGAACGCATCGCCGAAGTGCGCCAACTTTATTTGGACACGCTGGCCGACTGGCCCGTCGACGAGCTTCCCGAGGCCGACCTGTACGCCGAGAAGAAAGCGGCGAAGAAGGTGCCTGCCAAGAAAGCGCCCGCCAAGAAGGTGCCTGCGAAGAAGGCCGCGGCGAAGAAGGCGCCCGCGAAGAAAGCGCCCGCGAAGAAGGCGCCCGCGAAGAAGGCCCCCGCGAAGAAGGTCCCTGCAAAGAAGGTCCCCGCGAAGAAGACTCCCGCGAAAATGGCTCCCGCGAAGGCGCCAGCGAAGGTCAAGGGTGAGGCCAATGCCAACCCGTCCGCATCCAAAGTTGGTGCAGCACAACGCGAAACCGTTCCGCCCCGAGGGCGACCGTGACCAAACCGACCGCGGATACCGGCGCAGTCCTCACGGCTGAAGACACGCTGGTGTTGGCGTACACGGACACTCCAGTCGAAATGGAGCTGGTCATGAAGTGGCTGGGCGGACAACGAGCCCGCAACCCGGAGGCCAAGTTCGACGTATCGAAGCTCCCGCCCGATACCGCGCCACCGGCGGCGCTGACCGCGCTCATCGAGCAGCTCGGCTCCGGTGAAGACCGGTCAATCGTGCCGGTGCAGGTGTTCTGGCTGCCCCCGGCGGATCGAGGCAAACTTGCCAAGGTGGCGGGGATGCTGCCCGGCCGCGACCCCTACCACCCCAGCCAGCGGCAGCAGCGCAGCATCCTGCGCAACGACCCGCAGCGCGCCAAGGTGGTGGCCGGGGAGTCGGCCAAGGTGTCCGAGCTGCGCCAACAGTGGCGCGACACCACCGTCGGCGAGGACGAGCGAGATTTCGCCCAGTTCGTGACGCGGCGGGCGATCCTTGCCCTGGCTCGCGCCGAGTACCGGATCCTGGGGCCCCAATACAAGTCGCCTCGGCTGGTGAAGCCAGAAATGTTGGCGTCGGCCCGATTTCGTGCCGGCCTGAAGCAGATCCCCGGTGCCACCCTCGAGGAGGCCGGCAAGATGCTCGACGAGCTTGCGACCGGATGGAGCCAGGTATCGGTGGACCTGATCTCCGTCCTCGGCAAGCTGCTGAGTCGCGGATTCGATCCCGAGTTCGATTACGACGAATACCAAATCGCGGCCATGCGTGCCGCGCTGGAGGCCCATCCGGCGGTCATGCTCTTTTCGCACCGGTCCTACATCGACGGTGCGGTAGTCCCGGTGGCCATGCAGGACAACCGGTTACCGCCCGTGCACATGTTCGGCGGCATCAACCTGTCCTTCGGTGTGATGGGCCCGCTGATGCGGCGTTCGGGGACGATCTTCATCCGGCGCAACATCGGCGACAACCCGCTGTACAAGTACGTGCTCAGGGAGTACGTCGGTTACATCGTCGAGAAGCGGTTCAACCTGAGCTGGTCGATTGAGGGCACGCGGTCGCGCACCGGAAAGATGTTGCCGCCCAAGCTCGGTCTGATGAGTTACGTGGCGGACGCCTATCTGGACGGTCGTACCGACGACATTCTGCTGCAAGGGGTTTCGATCTGCTTCGACCAGTTGCACGAGATCGCCGAGTACGCCGCCTACGCGCGCGGCGGCGAAAAGACACCCGAGGGCTTCAGCTGGCTGTACAACTTCATCAAGGCGCAGGGCGAACGCAACTACGGCAAGATCTACGTCCGCTTCCCCGAAGCCGTCTCGATGCGTCAGTACCTCGGTCCGCCGGGCGGCCCGCTGGCACGCGACCAGGACGCCAAACGGCTTGCGATGCAGAAGATGTCGTTCGAGGTCGCGTGGCGGATCCTGCAGGCGACACCGGTGACGGCGACAGGCCTGGTGTGCGCGCTGCTGCTGACCACACGCGGTGCGGCACTGACGCTCGACCAGTTGCACCACACGTTGCAGGACTCGCTGGATTACCTGCAACGCAAGCAAACTCCGATGTCGACGAGCGGGCTGCGGCTGCGTTCGCGTGAAGGTGTACGGGCGGCCGTGGACGCATTGTCCAACGGCCACCCGATTACTCGCGTCGACAGCGGCCGCGAACCGGTGTGGTACATCGCGCCCGACGACGAACACGCCGCCGCGTTCTACCGGAACTCGGTGATACACGCGTTCCTGGAGACCTCGATCGTCGAACTGGCGCTGGCCCATGCCAGGCGCGCCGACGGCGATCGGGTGGAGGCCTTCTGGGCACAGGCGTTGCGGTTGCGTGATCTGTTGAAGTTCGATTTCTACTTCGCGGATTCGGCGGCGTTTCGCGCCAACATCGCCGAAGAGATGGCTTGGCACCAAGATTGGGAAGCGCACGTCGCCGCCGGCGGTGACGAGATCGAAGCGATACTGTACGCGAAGCGCCCGTTGATGTCGGATGCGATGCTGCGGGTGTTCTTCGAGGCGTACGAGATTGTGGCCGACGTGTTGCGCGATGCGCCACCGGATATCGGCCAGAAGGAGCTCACCGACTTGGCGTTGGGGGTCGGCCGGCAATACGTGGCGCAGACACGGATCCGCAGCAGCGAATCGGTGTCGACGCTGCTGTTCGCGACCGCGCGTCAAGTCGTGGCAGATCAGAATTTGTTGACGCCCGCGGCCGACCTAGCCGAACGCCGGATCGCGTTTAGACGCGAATTACGCAACATCCTGCGTGATTTCGCTTATGTCGAGAAGGTCGCGCGCAACCAGTTCGTTGCCCGTGAATTCACCTGGCGCCAACGGCACCTGGGCGCCGGCGCAGACCAAGCGCAATAGTCTCTACGCCCGCCCATACTCTGGGTACATGACGGATGCCCGCCCGGCCGGTAAGCCCGCTGTGGTGTGGCCGGTACTCGCTGGCGTCGTCGTGCTGGCAGGCTGCACCGCGGCCGGAATTGGGGCGTTGTCGCTGGCGGACGCGCTGACGGCCACCGGGCTCCCCAATCCCGGTCCGGTGACCACTTTCGGCTTGCCCTTCGTCCGTGCCGCCGGGGAGATCGGCGCTGTGCTGGCCGTCGGTTCGT
Organism: Mycobacterium sp.; assembly: GCF_019247635.1. Taxonomy (GTDB): domain Bacteria; phylum Actinomycetota; class Actinomycetes; order Mycobacteriales; family Mycobacteriaceae; genus Mycobacterium. Next base: position 164,385 of record NZ_JAFBAR010000128.1, read on the forward strand.
TCATGTTCGCGGCCTTCCTGGTGCCCCCGCAACGCTCCGGGGTGCTCGACGTCGGCGGCTACCGCGCGCTGCGGTTGGGCACGGTGGCATCGGGGGTGTGGGCGGTGTGCTCGGCCCTGCTGGTGCCCCTGACCATTTCCGATGTGTCCGGCCACCCGGTGGTCGAAAACCTCAACCCGGCGACCGTCTGGTCGTTGGCCGGCCTGATCAACACCGCCGACGCCTGGCGTTGGACGGCGGCCCTGGCCACCGCGGTGACGCTGGCGAGTCTGGCGGTCCTGCGCTGGTCTTGGGCGCCGGCGCTGCTGGCCGGGTCGCTGGTGACTCTGGTTCCGCTCGGGTTGACCGGTCACTCGTCGGCGGGCGGTGCGCATGACCTGGCCACCAACAGCCTGCTGATCCACCTCGTCGCGGCCAGCCTGTGGGCCGGGGGTCTGCTTGCCCTCCTGGCCCACGCCCTGCGCGGCGGTGACCACACCGAACTGGCCGCGCGGCGGTTCTCGGCGATCGCATTGTGGTGCTGGATCGCGATGGCGCTCAGCGGCGGCGTCAACGCCCTCGTGCGGGTGCTTCCCTCGGACCTGCTGACCACCGGCTACGGACGCCTGGTGGTGGCCAAGTTCGTTGCCCTGTGCGCGCTGGGAATCCTCGGCTGGCGCCAGCGACGCTCCGGAGTTGCTGCGCTGCAAGCAGATCCGCACGCCCGCCGACCGCTGCTCCGGTTGGCGTTTATCGAGGCGGCGATCTTCAGCCTCACCTTCGGTATCGCCGTCGGGCTGGGCCGCACACCACCGCCGCCACCCCCGACCCGGCTGCCGTCGATCCCCGAAGCCGAGATCGGCTACGACTTCGACGGGCCCCCCACCCTGGCGCGCATCCTGTTCGACTGGCGCTTTGACCTGATCTTCGGCACCACGGCCATCGTGCTGGCCGCACTGTATGTCGCCGCTCTGCTGCGGCTGCGTCACCGTGGTGATGCCTGGCCGCCGGGCAGGACGCTCGCGTGGCTGCTCGGCTGCCTTGCCCTGTTGTTCGTGACGTCCTCCGGGGTGGGCCGCTACATGCCGGCGATGTTCAGCATGCACATGGCCGCGCACATGGGGTTGTCGATGCTGGTGCCCATCCTGTTGGTACTCGGCGCGCCGGTCAGCCTGGCGCTGCGGGCGTTGCCTGCCGCCGGCCGTCAAGATCCGCCGGGCATGCGCGAATGGCTGTTGGCCGCGCTACACAGTCGGGTCTCGCGGATCCTGACCAACCCGATCGTGGCCACCTTCCTGTTCGTGGCAGGCTTCTACGGCTTGTACTTCGGCAGCATTTTCGACGACGCGGTGGGCAGCCACGCCGGACACCTCGCGATGAACGTGCATTTTCTGGTCAGCGGCTATCTGTTCTATTGGGTGGTGATCGGCGTCGACCCGACGCCACGGCCGATCCCCCCGCTGGCCAAGGTCGCTGTGGTGTTCGCGTCCCTGCCCATGCACGCGTTCTTCGGCGTGGAGCTGATGAGCACCCGAAGAGTGCTGGGCGCCGCCTACTACCGGTCGTTGGGCCTGAGTTGGCACACCGATCTGCTGGGTGATCAGCGATTGGGGGGTGGAATCGCTTGGGCAGCAGGGGAATTGCCGTTGGTGATCGTGATGCTGGCGTTGCTGGTGCAGTGGGCGCGCAGCGACGCCAGGACCGCGCGGCGGTTGGACCGTGCGGCCGACCGCGACGACGACGCGGAGTTGGCCGCCTACAACGCGATGCTGGCCCAGATGGCGGGCCGTGACGCTGCTGGGCGAAGTCGGGATCCGCGAGCGTAACGTCACAGCCAATTCCAGCGCGGATTTTCGCAGGGACGTTACGCTCGGGGAGGTGTCTCCAAGTGGTGACGAGAACGCCGAAACCTTTTGAGATGCACGAGTCGGGTGTGTTTCTGCACGGCACCAAGGCCGACCTTTCGGTGGGCGACCTACTAGTGCCTGGGCGCCACTCGAACTACGGCGCAGAACGTCTCTCCAACCACGTTTACGTGACCCAAACATTAGATGCCGCAGCGTGGGGAGCCGAACTGGCTAACGGCGAGGGCCGGTGTCGCATCTACATCGTGGAACCCGAAGGGGCACTGGAGGACGACCCGAACGTGACGGACAAGAAGTTTCCCGGGAATCCGACCCGCTCCTACCGCACTCGGCAGCCCGTGAAAATTGTTGGTGAGATCAAGGACTGGACGGGGCACTCACCCAGCCAGCTGCAAACCATGCGAAACCGCTTGGCTGACCTCAAGCGCCGGGGACTCGCCGTCATCTACGACTAGATCCAGGTCCGCCGGATTGCACCCGATACAAAACTTGATGATTTCTCCCGGTTGAGTCGATCAGATCGAGCACGTCGTGCGGATCGGCAAGCTGGTTCAACGCCCCGACTTCGATCGCAGCTCAAGCCGATTTGGGCTCCCTGCCGTGCAGTGTCCGCCGCAGCTGGTCCGCCACGTTGATATCCACAGTCACGAGTGTGTCCACAGCCTTAAAGAACATCGCAATGGCCACCCGTGCAGCCTGTCGGTGCCGCGGGGCTGAATGGGCACCACGCACGAGCGCTATCTGAGACAAGAACGAAAGGAACTGAAGCAATGTTTGAAACACCACTGACCGTCGTCGGTCACATCGTCAATGACCCCCAGCGCCGCAAGGTCGGCAACCAAGAGGTCATCAAGTTCCGGGTGGCGAGCAACTCCCGCCGCCGGACCGCCGACGGCGCGTGGGAGCCCGGCAACTCGCTGTTCATCACCGTCAATTGCTGGGGCAAGTTGGTCTCCGGCGTGGGTGCGGCGCTGGGCAAGGGCGCGCCGGTGATCGTCGTGGGCCACGTCTACACCAGCGAGTATGAGGACCGCGACGGAAATCGTCGGTCGTCGCTGGAGATGCGGGCGACGTCGGTCGGGCCGGATGTGTCGCGCACTTTCGTACAGGTACTGAAGCCGAGCTACACCGGTCCCGGTCCTGAGGAGGCGCCGGCCGGCACAGGCGTGTCGCAGGCCGGCGGCTCGGACGGCGAACCGGCCGGCGAAGTCGACCCAGCCCCTGCGGAGGCGGCACTGCCACTGTCGGCTTAGCCCTGCCCGGCGGTGCATAGGATGGTCGCCGGATAGTTCCGATAGACCAGAAAGGCAATACCGCGGCATGGCTGAGTTCATCTACACGATGAAGAAGGTCCGCAAGGCGCACGGCGACAAGGTGATCCTGGACGACGTCACGTTGAGCTTCTATCCAGGGGCAAAGATCGGGGTCGTCGGCCCGAACGGCGCCGGCAAGTCGAGCGTCTTGCGGATCATGGCCGGTCTGGACAAGCCGAACAACGGCGATGCGTTCCTAGCTACCGGAGCCTCCGTCGGCATCCTGCAACAGGAGCCGCCGTTGAACGAGGAGAAGACCGTCCGCGGCAATGTGGAAGAGGGCCTGGGCGACATCAAGGTCAAGCTCGACCGGTTCAACGAGGTCGCCGAGTTGATGGCGACCGACTACTCGGACGCGTTGATGGAAGAGATGGGCCGGCTGCAAGAGGACCTCGACCATGCGGACGCGTGGGATCTGGACTCCCAGCTGGAGCAGGCCATGGACGCGCTGCGCTGCCCGCCGCCCGACGAGCCGGTAACCAACCTGTCCGGCGGCGAGCGGCGCCGCGTCGCGCTATGCAAGTTGCTGCTGTCCAAACCCGACCTGCTACTGCTGGACGAACCGACCAACCACCTGGACGCAGAGAGCGTGCAGTGGCTCGAGCAGCATCTCGGCAGCTACGCGGGCGCGATCTTGGCCGTCACTCACGACCGTTACTTCCTGGACAACGTGGCCGAATGGATCCTGGAGCTCGATCGCGGCCGCGCATACCCCTACGAAGGCAACTACTCGACGTACCTGGAGAAAAAGGCCGAGCGGCTGGCCGTGCAGGGACGCAAGGACGCCAAGCTGCAAAAGCGGTTACAAGACGAGCTGGCGTGGGTGCGGTCCGGAGCCAAGGCGCGCCAGGCGAAAAGCAAAGCGAGGCTGCAGCGGTACGAGGAAATGGTCGCCGAGGCCGAGAAGACCCGCAAACTCGACTTCGAAGAGATCCAGATTCCCGTCGGGCCCCGACTGGGCAACCTGGTTGTCGAGGTCGCGCACCTCGACAAGGGCTTCGAGGGACGCACCCTGATCAAGGACCTGTCCTTCACGCTGCCCCGCAACGGCATCGTCGGCGTGATCGGTCCAAACGGGGTTGGCAAGACCACGCTGTTCAAAACGATCGTCGGGCTCGAGAAACCGGACAGCGGCACCGTCAAGGTCGGCGACACCGTCAAGCTGAGCTATGTGGACCAGGCCCGCGCGGGCATCGATGCCAAGAAGACCGTGTGGGAGGTTGTCTCCGACGGGCTGGACCACATCCAGGTGGGCCAGACCGAAGTGCCGTCGCGTGCCTACGTGTCGGCTTTCGGCTTCAAGGGTCCAGACCAGCAGAAGCCGGCCGGTGTGCTGTCCGGTGGTGAACGCAATCGGCTGAACCTCGCGTTGACTCTCAAACAGGGCGGCAACCTGATCCTGCTGGACGAACCGACCAACGACCTCGACGTCGAAACGCTGAGTTCGCTGGAGAACGCGCTGGTGGATTTCCCCGGCTGCGCGGTGGTGATTTCACACGATCGCTGGTTCCTGGACCGGACCTGCACCCACATCCTGGCTTGGGAAGGCGATGACGACAACGAGGCCAAATGGTTCTGGTTCGAGGGCAACTTCGGCGCATACGAAGAAAACAAGGTGGACAGGCTCGGGGCTGAGGCGGCGCGTCCGTACAGAGTGACCCACCGCAAGCTGACACGCGACTAAGGTCAGCTCTGCTACAGCCTCGCGACGATGCGGCCGGGATGGCCGCTGAGGAGTGGGGCAATCGAGCC
>NZ_JAFBAR010000056.1 GCF_019247635.1 Mycobacterium sp.
GCAGGAGGTGGGGTCAGTTGGGCAGTTCGGATCGTCGGCTGGACGCCGCCGCCCTGCGGGATTGGGCGCACACCGCGGTCAGCGACCTGATCACCCATATCGACGAGATCAACCGGCTGAACGTGTTCCCGGTCGCCGACTCAGACACCGGCGCCAACATGCTGTTCACCATGCGTTCCGCGCTGGCTCAGGTGGGCTCGGCGGCCAGTTCGGGGGCGGGGTCGTCCGACGTCGTTCAGGTGGCGGCGGCGCTGTCGGCGGGCGCGCTCAACGGTGCCCGGGGCAACTCCGGGGTGATCCTGTCCCAGATCCTGCGCGGCATCGCCGACGCCACCGCTGCTGCGGCGGGCGCCGACGCGGATGGCGAACTGAACGATATCGACGCCACCCTCCTCGGGGCCGCGTTGCGGCGGGGGGTCGAGCTGGTCATCGCCTCAATGGGCGACGAGATCCCGGGGACCATCGTCTCGGTGTTGCGCGCGGCCGCCGACGCCGTGGCGGACTGTGCCGGCGACGGGCTGGCCGAGGCCGTCAGCGCCGCCGGTGACGCGGCGGTGGTCGCGCTGGAGAAAACCCCCGAGCAGCTCGACGTTCTCGCCGACGCCGGAGCGGTCGATGCCGGCGGCCGCGGCCTGCTGGTGCTGTTGGACGCGCTGCGTTCGACCGTCACCGGGCACTCTCCCGCGCGGGCGGTGTACGAGCGGTCGCCGCGCGCCGCGGCGGACACCGGTACCGAACGCCCGGCTCCGCAGTTCGAGGTGATGTACCTGCTCGGTGACTGCGATGCCGCGGCGGCGGATGTGCTGCGAGAACGGCTGTGTGCGCTGGGCGAATCGGTGGCCATCGCGGCGGCGCCGTCGGGATCGCCCGACGTGCTCGACAGCTACTCGGTGCACGTGCACACCGACGATGCGGGCGCCGCCATCGAAGCAGGATTGGTGGCTGGACAACTCAGCCGGATCGTCATCTCGATGCTCAGCTCCGGGGCAACCGGACTGCCGGTGGGGAGCTGGACGCGGGAGCGTGCGGTGCTGGCGGTGGTCGACGGCGACGGGGCGGCCGACCTGTTCGCCGGGGAGGGCGCGTGCGTGCTGCGGCGGGACCACGAGACCGGTTGCACGAATATCAGCGCGCACCAGTTGATGCGCGCTGTGGTGGATACCGGCGCCGCCCAGGTGATGGTGTTGCCCAACGGCTATATCGCCGCCGAAGAGTTGGTGGCGGGCTGTACCGCTGCGATCGGGTGGGGCATCGACGTGGTGCCGATACCGGCGGGGTCGATGGTGCAGGGACTGGCGGCGCTGGCCGTTCACGAACCGGGTCGTCAGGCCGTCAACGACGGCTACACGATGGCCCGCGCGGCGGCCGCCGCCCGGCACGGCTCGGTGCGAATCGCCACCGAGTCGGCGCTGACCTGGGCGGGCAGCTGTGAGCCGGGCGACGGTCTGGGCATCGCGGGCGACGAAGTGCTGATCGTGGCCGCCGATGCGGCGGCCGCGGCGATCGGCCTGCTCGACCTGCTGCTGGCCTCCGGCGGCGACCTGGCGACGGTGCTGGTTGGAGCTGGGCTGGAGGCGGGCGAAGATGACATCGCCGACGTGCTGGAACGGCATGTACACGACAACCATCCCGGCACCGAACTGCTGACCTACCGTACCGGCCACCGCGGTGACGCGCTGCTGATCGGGGTGGAGTAGCGGTGGCGTCCTTAAGCGACCGGTTGGATCACGTCATCGGCGCCCACTCCGCCGGCCCCCTTTACCAAGTGTTCGGCATCCGGACCGTCGACGACCTGCTGCGCCACTACCCGCGCAGCTACATCGAGGGAGCCGCCGTGCGCGGCGCCGACGGGGCGATCGGGGAGCGCCCGGAAGCCGGCCAGCACATCACCATCGTCGACACGATCACCGCCACGGAGACGTTTCCGATGAGGGCGAAGGGGCGACCGAAGGCGCAGCCGAGGGAGCAGCCCAACGCGCCGACGAAGCGGAAGCGGGTGTGTCACCGGATCACCGTCGGATCCGGGCGTGACAAGGTGACCGCCACGTTCTTCAATGCGGACTACATCAAAAAGGACCTCACCGAACACGCGAAGGTGATGCTGTCCGGCGAGGTCGGCTACTACAAGGGCGTCATGCAACTGACGCACCCCGCGTACCTCATCCTCGACTCGCCGGACGGAAAGCACCATGGCACCAGGTCGTTGAAAAACATTGCCGTCGCCTCGCAAGAGATCAGGGGCGAGCTGGCGATCGAAGACTTCGAACGCAGCTTCTTCCCGATCTACCCGGCCAGCACCAAAGTGCAGAGCTGGGACATCTTCCGTTGTGTGCGCCAAGTGCTCGACGTCCTTGATCCGGTGGCGGATCCGCTGCCCGCCACACTGCGCGCCGAACGCCAGCTGATGTCCGAAGACCACGCGCTGCGCGCCATCCACCTCGCCGAGGACGAGACCGAGCGCCGCCGCGCCCGCGAACGGCTGACCTTCGACGAGGCCGTCGGCCTGCAGTGGGCCTTGGTGGCCCGCCGGCACGGCGAGCTGTCGGAGTCGGGACCGTCCGCGCCGCGCCGGCCGGACGGGCTGGCGGCGCAACTGTTGGGACAGTTGCCGTTCGAGTTGACCGCGGGCCAACGTGAGGTGCTCGACGTGCTGGCCGGCGGGCTGGCGGCCAACCGTCCGATGAACCGCCTGCTGCAAGGCGAGGTCGGGTCGGGCAAGACGATCGTCGCGGTGCTGGCGATGCTGCAGATGGTCGACGCGGGCTATCAGTGTGCGCTGCTCGCCCCGACGGAAGTCCTTGCCGCACAACATCTCCGCTCGGTGCGCGACGTGCTCGGCCCGTTGGCGATGGGCGGCCAGTTGGGCAGCGTGGACGGCGACGGCTGGCAGGCCACCCGGCTGGCGCTGCTGACCGGCTCCATGACGGCCGCGCAGAAGAAACAGGTCCGCGCCGAGATAGCCGACGGCCAAATCGGCATCGTCATCGGCACCCACGCGCTGCTGCAGGATGCGGTCCAATTCGACAATCTGGGCATGGTGGTGGTTGATGAACAGCACCGGTTCGGCGTGGAGCAGCGAGACCAGTTGCGCGCCAAGGCCCGTACCGGCGTCACTCCGCACCTGCTGGTGATGACCGCGACGCCGATTCCCCGCACCGTCGCCCTGACCGTCTACGGGGACTTGGAAAGCTTGACGCTGCGCGAACTTCCGCGCGGACGTCAGCCGATCACCACCAGGACCATCTTCGTCCAGGACAAGCCGGCATGGCTCGGGCGGGCTTGGCAGCGCATCATCGAGGAGGTCTCCAGCGGGCGGCAGGTCTACGTGGTCGCACCCCGGATCGACGAGTCCGACGAGCCGGGAAAAGAACCGGAAAATGGCGACGCGGCCGCCCGGCCGTCGGCCACCGCCGAGGGCCTTTTCGCGCGGTTGCGGTCGGCCGAACTGGCGGACCTGCGGCTGGGCCTCATGCACGGACGGTTGCCCGCCGAGGAGAAGGACGCCGCGATGGCGGGGTTTCGAGCGGGTGAGATCGATGTGCTGGTGTGCACCACCGTCATCGAGGTCGGCGTCGACGTGCCCAATGCCACGGTCATGTTGGTGATGGACGCCGACCGGTTCGGCATCAGTCAGCTGCATCAACTGCGCGGCCGCATCGGCCGCGGCCAGCATCCGGGCCTGTGCCTGCTGGCCAGCTGGGTCGCACCCGGGTCGTCGGCCGCCGAGCGACTGGATGCCGTCGCGGCCACCCTCGACGGCTTTGCGCTTGCGGACCTGGACCTCAAGGAGCGCCGCGAGGGAGATGTGCTGGGGCGCAACCAGTCCGGCCGGCCGATTACCCTGCGGCTGCTATCGCTGGCCGACCATCGGGTGCTCATCGAGGCGGCCCGCGACTTCTGCGCGCGCACCTACCCCGACGACCCGGCAGATGCCGGAATGGCATTGCTGGCAGGACATTTCACGGACACCGACCGCGTCGAATATCTGGACAAATCATGAATCGCAAAGTGCTGCTATGGTTGTCGCTCGCCGCAGTGCTCGCGGTGATCGTCGCCTATCAGACGGTGGGATCCGCTTCGGATCGTCGTTCGCAGGAGTTCGCGGCGCGAGCCGACGTCCCCACCGTGCAGCCCGGGACCGACGTGCTTGCGGGGGTTGGCGTGCTGCCGCGGATCCACCGATACGACTACCGCCGGTCGGCGTACGGCGATGCGTGGGACGACGACAACGACGCCCCGCTCGGTCACAACGGGTGCGACACCCGCGACGACATCCTCAACCGCGATCTGCTCGACAAGACCTACCTGTCGATCAAGCGGTGCCCGAACGCGGTAGCCACGGGCACCCTGCATGATCCGTACACCAACACCGTCATCGCGTTTCAGCGCGGCGCCAAGGTCGGCGAAGCGGTGCAGATCGACCACATCGTCCCGCTGGCGTACGCCTGGGACATGGGGGCCTACGCCTGGCCCGATCCCGAGCGCAAGCGTTTCGCGAACGATCCGGCGAATCTGCTTGCCGTCCAAGGACAGGCCAACCAGGACAAAGGCGATTTGCCGCCCGGTGAGTGGATGCCTCCCAACGCCGCGTTCGCCTGTCAGTACGCCATGCAATTCATCACCGTGCTGCGGGGCTACCAGCTGCCGGTCGACCCGGCGTCCTCGGACGTCCTGCGACGGGCTGCAGCGACCTGTCCGACCGGCTAAGGGATCAGGTCCCCGCGTAAGTCAACGGATCCTCACGCAGGCGGGTGCCGTCGTTGAGACCGTTCAGGGCATCCATGTGTTCGGTGGCCAGTTCGAAGTCGAACACGTCGAGGTTGCTGGCGATGCGCTCGGCCTTGGACGAACGGAAGACGACCGCGTTGCCCAATTGCAGGTTCCAGCGCAGCAGCACCTGCGCGGACGTCTTGCCGTATTCGCCGGCGATCGACGTCACGGTGGGGTTGTCCATCAGCCGGCCGAGAACGAGCGGGGTGTAGGACTGCGTGACCACATTGTGCTGCGCATTCGCCTTGCGCAGCTCGTCCTGGTTGAGCAGGGGGTGCAACTCGATCTGGTTGACCGCCGGGTTGACGAAGGTCAGGTCGATGACAGTATCGAGATGCTCCTCGGTGAAGTTGGATACGCCGATCGAGCGGGCGTGGCCGTCGCCGCGGGACTGGATCAGGCCGCCGAAGGCGTCCACGTACTTGCCCATCGACGGGGCCGGCCAGTGCACCAGGTACAGGTCGACGTAGTCCAGACCCAGGCGCTCCAGGCTGGCGCTGCAGGCCGCCTGCGCGCTGGTGAAACCCTGGTCGGCGGTGGCTAGCTTGGTGGTGACGAACAGCTCCGCCCGGGGGATGCCGGAAGCCGCGATCGCGCGGCCGACGGCGGCCTCGTTGCCGTAGGCCGCGGCGGTGTCGATCAGCCGGCAGCCGATTTCCAGCGCCGCCGAAACCGCGCGCTCGGTTTCGTCGTCAGACAATTCCGCGACACCCAGGCCGAGCACCGGCATCGTGTTCTCGTCATTGAGGGCAATGGAAGGCACTCCGGCACCCGACTCGCCAGCCAACGTCAATCACCTACCTGTTGAAGTGAACGTTCTCGGATCAGGGCCGAGCCGGGTCCCGTCATCCAGCGAGGAGATCGACGCCATGTCCTTGGCGCTGAGTTCGAAATCGAACACGTCGAAGTTGCTCGCAATCCGTCTGGGGTTCACCGACTTGGGAATCACGATATTACCGAGTTGAATATGCCACCTAATCAACACCTGCGCGGGTGTCCTGTCGCAGCCATGCGCGACGGCGGTGACCGTCGGATGAGTCAACAGCGATCCCCGCCCCAGCGGCGACCATGCCTCGGTGGCGATGCCCAGTCGGGCATGCACCTCCCGCAGTTCCGCCTGGGGCAGCTGCGGGTGCAGCTCGATCTGGTTGACGGCCGGTACGACGCCGGTGGCATCGATCAGGACCGTGAGGTGTTCGGGTTCGAAATTGCTGACCCCGATCGACCGGATGCGGCCCTGATCGCGCAGGTGGGCGAAGGCCTTGAAGGTGTCGACGAACCGGTTGAGCGCGGGCAGCGGCCAGTGGATCAGGTAAAGGTCGAGGTAATCCTGCAGATAGTCACGGCCGAGCCGGTCCATGCTGGCCTCGAACGCCCGCAGGGTGCTCTCGTAACCCTGGTCGGGGTTCGCTAACTTCGTCACCACGTACAGTTGGTCGCGGGGCACGTCGGATTCGGCAACCGCTCGCCCGGTCTCCCGTTCGTTTCGGTAGGCGGCCGCGGTGTCTATATGCCGATAACCGGCGCGCAGCGCGGCACCCACCGCTCGCACGGTGTCCGCCGGCTCGATCTTGAAGACTCCGAGTCCGACGGCGGGGATCGAGTGACCGTCGTTCAGTGTGATCGAGAGGGCAGCCATGACTAAAAGTCTGCCAGGCACGCAGGACCTGGCTCCCGGACTGAGTGGCGCGCACACGCGCTGGCTGAGTCGCGTGCAGAACACGGTCACCAGCGTGGGCGCCAAAGTCATCTCGTGGACCCCGACGGCGGCCAAGCGCGCGCTGACGCACGGGCGCGCCGTCATCATCGACGGCAACACGCTCGATCCGACTCTGCAGCTGATGCTGCAGGGACTGCGCGCCGTGGGCATCGACGGCCTGGTCGTCAACGACGACGTCGCCGCGTCCCGCGCGCTGATGCGCCAGAGCACGCAGGAGCTTCCCGGCCCGCAGATTCACGTCGATGTCGACGACGTCTCGCTGCCCGGACCGGCCGGCGAGATTCGGGCTCGGCACTACCGGGCGCCCGGTGGGGAACCCGCGCCGATGCTGGTCTTCTACCACGGCGGCGGCTGGGTGATCGGAGACCTGGATACCCACGACGCGCTGTGCCGGTTGACCTGCCGCGACGCCGGCATCCACGTGCTCTCGATCGACTATCGGCTGGCTCCCGAACACTCGGCTCCGGCCGCCATCGAGGATGCCTACGCGGCCTTCCAGTGGGCGTATGAGCACGCCACCGACCTTGGCGCGAATCCCGGCCAGGTCGCGGTGGGCGGCGACAGCGCGGGCGGCAACCTGGCCGCCGTCGTCGCCCAAATGGCGCGCGACAGCGGGGGCCCCGCCCCGGTGTTGCAGTGGCTGATCTACCCACGCACCGACTTCACCGCGCAGACGCGCTCACTGAGCCTGTTCGCCCGCGGCTTCCTGCTGACCAAACGCGACATGGACTTCTTCCAGGCGCAGTACCTCAGGGACTCGGACATCGCGCCGGCAGATTCGCGAGTGTCGCCGTTGCTGGCGGAGTCCCTGTCCGGGTTGGCGCCGGCGCTGATCGCCGTCGCCGGTTTCGACCCGCTGCGCGACGAAGGCGAGAGCTACGCGGTGGCGCTGCGGTCCGCCGGGACGCCGGTGGATCTGCGTTGCCTGGGTTCGCTGACGCACGGCTTCGCTAATCTGTTTCCGCTCGGCGGCGGTAGCGAGACCGGCACGAGTGAGCTGATCTCGGCGTTGCGTGCGCACCTGAGCCGGGCCTAACCCGCACGCCCTGCGGCGTCGGTAGTCTAGAGGCGCTTCGATCGGCACCAGCCAGACACCGCCCGCACACGTGAGGACCCCGAACAAGTGGCCGACAAACCCAAGCGTCCGGAGCGCTTCGATCTGAAGTCCGCCAGCGGCAGGTCCAGCCGGTTCATCCCCATCGCGGCCACCGCGTTCGTCGTGCTGCTCCTGGTCGGCGTCGTCTTCTGGATCGTGCACAACAAGAAGGGCAGCCCCGCGGCCGTCGGCGCCGGCGGCGGCGACACGGTTCGGGTGACGTCGAGCAAGCTGGTCACCCAACCCGGGACCAGCAACCCCAAGGCCTTGATGTCCTTCTACGAGGACTTCCTGTGCCCGGCGTGCGGCAACTTCGAGCGGACTTTCGGGCCGACGGTGTCCAAGCTCATCGACATCGGCGCCATCGAGGCCGACTACTCGATGGTGGCGATCCTCGACAGCGGCCGCAATCAGAACTACTCCTCGCGGGCGGGCGCGGCGGCCCTGTGCGTCGCCGACGAATCCCTGGACGCGTTCCGCCGTTTCCATACCGCGTTGTACAGCACGGACATCCAGCCCTCCGAAACCGGCAGCTCGTTTCCCGACAACGCGCGGCTGATCGAACTCGCCCGCGAAAACGGTGCGGCCGGCAAGGTGCCCGACTGCGTGAACAGCGGCAAATACCTGAGCAAGGTCACCGACGAGGCCGGCGCGGCGGGCATCCACGGGACCCCGACGGTCAAGATCAACGGCCAGGAATACCAGTGGTCGACGCCGGCCGCGCTGGTCGCCAAGATCAAAGAGATCGTGGGCGACGTGCCGGGCATCGACTCGGTTGCGGCTTCGGCGGCTTCCTGAGGCTTCCTGAGGCAACGTGAGGCACGGTGACCGCTGAGGTGTCAGCGCAACCGGAGGGGCGCTCGGGCGACCTGACACCGGCACGCGGTGCACCGGTGCCCGCACCCGGCGCGTGGTGGGTGCTGATCGCGGGCGTCATCGGCTTCGTCGCCTCGATGACCTTGACGGTGGAAAAGATCGACATCCTGCTCAACCCGTCGTACGTGCCGTCGTGCAACATCAACCCGATCGTGTCGTGCGGCTCGGTGATGATCACCCCGCAGGCATCGGTGCTGGGCTTTCCCAATTCGCTACTCGGCATCGCCGGCTTCGCCATTGTCGTGGTCAGCGGCGTGCTGGCGGTCACGAATGTCACTCTGCCGCAATGGTATTGGGTCGGATTGAGCGCGGGGACCCTGATCGGCGCGGGGTTGGTGCACTGGCTGATCTTTCAGAGCCTGTACCGCATCGGCGCCCTGTGTCCGTACTGCATGGTGGTCTGGGCGGTCACCATCACGCTGCTGGTGGTGCTGTCAGGCATCGTGCTTCGTCCGCTGCTCGAGACCAGGGCCGGACGAACCTGGGACGCCGCGCGGGTGTGCTACCGATGGCGGTGGTCGATCGCGGTGCTCTGGTTCACCGCCGTGTTTCTGTTGATTATGGTTCGGTTCTGGAACTATTGGTCGACACTTCTTTAGGCGAGGGGCGCAGATGATCTCCAAAGTGCTGGTCGCCAACCGTGGGGAGATTGCGATCCGCGCCTTCCGCGCTGCCTATGAACTCGGCATCGGCACGGTGGCCGTCTATGCGTACGAAGACCGCAATTCGCTGCATCGGCTCAAGGCCGACGAGTCCTATCAGATCGGCGAGGTCGGTCACCCGGTGCGGGCCTACCTGTCGGTGGACGAAATCGTCGAAACCGCACGCCGGGCGGGCGCCGACGCGATCTATCCCGGTTACGGGTTCTTGTCGGAGAACCCGGATCTCGCCGCGGCGTGCGCCGCCGCGGGCATCACGTTCGTTGGCCCTGGCGCCGAAGTGCTTGAGCTGACCGGAAATAAATCGCGGGCGATCGCCGCGGCCCGCGAGGCCAACCTGCCGGTGCTCGAGTCTTCCGCGCCGTCGGCGTCCGTGGACGAGTTGGTGAGCGCGGCGGCAGGGATGCGCTTCCCGTTGTTCGTCAAGGCGGTGGCCGGTGGGGGCGGCCGTGGCATGCGCCGCGTCGCCGATAGCGCCGCGCTGCCCGAAGCGATCGAAGCCGCCAGCCGGGAAGCCGAGTCGGCATTCGGGGACCCGACCGTCTATCTGGAGCAGGCGGTGCTCAACCCGCGTCATATCGAGGTGCAGATCCTCGCCGACGCGCACGGCGAGGTGATCCACCTCTACGAGCGCGACTGCAGCGTGCAACGTCGGCACCAGAAAGTCATCGAGCTTGCGCCGGCGCCGAACCTGGAACCTGAACTGCGTGAGAGCATCTGCGCCGACGCGGTCGCTTTCGCCCGCCACATCGGGTACAGCTGCGCGGGCACCGTAGAGTTTCTGCTCGACGAGAGCGGGGAGTACGTCTTCATCGAGATGAACCCGCGGATACAGGTGGAGCACACCGTCACCGAGGAGATCACCGACGTCGACTTGGTCTCCAGCCAACTGCGCATCGCCGCCGGCGAGACGCTCGACGACCTCGGACTGAGCCAAAACGCCGTCGCGCCGCACGGTGCCGCGCTGCAGTGCCGGATCACCACCGAGGATCCCGCCAACGGCTTCAGGCCCGACACCGGTCGAATCAGCGCGTTGCGCACGCCCGGCGGCGCGGGCATTCGGTTGGACGGCAGCACCAACCTGGGGGCGGAGATCAGCGCGCACTTCGATTCCATGTTGGTCAAGCTGACGTGTCGGGGCCGTGACTTCCCGACGGCAGTCAACCGCGCGCGACGGGCCATGGCGGAGTTCCGGATTCGCGGGGTGTCCACCAATATCCCGTTCCTGCAGGCGGTTCTAGACGATCCGGACTTCCAGGCCGGCCGCGTCACCACGTCCTTCATCGACCAGCGCCCGCAGCTGCTGACCGCGCGGTCGTCGGCAGACCGTGGCACCAAGATTCTCACCTACCTGGCCGATGTCACCGTCAACAAGCCGCACGGGACCAGGCCGTCAACGGTCTACCCGCACGACAAGCTGCCCTACATAGATCCGGACGACCTGCAGGCCGCGCCCCCGGCGGGGTCCAAGCAACGCCTGGTCGAACTGGGGCCGGAGGGTTTCGCGCGTTGGCTGCGCGAGTCACCGGCCGTCGGCGTTACCGACACCACCTTCCGCGACGCCCACCAGTCGTTGCTGGCCACTCGGGTGCGAAGCAGCGGATTGCTCATGGTGGCACCGTATCTCGCCCGGACCATGCCGCAGCTGCTGTCGGTGGAGTGCTGGGGCGGGGCGACTTACGATGTGGCGCTGCGTTTCCTCAAGGAGGACCCCTGGGAGCGGCTGGCCGCGCTGCGCGAACGGATGCCCAACATCTGCCTGCAGATGCTGCTGCGGGGACGCAACACCGTTGGCTACACGCCGTATCCGGAGCTGGTCACCTCGGCGTTCGTGGAGGAAGCGACGGCCACCGGTATCGACATCTTCCGCATCTTCGACGCGCTGAACAACCTCGAGTCCATGCGCCCGGCGATCGATGCGGTGCGCGAAACTGGTTCTGCCATAGCTGAAGTCGCGATGTGCTACACCGGCGATCTGACCGACCCGGGCGAGCGGCTCTACACGCTGGACTACTACCTCAAGCTGGCCGAGCAGATCGTGGACGCCGGCGCGCATGTGTTGGCCATCAAGGACATGGCCGGGCTGCTGCGGGCGCCGGCCGCGCACGTGTTGGTCAGTGCGCTGCGCAGTCGCTTCGACCTGCCAATCCACTTCCACACCCATGACACCCCCGGTGGTCAACTGGCCAGCTACGTGGCGGCGTGGCAGGCCGGGGCCGACGCGGTCGACGGAGCCGCCGCGCCGTTGGCCGGAACCACCAGTCAGCCAGCGCTGAGCTCGATCGTCGCCGCCGCAGCACACACCGACTACGACAGCGGCCTGTCACTCGCGGCGGTGTGCGCGCTGGAGCCGTACTGGGAGGCCCTGCGAAAGGTGTACGCGCCCTTCGAATCCGGGCTGCCCGGGCCCACTGGCCGGGTCTATCATCACGAGATCCCGGGCGGCCAACTGTCCAACCTGCGCCAGCAGGCCATTGCGCTGGGCTTAGGGGACCGGTTCGAGGAAGTGGAGGAGGCCTACGCCGGCGCCGACCGGGTGCTGGGCAGGCTGATCAAGGTCACCCCGTCGTCGAAGGTGGTCGGGGATCTGGCGCTGGCATTGGTCGGCTCGGGTTTGAGCGCTGACGAATTCGCTTCTGACCCAGCACGATTCGATATCCCGGAATCCGTTCTGGGTTTCCTGCGCGGCGAGCTGGGTGATCCGGCCGGCGGATGGCCCGAGCCGCTGCGCACGGCCGCGCTGGCTGGACGCGGTGAGCCCAAGCCCACCCAGCAGCTGACCGCCGACGACGAGATCGCGCTGGCAGCGGCCGGACCCAAGCGCCAGGCCACCCTGAACCGGCTGCTGTTCCCCGGCCCGACAAGGGAATTCGAAGAACACCGGGAAGCCTACGGCGACACCTCGCAGCTGTCGGCCAACCAGTTTTTCTATGGCCTGCGGCAGGGCGAGGAGCACCGGGTGAAACTGGAGCGCGGGGTGGAGCTGTTGATCGGGCTGGAGGCCATCTCCGAGCCCGACGAACGCGGCATGCGCACGGTGATGTGCATCATCAACGGCCAGCTGCGGCCGGTGCTGGTGCGCGACCGCAGCATCGCCAGCGAGATCCCGGCCGCGGAGAAGGCCGATCGGGGCAATCCCGGGCACATCGCCGCGCCGTTCGCCGGGGTCGTCACGGTGGGAGTTGCCGTCGGCGATCAGGTGACCGCCGGGCAGACCGTCGCCACTATCGAGGCGATGAAAATGGAAGCGCCGATCACCGCGCCCAACGACGGCACCGTGGAGCGGGTAGCGGTGTCCAGCACCGCGCAGGTGGAGGGCGGCGACCTTCTGGTGGTGGTGAGCTGACCGCGAAGCGCAATTGACCCGCATCATCGGCGGCGCCGCCGGGGGGCGGCGCATCGCCGTGCCGCGGCAGGGCACCAGGCCGACCACCGACCGGGTACGTGAGTCGCTGTTCAACATCCTGACCGCGCGACGGGACCTGGCCGGGCTGGCGGTGCTGGACCTGTACGCCGGCTCGGGCGCCCTCGGGCTCGAGGCGCTGTCGCGCGGTGCCGGGTCGGCAATGTTCGTGGAGTCAGACCAACGCGCCACGGCCGTCATCAAGCGCAACGTCACGGATCTCGGTCTGGTCGGTGCCACGGTGCGCCGCGGCGCCGTCTCGGCTGTTTTGGCCGGTGGGTCTGCCGTGGCGGTGGACCTGGTGCTGGCCGACCCGCCCTACGACGTCGACACCGGCGAAATCGAGGGCGTCGTCGCCGCTTTGACCGTTCATGGCTGGGTGCGGCCGGGTGCCCTGGCGGTCATCGAGCGTGCGGCCGGTCGGGCGGAGCTGACCTGGCCGGTCGATTGGAGTCCGTGGGAGTCCCGGGTGTACGGCGACACCCGCCTGGAGCTGGCCGAACTGGGTTAGCGGCCCTGCTACCGTCTGGACATGGGCGCCGCTCCTACTCATCGCATGGCTCTGCATCGTTGCCGGCGCGAAGCATGAGCGGCGCGGTTTGCCCGGGGTCCTTCGACCCGGTGACGTTGGGCCACGTCGACGTCTTCGAGCGCGCCGCCGCCCAGTTCGACGAAGTCGTGGTCGCGATCCTGGTCAACCCCGCCAAGAAGGGCATGTTCGATCTCGACGAGCGGATCGCGATG
>NZ_JAFBAR010000032.1 GCF_019247635.1 Mycobacterium sp.
CGTACAACGTGCCTGTCCTGGTCGTGCGCGTTCCTGGTTTGCAGCCGTTGACGATTCGATGTCATCGCCAGTGGCGCGGCAGCGCGCCCAAGGAGGAGAAGGAACCCGAATTCAGGGTCTCGGACGCGGATTCGCGGGCGCTCGTAGAGGAATTCGGCTTGGCCGCCAACCTGAAAAACTAGCCCGCTTACCTTCACGAACAATCTGAGCGACGAGGAGTCCAAGGCCGTCTACGACCCAACGGCGCACGCGCGAGACGTCTCGCCTCGAGCCCGGCGCACGGCGGTGCGGAGTTCCACGATCCGGTTGCCCCGGACATCGCGCTCGGCGGCGGCGTGTTCGAGGCGCCACCCGGCTGCCTCGTCGGCTCGTAAAATTGAGCGCCATGCAGCCTTACCGTGACCTCGGCGCGTACGAGGACCGAGCGATGTCGTACGACCACGGTTGGCGCGGGCGGTTGCATCATGCAATCAGCGAGCGCACCGCGGCGCTGGCAACGTCCACAGTGGCTGCGCCACAACAAGTTCTCGATGTCGGTTGTGGGACGGGGTACCTCCTTCGAGCGCTAGCAGCCAACTACCCCGGCGCCCAGCAGCTTGTCGGGATCGACGCCGCTCCCAGCATGATCGAGACCGCTAAGAGCCTCGCCCGCGATAACCGGCTGACGTTCAGCACCGGGGTCGCCGAGCAGCTGCCCTTCCCCGACGCGTCGATGGACCTCGTCGTGAGCAGCACATCCTTCGACCACTGGTCTGACCAAGGTGCAGGCCTGGTCGAATGCGCGCGCGTACTACGCCCGGGTGGCCATCTGGTGCTGGTTGATCAGTTCTCCCGCTGGTTGATCCCCACGCTGGCAATCGGCCGGCGGGGCAAGGCCAGGACGCGCGGCCGGGCGCAAAATCTTCTCCGGCAGGCGGGATTCGATCGTCCCCAGTGGCATCGACTGCACGCCGTCATCATCAACGCCGCCGTGGCAGCCAAACGCGATTAGCGGGTACTAGGGGCGCGGTTGTACGTCCACGCTGGGTGGCCGCGGCGATGGCTCCGGGCGCGACGAGCGGCGCACGACGCTGAACGCGACTCCCCCACCCGCCAGCGCCACGACGGCGGCGCCTGCGATCACCCACGGCCGTTTGCCCCGGCGCTTTTTGCGCGCATCCTGCAGCGCCTGCGGCAGGTTTGCGACCACCTCCTGCGCGGCGGCCAGCTCCTGGGCGATGGCTTCCTGCGCGGCGCTGAGCTCGCGGGACAGCTGACCCTCGCGGTACCGGCGACGAAGCTCGGAAGCGGTCGACTGCGTGGAGTGGATTCCCAGTCCAACGATGCCTCGGGTGACATCCACCGGTCCCACCGCGGAGTACCTCAGGCCGCGGGTCAGTCGTTCCCGGGGGGTCAGCCGGGCCTCAGCCTTCGCGCTCATCTGCAGCCTTTCTCTGTCGCTTGTGCACCGAATACCTGACAGACTGCCACCACTGGGATTCCTGCGCAGGCACCGGGTGCGGGCAGGCTCGCACGCAGTGGCAGACTGTGATCCCGTGACTAACAGCCCCATTCAGACTGCCACCGCCACACTGCACACCAACCGCGGCGACATCAAGGTCGCCCTGTTCGGCAACCACGCGCCCAAGACCGTCGCCAACTTCGTCGGTCTGGCGCAGGGCACCAAGGAGTACTCGACGCAGAACGCGTCGGGTGGCCCGTCGGGCCCCTTCTACGACGGCGCGGTCTTTCACCGGGTGATCCGGGGCTTCATGATCCAGGGCGGCGATCCAACCGGCACGGGCCGCGGCGGCCCGGGCTACAAGTTCGCCGACGAGTTTCACCCCGAGCTGCAATTCGACAAGCCCTATCTGCTCGCGATGGCCAACGCCGGCCCGGGCACCAACGGTTCCCAGTTCTTCATCACCGTCGGGCCGACGCCCCACCTGAATCGGAAGCACACCATCTTCGGTGGGGTGACCGACCCCGAGTCGCAGCGTGTCGTCGAGGCAATCGCGACGACGGCCACCGACGGCAACGACCGGCCCACCGACCCCGTCGTAATCGAGTCGATCACGATCGCTTAGCCCCGCCGCGCCGCGCCCGCCGCGCTCCGCCGCGCCCGCGCCCCGCCGCGAAGGTGCGCAGAATGCCAGCGACGACGGCGTGTCGCTGCGCCGACACGCACGCTCGGCGGCGGGAGGTAGCGCCCTGGCTCAGCGGCTTTTGCGCCCGACGTAACCGGCTGCGGTGAGCGCGTCGAGCACATGCGAGGGATCGGTCCCGAGGTCCCAACGGGAGAAAATCAGCAGTCCCCCCTCGACCAGCTCAATGTCGAGCATGCGGATCTTGCGGCCGTAGCGACTGAACTCGGTGAGCCGAATGATCTTGATGTCGGAGCGCCGCAATAGCTGCGTGCGAAATGGCCCCCGGACCACCAGCTCTTCCCCGGCAATAGCCAGCTTGGGGCGCGCACGCCAGGAAACGCCCGCAAACAAGATCAGACCCAGTGCGGCAATTCCGGTTAGGATGCGACCCGGCGCGTCTGTGACGAGGGTCACACTTCCGATAGCCATCAAAATACCAACGAGGGCGCAACCAGCCATTGCCGCCGCAGGCGGCCCCCACTCAGTTTGCTGCATGCCCTGACCCGACTCTCCCACCTCTGCTGATCCAGTTATCCACAAGTGCTATCAACAGTGGGGATGAATCACACGCGTGTGATTGGCCGGTCGGAAGGTTGCTGGCTCAGTAAATAATCCATAGCAAAATAAATCCATTACGTCTGAGTGAATACTCAGTGCCAGCGCATGGTGAGCAACAATCCGGTGATCATAAAAGCGAACGCTATCGCGTAGTTCCACGGACCGAGTTGCGCCATCCAAGTCAGTGCGGGGGGCGCCTGGCTTCCGACGGCGGCCAATTGGAACACCATCAACCAGACCAGGCCGATCAGCATCAGCCCGACAAAAAAGGCAACAAACCACATGCTCGACGGCCCGGCCTTCACCTTCATCGGCGTGCGGCTCACCGTCCGGACCGTAAAGTCGTTCTTCTTGCGGACCTTGGACTTGGGCATGATTACCTCGTGATACCTCGGGACTAACTCGGGGTGCGACGATAACGACAACAACGGGCAAAGCGCGGCTCGATTTGTCCTAGAGCCTAACGCACGGGGCCCCTTGACCTGGAAAGCGCCGAAGTGGAGCACCGATGATCGACCCGCGCCGCTCGCCGTGGCGTTTCGGTGTGCCCATCGTGTGCCTGCTGGCCGGGCTGCTCCTGGCCGCGACGCACGGGGTATCCGGCGGCGCCGAGATCCGCCGCAGCGACGCCCCACGCCTCGTCGACCAGGTCCGTGAGACGCAGTCCTCGGTCAACCGGCTCAGCGCCGAACGCGACGCGTTGGCCAAGCAGCTCGACTCGGCCCATGGGCGGTCTACCGACGCCGCGTTGGCGGCCATGCTCAGGCGAGCCGACGAACTGGCCGGCGACGCGGGCGTGAACCCGGTGCACGGACCCGGCCTGGTGGTGAGCCTCGACGACGCGCAACGCGACGCGAACGGCCGTTTCCCGCGCGACGCGTCGCCCGACGACCTCGTGGTCCACCAGCAAGACATCCAGGCCGTCCTCAATGCGCTCTGGAGCGCCGGCGCAGAGGCCATCCAGATGCAGGACCAGCGCATCATCGCGTCTTCGGTGCCACGTTGCGTCGGCAACACCTTGCTACTCAACGGGCGCACCTACAGCCCGCCCTACAAGATCACCGCGATCGGCAACGCGCCGGCCATGCAGGCAGCCCTGGGCGCGGCTCCCCTGGTGACGTTGTACAGACAGTACGTGATCCGATTCGGGCTTGGCTATGAGGAAGAGGTCAAGTCCGACGTGCAGATCGTCGGCCACTCCGAGGCGGTGCGGATGCATTTCGCGCAGCCGTTGGGGCCGGTCGGGTACTGAATCGGTAGCCTGGCACGATGCGGATCCTGGTCGTCGACAACTACGACAGCTTCGTGTTCAACCTGGTGCAGTACCTCGGCCAGCTTGGTGTCGGGGTCGACGTGTGGCGCAACGACGACCACCGCTTGTCCAGCGAGTCCGCCGTTGCCGCCGCGGCCGCGGAGTTCGACGGCGTGCTACTCAGCCCGGGGCCGGGCACACCGGAGCGCGCGGGCGCGTCGATCGGTCTGGTCCGCGCGTGCGCGGCGGCGCGGACCCCGCTGTTGGGGGTCTGCTTGGGGCACCAGGCCATCGGCGTGGCGTTCGGTGCCACCGTGGACCGCGCACCGGAATTGCTGCACGGTAAGACCAGCAGCGTGTTTCACTCGGATGTCGGTGTGCTGCAAGGACTTCCGGATCCCTTTACGGCGACGCGGTACCACTCGCTCACCATCCTGCCGGAGTCGTTGCCGGCCGTGCTCGAGACCACCGCGCGCACCCGCAGCGGGGTGATCATGGGCGTACGCCACACCGAATTGCCGATCCACGGTGTGCAGTTCCACCCGGAGTCGATCCTCACTGAGGGCGGGCACCGGATGTTGGCGAACTGGCTCGTCTACTGCGGGTGGACGCGGGACGACACGCTGGTGCGTCGGCTGGAGAACGAGGTCTCGGCCGCGGTCCGTCCACACATCCCCGCTACTGACCGAACTTCAGCGTAATGACCCCGTCCTTGTTGACCCCGGACCCCGCCGCCGGGCTCTGGTAGACCACTCGATTGTGTTGGGCGCCACCGATATCGACGTCGGGGCCCTTGTCCAGCACGCCATTCCAGCCCAGAGCCCGCAGCCGAGGTTCGGCGTCGGTCCAGAACATGCCGGACAGGTCGGGCATGATGAATTGGTTGCCTTTCGACACCTGCAGCTCGATCACCGTGTCGACCGGAACCGTCTGGCCCTTGGCCGGATTCGTGCCGATCACCTCACCGGCCGGTTTCAGGCTGTCCACTGGGGTTTGGGTGATCTTGGTGAAGCCGTAGACGCTGAGGTTCCGCTGCGCCACGTCGACGGTCTGGCCCGTGACGTCGGGGATCTGCTTAGTCTCCGGCCCGGTGCCGATGATGATCGTGATGACGTTGGTGATCGCCGACGTTTGATTGGCCGGCGGGTTGGTGCCGATCACCTTGCCCGCCTGGTCCGGGGTCGACGGCGAGTTCGCCTGCTTGAAGTTCTTGAATCCGGCGCTGGTCAGCTTCTTGACCGCGTCGGCATAGGTCATCGAGGAGACGTCGGGCACCTCGCGCTGCTCGGGCCCGGTGGACACGTTGATGGTGATCACGTCGCCCGCGCCCACCGAGGCGTTGGCGCCGGGGTCGGTGCCGATCACGTGGTCGGGTGGGATCGTCGAGTCGGGCTTTTGCAGGGTGCGTGTCTTGAATCCCTTGTTCTGCAGCGCGGCGATCGCGTCGGCGGACGCCTGCCCTCGCACGTCGGGAACCTGCACGTCGCGCGTGCTGCCGCCGAAGGTGTTGAAGGCGATGACGACGGCGATGGTCAACACCGCGAGCACGGCCACCGCGATAGCCCAGCGCCCCACCGAAGCGCCGCCGCGGTCACGGTCGTCGTCGAGGACCTGGCGGGGCAACGGATCGGTGCGTGGACCGCCGAGGCCTGAGGGCCCCGACGACGACAGCAGCGAACTGCGTTCGGCGTCGGTGAAGACCTTGGGCGCCTCGGGCGGCTCCCCGTTGTGCACCCGGACCAGGTCGGCCCGCATCTCGGCCGCGGTCTGGTAGCGGTTCTCCGGATTCTTGGCCAGCGCCTTGAGGACGACGGCGTCGAGGTCGGCGGAGATGCCCGAATGCCGTTTCGACGGCGGAATCGGGTCTTCGCGAACGTGCTGATATGCCACCGCCACGGGTGAGTCACCGGTGAAAGGTGGCTCGCCGGTAAGGATTTCGTAGAGCACACAGCCCAACGAGTAGACGTCGGAGCGGGCGTCGACTGAGTCGCCGCGAGCCTGTTCGGGCGACAGGTACTGCGCGGTCCCGATCACCGCCGCGGTCTGTGTGACGCTGTTGCCACTATCGGCGATCGCGCGGGCGATGCCGAAGTCCATCACCTTTACCGCGTTGGTGGTGCTGATCATGATGTTGGCCGGCTTGACGTCGCGGTGGATGATGCCGTTCTGGTGGCTGAAGTTCAGTGCCTGGCAGGCGTCGGCGATGATCTCGATGGCGCGCTTTGGCGGTAGCGGGCCGTCGGTGTGCACGATGTCGCGCAGGGTGACGCCGTTGACGTACTCCATGACGATGTAGGGCAGCGGGCCGGCGGCCGTTTCGGCCTCCCCGGTGTCGTACACCGCGACGATCGCCGGGTGGTTCAGCGCGGCGGCGTTTTGCGCCTCGCGCCGGAACCGGAGATAGAAGCTGGGGTCCCGGGCCAGGTCGGCGCGCAGCACCTTGACCGCGACGTCGCGGTGCAGCCGGACGTCACGCGCCAGGTGAACTTCGGACATGCCTCCAAAACCGAGGATGTCGCCTAGCTCGTAGCGGTCGGACAGGTGTTGAGGGGTGGTCATTGCGTGGTCTCGTGTCGCGGCGTGGGTTGGTGCGGCGTCGGCGGGACACTCCGGGCTGCTTCGGGGCTCCTGCTTTGCTGTCCAGAATCGACCACTGCCCCGTCATTCGTCCAATTGAGGTGCAGCGTCGGCCCAGAGCCGCTGGGCGTCTTGCTGGCCGGTGGGTTATCCGTCTGGCTGACGGTGGGGACGTTCGATTGTTGCGGCGCGTTGTCGCCGCTGTGGTTGATCACAATGAGCACGGCGATGATGATCGCCAGCGCACCGAGCACTCCGGCGGCCCAAAGCAGGGCGCGCTGACCCGACGAGAAAGTGCGCCGGGCCGGCGGCGGCCGGTGCCCGCCGGTGCTGGGCCGGGAGCGGCGGGGCGCGGGGGCCCGAGTGGTGGTGGCGGCGGCGATTCTCGTCTGCGCGCCCGGTATGGAGGCCGGTGCGGCACGACCCACCGGAGGCGTCTGACTGGGCCGGGGTGGCCGCCGGCCCGCCCGCACGGCGGCGACGGCGTCGGCGAACGGCCCGCCACTGCGGTAGCGCATCCCGGGATTTTTGACCAGCGTTATCTCGATCAGTTCGCGCACATTTGGCGGCAGCTCGGGCGGCAGGGGCGGCGGCGGTTCTTTGATGTGCTTCATCGCCACCGTCAGGGCACCGTCACCGGTGAACGGCCGCTTACCCGAAACCACTTCGTAGCCAACGACTCCCAGCGAGTAGACGTCGCTGGCCGGCGTCGCGTCGTGGCCCAGGGCCTGCTCGGGCGCAATGTATTGGGCCGTGCCCATCACCATGCCGGTCTGGGTCACCGGCGCGGCGTCGACGGCCTTGGCGATGCCGAAGTCGGTGATCTTCACCTGGCCCGTCGGGGTGATCAGGATATTGCCCGGTTTGACGTCGCGGTGCACCAGGCCGGCGGCGTGGGCAATCTGCAGAGCCCGGCCGGTCTGCTCCAGCATGTCCAGCGCATGCCGTAGCGACAGCCGGCCGGTGCGCTTGAGCACCGAGTTCAACGGTTCGCCGTTGACGAGTTCCATCACCAGATAGGCGGTGCGCCCCTCCCCGTTCAACTGGCTTTCGCCGTAGTCGTGGACGGCGGCGATCCCGGGGTGGTTGAGCATGGCCGTCGTGCGGGCTTCGGCACGGAACCGTTCGATGAACTCCGGGTCCTGGGAGAACTCGCCTTTGAGCACCTTCACCGCGACGCGCCTGCCCAGCCGGTTGTCCACCGCCTCCCAGACCTGACCCATGCCGCCGGTGGCGATCAGGCGCTGCAGGCGGTACCGGCCAGACAGCGTCACACCGACCCGGGGGCTCATGTCTCGCCTCCCGCTCGCTGCGGTCCTCGCTCGTTCCGCGCTGCGATCCGCACTCGCGTCGTCTTCGGGAAGCTCATGGTCCCCCTTGCAGCGCCGCTTCGATCACAGCCCGCCCGATCGGTGCGGCCAGCGCACCTCCGGTCGCGGACAGGCGATCGGCGCCGTCCTCCACGAGCACCGCTACCGCGACCTTCGGCGTCTGTGCCGGCGCAAACGCGATGTACCACGCGTGCGGCGGCGTGTGACGCGGGTCAGTGCCATGCTCTGCGGTACCAGTCTTGGATGCGATCTGCACGCCGGGAATCGCCCCTTTCTGTTGTGCGACCTTCTCGGCGCCGATCATTAGCTCTGTTAGCTTAGCGGCGACCTGCGGCGAGACCGCGCGGCGCTGCTGGTACGGGACCGTGGTGCTGATGTTGCTCAGGTCGGGACCCTTGAGGCTGTCGATCAGGTAGGGCTGCATCATCACGCCGGCATTAGCGATGGCCGCGGCCACCTCGGCGTTCTCCAGCGGTGTCAGCGCGACGTCCTTTTGCCCGATGCTCGACATCCCCAGCGCGGCACCGTCCGCGATCGGTCCCACAGTTGATTCGGCGACCTGAAGTGGTATCACGCTCGGGGTGCTGTCCAGCCCGAACGAGCGGGCCATGCCGCGCAGCGCGTCGGCGCCGGTGGACAGGCCCAGCTGGACGAATGCGGTGTTGCATGACAGGGCGAACGCCTGGCTCAGCGACACGGTGGGATCGCTGCCGCAGGCCGTGCCGCCGTAGTTCTCCAGGGTGGCGGTGCTGTCGGGCAGCGTGATCGTGGCCGCCGCGGTCAACTGTTCGGTGTCGGTCGCCCCCGCCTGCAGGGCCGCCGCGGTGGTGATCACCTTGAACGTTGAACCCGGCGGATACGTCTCGGCGATGGCACGGTTGGTCATGGGCGACGTGGGGTCGTCGCGCAGTCGCTGCCAGGCCTGGGCCTGCTCGTCGGGATTGTGCGACGACAGCAAGTTCGGGTCATAGGACGGTGACGACACCAGTGCCAAGATCTTGCCCGTCGAGGGTTCCAGGGCCACAACGGCGCCCTTGCACGGCTGCCCACCGCAACCCTGCTGCATGGCGTCCCAGGCCGCCTGCTGGACTCGCGGATTGATCGTGGTGACGACGTTGCCGCCGCGGGGATCGCGGCCGGTGAAGAAGTCCGCCAGGCGCCGGCCGAACAGCCTTTCGTCGGACCCGTTCAACAGGGAGTCCTCGGCGCGTTCCAGCCCTGTGCTGGAGTACCGCAGCGAGTAGAAACCGGTGATCGGGGCGTACACCGCAGGGTTGGGATACACCCGCAGGAAGCGGTAGCGGCTGTCGGTGGCCACCGAGTAAGCCAGCAGCTGCCCGCCCGCGGTGATCTGCCCGCGCTGGCGCGAATACTCGTCGAGCAGCACGCGCTGATTGCGCGGGTCGGCGCGCAGTCCGTCGGCCGTAAACACCTGCGTCATCGTGGCGTTGAGTAACAACAGCACGATCAACGCCATCACGGTCACCGAGATCCGGCGGAGAGAGGCGTTCATACCCGCTCGATCACCTCGGTGCCGGCCGCCGCGATCGGCTGCGTATCGCGCGCGCGGGTGCGTAGCGGACGTCGGGCGCTGTGCGAGATGCGGACCAGGATGGCCAGCAGCACATAGTTGGCCAGCAGCGAGGACCCGCCATAGGACATCCACGGCGTGGTCAACCCGGTAAGCGGAATCAGCTGGGTCACCCCCCCGACGACGATGAACAACTGAATGGCCAGCGTCGAGGCGAGACCCGCGGCCAGCAGCTTGCCGAAGCTGTCGCGCGACGCGATCGCGGTACGCAGTCCACGCACGATGACGATCGTGTACAGCATCAGCAGGGCGGCCAAGCCCACTAGTCCAAGCTCCTCACCGAACGCGGCGATGATGAAATCGGTCGACGCTTCGGGCACGGTGTCCGGCTGACCGTTGCCGAGCCCCGTGCCGAAGATGCCACCGGTGGCAAAGCTGAACAGCGACTGCACGATCTGATAGCCGCTGCCGTCGGGGTCTGCGAACGGATCCCACCACGTTTGCACCCGAACCCGGACATGGGCGAAAACGAAGTACGCCACGGTGCTTCCCGCCGCGAACAGCACCAGGCCGATGACGACCCAACTGAACCGCTGAGTGGCCAGGTAGACCACCACCAGAAAAGACGCGTATAGCAACAATGACGTGCCGAGGTCCTTCTCGAAAACCATCACACCGATCGAGATGACCCACGCCGCCAGCAGCGGGGCGAGATCGCGGGGCCTGGGCAGGGTCATGCCCCTGAGGTGCTTGCCCGCGCTGGTGAACAAGCCACGTTTGGCCACCAACACCGCCGAGAAAAAGATCAGCAGCAGAATCTTGGAAAACTCCGCGGGCTGAATTGAGAACCCCTGCAAGCGAATCCAGATCTTGGCTCCGTTCTGCTCGGACAGCGACGCCGGCAGCACGGCGGGTACCGCCAAAAAAACCAGACCCGTTAGTCCGCAGATGTAGCCGTACCGCGCGAGCTGACGGTGGTCCTTGAGAAAGGTCACCACGAGCGCGAACGCCGTCACGCCGACGAGGGTCCACAGCATCTGCTGAGTCGCGCTGGGGTGATGATGCCCGCGCACGTCGTTGTTGGCGAGGTCGAGCCGGTGGATCATTACCAGCCCAAGTCCGTTGAGCAGCGCCACTATTGGCAGCAGCAGGGGGTCGGTGAACGGTGCGAAGCGCCGGATGGCCAGATGTGCACATCCGAATAGGCTCAGGAAGGCGAGCCCGTAGCCGGCCAGCGCCCAGCGCAACCCGCGCTCCTGGTTCGCCTCGACGATGACCAACGCCGCGACGGTGATCACGGCCGCGAAGAACAACAGCAGCAGTTCGGAATTGCGCCGAGTAGGCAACGGCGGGGTCACCGTTACCGGCGGCTGCAGTTGTGTCGTCATGGCGTGGCGCGGCAGTCGACGCCGGGTTGTTGCGGCGCGGCCGGGTGCGTGGTCGTCGTCGGCGAGGCCGTGGTGGGGGTCGGCGAGGTGGTTGTCGGGCTTGTGGTGGTGCTGGGCGGCCCCCCGGTGGTAGTGGTGGGCGTTGTTGTCGGCGTGGGCGATGTCGCGCTGGGTTCTGGCGGCGCGGTAGCGGTCGTGGGTGCGGGAGTAGTGGAAGTGCATGGCTGCAGAGGGTGGGCCGTCAACTTCTTCAACTGCGCCTGCGCCTCGTCCAGGCTGCCGGACGGCAGGCCCGTCGCAAGCTGTGCGCGTTCGGGAGCGTGCAGGTCCGACGGCTGCAGCAGATGGCAGCCGGGTTGTCCGCGGGATTGGTCGTAGGTAATGATGCGCAGGTCGTTGTTGGACTCCAGGCAGCCCACGTAAACGGGGTTTTGTAGCTGCCACCCCAGCAGCGATCCCTGAATCCCCCGCATTATGGATACCTTGCCGTGGTATTCGGCGACGTAGTAGTTGTTCCGGATGACCGTCCACGCGACGGCCAAGCCCGCAAGCACCAACAGCACCACTACCGCGAACACGATAGCCATCCGCCGCCGCGACCACCGGCGCCGTGGCGGCGGATCTTCTTGCGGCGAAACGCGTTTGGCGACCCCCTTGCGGGCACCGATGGCCGAGGCCCGGCCGGCGGCGGTGTTGGGCACGGTGGTGAATTGGTCGTCGTCGCCCGATACGGCCCCGGCGAGAATCGGCTGGGTCTGGCCATAGTCATAGTCGACGACGTCGGCGACGACGACGGTCACGTTGTCGGGTCCGCCACCGCGCAGGGCGAGTTCGATTAGGCGGTAAGCACTTTCGGCAACGTCGGGAATCTGCAAAGCTTCAAGGATGGTTTCGTCGCTTACCGGGTCGGACAGCCCGTCCGAGCAGAGGAGGTAGCGATCACCGGAGCGGGCTTCGCGCATGGTGAGTGTGGGCTCGACCTCGTGTCCGGTCAGCGCCCGCATGATCAGCGAGCGCTGGGGGTGACTGTGCGCTTCCTCGGCGGTGATCCGGCCCTCGTCCACCAGGGTCTGGACGAAGGTGTCGTCCTTGGTGATCTGGGTCAACTCGCCGTCGCGCAACAGATAGCCGCGCGAGTCACCGATGTGCACCAACCCAAGTCGGTTGCCCGCGAACAGGATTGCGGTGAGTGTCGTCCCCATGCCCTCGAGGTCGGGCTCCATCTCGACCTGCGCGGCGATGGCCGAGTTGCCGGCACGCACCGCCATATCTAGCTTGCCCAGCAGGTCGCCACCGGGTTCGTCGTCATCGAGGTGCGCCAACGCAGCGATCACCAACTGCGACGCCACCTCGCCGGCTGCGTGGCCGCCCATGCCGTCGGCCAGTGCCAGCAACCGTGCGCCGGCGTAGACCGAATCTTCATTGTTGGCGCGCACCAAGCCGCGGTCGCTGCGGGCGGCGTAGCGCAGGACTAGGCTCACGGGCGCAGCTCAATCGCCGTTTTGCCGATCCGGACCGGCGTACCGAGCGGAACTCGTACCGCAGTCGTCACCTTCGCCCTGTCCAGGTATGTGCCGTTGGTCGATCCTAGGTCCTCGACGTACCATTCCGAACCGCGCTGAGACAGCCGCGCGTGGCGCGTCGAGGCGTAATCGTCGGTCAGCACCAGGGTGGAATCGTCAGCGCGTCCGATCAGCACGGGTTGTCCGCTTAGGGTGATGCGCGCACCCGACAGGGCGCCCTCCGTCACCACCAGGTAGCGCGCCGCGTGCCGGCGCTGGCGCGACGGCAGCAGCGTGCCGCGTAGCGCCAGGCCGCGACGCACCATGACGGCGCCGGTCGGCGCGTAGATATCGGTTTTCAAGATCCGCAGCACGGACCAGATGAACACCCACAACAACATCAAGAACCCCGCACGCGTCAGCTGCAGTACTAGTCCCTGCATCTGGCGTCCTTTCCGTCCTGGCTCATCAGCAACGTCACGATACTTGGACGGTGGTCGTCACGGGGCGCAGCGTGGCGGCTTTGACCGGGCGTTCAGTGGATGCGGACGATGATCTCGGAGTGACCCAAGCGGATTACGTCGCCGTCGGCCAACTGCCACTCTTGTACCGGTGAGTTGTTGACGGTGGTGCCGTTTGTGGAGTTGAGGTCGGAGAGTAACGCGGCTTGTCCGTCCCAGCGGATCTCGAGGTGACGTCGGGAAACACCCGTGTCGGGCAACCGGAACTGAGCGTCTTGCCCACGTCCGACGATGTTTGAGCCCTCGCGCAGCTGGTAGGTTCGGCCGCTGCCGTCGTCGAGCTGAAGGGTCACGGCCGTCCCCGGGGATCCATACCCGCCTTGCGCGTAACCGCCGTAGCCACCGCCGGCCGGCTGGCCGTAGTCGGGCGCACTCGCTTGGCCTGCCGACTGGGCTCCCGATTGTCCATAGTCGTACTCGCGGCCGGGCTCCGCGTACCCGGCGCCGTACCCGCCGGCGGGAGGCGATTCGGCGTACTGGGTGTAGTCGCCGGCGCCGTAGTCTTGCTGGCCGTATCCGCCGCCTTGCTGATAACCCTGGTCGTACCCGCCTTGATCGGGGTACGTGGGACGCTGCGGCTCAGGTGCGGCGGGCGGAGCGTAACCGCCTTCGTCCTGACGGGCCGGGCCGCGCCCGTAGTCGCCGTAACCGCCGTAGCCGGGCTGCCCACCGGGAGGAGCGCCGTAGCCGCCGCCCTGCTGTTGGTAGCCCGGGTCATACCCTTGCGCGCCTTGCCCGCCCTGGGGGCCGTAACCCTGGGCCGGGCCAGCCGGCGCGGGGGGACGTTGTTCATACGACGGCGCTTGGTAGCCGCCCTGGTCGGGGTAGCCGCCCTGGCTGGGGTAGCCACCCTGCTCCGGGTAACCACCCTGGCTGGGGTAGCCCCCCTGGCTGGGGTAGCCGCCCTGGCTGGGGTAGCCGCCCTGCTCCGGGTAACCACCCTGCTCGGGGTAGCCGCCGTGCCTGGGATAGCCGCCCTGGTCGGGGTAGCCGCCCTGGCCGGGGTAGCCGCCTTGGTCCTGATAACCGCCCTGCTCCTGATGGCGGGGCGGCGGGTAGCCATGCTGAGGCGGGTAACCGCCCGGCTCCGGCGGATAGCCCCCGCGGGGATCTGGCCCCCCTTGCGGATCCTGGCCACCTTCTTGCGGGCGCGGGTATCGATCGTCGTAGTACTCGTCAGGCCGCCCCTGCCCCTGACCGCGGTAGCTCGGATTGTCAGTCATCGGTGGTACTCCTGGTTCTGCGCCAAACGCGTGATTGAATTGTGGCCGGGCGGAATCGGTGACTGTCGGGCGGGGCTCGACGTCGGGGTTGACAGCACCGCGGGCGCGGAACTGACCGGTGTGCAGGTTCGATGACTGCTCGAACCGAACGACCACATCACCATACGTTTGCCACCCCTGTTCTTGGATATAGTCCGACAAGTACCGAGCAAAAGCGCTCGACGTGAGTTCCGGGTCGGCCCCCAAGTTCTCGAAGTCGTGCACACCGAGGGTAATGAAGTACTCGTTGGGTGCCAAAAGGCGATTCCCCCGCAGCGACCTGACGCCGTCGGCCGCTTCGCGGCGCAGCATGGCTTCCACCTCTTGCGGGACGATCGACCCCCCGAACATCCGGGCAAACGCATCGCCAACGGTCACCTCGAGTCTGCGCTCGATGCGCTGAACCAGTCCTTTCTGGCTACCCATCTTTCAGCGCTCGCCTCACTATGCCCTGGTATATCGCCGGCGCAAGCAAACGGCTCGCCCGCGTGTCCTGCTAACCAAGCATGGTATCGGGACACCGCGGCGCTGGGGCAGCGTGAGAATCGTGAGAATCGCGGCGCTTCGCTGGGCCGAGGTCCCGGCGGCAATTTGGGACGGGCAGCTATTACAGTGGTAGGGTCCTCCGGTTGTTTCGGGCGAGTGGCGGAATGGCAGACGCGCTGGCTTCAGGTGCCAGTGTCCTTCGGGACGTGGGGGTTCAAGTCCCCCTTCGCCCACAGTTGTGATGAGTCGAGTCATGGGTACACATGAGTCGCGTCATCGGTTACAGATTCCCCGGCCATCGGCCGGGGTTTTTGCTTTGGTTGCGCCAGTAGTTGCGGTCGGGGTCGATGTGGTGGCTACTGAGGAGGCGGTGGTGGGTTTTGCTGACCACGGTGACGGTGCCCAGGGTGCGGGCGATCTGGGCGCGCGGAGTTCCTCCTTGGTCGAGGGTGTGGGCGGCGGCGATGGCTGCAACCATGTCAGGATCGCTTGCGTCGTTGCCTGACCGGCGGCACCGACAGGGTGGGTACCGACCGACGCATGAACTGATCGAAGTGAGGGACGGTGAATGCGGCATACCCGTGATTAGGCGTATAAAGAAGGCCCTTCTCGATCAGTCCGGATCGAGTTGGACCGCACTGCTCCGATGTTCGGTCGAGGAGACGGGCGACCGCGCTGGCGAGCTGCGGCTCAGGACCAAGTTCAGCCATGGCCCTGAGATACGCCTGTTCCAGTTCTGTGGCACGATCCAGCCGCACTCGGAAAAAGCTGCCGTCGAGCTTGTCCTCATACACAAGCCTGGCCTGCTCGACATCCCTGCGTGTGATTTGGTTGTTGGAAGCCAAAGGCCAGACCGCATAACCGAGTTCCTGGAGGAAGTAGGGATATCGCCCCGTCACTTCACCTGCAAGTTGCAGCGCCGCACCTTCGAAGTTGACACCCTCTGCGGCCGCAGGTTGAGACAACGCCGCACGGGCGTCTTCCTCGGAAAGCACCCCGATGTCAGGAAACTTGAAAAGCCGTTCGGCGTAGGACTTTGCCTCTCCGGCCAGTTCGGCGATCTGGGGCAAACCTGCGCCTACCAACGTGATTGGAAGCTCTCGTTGCACAGTCTTATGTATCGCAGCGACCACAGCTTCCAGTTGTTCACGGCGCAGAAACTGAATCTCGTCAAGCAATAGAACGACGCCGGTCTGGTGGTCGGCAGCCGCCTCACCCACGGCCACAAGGAGTTCAGTCAAGTCGGTGGAAAGATCGCCAGAGTCGGCGACCCCTTCTGCCGCACCGGTGTCCAGGCCGGCTGTGATCCTTCCGTCCGGATCAATGGCGACCGTAAACGATTTGATCACCGCGGCTAGTCGGCGCGCCCGGTCACCCCAGCGTGCCTTAGGCGACATCTGCAAAAGAGCTGATCGAAAGCCTCGGGCAAGCTGGCGACGGAAGTCGTCATTGTCATGCTTGCTTACTTCGATCTCGATGGTGGCCCAGTTACGGGCGTCAGCCTTCTTGTTGAACTGGCCCAGCAACACCGTCTTGCCAACTCCGCGTAAGCCGGTGATGATCATCGATTGCTCCGTGCGTCCGCGTTCAAGCCGCGCTAGCAAGAGATCGAACGAGGCGAGCTGGTCGTCCCGACCAACCATCAGGGGCGGCTTAGCGCCCGCGTTGGGTGTGTATGGGTTGGAGTGCGGATCCATTACAAGCTTTATAGCATCTTATTAGTTTTAGATAAAACCTACTTAGACTAACAAGACGGAGCGGCCCCGGTGCTCCATCGTGAGTACGCAGACGGGTACGTTTCCGTCTCGACGAATGGCGATGAACTATGACAGTTGCTTGGACAAACCCAGAGGTCAGTCCCAGTTTTTTGGCTACTGCGCGAGGCCGACCTGCTACGCCGCCAACAGGCCTGGGACGAGGCCGTCCACGACGCACAGCAGGCCTACGTCCTCGACCTCAACCGTCGCGACCTGACCGACCAAGTCACTCGCCGGCGCCAGGCCCACAACATGCGCCAATACGCCGACCTCCTCGAGGAGTTCGCTGGTAGCGCCGATCATGCTGCGACTGCGGAATCGATCCGAGGATGCCAGCGGTTCGCGCGTGGCGAAGCCGTTTACCGTCTAACCGGAACAGCGCGCCGACTAACGATGGGAGCCGCACAGTTGGACATCGATCCCGCCGCCACCGCCTGGCTACTGGCCAGCACCGCCCTGGTGTTGCTGATGACGCCCGGGCTGGCCATTTTCTACGGCGGCATGGTGCGCACCACCGGCGTGCTCAACATGATCATGATGAGCTTCATTTCCATACCCCTGGTCACGGTGGCATGGCTGCTGGCCGGTTACAGCCTGGCGTTCTCCGGCGATGGCACGGGTGGGTTGGCGGACGGGCTGGTGGGGGGACTGGCGCACGCCGGGATGCGTGGAATCGGACCTCAGACCCTGCACGGATCGGTTCCCGAACTGCTGTACGCCACCTTTCAGCTGACATTCGCGATCATCACCGCCGCCCTGGTCAGCGGCGCCATTGCCGACCGCGCCAAGTTCTCGGCCTGGATAGTGTTCGTGCCCTTCTGGTCGCTGGCCGTGTATTGCGTTGTCGCGCACTGGGTATGGGCGCCCACCGGTTGGTTGTCCAAGATGGGGGTGCTCGACTACGCAGGTGGACTGGTCGTTGAGATCGTCTCGGGCTCCTCGGCGCTCGCGCTGGCGCTGGTGCTCGGCCCGCGCATCGGCTTCAAGGTGGAGGCCATGCGGCCGCACAACCTGCCGTTTGTGCTCCTCGGGGTCGGGCTGCTGTGGTTCGGCTGGTTCGGTTTCAACGCCGGTTCGGCGTTGGCCGCCAACGGATTCGCAGCGGCGATCTTCCTCAACACCTTGGTCGCGGGGTGCCTGGGCATGCTCGGATGGCTTTCGGTGGAGCAGATCCGCGACGGCAAGCCCACCACTTTCGGTGCCGCCTCCGGAGTGGTCGCCGGCTTGGTGGCGATCACTCCGTCGTGCGGGACTGTGAGCACCTTCGGCGCCGCTGTCGTCGGGCTGGCGGCGGGAATCGTGTGCTCGTTCGCGATCGGGCTGAAGTTCAAGCTCAACTACGACGACTCCCTCGACGTGTTGGGCGTGCACTTCGTCGGCGGAGTCGTCGGTGTGTTGTTAATCGGGCTGCTCGCCACGGCGGTGATGACCCGCGGCCCGCAGGGGCTTTTCTACGGTGGCGGACTGGGCCAACTCGGCAAGCAGGCTCTGGCGATGGTGGTGGTGGGTCTCTACGCCTTCGTCGTGAGCTATGTGCTGGCCATGCTGATCGAGCGTTTCATGGGTTTCCGAGTCAGCCGCGAGGACGAGGTGAGCGGTGTCGACCTCACCCAGCACGCCGAGACGGCCTACACCGAGGGCGTCTTAGGACACCAGCAGTTGCACCGCCCGTTGCTGGGTGAGCAGGAGGTGTTCCGGCCCGGCCCGGGTTACGACGAGGACTGAAACCCGCCACTGACGCGGTGTAACAAGGGTGCGGTCTCGGAACCTGTTGTCGCCGAGGCTAATTCCCGCCGCCACCGCCGCAGCCGCCGCCCCCGCATCCGCTTCCACCGCCGCAACCACTGCTTCCCCCGCCGCACCCGCTCCCTCCGCTACAGCTGCTCCCGGCACTGCAGCCGCTGTGCCCGTGATGCCCGTGCCCGCCGTGATGCCCGCTGTGCCCGCCGTCGGCGCCCGCGGAGCCGGCAGTCCAGATGTTGTTGTCGTGCCCGCCCCGACCCCGGCCACCCCGTCGCGCGTGTCCGCGCGCGCGGGCGCGTGCGGCTTTTCTTCGGAACAGCACAAATGCGACAGAGACGAACACCACGAGCAGGATGACGACAAACCAGACACCGGCACCGGCACCGTTCATGCGCAAAGGGTACGCGGGTTGAGCTCGCTGCATAGAGTGGACAGGTGCGGCGCCGGCGGGAGGATCGATACGACAGAGCAAGCGCCGCGGTGGCCGAGCTGGAACTTCCCGCAGCCGTCTTCAAGACGTGTCCGTGGCAGCCGCGGACCCTCGTGGAGACCGGTCTGCGCCAGTGGCTTCGCTGTTGCGCACCGGCGTCTGCGGACTACCAGGTCATCGGCATGCCGTCTCGCGCTGTCGACGAGGCATGGCACGGCCTGATCCTGTGCACCGCTCTGTATTCGGCGTTCTGCGAACGCGCTTACGGCACCTTCCTGCACCACCACCCGGAGGGCGGCGCACCCCTGGACATCCCGGGAGCCGGCGATCCGGCGGACGAGCAACTGCGCAGGACGGTCATCGCGTGGTCGCTGGTCGCGCGGCCCGGCGAGCAGTGTGTCCTATGGGATTTGGATGAGCGGGTGGGCGTGGAGTGGCCTTGGGGCATCGATACCCGTCTCGTTCTGCAGATCCAGGCCGCCATTGCGACCACTACCCGCTCCGCCGCGCGGGGCGCCGACAAGTCAAAGGTCGGCCGCGCTTAACGGGTGAGCAGCACCCGCATCTTTCGGCGGTGACGGCGCCACGCGATGGGCATTAGGCTACCCTAAGCTAATGCGCCGCGCCGCGTGGTGCCGGTGGCACGTCGGCCTAGTCCTGGTGGACCCGCCAGCGCCCAAATGCGGGGATGCGCATGGGGAGGGATCCTGCTGAAGACGCTATGTAAAAGTCCTGGGCGCTCATGACGGGCCCCGTGTGGATGGCCTTGCCGCCCGAGGTGCATTCCGCGCTGCTGGTCAGTGGCCCAGGTCCGGAATCGTTGTTGGCCGCCGCGGCGGCCTGGCAGTCGTTGAGCTCCGAGTACGCATCCACGGCGGCCGACCTCGCCAGCGTGCTAAGCGCGGTGCAGGCCGGCGTGTGGCAGGGCCCGAGCGCTGAGGAGTACGTCGGCGCGCACGCGCCCTTCCTCGCTTGGCTTGCGCAGGCCAGTGGCAAGAGCGCCGCCACAGCCGCCCAGCATGAGGCAGCCGCAACCGCGTACACAACGGCGCTGGCGGCGATGCCGACGTTGGCTGAGCTGGCGGCCAACCACGTTGTGCATGGTGTGCTCGTCGCCACGAACTTCTTCGGCATCAACACAATCCCGATCGCGGTCAACGAGGCCGACTACGTCCGCATGTGGATACAGGCCGCCACCACGATGAGCACCTATGAGACCTTGAGCAACGCGGCAACCAGCGGCGTCCCGGCCACCGCGGTCGCACCGATGGTGCTCAAGTCCGACGCCACCGACGCCGCCGCCGCCAATCAGGTGACCGCCGCGGCACCCGCCGCCGACTCGGGCAGCCAACTGAACCTCGTCGACCTCATCACCGAGTTTCTGCAGGGTTACAGCAACCTCGTTCAGCAGATCTACGCGCCGATCACCAGCTTTCTGCAGGACCCCGTGGGAAACACGGTCAAGCTGATCACCCTTTTCCTGACCAACCCGCAAGAGGCGCTGGTGGTGTATGGGCCGTTCCTGTTCGCCGTTGCCTACCAGGCTTTCAGCTGGGTCGGAGCATCGCTCACCTATCCCCAGCTACTGCTGGACCCGCTGCTGGGGATGACGCTCGGCATCGTGCTAGGGGCTGCTCAGCAGTTCCTGGCCCAAGCTCCGGCCGCGGCCGCGGCGGCAGGGACTGGGCTGGTGCCCTTCGCGCAAGCCGCCCACCCGTCGACGTGGCCGGTCGTGGGCCTGGCGCCCACCACGGTGGCGAGTCCGGTCGGTGCGTCCGTCGCGTCGGCGGCGGGGAGCGCGGGAACGGCACCGGCGCCGGCCGCACCCGCCGCTCCGGCCACGGCCCTGGCCTACGCCGTCGGTGGCTTCGACCCCGACGAGGGTTTCACGCCCACGTTGGGCGGCAGGGGCGGCGTCAAGGCGCCGGCGGTCGGTGTCCCCGCCGCCGCCGTGGGGGTGTCCGCGCGGGAGAAGCGACGGTCCCGCCGTCGACGCAAGGCCACGCTCCCGGAGCACCAGTACGCCGACGAATTCATGGACTACGACGACGGTCCCGAGTCGAACGCCGGGGCGGAACCCTTCGTGGCCGCGTCAAGCGCGGGCGCGGGTGTGATGGGCTTCGGCGGGACCGCGGAGAAGCGGGACGTCGACGCGAGCGGACTGATCACGCTGCCCGCAGACGCATTCGGCGGTGGCCCGACCCGGCCGATGCTGCCCACCACCTGGGGCGCCGACCGTTAGGTCCGGGCTGCGGCCTACCGCTCGACGTCGTCGGTGATGTCGTCGAACTCGGGATGTTTCTTGAGCACTGTGGCGACCATCGAGCACACCGGGACGATGCGCCTACCGTCGGCGCGCGTTGCGTCTAAGGCCTCCTCGATCAGGATGGTCGCCAGGCCGCGTCCGCCGAAGTCCGGATCGATCTCGGTGTGGCGGAAAACGCGCTGATTGCCGCGGTCGACGAAATCGGCGTGGCCGACGGTTTTGCCTCCAACGGCGATGCTGTACCTACCTTTGTGCGCCGTGACGGTCGCTTCCGCGCCGGTCTTGTCGGCAGTCATGTGTGCTCCTTTGTCGACGGGGATCGCTACGGGGACCGATCTGGCGCCGGCCTGGGTAGCAGACGGGTGGTGGGCAGCGGCGAAACCGCACGAGGACTCAGCACTTCGGTATCGACGAGACTCACGCCCCGCGACGCACCACGGGCAACTTCGGTCGGCGAGGTCTTCAGATTGCTCACCGTGCCACGCTACGCCTTACCTACCGGGTGGTCGCAGGACCTTCATGGCGATCCGCATCAAGGGCTCGGGTATCCGATCCCGCATCGACAACGCGGCGTCGGCAGTCCTGGATCGCAGCGGAGTCCCACGACCGAACACCCGATTCAAGGGGCCACCCGACGGTTCGAGTACCACATGCAGCGGCGGGGTGTCGACCGCCGCGCCCAGCGCGTTGGCGATAACCATCCGCTGAATCTCACTGGTGCCCTCAAAGATGGTGTACAACTTGGCATCTCGATACCACTTTTCGACGGGATGGTCGGTGATATAGCCCCAGCCGCCCATGGTCTGGATGGCGCGTTCGGTCGCCCTGACCGCGGCCTCGCTCGCAGCGAGCTTCGACATCGAGCCCTCTCCCCGTTCGAACGGGACTGAGTTGGCGGCCATCCAGGAGGCGCGCCAGGTCAGTAGCCGAGCCGCGTCGATCTGAGTTGCCAAGTCCGCCAACGGGAATGAGATGCCCTGATTGTCGATGATGGGTCCGCCGAACGCTTCTCGCTCGGTCGCGTAGGCCGTCGCGTACTCCAGCGCCGCGCGGGCGATCCCGATCGCTTGGGCCGCCACCATCGGGCGGGTCTGCTCGAAGGTGCCCAGTGTCGCCGAACCGGAGCGTTTCCCGCCGGCAACCACCTCGCGGGCCTTCGCGAGCTTGTGGTCGAGCTTTTCTTGTCCCCCCAGCAGATTGGCCGCCGGGACCCGCACCCCGTCGAAGCGCAGCTCGGCAGTGTGTGAGGCACGGCAACCCAACTTGTCGAGCTTGCGCACCAGTTCCAGCCCGGACGCGCCGCCGGGCACGACGAACAGCGCCTGGCCGCGGTGGCCGAGT
>NZ_JAFBAR010000117.1 GCF_019247635.1 Mycobacterium sp.
GCAATACGACATTCCGCAGCTGCTGTCGATGTATAAGGCCGGCAAGCTGAACCTGGACGACATGGTCACCACCCAGTACCGCCTGGAGCAGATCAACGAGGGCTACCAGGACATGCTGAACGGCAAGAACATTCGCGGCGTCATCCGCTACACGGACGCGGACCGTTCGTGACCCAAACGGTCGAATCTGCGGCGCTGACCGCTTCGCAGTCGTCGTGGCGTTGTGTGCAAGCCCACGACCGGGAGGGTTGGCTGGCGCTACTGGCCGACGACGTGGTCCTCGAGGATCCGATCGGCAAGTCGGTCACAAATCCCGATGGCACCGGAGTAAGGGGCAAGGAAAACGCGGCCGCGTTCTACGACAGCAACATCGCGGCCAATCGGCTGACCATCACGTGCGAGGAGACGTTTCCGTCGAGCTCGCCCGCCGAGATCGCTCATATCCTGGTGCTGCACAGCAGGTTTGAGGGGGGCATCACCAGCGAGGTGCGCGGCGTGTTCACCTACCGCGTCAACGACGCCGGGCTGATCACCAACCTGCGCGGTTATTGGAATTTCGAGATGATGAAGTTCGGCAAGGAAGAGTGAGAACTCGGACTTGCTCACGTTGCTCACCGAGATTGCCGTGAGGGTCGTGGTCGACTAGCCAACCACAGCCCTGGCGGCAATCTCGCCGCACCTATGCTGAGGCCATGGCATCGATCTTCACCAAGATCATCAATCGTGAACTGCCCGGCCGTTTCGTCTACGAGGACGACGACATTGTCGCGTTCCTGACGATCGAACCGATGACGCAGGGCCACACCCTGGTGGTGCCCCGCGCCGAGATCGATCAGTGGCAGAACGTCGATCC
Organism: Mycobacterium sp.; assembly: GCF_019247635.1. GTDB lineage: Bacteria > Actinomycetota > Actinomycetes > Mycobacteriales > Mycobacteriaceae > Mycobacterium. Next base: position 854 of record NZ_JAFBAR010000117.1, read on the forward strand.
CGCGACGTTCGCGCGGGTCATGGAGGTCAGCCAGCTCATCGGCAAGGCGGTCTGCAAGGCGTTCGACACCGAGCGTGCCGGCATGATCATCGCGGGCCTCGAAGTCCCCCACCTACACGTGCACGTGTTCCCCACCCGTAGCTTGAGCGACTTCGGCTTTGCCAACGTCGACCGCGACCCGTCACAGGAAGCGCTGGAAGACGCTCAGGTCCGGATCAAGGCTGCGCTCGCTGAACTCGCGTGACTCAGGGATGACGGGCGCCGGCTCGCCGGGGACCCGCGGCAGTGAGACGCGGAAACAGCAACCCTGCCCGAGCGCGGTGGTCACCTTGACGCCGCCGCCGTGGGCCCGCACCAGCGAGTCGACGATCGACAAGCCGAGCCCCGTTCCCCCACTGGAGCGCGCCCGCGACGAGTCGGTGCGATAGAACCGCTCGAACACCCGGGAGGCGTCCTCCTGGCTCATGCCGGGGCCCCGGTCGGCAACCTCGAGCACGGCGTCGTCGCCGCTGGTGCCGACCCGCACGATGACGTCAGCGCCCTCCGGGGTGTGTTGTAGGGCGTTGGCAACAAGGTTGCCCAGCACCTGGCGCAGTCGGGCCTCGTCACCGAGCACCTCCGGGGTGCCCGGGCCGTCGAGGACCTCCATGGTGATCGTGCGGTGGGGGTCGATCGCCTGGGCGTCGTGCACGGCATCGCTGGCCAGCGCGAGCAAATCCACTTGGTGATGTTCCAGCGGGCGTTGCACGTCGAGGCGCGCCAGCAACAGCAGATCGTCCACGAGCATGCCCATTCGGCTCGCTTCGCTTTCGATCCGTGAGAGCAGCAAGGCGACGTCGCGGGCCGCCCCCTGCCGATACAGTTCGGCGAAGCCGCGGATGGTGGTCAGCGGGGTTCGCAATTCGTGGCTGGCGTCGGTGATGAACCGTCGCATCCGCTCCTCGGAGGTGCGTGCCGTGTCGGCCGAGGACTCCGTGGACGCCACCGCCTCTTGGATCTGAGTGAGCATTCCGTTGAGCGCCAACGAAAGTCGGCCCACCTCAGTTCGGGGATCTCGCTCTGGCACACGGCGATCGAGCTGGCCCCCGGCGATCGCCGCGGCCGTCTGCTCCACTTCGGCCAGCGGACGCAGGCTGCGATGCACCACCGCAAAACTGGCGATCCCCACTACCACCAGCACCGCCACCCCGATGCCGACCTGCAACCAGATCAACGACCGCACAGTGTTCTGCACGTCGGACAGGTCGATGGCCACGGTTGTCAACCCGCCGTGCGTCCCCCGCACCGTCACGGCCCGCCACTGAATGGCTGAACCGCCGACCGATGGCAGCGTCGTGGGGATGGGGCCGACGTCGTTGTTGGAAGGCAACGCCGGTTCGGCGTCGCGGTCGTTGATGGCCGTGAAGGTGCGGCCGTCGGGACTGATGCCCCGCACGTAGAACTTCGACGGCGGCCGGGCGGGATCCGGGCCCTCGGTGTTCGTGGTGGTCTGCTTCCACGGCGCCTGGGCCCAGGTGCGGGAGGCCTCGAGCAGCGTCGTGTCGATCCGGCTGATCAGGCTGTGGCCCAGGATCGTGGTGACCGCCACGCCCGAGGCCAACAGGCCACACGCCACCAGAATCAGCGTGGCGGCCACCAGGCCCACCCGCAGCGGCAGCCCGCGCCGACCCTGTGTACCCATACCCGTGCCCTTACCGCGGCTCCCGCAGGACGTAGCCCACCCCGCGCAGTGTGTGCAGCAGCCGCTTCTCTCCGGTATCGATTTTGCGCCGCAGATACGACACGTAGGACTCCACGACGTTGACATCGCCACCGAAGTCGTAGCGCCAGACGTGGTCGAGGATCTTCGGCTTGCTTAAAACGGTGCCCGCGTTGATCACGAAGTAGCGCAACAAGGTGAATTCGGTGGGCGACAGCGACACCGGCTCACCGGCCTTCCAGACCTCGTGGGTCTCGTCGTCGAGTTCGATGTCGGCGAAGGCAAGCCGCGAATTGCGGGGTTCGGTGCTGCCCTTGCCGACGCGGCGCAGGATGACCCGCAGTCGAGCCACAACCTCCTCCAGGCTGAACGGCTTGGTAACGTAGTCATCGCCGCCCAGTGTGAGTCCGGCGACCTTGTCCTGCAACGAATCTCGTGCCGTCAGGAACAGCGCGGGGGCGTCGATGCCGTCGGCGCGCAGCCGACGCAACACCCCGAACCCGTCCATTCCCGGCATCATCACGTCGAGAATGACCGCGTCCGGCCGGGCCTCCCGGGCGCGGTCGAGCGCCGCGGGTCCATTGGTCGCGGTGTAGACCTCGAACCCCTGGAACTTCAGGCTCACGGAGAGCAGTTCGACGATGTTGGCCTCGTCGTCGACCACGAGGACACGGGCTTCGGGTTTCGTTTCTGAGGTCGCCACGGTCACGACGACAATCCTGCTCGCACTTGGTTGAAAGTTTTCTTCACAATCATTGTGTAGTTCCTGTGAGCTCGGTGCCAGTAGTCTGTACGCATTCTGCCAGTACTTCTTTTCGACGGCTGAAACCCTTCGCCGGTTTCCGGCCGCCCGGCGTGAATACACTCGCAGGATGAACCTCGGCAACGGCATCCTGGCGATTGCGATCGCACCCGCGCGCATCGGCCTGGCCGCGACGGAGGCCAGCTTGAATGTCGCAGGCGCGGTGCTCGGTCTGGCTAAACAAGCCCTGGGTGATAGCGGCGGGGGGCGGGGGTCCAACGCGATGGCGAACATGCTGGGGATCGACGATGCACTCGCGCGGGCTAACCGGCTGGCCAAGCTAGTCGACGACGACGCGCCGCTGGGACGGGCCATTGCCCCGGACGGTCCGATGGACCGCATGCTGCGCCCGGGCGGGGTGGTCGACCTGTTGACCGCGCCGGGCGGGTTGCTCGATCGCCTTACCGCGGAGGGCGGGGGGTTGAACCGCGCGCTGCAGCCGGGCGGGCTGGTCGATCAGCTGACCGCCGAAGACGGGCTGATCGACCGGATCCTGGGCGAAGACGGGCTGGCCGAACGGTTGCTGTCCGAGGGCGGATTGATCGACACGCTGACATCCAAGGACGGTCCGCTGGAACAGCTCGCCGACGTCGCCGACACACTGGCCAGGCTGGCACCGGGGATGGAGGCTCTGGAACCCGCCATCGCGACGCTGCAGGACGCGGTCATCGCGCTCACCATGGTGGTCAACCCGTTGAGCAGCATCGCCGAGCGCATCCCGCTGCCCGGGCGCCGGCCCGGACGCCGCTCGTCCTCGCGGCCGGTGCGCTCGCAGCGCGTCATCGACAGCGACGAATGACGGGTTAGGCTTGCTGGCGGTTTTACCGGCCTCCTTAGCTCAGTGGTAGAGCACTCGCCTTGTAAGCGAGCGGTCGTCAGTTCAATCCTGACAGGGGGCTCGATAGCTCGATGCGCTCGGCGGCTGCTGCCGCTGAACGGCACAGATATGTCGACGCTGGGCGGCACGTGCGTCCGACTCCGGGCCTCAATGACACGAAGATGACGCAACTGTTTGCCAACTCGCGACCGCGTGCCGCTGTGGTGGCGGCGCAACGGCCAGCTACTCGTGGGCGCTCGGGTCGGCGTTGGGCACTTCCCCCCAGAACGCCTACCGGCGGTTCGGGCGCTAGTTGGGAGCGAATCGCCGCGGCGGTGGTGCGGCGGGGCGTAGCCTGCTGTCGGCGCGGAGCGCGCCTTTTGCGTAACCAAGGGGGTTGCAAATCGGATGGCGACGTTGCAGGAGATCCGTGACTTCGTGCGGCAGTCCGCACCTGGCGACTGGCACAAGATCGAGGAGGGCCCCACCTATCGGAGCCGGTTTGGTTACACGAAGGGACCGGGCAGCCGGTGGCGGCTCGAAGAGGACAGCCACCACACCATCCTGGTTTACACGCCCGATGTGGATCTGACCATCGCGTACGGAATGCACTACCACTCGCAGGGGGGAGATGAACCGGAGTACGAGTGGTCGCAGGTGTTCGCCAGTCAGTCGGTGCGCCCCGGTTTCGCGGACATCTTCTGGCGCGGATCGCTTATCGACCGGGTCGACTACGCGATCGTCGACGACCACCAGGGCATCCTGCCCATGGGCCGCGGACCTGAAGGCCTCAATGTCACGAGCTTTGACGTCGACGTCGCCAGGCTGCTGCACGGCATCACGGGCAAATTCGATAAATTCGACTACTTCTTCGGCCGGGTGCACTTCAACATCACCGATAGGTAGCCGTCGCTTGGGTCAATACGCCGATTGCACCTGCTATCGGGCTGTCGGGAAACGCTATGGGAGACTTGATAATTCAGGAGGAGCCCCGCTGGATATCTACGCCTCACCGTTGCAGATTGACGAAAACACCCTTGATCTCGGTGAACTCGTCGAGAGCGTAGGTACCCATCTCCCGTCCATACCCGCTCATTCCGAAACCCCCCCACGGAGCGCCCGGGTCGATCAAGGGCAGCTGGTTCACGAAGACGGTGCCGGCGCGAATCCGGTGGGCAAACGTATGAGCCGTGACAAGATCCTGGGTCCATACCACCGCAGCCAGGCCGAAATCGGAGTCGTTGGCCCGCTGCAACAATTCGTCCTCATCGTCGTAGGTGAGAATCGACATGACCGGACCAAAGATCTCGTCCCGCGCGATCACCATGTCATCACGCACACCAGCGAAAACCGTTGGCTCATAGAAGAATCCTGCGTCGAGGAGAGGTCCCGAGGCAGGCCGGCCGCCGGTGATCAACTGCGCCCCCTGTCGCAGACCACTGTCGACATATCTCGCGACGCGCTCGCGCTGCTCCGCTGAAATCAGCGGACCTATCTCAGTCTCGGGATCGAGCGCAGGACCGACCGCAAGTTGGCTGGCGGCCTTGGCGGCCTTCGTGACGAATTCGTCGACACGACGGGTATCGACATAGAAACGGGTATACGCGGCGCACGCTTGGCCGGTGTTGAACATGGCGCCCTGCACATTGCCCATGACCACTGCGTCGATGTCGGCGTCACGGGCGATGATGCTCGGTGCCTTGCCGCCCAACTCGAGGCTGACGCGCTTGAGCGTTGCGGCGGCGGCCGCGGCGACCTCTTTGCCCACCTCCGTAGATCCGGTGAAGGACACCTTCGCTACGACGGGATGAGCGACCAACGCCTGACCGACCTCCGGGCCGCCGGTCAGACAGTTCACAACGCCAGCGGGCACACCAGCGCGTACACACAACTCGGCTAGGGCAAGGGTGCTCAGCGGAGCTTGCTCAGCGGGCTTGAGAACCACCGTGTTGCCGGTGGCCAAGGCGGGGGCCAACTTCCACGCCGCGATGGCCAACGGGAAATTCCACGGCGTGATCAACGCGCACACCCCCAGCGGCTCGCGACGGGTGTAGTGGAACTGGTCGGGGATGGACACCACCGACTGGCGACCCTCGAGTTTGGTGCACCAGCCGGCGTAATAGCGGAACACCGCGGCAGCCAACGGCAAATTCACCTCGGTCGACAACGTAATCGGTTGCCCCATGTCGCGAGATTCCAACCGCGCGAGGGAATCTGCGTCGGCGTCAATCAACTCGGCGATACGCCACAACAACCTGCCCCGCGCGTCGGCGGTCATGTCACGCCACTGCGAGTCAGTGAAAGCGCGCGCCGCGGCCTGCACCGCGTCGTCGACGTCGTCCGCACCGGCTTGGGCAAAAGCCGCCAGCGATTCCCCGGTGCCGGGGTCGATGCTGATCCGCGTTTCTCCACTCGCCGCCGGACGCCATCGCCCATCAATCAGCAGAGACCTGGGACTAGTGAGATCGGTAGGAGCCGGTGCAACGTCCAGGTCAGCCATCTACTGATGGTAGAACCCGCCGACCGCGGTCGACAACGATCTGTGTCGCCGATCGGCCCGGTGCGCAGCACGATGTCCTTTGCCAGACAGCCCCGTTCACGGAACACGATGTGGACCCATTGTGCCGCCGGCAGGATGAGATGGCGTTGAAGGGTCTGACGTTCTGTTCTCAAGAGCCGCTTGACGTTTCGGCCTCGTGGAGATCCTGTTCCGTCCTGCCATGTTGGTGTCAATTGTCGAGGCGACCCTACTCCGCGAGCGCGCGCCGATCAGGGCAGCAGGCGCAAACCCCATCTGCCGAGCAGTGGCTGCACGAGCACAAAGACCGAGGTGTTCTCGTCATCATTGAGTGAACCCGACAAGATGCCGACCGCGCTCACGGTGCCGTCCGCGTTCTTCACATAACCCGCGCTACCGCTGTCACCGGGTTTGGCGTGCACGCTGGCTATCACCAATTCGCCGTCGATGTTTTTGATGGCGCCGCAAGTCTCACCGGTAACCGCGCCGAGCTTGCAGAATGGCGTACCCACCTGTATCTGGGTGGCGTCCCACACATCTCGAACCGGCCTGCCGCCGACATCGCCTATCGGCACGCCAGCACCCGGGTCGATGCGGATGATCGCGGCGTCCTTTCGGTCGCCTTCTTCCTCGCTGGCCGTGATCATTCCGAGCGGGACACCCTGCTCGTAAGTCCATAGCGAGCCTTCAGGATGGTCACAATGTCCGCTGGTGAACAGGTAGTAGCTACCGTCGTCACCTTGGGCTGCGAAACCCGCGGTGCACTTCCAGTCCTCATCCTTGACCTGTATCCCCGGCGTCGGGGGCACCGCCGCCAGCGCCGGGCCCGCGAATCCCGTCGCGGCCATTACCGTGGCACCGGCCAACCCCACCCCTCGGCGCCAACGTCCGGTCACACCGGTTACCTCTTCTCAGGTCCACATGGGAAAGGACGCGCAAAGACTAGCCCACGGTCGCATTTTCGGACACCTGAGTGCGTTGGTTTGCCATCTTAACGGTGAAAATCGCTTGCCCCCAGTAACTTTGGACGCCAGGGTCAAACGCCGCGGGCGGCAGGCATCGGATTCCAAATGAAGCGGCCGACACGACGAGCGCCGGCCGCACGGGCCGGACCGTCTACAGAGTCCCGAGGCCCGAGCCCGGCCGGAACGGCACTCCTATGGCCGCCGGGGGTTGGTCGCGGAATGCGGCAAGCACCTCGTCTTCCACCCGCGTCATCGGCACATCGCGGCGACGGGCTTCCAACAAGCGCCAACCCCGGACAACCATCGTCAGCAACAGAACCAGCGCGAGAATCCCAAGCATCGTCGTACTCCTTCGTTGTGGGTCGCCTGGTGACGGCCGAATCAAGCGACGAGTAAAGGTTCGATGCTGGCCCTCTTGAGATTCTGTACGGATCCTTGGTTGGGGCAGACCACAATCCGGCTGCCGACTGTCGCGGCGTTCTGCGTCAGGCTGACGCCGACGGCGCCAACAGACACGCCGTTCCGACTCGACTATGGTCGGGCCGCTTCATCGACATCGCGACCGCTTGCGAGGTCGCTGCAGTCCACGTTCTCGACATCTGCACGGCGCCGCAGGTAGGAGCCGGCGCCGGTGTCCCCGGATACCGCGGCCAGCACATCGCGCCAGTGACGCCGCGCCAGCACGACGGGATGACCCGGCCGCTCACCGAAATAGGCACGGGCCAGCCCGGCGCGGGATGCCAACGCGCGGTCGATGACTCGAGCGACCACCGCGGCTCCGACATCGGGGGTATCGATGACGTGCAGCGCGGCGAACTCGCC
>NZ_JAFBAR010000109.1 GCF_019247635.1 Mycobacterium sp.
CCATTGCCGTTTGATGTTCTCTTTGAGCTCAACACCAAGCGGGCCGTAGTCCCAGGCCGACTTTGTGCCGCCGTAGATCTCGCCCGACGGGAAGACGAAGCCGCGCCGTTTGGCCAGGTTGACTACGGTGTCGATGACGGACGCCACGAGGTAGTGCACTCCCTTCACCAGGATTGGGCCGGCGCGTGCGGCGTGAACCGCGGCGCAAAACCTCAGTCATGGTAGCCATCCGCGCGCGGGTCTTTGACATGCATCATCATGCATGTGACAGTGGAAACCAGCGACACCGCCCCTTCCCCGATCGGCACTCTCGAGGTGATGACTCCGCCATGGTGACGTCCCCGTCTGCGCGCGCCGACGACTCGTCCCTCGATGAGGTTGTGGGCTCGATTGGTCATCATGAGGACGTCGGTGCTCACGAGCACGGCGGTGGGGGGTTCGGCGAACACACCGCATTCCCGACGCCACCACCCCGCGAGATCCTCGAGGCCGCCGGCGAACTGCTGCGCGCGCTGGCCGCGCCCGTGCGGATCGCCATCGTGCTGCAATTGCGCGAATCGCAGCGCTGCGTGCACGAACTGGTCGATGCCTTGGGCGTGCCCCAACCGCTGGTCAGCCAGCATCTGAAGATCCTCAAAGGTGCCGGCGTGGTGGCCGGGGAGCGCTCCGGCCGGGAAGTGCTGTACCGGCTCGCCGATCATCACCTGGCGCACATCGTCGTCGACGCGGTTGCCCACGCCGGAGAGGACGCCCATTGACCGGCCCCGGCGCGAGCGTGCGGTCCACCCGGCAACGGGCGGCGATTTCGACACTGCTGGAGACGCTGGACGAGTTCCGCTCGGCCCAGGAGCTGCACGACGAGTTGCGCCGTCAGGGCGAGAACATCGGCCTGACGACCGTGTACCGGACGCTGCAATCGATGGCCGCGGCGGGAATGGTCGATACGCTGCGCACCGACACCGGCGAATCGGTCTATCGCAGGTGCTCCGAACACCACCATCACCATCTGGTGTGCCGACACTGCGGTTCGACAATCGAAGTGGGCGATCATGAGGTCGAGGCCTGGGCGGCCGAAGTGGCCACCCGGCACGGGTTCTCCGACGTCAGCCACACCATCGAGATCTTCGGTACCTGCGCCGACTGCGGGTCTTAGAGGAGCGCGCGGCGGATCTGGGCGCCGGTGTCCAGCACCAGCAGGATCAGCGTGCGCAGTGCGTCGTCGGTCAGGCCCGCGCCCGGAAAGTTGTAGCGCAGCATCACGTCCGCCGTCTTGCGCTGCCCGCGCTTCGCGGCGGCCTTCTCGGTCAGGATCACCGCGCCGAAGTTCGTGTCGTGCGCGTGCTTGGCCACCAGGTCACCGACCTTCTTGGTCAGCGGTAGGTCCCAGGCCAGGACCTGAGTCAGCGACACCAGGTCGAGGTCTTCGGCGATGTTGACCACCCGCAGCGACGCAAAAGTCCCGTCGTGGCGCACCGTCACTCCGCCGTCGGGTTCCTCGTCGAGGGGCAATACGTCGCGGAGTATCGGCGCCAGCCGCTCCTGCAGTGACATCAGTGCCCCCCGAATCGTCGAGTGCGAGAAGCGTATTCCTCGCACGCCGCCCACAGGTCGCGGCGGTCGTAGTCGGGCCACAACGTGTCCTGAAAGACGTATTCGGCATACGCCGCCTGCCACAACATGAAATTGCTCGAGCGATGTTCCCCCGACGTGCGCAGCAAGAGATCCACGTCCGGGATGTCGGGCCGTTGCAGGTGATGGGCGATCGTCGCCTCGGAGATTCGGTCCGGGTTGAGCTTGCCCGCCTCTACCAAGCGAGCGATATCCCTTGCGGCTTCGGCTATTTCGGTGCGGCCACCATAGTTGACGCAGTAGTTGACCGTGATGACGTCGTTGTGCTTGGTCATCTGCTCGGCGATGGCCAATTCGTTGATGACGCTGCGCCACAGCCGCGGCCGCGAGCCCACCCACCGGATGCGGACCCCGAGCGTGTTGAGGTTCACGCGCCGCATCCGTACCACGTCGCGGTTGAAGCCCATCAGGAAGCGCACCTCCTCCGGTGAACGCTTCCAGTTTTCGGTGGAAAAGGCGTACAGGCTCAGCCACTTGATTCCGAGTTCGATTGCGCCGCAAACGACGTCGATCACCACCGCCTCGCCCGCCTGATGCCCGTCGGTGCGGCGTAGCCCGCGTTGGGTGGCCCACCGGCCGTTGCCGTCCATCACGATGGCGACATGACCGGGCAGCCGGTCGGCCGGGATCCGTGGCGCGGCCGCTTTGGACGGATGCTGCGGCGGGCGACTCGGACCACCGCCGGGAGATGGCGGCAGCGGTGGGAACACGACGGGCCAGGTCGACTTGTCGGGAAAGGTCGGGTAGTCGTCGGGCGCCGGTGGCAGTTGCGGGAATTCGGTGGACTTCAGCTTCCGGGCGTTGCTAGCCACAGGCCGTGTCCTCCCCGAGGTCTGGCCCGACCCGGGCTGCGCGCCGCTCGGCTACGGTGCGATCGACCTGATAGGTCCGTTCCACCAACGGCAACGTTTTGAGCTGCCGCTCCAGATGCCATTGCAGGTGGGCGGCCACCAACCCGCTGACGTAGCCGCGGTGCGACTGCGGGGTGGCCTCGGCAGCCGCCCAATCGCCGTCGTGCAGCGCGGACATCAGATCCAACACGCCCTGCGGCGGTGTGGTCGAGCCGGCCGGACGGCAGTGCGCGCAGACGCTGCCCCCGGCGGCAATGTGAAACGCGCGATGCGGACCGGGTGCGGCGCAGCGAGCGCACTCGGTCAACGCGGGCGCCCATCCGGCGATGCCCATGGCCCGCAACAGGTAGGCGTCCAGCAACAAGTCTCGGGGCCGGCGCCCGTCGGCCACCGCCCGCAGCGCACCCACCGTGAGCCGGTGCAGGGCCGGGGCGGGCGCCCGCTCCTCGCCGGCGAGGCGTTCGGCCGTTTCCAGCATCGCGCACCCACAGGTGTACCGGCCGTAGTCGCTGACGATGTCGGTGGCGAACGCATCGATCGAAACGACCTGGGTGACGATGTCGAGGTTGCGGCCAGGGTGCAGTTGTGCGTCGATGTGCGCGAAGGGCTCCAGCCGCGCGCCGAATTTGCTACGGGTGCGGCGCACCCCCTTGGCCACCGCGCGGACCAACCCGTGATCATGAGTCAGCAAAGTGACGATCCGGTCGGCTTCACCGAGCTTGTGCTGGCGCAGCACAACAGCCCGGTCTCGATACAGCCGCATCCTCACATTTTGGCACCCCACCGCGACATCGCGGGCATCCGCGCCGATAGTCTCGTACCCCGTGATTGGCGCTTCTGGGTCCGATTCGGGGGCCCTTTCCGAATCGGGCCAGCGCCTGCCCACCTTGACCGACTTGCTCTATCAGCTGGCCACGCATTCGGTGACCTCCGAGGTATTGGTGCGCCGTTCCCTGCGCGCCATCGACGCCAGCCAATCCACCCTGAACGCCTTCCGGGTGGTGCTCGCCGAGTCCGCACTGGCCGGCGCGGCGGCGGCGGACCGGCGCCGGGCGGCCGGTGACACGGCGCCTTTGCTGGGCATCCCGATCGCCGTCAAGGACGACGTCGACGTTGCTGGAGTGCCGACCGCGTTCGGCACCGCGGGGTACGTCCGGCCCGCCACCCAGGACGCGGAGGTCGTTCGCCGGCTGAAGGCGGCCGGGGCGGTGATCGTCGGCAAGACCAACACCTGCGAACTGGGCCAATGGCCGTTCACCAGCGGGCCCGCGTTCGGGCACACCCGCAACCCGTGGTCGCGCCGGCATACACCCGGCGGATCGTCGGGCGGCAGCGCGGCCGCGGTGGCCGCGGGCCTGGTCACCGCCGCCATCGGCTCCGACGGGGCCGGCAGCGTGCGCATCCCCGCAGCGTGGACACATCTGGTCGGCATCAAACCGCAACGCGGGCGCATCTCCACCTGGCCGTTGCCCGAGGCGTTCAACGGCATCACCGTCAACGGCGTGCTCGCCCGCACGGTGGCCGACGCCGCTCTGGTGTTGGACGCCGCGTCCGGAAACGTCGCCGGCGATCGGCACAAGCCGCCGCCGTTGACGGCGTCCGACTACGTCGGCATCGCGCCCGGCCCGCTGAATATCGCGCTGTCCACGCGGTTCCCATACACGTTCTTTCGGTCCAAGTTGCATCCCGAGATCTTGGCCGCGACGCGCAAGGTCGGCGAACAACTCAAGCTGCTCGGCCACACCGTGGTGTCCGGCAATCCGGACTACGGCGTGCGGTTGTCGTGGGACTTTCTCGCCCGGTCGACCGCGGGCCTGCGCGACTGGGAGGAGCGGCTGGGCGACGGCGTCGACTGGGACCGCCGCACCCTGTCCAACCTGCGCGTCGGTCACCTGCTGGGCCAGGCGATCCTGCGCAGCGCACGCCGCCACGAGGTGCTCGACCAGCACCGGGTTGGCTCGATCTTCGACATCGTTGACGTGGTGCTGGCGCCGACCACCGCGCAACCGCCGCCGATGGCACGCGCTTTCGACCGGTTGAGCGGCCTGGGCACCGACCGCACGATGATCCGTGCCTGCCCGGTGACCTGGCCCTGGAATGTATTGGGCTGGCCGTCCATCAACGTTCCGGCGGGTTTCACCTCCGACGGCTTGCCGATCGGTGTGCAGCTGATGGGGCCAGCCAACAGTGAGGGCATGCTGATCTCGCTGGCCGCCGAGTTGGAGGCGGTCTGCGGCTGGGCCACCAAACAGCCCAAGGTGTGGTGGAACACCGAGTCGGACTAAAACCCCAGTCGGCCAAGCTGTTTGGGGTCGCGCTGCCAGTTCTTCGCAACCTTGACACGCAGGTCGAGATAGATCTTGGTGCCCAACAACTTTTCGATCTGGGCGCGGGCGGCGGTACCAACTTCACGTAATCGGTTGCCGCCCTTGCCGATGATGATTCCCTTCTGGCTATCCCGCTCGACGTAGAGCACCGCGTGCACGTCGATCAGGTCGTCCCGCCCTTCGCGCGGGTTGACCTCGTCGATGACCACCGCCAGCGAATGCGGCAGTTCGTCGTGCACCCCCTCGAGCGCTGCCTCGCGGATGAGCTCGGCCATCAGGACTTCTTCGGGTTCGTCGGTGAGCTCGCCGTCGGGGTAGTACGCGGGGCCGACGGGCAATGCCGCCGCCAGTACCTCGATCAACACCTCGACCTGCACACCGGTGACCGCGGACACCGGGACGATCTCGGTGGCGTCGGGCACCTGCTCGCTGACGGCCACCAGCTGGGCGGCCACGCGGTCGTTGGGCACCTTGTCGATCTTGGTGAGGATGATCAACAGAGTGGTTTTCGGTGCGGTTGAACGTATTTCGTTGAGGATCCAGCGGTCGCCGGGACCGATCGGTTCGTCGGCGGGAATGCACAGGCCGATCATGTCGACTTCGGCGTAGGTGTCGCGGACCAGGTTGTTGAGCCGCTTGCCGAGCAGCGTGCGCGGCCGGTGCAGGCCCGGGGTGTCGACCAGGATGATCTGAAAATCCTTGCGGTGCACGATGCCCCGGATGGTGTGCCGGGTGGTCTGCGGCCGCATCGACGTGATCGCCACTTTTGTGCCCACCAATGCGTTTGTCAGCGTGGACTTGCCGGTGTTCGGCCGACCCACCAAACAGACGAAGCCGGAACGGAATTCGCTCATGTTGCCTTCGCCCACCGTGCGCACAGTGCACATCCTCGCGGTGAGGGCACGTTCGGTGTCCTCACGCGTCGGCCGTGCCCTCGGAACCGTTGGTCTCGACCGGGCTCAGCAGGACTGTGCCGATCCGCACCCGGCCACGTTGGTCGGAGCCGCCCTCGGCGCGCAGCCGCAGTCCGTGCGATATCACCTCGGCGCCGGGCAGCGGGACCCGGCCCAGTTCCAGCGCCAACAGGCCGCCCACCGTATCGACGTCGAGATCGTCGTCGAACTCCACGCCGTACAGCTCGCCGACATCTTCGATCGGCAGGCGCGCCGAAACCCGGAAACGCTTGTCGCCCAGGTCTTCTACCGGTGCCGTCTCGGCGACGTCGTACTCGTCGGCAATCTCTCCGACGATCTCCTCCAGGACGTCTTCGATGCTGACCAGCCCGGCTATCGCGCCGTATTCGTCGACCAGCAGTGCCATGTGGTTGCGGTCGCGCTGCATTTCGCGCAGCAGCGTGTCGAGCGGCTTGGAATCCGGCACGAAGACCGCCGGCCGCATCACCTCCGCCACGGACGTGCCCCGGCCGCCGTCGGCCGCCAAAAGAGCTTGCTGAACAAGGTCTTTGAGGTAGATAACCCCAACGATGTCGTCGACGTTCTCGCCGATCACCGGGATGCGGGAATGGCCGCTGCGCACCGCGAGGTTGATCGCCTGACCGGCCGACTTGTCACTTTCGATCCAGATCATTTCGGTGCGCGGCACCATCACCTCGCGGGCCGGGGTGTCGCCGAGTTCGAAGACCGACTCGATCATCTTGCGTTCGTCGGCGGCGACGATGCCGCGCTGTTGAGCCAGGTCGACGACTTCGCGCAGTTCGATCTCGGAGGCGAACGGCCCGTTGCGCAAACCCCGGCCCGGGGTGAGCGCGTTACCCAACACCACCAGCAGTCGGCTGATGGGCATCAACAACCACGAGATCGCTTGCAGCGGAAGGGCCGTCACCAATGCGATGGAATATGCGTTCTGCCGACCGAGGGTGCGCGGGCCCACGCCAATGACGACGAAGCTGACCACCACCATGATGGCCGCCGCGCCGGCCAGTCCCCACTTCAGGCCGAAGTTGTCGTAGAGGAAGACCACAAGCAGTACGGTGGCGGTGATTTCGCAGATGATCCGCAGGAGCACCACCAGGTTGATGTAGCGCGGCCGGTCGGTCATCACCTTGAGCAGCGGCACCGCGCCGGGCCGCTCGTCACGCACCAGTTCCTGCACCCGGGCGATCGACACCGTGCTGATGGC
>NZ_JAFBAR010000029.1 GCF_019247635.1 Mycobacterium sp.
GCACCGCCTACACAGACCTGACCGTCAACCCACCGGGCACTATCGCGACTGTCACCGTGCCGGCGACCATCGACGCCTGCGACCTGCAGGTGCACCCCGTCACGGACGCGCCCGTGGAACCCGGCGCGTAGCGGCTGCCGGTTGTGCGTGTCGCCGCGCGACTCGGCGAGATGAGTCGCGCGAATTCCAGTCGCGGTGGCCGCACGCTTTAGGGTCGCTGTTATGCCTCGGACCCGGGCCGCGCTGGCTGTCGTCGCCGTCGGATGGGTGGCGGTGGCTTCGCTGGCCGGTTTGGTGGCCGGTTGTGGCGGCGGCGTTTTGAGCCCCGACCTGGTGGTGGTCAACGGCGGGGAACCGCCGAACCCGTTGATCCCTACCGGCACCAACGACAGCCTGGGTGGACGGATTATCGACCGGCTTTATGCCGGCCTGATGTCGTCGGATGCCGCCGGCAAAACCTCGCCCGAGGTGGCCCGGTCGATTGAGACCACCGACAACGTCAACTACCGGATCACGCTCAACCCGGGCTGGACGTTCACCGACGGGTCGGCGGTAACGGCACACTCGTTCGTGGACGCATGGAATTATGGCGCCCTGGGCACCAATGCCCAACTGCAGCAGAGCTTTTTCAGCCCGATCGAGGGGTTCGACGACGTCGCGGCAAGTACCGGGCGGATTACCATGTCGGGGTTGCGGGTGGTCAACGACCTGGAGTTCACTGTGCGGCTCAAGGCGCCAACGATCGACTTCGCCTCTCGGTTAGCGTTCAGCCCGTTCTACCCGCTGCCGGACAGCGCTTTTCGTGATATGACCGCCTATGGTCAGCATCCGATCGGCAACGGCCCCTACCAACTGGCTGACGGCCCGGACGAGCCGGCGTGGGAACACAACGTGAGGATCGACCTGCGGCCCAACCCCGGCTATCACGGCAACCGGATGGCTCGCAACAAGGGCCTTCGGTTCGAGTTCTATGCCAGCCTGGACACCGCCTACGCCGACCTGCTCTCGGGGAATCTCGATGTCCTGGACACGATTCCATCGAGCGCGTTGACAATCTACAGGCGCGATCTGGGCAACAACGCGGTCACCGGACCCGCGGCGATAAACCAGACCCTGGACACCCCGCTGCGGCTACCGCATTTCGGCGGCGAGGAGGGCCGTCTGCGCCGGCTGGCGTTGTCGGCGGCCATCAATCGTGCGCAGATCTGCCAGCAGATCTTTGCCGGAACCCGCAGTCCGGCACGCGATTTCACCGCACAGTCGTTGCCCGGCTTCGACCCGTACCTTCCGGGCAACGACGCTTTGGACTTCAACCCCGAACGGGCCCGGCAACTGTGGGCACAAGCCAATGCGATCTCGCCGTGGAGTGGTCGCTATGCCATTGCGTACAACGCCGACGCCAGTCACCGCGATTGGGTGGACGCGGTGGCCAACAGCATCAAGAACGTCCTTGGTATCGACGCGGCCGGCGCGCCGCAACCCACGTTCGCCGGGTTTCGCACACAGATCACGAATCGCAGTATCGGCAGTGCATTTCGCGCCGGCTGGCAGGGTGACTATCCCTCAATAATCGAGTTTCTCGAACCATTGTTCGGAACTGGGGCGGGATCCAATGACGTCGGGTATGCAAGCCGGGAATTCGATTCGGCGATCGCGGCTGCCGAGGGCGCGCCGAACCTGCAGCAGGCCGACGCCTTGGCCGACGCCGCGCAACGAATCCTGTTGCACGACATGCCCGTTGTGCCGTTGTGGGATTACATCAGCGCCGTCGGCTGGTCTTCGGCGGTCCACAACGTCATAGTTACCTGGAACGGACTGCCCGACTACGAGAACCTCGTCAAGGGCTGAGATGGGTTGGTACATCGCGCGTCGGATTTTGATAGTAATCCCGCTATTCTTCGGCGCCACGCTGCTGATCTACGCTATGGTCTTTTTGCTGCCCGGTGACCCAGTGGCCGCGCTGGCCGGGGACCGACCGCTGAGTCCCGTGGTGGCGACACAATTGCGTGCGCGGTATCACCTTGACGATCCGTTTCTGTTGCAGTACCTGCGTTATCTCGGTGGCGTTGTTCATGGCGACCTGGGACGGTCTTATTCCGGTCTGCCTATTAAAGATGTTCTGGCACACGCCTTTCCGGTCACTATCCGACTATCACTGATCGCACTGGTGGTGGAGGCGGTGCTGGGCGTCGGGTTCGGCGTGATCGCCGGCCTGCGCGCGGGCGGGATCTTCGACTCCACGGTGCTGATAACCGGGCTCATGATCATCGCGATCCCAATTTTCGTGCTGGGCTTTCTGGCCCAATTCGTGTTCGGCGTCCGGCTGGGTATCGCGCCGGTGACAGTGGGTGATAGAGCGACGTTCACGCGACTGCTGCTGCCGGGGATCGTGCTGGGTTCGGTGTCATTTGCCTACGTGGTGCGGTTGACCCGTTCGGCGGTGGCCGCCAACGCGCATGCCGATTATGTCCGTACCGCTACCGCGAAGGGGCTCTCGCGACCTCGGGTGGTGACGGTGCACATTCTGCGCAACTCACTGATCCCGGTGGTCACCTTCCTCGGCGCCGACCTGGGGGCGCTGATGGGCGGTGCGATTGTGACCGAGGGGATCTTCAACATTCACGGTGTCGGCGGCGTGCTGTATCAGGCCGTCACCCGCCAGGAGGCCCCGACGGTGGTGTCGATCGTGACCGTACTGGTGCTGATTTATCTGGTCACCAATTTGTTGGTGGATTTGCTCTACGCGGCTCTTGACCCGCGGATCCGCTATGGCTGAGCACACCCGTTTCTGGCGCATGACCTGGAGCAAGCTGCGTCGGCAGCCGAAATTCATCTTCGCCGCGGCGCTGATCGTGTTTATCCTTGCCGTCGCCGCGTTTCCGGCGCTGTTTACCGGGACCGATCCGGCGTATGCCGATGCCAGCCAGAGCCTGTTGAGTCCGTCGGCCTCACACTGGTTCGGTACCGACCTGCAGGGCCACGACATCTACGCGCGCACCGTCTATGGTGCGCGGGCCTCGGTGACCGTCGGATTGGGTGCCACCCTGCTCGTGTTTGTCGTTGGCGGGACGCTGGGCGCGTTGGCCGGCTTCTACGGCGGTTGGCTGGACGCCGCGGTTTCGCGTGTCGCCGATGTGTTCTTCGGGGTGCCGCTGCTGCTCGCCGCGATCGTGCTCATGCAGGTTCTGCGGCACCGCACGGTGTGGACGGTGATCGTCATCCTGGCCCTGTTCGGTTGGCCGCAGGTGGCGCGGATCGCTCGCGGCGCCGTCCTCGAGGTGCGGTCGAGTGACTATGTGCTTGCGGCGAAAGCCCTGGGGCTAGCCCGGTTTCAGACATTGCTGCGACACGCGGTGCCCAACGCGCTGGGCCCGGTGATCGCGGTGGCCACGATCACCCTCGGGGCGTTCATCGTCACCGAGGCCACGCTGTCCTACCTGGGCGTCGGCCTGCCCACCTCGGTGGTGTCCTGGGGTGGCGATATCAACGTGTTCCAGACTCGGCTGCGTGCGGGCTCGCCCATACTTTTCTATCCCGCTGGGGCACTGGCGATTACGGTACTAGCCTTCATGATGATGGGCGACGCGTTGCGCGACGCCCTGGATCCGGCGTCACGGGCGCGGCGGGCATGAACAACCCCGAAGCGCTGTTATCGGTCGAGGGCCTGGAAGTCAGATTCGGCAATGATGACCCCGCGGTGTGCGGACTGGATTTGACCGTGCTGCGCGGCCAGACCGTTGCCGTCGTCGGTGAATCGGGCTCAGGCAAGTCCACCACGGCCGCCGCCATCCTCGGGCTGCTTGCCCCCGGCGGACGAATTACCGCTGGGCGCATCGTATTTAGCGGGCGGGATATCACCTCCACCGGTACAAAGGCGGATGGCCGTCTGTTCCGTTCGGTCAGGGGTCGCGCTATCGGCTACGTGCCGCAGGACCCGATGACCAACCTCAACCCGGTCTGGAAGGTCGGTTTTCAGATCGCGGAAGCGTTGCGGGTCAACACCAATGGCCGTGATGCGCGGCGACGGGCGGTGCAGCTGCTCGCCGAAGCAGGGATGCCGGATCCCGCGAAGCAAGCCGGCAAGTATCCGCACCAGCTCTCGGGTGGCATGTGTCAGCGCGCGTTGATTGCGATCGGGCTGGCCGGGCGGCCCCAACTGTTGATCGCCGACGAGCCGACGTCGGCGCTGGACGTCACCGTGCAGCGGCAGGTTCTCGACCATCTGCAGGGTTTGACCGGCGAACTGGGCACCGCGCTGCTGCTGATCACCCACGACCTGGCGCTGGCCGCCGAGCGAACCGAGTCGGTGTTCGTCATGCACCGCGGAGCGGTAGTGGAACACGGTGCGGCACAGTCAATCCTGTGGGATCCTCGGCACGAGTACACCCGGCGGCTGGTGGCAGCCGCGCCGTCGCACACCGTGCGCAAGAGCCGTGGTGTGCCGGACGAACGCCAAGACGGTGACGACATACTCGTCGCGTCCGAGCTGACCAAGGTCTACCGCGAGTCGCACGGCCGACCATGGCGACGGGCGGAGTTTCGGGCTGTGGACGCGGTCTCGTTTCGGCTGCGGCGGTCCAGCACCCTGGCGATCGTCGGGGAGTCGGGATCGGGCAAAACGACATTGGCTCGGATGGTGCTCGGTCTGCTGCGGCCCAGTACGGGGTCCGTAGTTTTCGACCGCGAGTTCGACGTCGGTGCCCTGGATCGGTCGCAGGGGTTGGCGTTTCGCCGCCGGGTGCAACCGGTGTTCCAAAACCCTTACGCCAGCTTGGATCCCATGTACTCGGTGTTCCGCGCCATTGAGGAACCGTTGCGCATCCACCGGGTCGGAGACCGCAGGCAGCGTCAGCGAGCGGTGCGTGAGCTCGTTGATCAGGTTGCGTTGCCGTCATCGGTGTTGGGCCGGCTGCCCCGCGAGCTGTCGGGTGGTCAGCGCCAACGTGTGGCGATCGCCCGGGCGTTGGCGCTGCGGCCCGACGTGCTGGTGTGCGACGAGGCCGTGTCGGCGCTCGACGTTCTGGTGCAGGCGCAGATCCTGGATCTGCTCGCTGAACTTCAGGTTCAACTGGGTCTGACGTATCTGTTCATCAGCCATGACCTCGCGGTGATCCGCCAGATCGCCGACGACGTCCTGGTGATGCGCGCCGGCCGCGTGGTGGAGCGCGCGGCCACCGAAGAACTGTTCACCAATCCTCGCCACGACTACACCCGTGAGCTAATTGCGGCTATACCCGGTCGCGAGCGCGGCGGAGCCGGGTGAAGCGGGTCGCGACCATTGGGGGCTAGGTTGGCAACCTGTGACGGCGGATCCGTTGGCTGCCCTGATGGAGCTTCCTGGCGTGGCAGAGGCCAGCGACCGGGCTCGCGACGCGCTGGGCCGGGCGCACCGGCACCGGGCCAACCTGCGGGGCTGGCCAGTGAGCGCCGCCGAGGCGTCGCTTCGGGCGGCGCGCGCGTCGGCGGTGCTCGACGGCGGTCCCGCGCCGAGTGATCCGGTGTTCGGCGGAGCACTGCGGGTGGCGCAGGCGCTCGAGGGCGGCGAAGGTCCGGTGGTCGGCGTGTGGCAGCGCGCGCCGCTGCAGGCCCTGGCCCGCTTGCACATGCTGGCCGCCGCAGACCAGGTCGACGCTGACCGGCTGGGCCGCCCGCGCGCTGATGCCGAGATTGGGCCACGTCTGGAGTTACTGGCCGATCTGGTAACCGGCCGCACCAGGGCATCAGCGCCGGTGGTTGCCGCGGTCGCACACGGAGAATTGTTGACGCTCAAGCCGTTTGGCAGCGCGGACGGCGTGGTCGCTCGCGCGGTGTCACGGCTGGTGACCATTGCCACCGGGCTAGATCCGCACGGCCTGGGTGTGCCCGAGGTGAGTTGGATGCGTCAACGCGCCCAGTACCGCGACGCGGCGAGCGGATTCGCTGCCGGCACGCGGGACGGGGTGAGAGCGTGGCTGGTGTTGTGCTGCCGGGCAATACAGGCCGGTGCGCAGGAGGCATTGCACATCGCCGAGTCGGTAGCTGGAGGCCCGCCGAAATAACTATTACCGCAATGTAAAGCGGGCGACGATCCGAATACATTCGAATCGCCGCCCGCCAACACGGTCCTCGGTTACCAAGCGTGCACTTTGTGGGTTGCGTGGGTGGCCTCGGCGAGTTTGCGACGCTTCCTGCTGCAGCCCCACCCAAAGGGCCGTCGCTGCTTTCCGCTCTTCGCAATTACGCAGGCCCACAACACTTCTGCCATTATCGCGGCTATGACTCCGCGTGGGTGCCGGGAACCGTGCTGGGCGCCCGAGTCGGGAGATCGAACCTTCTCTTCCGGATCGACCTTGGCCTCACCGGGCTTCCGTGTTTCCTTTGTACTACTAGACCCTTAGCACAGCAAGGCCTAATTCTGCGAAAGTTGCAAAGCGGCATGGGCATGCGAGCCCAGAATGTTTGCTAGAACGCGTACCGCCGCAGCAGCGAGTAGGTGACCGCCCCGGCGGCCAACGCACTGATGCCGACTGCGGCCGTGGTGGCGATGGCCGCTCCCGACGGTGCCGGAAATCGGTCGCGCAGTGACACTGGCCGGGAGAAGCTCAACACCGGCCAACCGCGCTCGTTGGCTTCCTTGCGCAAGCCGCGATCCGGGTTAACCACCGAGGGGTGACCCACGATCTCGAGCATGGGCAGGTCGGTGATCGAGTCGGAGTAGGCATAGCAGTGCTCGAGCGGATAGCCCTCACGGGCCGCCAGCTCGCGGATGGCCTGCACCTTGCCCTCGCCGTAGCAGTAGAAGGCGATCTCTCCGGTGTACTTGCCGTCTTCGACCACCATCCGAGTCGCCATCGCGTGAGTGGCGCCCAGTGCGCGGGCGATGGGCGCCACGATTTCTTCTCCGGACGCCGACACCACAACCACGTCACGCCCACACAGCTTGTGGCCGGCAATCAGGTCTGCGGCTTCGGCGAACACCAGCGGAGTCACGATGTCGTGCAGTGTCTCGTTGACGATCGACTTGACTTGCTCCACATCCCACCCGCTGCACATGTTGGTCATGTGCGCGCGCATCCGATCCATTTGGTCATGATCAGCACCGGACAGCAAGAAGATGAACTGGGCGTAGCTGGACTTGAGCACGGCACGGCGGTTGAGCAGGCCCTGATCGAAGAACGGTTTGCTGAACGCCAGCGTGCTGGACTTGGCGATGATGGTCTTGTCCAGGTCGAAGAAGGCTGCGGTGCGGGCGCGGGGGACGTCACTTGCCGCTGCTAGCGATGAGGTTTGCTGCTCCGCGGCCGAGTCGGAGACGGTCACCGACCCAGCATAGGTCGGCGGTCTGACGGGTCCGGCGTGTTGGGGCGAAAACGGCGGTTTTGGACCGAAACGCCAGTGAGGTTTTGACGTTATTGCGGCTCAAGCTGTTTTTCTGCCGTCTGCACTCTTGCGTGACTGCGGACTAGCATGTGTATAGTAAGCATTACTCGGCCTGTGCCGAGGGTGCATCAGCCCGACCCCCCGGGGCTGATGCACGACGACCTCCGCCTCCTCCCCCCCTGGCGGGGGTCGTCCCTTTTCTGGGGTAATTCATTTCCTCGGCCGCCTGTTCTTGGTCCCAGTGCCTGCGCGTTGCGGGAAGCGCGTTGCCGGACGCGCGATGACCGCTGGTCAGCTGGCCGATTGTGCACAGTTGCGTTCTCATCCACAATCTCGCCATTGGGACTGGCGTCCCAACGTCACGGCGCCGCAGGGTGGACGAGTGACAGACGTTGAGCACCCTTCCCGCGCGGCCGGCGTGTTGGCAATGCTGACCGATCCCGACTTGCGGGACGAGTTGGACCGGGTCGCCGCCGCCGTCAACATCCGGGTCGTTCATGCCGGATCGGCCAGCAGGAAGACGTGGTTGGGGGCCGCGGCCGTGGTACTCGACCACGCCGCGGCGGAACAGTACGGGCAGGGCGTGCTGCCGCGTCGTGCCCACGTCAGTGTCCTGACCGCCACCGAGGCCGCTACGACGACATGGGCGGCAGCCGTCGCAGTGGGTGCGCGCCATGTGCTCAGGCTGCCCGGGCAGGAGCGGGAACTGATCCGCGAACTCTCCGAAGCGGCGGAATCGGCCCGTGACGACACGCTTCGGGGCGCGGTCGTCGCCGTCCTCGGGGGCTGTGGCGGCGCCGGCGCCTCTCTGTTCGCGGTCGCGTTGGCGCAAACTGCCGCCGACACGCTACTGGTGGATCTTGATCCCTGGGGCGGCGGCATCGATCTGTTAGTGGGCGGGGAAACCGCGCCCGGCGTGCGGTGGCCTGATCTGGCGCTACAGGGCGGACGGTTGACCTGGTCCGCGGTGCGCGAGGCGCTGCCCCGGCACCGGGGAACCAGCGTGCTGTCGGGCGTCCGGCGCGGGTATGAGCTGGACCCCGAGCCGGTGGATGCCGTCGTCGATGCCGGCCGGCGCGGGGGAGTTGTGGTGGTCTGCGATCTGCCCCGACGGCTGACCGAAGCCGCTCAGGCCGCCCTGGACAACGCCGATCTGGTCGTTCTGCTCAGCCCGTGCAACGTGCGGGCCTGCGCGTCCACCGCGACGATCGCTCCCGTGTTGACCGCGATCAATCCCCACCTCGGGCTGGTGGTGCGGGGGCCGGCACCCGGGGGATTGCGGGCCGCCGAGTTCGCCGACATCGTCGGCCTGCCATTGCTGACGTCGATGAGGGCGCAGCCGGGTCTAGTCGAGCAGTTGGAACACGGCGGTCTGCGATTGCGTCGTCGCTCTCCGCTGGCTGTGGCGGCCCGACGGGTGCTCGCCGTGCTGCCACAGTCCGTTTCGGGTAGGGCTTCGGGACGCGCGGCGTGACCGGCACGTTGATCGACCGGGTCCGTGAGCGACTCGCCACAGAGTCCGGCCCGCTGCGCCCCAACGTGGTGGCCGCCGCGATCCGGGCCGAGTCCGGTGGCGTGCTCGGTGACACCGAGGTGTTGGCCAACCTTCGGGTGTTGCAGACCGAGCTGACCGGCGCCGGCATCCTGGAGCCGCTGCTGAGTGCGGACGGCACTACCGACGTCTTGGTCACCGCGCCCGATGCGGTGTGGGTGGACGACGGAAACGGGTTGCAGCGCAGTCAGATTCGGTTTGCCGACGAAGCGGCTGTGCGACGGCTGGCGCAACGGCTGGCCTTGCTCGCCGGTCGCCGACTCGACGACGCACAACCCTGGGTGGACGGCCAGCTGACGGGTATCGGCGCCGGCGCGTTCGCGGTGCGGCTGCACGCGGTGTTACCCCCGGTGGCGGCGCAGGGCACGTGTCTATCGCTGCGAGTGTTGCGGCCGGCCACGCAGGACCTGGCCGCGCTGATAGCGGCGGGCACGATCGATCCCCAGGCCGGCGTCCTGGTCGCCGAGATCATCGCGGCGCGGCTCGCGTTCCTGGTGTGCGGTGGCACGGGGGCCGGCAAAACGACCCTCTTGGCGGCGATGCTGGGCGCCGTTTCGCCCGCTGAGCGGATCGTCTGCGTCGAGGACGCCGCCGAGCTCGCCCCGCGACACCCGCATCTGGTCAAGCTGGTCGCGCGGTGCGCCAACGTCGAAGGCGTCGGCGAGGTCCCACTGCGCGAACTCGTCCGCCAGGCGCTGCGGATGCGACCCGACCGCATTGTGGTCGGTGAGGTCCGGGGCGCCGAAGTGGTTGACCTGCTTGCCGCCCTCAACACCGGGCATGACGGCGGGGCGGGCACGGTGCACGCCAATAGTCCCGGCGAGGTCCCGGCCCGCCTGGAGGCGCTCGGTGCCCTTGGCGGCCTGGATCGGGCCGCGTTGCACAGCCAGCTTGCCGCCGCGGTTCAGGTGCTGCTGCATGTCGCGCGGGACGGGAATGGGCGACGACGGTTGCGCGAGGTCGCCGTCCTGCGCCGAACGGATGGGCCGGTCAAGGCGGTCCCGGTGTGGCACGCCGATCGCGGAGTGACCGGCGAGGAGGCCGATTTGCGGCGATTGCTGTCCAGCCGGGGCTCGGTATGAACGGTGTCGCGCTGATGCTTGCCCTTGCGCTGCTGGTGTTGCCTTCGTCGCCACGGCGCCGCCTGGCCTCGGTTGGTCGGGGTCGGTCGATCGGCGTACGTGGGGTCGGTTGTTGCGCCGGGTGCATCGCCGCTGCCGCTGTGCTCGTGTTGCCGCTGACGACGATCCTGGCCGCGGCGGTGCTGGGCGCGACCGCGACCGTGCGTTACCGTCGTCGCCGCCGCGGGCGCCGCAGCACCGAGGAAGGCCACGCCCTAGAGACCGCGCTCGATGTGCTGGTGGGTGAATTGCGGGTAGGTGCTCATCCGGTGCGGGCGTTTGAGGTCGCCGCCGACGAAACCGACGGCGCGGTAGCCGTCTGCCTGCGCGGCGTCGCGGCGCGCGCGAGGCTGGGCGCCGACGTAACCGCGGGACTGCGGGCGTCGGCCCGGTCGTCGGCGCTGTCGGCACGCTGGGAACGACTCGCCGTGTACTGGCAGCTGGCCAGCCAACACGGGCTGGCGATCGCCACCCTGATGCGGGCCGCGCAATGCGATATCGCCGAGCGGCAGCGATTTTCGGCGCGAGTGACATCCGGAATGGCCGGCGCTCGCGCCACGGCCGCGATCCTGGCGGGCCTGCCTGTGCTCGGGGTCGCGCTTGGTCAGTTGATCGGGGCTCGACCGTTGCGTTTCCTTTTGGGCGGGCACGCCGGCGGGTGGCTACTCGTGGCCGGGGTGACACTGGCCTGCGGCGGGCTGCTGTGGTCGGACCGGATCACCGATCGGGTCCAGCTATGAGCCACCAGCAAGCGCCGGAACGAGCCGGAGGCGAGCCATGAGCGCAACGGCGCTGCTGCTTGCGATCGCGTTGTGGTTCGGGCCCGGCCCGGCGGTGGTGCGTGCACGCGCAGGCACGCCGACGCGTGACATCCGGCCCCGGCCGCAGCTGTCCCGGGCACCCGACCCGCTGGCGGTCGCGTCCAGCCTGGACGTTTTGGCGGTGTGCCTGGGTGCTGGCATGGCCGTGTCCGCCGCCGCGGCCGCGACGGCTGCATCGGCGCCGCCGCGGTTAGCCGGCGTGTTGCGGCGCGCCTCCGACCTGCTGGCGTTGGGATCCGACCCGGCTATCGCGTGGTCGCGACCGCCGAATCCGCCGGGCGGATCGATCGACCCGCAGACCGATGCGCTGTTGCGGCTGGCTCGGCGATCGGCGTCGTCCGGCGCGGCGCTGGCCAGTGGCGTCGCCGAACTGGCCGCCGAGTATCGCCAGGACGCCGGGCACGCGGCGGCGGCAGCCGCCGAGCGGGCCGGGGTGCTGATCGCGGGCCCGCTGGGCCTGTGCTTTCTGCCGGCGTTCGTCTGCCTGGGCATCGTCCCCGTGGTGGCCGGGTTGGCCGGTGATGTGCTGCAGTCGGGGTTTCTGTGAAACAAAGGAAGGAATGTATTGGTGGTCAACATGTTTCGCGTGCTCGTCGCTCGCATGGTGGTGCTGGCGTCCGACGAATCCGGTATGTCCACGGTCGAGTACGCGATCGGGACGATCGCCGCGGCGGCCTTCGGCGCGATTCTTTACACCGTCGTCACCGGCCACTCCATCGTGTCGGCGCTGACCAACATCATCGGTCGCGCGCTCAGTACCAAGGTCTGACTGATAGTGCCGGCGCGAGCACGGTTGAGGCCGCGTTCGCGATCGCCGCGCTGGTGGTGGTGCTGGTGTTGTGCCTTGCGGGCATCACCGCGCTGTCGATGCAGGTGCGTTGCGTCGACGCGGCCCGCGAGGCCGCGCGACTGGCTGCCCGCGGTGACGAACGGTCGGCCCTGGACGCAGCCCGCCGTGTCGCGCCCGCTGGCGCGCGGGTACAACTGCGCCGGGACGGGGATGTGCTGGTCGCCACGGTGGTGGCACGCTCAAAGCTGTTGCCCAAGCTGGACATTGCCGCCAGGGCGGTCTCTGCCGCGGAAACTTCGAGATGATCGCGGCTCGGCCACCGTCGTCGCGGTGGCGATGGTCGCGGTGCTGTTGTGCATCACCGGTGCAGGCGCGTACCTGGGTTCGGTGGTGGTGGCGCGGCACCGGGCCCAGGCTGCCGCCGATCTGGCCGCGTTGGCCGCCGCCGCGTGGCTACCGCACGGCAACGAATCGGCCTGCGCCCGTGCAGCATCAATAGCCAGCGAGATGCGGGTCGGCACCACCCGCTGCGAGGTGCAGGGTCTCGACGTGGTGGTTACTGTCCAGGTGGCGGTTGCTTTCGGGGGCGCCGCTCGCGCCGCAGCGCGGGCCGGACCGGATATGCCGTAGGCGATCAGGATGTGTCGTCGTGCTCGGCAGTTGACAGCCCCGAATCGGCGAGTTCTTCTTCACTGGGCAACCGCAGCGAAACTAGACCAGCGAACGTATCGGGCTCCAGCTCAATCCGGTTGACCGTGACGTGTACCGGCACCCAATCGTCATCGAATCCCCGCATCCGCAGTACGCGGCCCGCTGCCCCGCTGGCGAATTCCTTTGTCATGGAAGCCATCACGGGCTCATCGTCGGGGTGTACCCGTGGTCGGTCGGATTCCCCGCGCCAGTCGTAGAAGGTGCACGGGTCATCGAGCCATTTAAGCAACGTCCAATTGTTGAGGTCGACGAGCGCGCGGTGAACTCCAGCCTGGGCCAGCCCGTTGAGGATTCGTTGTGCCAAATCGTCGGTGGCGACCACGGGGCCCTTGCGCTCGGCGCGCCAGTTCATTGCCCGCGCGACCAGGTTGTCTTTGCCGTCGACTCCGGGTTCCAGCGCGGTGCGGGCGACGAAGCCGATGCGGATTGGGTTCCCCTGCCAATCAGTGATATCCCATGTGCTGCATAAACTTTGGCCAGGCCGGGCTCGCACTGCCATGGCAAGCACCTTGGTTTCGTTCGGATTGAGCTCGCGTGACGGAAGGTCTTCGGCGAACGCCCTGCCAAAGGTGACTTCGACATCGGGATTCTTGCCGCTGTTGGCCAGCGACTCCCGGGTATCGGTTGCGACCCCGACCGTCAGGTCCCACTTGAGCGGACCGGGTGTGGGTCGTTCGGGCGGTTCCTCGTCGGCCGGGCCGGTCCACACGTGCACACCGTGGGTGCACCCGTCGCTCATTATCACGGGTTCGGTGCGGATCACGCGGTCACGCTTGGGCGTAATGCTGGTCAGGCTCTGGCCGGTCCGCAGCGACTCGGCGATCGCGGTCCGAACGGCCGACAGGTAGGGACTGCGACGCAGGAACGTGGTGATCGGCACGAGGTTCTTCAGCTGACGCCCTTGCGCCACCACAGCGGGCTCTTCACCCAGCGTCTCCACGAGCAACCAGTCGTGGGCCATAGCGCCTATGGTACTGATCTGGGGAGGCCGCGCAGATCCTGCGGGACGCTGCTATCGGGCCGAGGTTCCCGATCGATGGTCTGATCAGCGGCCGAAACCCGTTGTGAGACATGCCGGCTGGCGGATCAAGCCAGCAGATCCCGGACCGCCGATACGTTGGAGGCTTCGGTAGCCGCATACGATGTCGCGGTTCCGGACAGCGCCTGCACAAACTGGTCGTGGAGCGCCGCCAGTTGGGCGCCGAACTGCTGGTAACCCTGGGCGTGGGCGTTAAACGCCGCGGCGGCCACCGCCGAAACCCCATCCGCGGCCGCCGCCAGGGACGCGGTTGTCGGGGCTGCCGCGGCCTCGTTGGCTTCGCTGAGCGTCGAACCGATCTGTGCCAGATTATTGGCGGCCGCCGTCACGGACTCCGGGGTCGCCGATACGAACGACATCTGACACCTCCCTGACCGGATTGGGGCGAACGGCTGCGCGACGCGTTGTGGGTTTCAGACCATTATTGTCCACCCGTCGGGTGTCTGGCACCGCGTTTTCTCGTGGATTGCCCGCAAAGCATCGTTGACCTGGGACGTTCCGGACAATATTAATCTTGGCCGCGGCATCATAGCCGACGCACAGCGTCGGCTCCGACGTTTGCGAATATGCCCGCGACCAGGTACTTTCCTGCTGTACCCGGGTTTGTCGGGGTTCGCGAGCGGCTCGATGTAGTCCGACCGCTCGCCGCACTTTTTGATGGCATTGCTTCAGCAGCGAGGCAGTGCGCTCCTGGCCGCCACGCCGCAGATCCGTGTAAGTCGACCGTCGAGGGGTCGGTCGCCATCCGACGGATTGCGTAGCGTGACTCGGTTAGCTCCCGGCTGAGGCGCTGCCGGCGATCCCGCCGGCGGCCGCCGGCGCTTCTTGGCGCGGCGAGCACACCGCCGTCGCCGGCGCTGCCGCAGCTGGTGCCGGACCGACCACGCCACTCATTGACCGGCCGCTGACTCCGCCTGAACCGCCCGCGCCCGTCTTCCTGCTAGCACCGCTGACGCCAGCGCTGCCGCTCGTTGCTGGACCACGGGTGTAGTCATTCTTGCCAATTCCGCCCGCGCCGCCGTCGCCCGTCAAGATCACGCCAGTTCCGCTCAGCGAATGCCGGGGTAAGGCGGCGGCCGGGCGGAACATGGCGACGACTGGCCACAGCCGCCCGCGTGCGCGATTGACGCCGATGCTTGATCGTGCAGCTCCGCCGGTGCTGCCGTTACCGGCCGCACCGAAGAACACGGCATGTACGCCGGCCCCACCGGCTCCCCAGACGGTGCTGACATTGGCGACGCCAGCTGCGCCGGGACCGCCCGCGCCTCTGTCGCCGAACGCCGCGCCAGCGCCGCCGCCGGACCCACCCGCAACACGACTGCCGGTTGACCTGGATCCGTCGTCCGCGCGGCCCAGACCAGCGAGCAGGCCGGGGCTGCCGCACGCGCCGCCGGAGCCGCCGGAGCCGGTGGTGCAGAGGGCGGCGCCACGTTGACCGCGGACCAGGGCACTCAGCAGCCCACCGGTCCCGCCGGTGCCGAACAGCCCCGAAGCCCCTCCGTTGCCGCCGTTCTGGCCCGGTGCGCCCAAGTGTCCCGGACCCGGGGCCGCGCCGTTGCCGTTAGCGGACCGCTGCGCCAACACCCCGGTGGGCCCCGCGATCACATTTGACAGACGCTGCGCGACGGTCTGCAGGGGATCGGCGTTGGCGGCCTCGGCGCTGCTGTACGACGCCGCGCTGGTGGTCACGGCCTGCACGAACTGGTCGTGAAGTGCCGACACCTGGGCGCCCAGCGCCTGGAATCCCTCGCCGTGGGCAGAAAAAACGGCGGCAACCGCCGTCGAAACTTGGTCCCCCGCCGCGGCCATCACACTGGTGGTGGGCATGGCCGCGGCGGCGCTTGCGGCATCAAGCGCAGTCCGGATGCCGGCCAAATTCGTTGCCGACGCGCCCATCCCATCCGGTACGACCGAGACGAACGACATCCGACACCTTTCCGGCAGGCCCCGACAACCTGATGAGCATCCCGGCCCGATGCACAGCACACAACGTATCGCGCCAGGCGACAAGAACCTAGAGTTTTTTTCAAGATTGTTATCAACCGAAATGCGCAACGAGCCTCGATCGGGGGTCTGCCAATACCATTGCGAGACTGTGCATCCGCATTGGCGGCTCAGTCAGTCGGGACTTCGGGCGGCATCGGACACATGCAGTTATGTTGCAGCACAACGTAATCAAGCACCAAAGGCGCCGTGTTCGCGGTTGTGCGGCTACGGCAATGGGTAGCTCCCGTCGGGGCTGGCCACTGTTCCCGCCACCGTCCCGTGCCTGTGGCTACCGAACCCCGCCGAGGCCGTGCCACCCTCACCAAGCAGGCCGGCGCATCCTGCCGGAACCTCCGCTGCCGCGCCGGCCGTTGCTCCGACCTCAGGGCGCAGAGCTTGGCAGGACGTTTGGTCTTTCACACCCCGCGGCGCCGCTGTCTAGGTACGCGGAGGAAATCGGAGCTCTCAGCGCGATGCCAGATCCAGCTCCGCAAGCACCAGCCGTAGCACCGCGACGGCACCGCTTTTGTCCAGCGGGTCATTACCGTTGCCACACTTGGGGGATTGCACACACGACGGGCATCCGCTGGGGCATTCGCACGCCTCGATGGCCGCGGCCGTTGCACCCAGCCATGTGTGCGCCTGGCGAAAGCCCCGTTCAGCGAACCCGGCCCCACCCGGATAGCCGTCGTAGACAAAGACACTCGCCACCCCGTCGGGCCCGATCGCGGTGGACAGGCCGCCGATGTCGCCGCGATCGCAGCTGGCGACCAACGGAAGTAGTCCGATGGCCGCATGCTCCGCGGCGTGTAACGACCCGGGAATCCGGGGCAGGTCAATGCCGGTGCCGGCCAATGCATCCGGGGTGACCGTGTACATCACCGCGATGGTGGGCAACGAACGCTGCGGCATATCGAGCTCCACGAAGTCGATCACCTCACCGGTGAGCCGGCGCCGCAGATAGCCGACGACCTGGTTGGTGACGGTCACCGGGACCAGGCCCAGGGTGACGGGCCCGAAAGTCACTCGCTCGCCTTGGCCGGCCACCGCGAGGTCGGTGATCTCCCGCGCGAACGTCGCATAGCCCGGATCCTCGGTGTGCACGAAGGCGATGCCCTCGTGCGTGTCCAGGGAGTCGACGACGTAGCTCTCGCCCTGGTGCAGATACACCGCTCCCGGGTGCACCGAGGCTGGGGCCTGCCCGGTCCCGACACTGCCCAGCAGCCGTCCGGTGTCGGACTCCACGATGACGATCTGGCCACCGATGGAACCCCGAATATCCACGGCGCCATGCGGTTCCACACCAGGTGCCGGATAGTACTTGCCGGCCCGCCGGCGCAGCAGCCCGTCGTCAACCAAACCGTCGGCGACCGCGGCGGCGCCCAGCGACCGGACCTCGGCATCGTCAAGCGGTAACTCAGTTGCGGCACAGACTAATTGGGGACCGAGGATGTAGGGGTTGGCCGGATCGATCACGACGCGTTCGACCGGCTTGTCCAGCAGGGCCGCAGGGTGGTGCACCAGATAGGTGTCCAGCGGGTCGTCGCGGGCGATCAACACCACCAGCGCGCCCTGCCCGCGTCGTCCCGACCGGCCGGCTTGCTGCCAGAAAGACGCCACCGTGCCGGGAAAACCGGCCAGCACCACCGCGTCCAGCCCGGCAATGTCGACGCCCAACTCCAGGGCGTTGGTGGTGGCCAGGCCGCGCAGCCGGCCCTCGGCCAGGGCGTGCTCCAACGCGCTGCGGTCCTCGGCCAGATATCCCGCCCGATACGACGCCACCAAGCTGGAGAGCTCCGGGGCGACATCGCGCAGCCGGGCCTGGGCGCCCAGCGCGGTCAGCTCCGCCGCGCGCCGCGACCGCACGAACGTCAGCGTCTGCGCTCCTTCGGCGATCAGGTCGGCCATCACGCGCGCCGCCTCGGCGCCCGCGGACCGGCGCACCGGGGCGCCGTTTTCGCCCAGCAGATCGGTTCGCAACGCGGGTTCCCACAGCGCGACCGTCCGGGCCCCCCGCGGCGATCCGTCGACGGTGACCTCGGCGACCGGCTCTCCGATGAGCTCGGCGGCGGTGGCCCCCGGGGAATCCGTTGTCGCACTGGCGAAGACCACCGTCAGAGCATGGCCAGATGGGGAAGCGTAGCGCGCGCACAACCGCAGCAGGCGACGTAACACCAACGCCACATTGGAGCCGAAAACGCCACGGTAGTAATGACATTCGTCGACAACGAGATAGCGTAGGCCGCGCAACAGCACGGCCCAGCGCGCATGATTGCGTAGCACGGACAAATGGACCATGTCGGGGTTGGAGAACAGCCAACGGGAGCGCTCGCGCGCAAACCGACGCACCTCGGCGGGGCTATCGCCGTCGTAGGCCGTGGGTGCCACATCGCGCAGCGCCGGAATGGTGGCTGTCAACGCGTGGGCGGTCCGCAGTTGATCGTGACCCAGCGCTTTGGTCGGTGACAGGTACAGCACCCGGGCCCGCGGATCCGTCGCCAGGGCGTTGAGCACGGGAAGCTGATAGGCCAGCGACTTGCCCGACGCGGTGCCGGTGCTCACCACCACGTGACGGCCCTGGTGAGCTAGTTCTGCCGCCTCAAACTGGTGTGACCAGGGCGTTTCGATCCCGCGCTCGGTGAAAGCGCGGATCACCTCGGGTGCGGCCCACGCCGGCCACCCCCGCGGCCGGCCAGCCTGGGGCGGCAGCTCGGCGACATGGCGCAACGGACGCTCACCCGGGGGGGCACCGGCGAGGGCGGTGGCCAGCAATTCGGCCCCGAAACTCGCCATTTAATAACCTTTCGCGAATCCGTCTGTGACAAGAGTCTGTCGCCGACGCCACGAACGTGATTGACTGATGGCGGTCGCAGCTTCTGTGTTCGTGTCAAACTTTCGCAGGATCGACGTTGCGGCCGCGGTTCCTGCGAGGTTATCTGTCGGGTGAAGTTCCGGCGACTCCGTTAGGTATGGCGGTCGCGGCGGGCCCGGGGCGCCGAAAGGCGGTGCCCCGCACCCAGAAGAAAAGGAAAGATCGAGAAATGCCACAGGGAACTGTGAAGTGGTTCAACGCGGAGAAGGGGTTCGGCTTCATCGCCCCCGAAGATGGTTCCGCAGATGTGTTTGTCCACTACACGGAGATCCAGGGTTCGGGCTTCCGCACCCTCGAAGAAAACCAGAAGGTCGAGTTCGAAATCGGCCACAGCCCTAAGGGCCCCCAGGCCACCGGAGTCCGCTCTCTCTGAGACGAGCAGACGCTGACGAAACCCCCCGCGCCGTCCTGGCCGGGGGGTTCTCGTTGTTTGGGTGCGGGTGGTCGGGCGCGAGTTTTCCGGCTCGCCACCGACGACCGCCGCGCCGCAGGCTTAGGCGCGCGAATCGGCACGCTGGCCTACTGTCGATAAGGTGAGCCAGCTCTCGTTCTTCACCGCGGAATCGGTGCCGCCTGCGGTGGCCGATCTCTCCGGGGTGCTGGCCGCTTCAGGACAGATCGTGATGGTTGGTTCTGGGGCGCGGCTCTCGGTGGTGGTGGATCAGGTGTGGCGCGCATCGGCGCTGGCCGAGATGATCCACGAGGCCGGTTTGGAGCCCGAAATCACGCGCACCGAGGAAGACACCCCCTTGGTGCGGACGTCGGTAAACCCGCTGTTGTGTTCGATCGCCGCCGAGTGGACTCGAGGGGCGGTCAAGACGGTGCCGCCGCGGTGGCTGCCCGGGCCGCGGGAACTGCGGGCGTGGACCCTGGCCGCGGGCACCCCGGAGGCCGACCGCTACCTGTTGGGTCTGGATCCACACGCGCCGGACACGCATTCGCCGCTGGCGTCGGCCTTGATGCGGGTGGGGATTGCGCCGACCTTGATCGGCACCCGAGGCGGTCATCCGGCGCTTCGGATCAGCGGCCGTCGTAGGCTATCGCGCCTGGTAGAGAACGTGGGGGAACCCCCGGGAGACGCCGCGGCGCTGGCGCAGTGGCCCCGAGTTTGACGGCCCGGTAGAGCCTGCCGGTTTGCGCGCGCCCGCCCAAGGGTGCGAAATTGTCAGGTGCCCGCAGGCGAAAGGAACGCTGGCGTTCTGTGAAATCACCTGAACTTCAGCGGCGGGCCGGTCAAACTCGTCGTACCGGGCCCGGTCCGCCAAGGACCGGGATAGAGAGATGGAGCGTTAGGGCAGTTGGCTGACCCGCAGGCCCGCAGCAGCGGCGGAAATGGGAGCAGGCGGCGACTTGTCATCGTCGAGTCGCCGACCAAAGCGCGCAAACTAGCCGGCTACCTGGGCTCTTCCTACATCGTCGAATCCTCCCGGGGCCATATCCGCGACCTGCCGCGCGCCGCGGCCGATGTGCCGGCGAAGTTCAAGTCGGAGCCGTGGGCCCGCCTGGGTGTCAACGTCGACGCCGACTTCGAACCGCTGTACATCATCAGCCCGGAAAAGAAGAGCACTGTCAGCGAGCTCAAAGGCCTGCTCAAGGGCGTCGACGAGCTTTATCTGGCCACGGATGGCGACCGCGAAGGCGAAGCCATCGCCTGGCATTTGCTGGAAACCCTGAAACCGAGCATCCCGGTCAAGCGGATGGTCTTCCACGAGATCACCGAACCGGCAATCCTCGAAGCCGCCGAAAATCCGCGTGACCTGGACATCGACCTGGTTGACGCGCAGGAGACCCGTCGCATCCTGGACCGGCTGTACGGCTACGAGGTCAGCCCGGTGCTGTGGAAGAAGGTTGCTCCCAAGCTTTCGGCGGGCCGGGTGCAGTCGGTGGCCACCCGCATCATCGTGCAGCGGGAACGCGATCGGATGGCGTTCCGCAGCGCGTCGTACTGGGACATTCTTGCCAAGCTGGACGCCAGCGTGTCCGACCCTCAGGCGCAGCCGCCCACCTTCAACGCCCGGCTGACCAGCGTGGACGGCCTGCGCGTGGCCACGGGCCGCGACTTCGATTCGTTGGGTCGGCTGCGTAGTAGGGGCGGCGAAAGCACCCCAGACGTCATAGTGCTGAACGAAGCCCGCGCGACGGAGTTGGCGACCGGACTCCGGGGCGCGCAACTGTCGGTGGCCTCGGTGGAGGAGAAGCCCTACACCCGGCGGCCCTATGCGCCGTTCATGACGTCGACGCTGCAGCAGGAAGCCGGCCGCAAGCTGCGGTTCTCCTCCGAGCGCACGATGAGCATCGCCCAGCGGCTCTACGAGAACGGCTACATCACCTATATGCGTACCGACTCGACGACGCTGTCGGAGTCGGCGATCAACGCGGCGCGCACCCAGGCGCGCCAGCTGTACGGCGCGGAGTATGTCTCGGCGTCGCCGCGGCAGTACACCCGCAAGGTCAAAAACGCCCAGGAGGCGCACGAGGCCATCCGCCCCGCCGGGGAGACCTTCGCGACCCCGGACGCTGTGCGTCGCGAACTGGACGGCGACGAATTCCGCCTCTACGAGCTGATCTGGCAGCGCACGGTGGCCTCGCAGATGTCCGACGCGCGCGGCACCACGCTGACCCTGCGGATCAACGGCCAAGTGAGCGGCGGCTCGGCCAGTGAAGTCGTGTTCTCGGCCAGCGGCCGCACCATCACTTTCGCGGGCTTCCTCAAGGCCTACGTGGAAACCGTCGACGAGTTGGCCGGTGGTGAGGCCGACGACGCCGAGAGCCGGCTGCCGCAGCTGACCCAGGGTCAGCGCCTGGACGCGGTCGAGCTCACCCCCGACGGGCACTCGACCAACCCGCCGGCCCGCTATACCGAGGCGTCGCTGGTCAAGGCGCTCGAAGAACTGGGCATCGGCCGGCCGTCGACGTACTCGTCGATCATCAAGACCATCCAGGACCGCGGCTATGTGTACAAGAAGGGCAGTGCACTGGTGCCGTCGTGGGTGGCATTCGCCGTAATCGGTTTGCTGGAGCAGCATTTCGGCCGTCTGGTCGACTACGACTTCACCGCCGCGATGGAAGACGAGCTGGACGAGATCGCCTCCGGCAACGAGCGACGCACGAACTGGCTCAACAACTTCTACTTCGGCGGCGACCACGGTGTGCCCGATTCGGTAGCCCGCTCCGGCGGTCTGAAGAAGCTGGTCGGCGTCAATCTCGAAGGCATCGACGCGCGAGAAGTCAACTCCATCAAGGTTTTCGACGACACCGAGAGCCGGCCGGTCTATGTCCGGGTGGGCAAGAACGGGCCCTACCTGGAGCGGTTGGTGACCGGCGACAACGGTGAGCCCACGCCGCAGCGGGCCAATCTGAGCGACACGATCACCCCCGACGAGCTGACCCTCGAGGTGGCCGAAGAGCTTTTCGCCACACCGCAAGAGGGGCGAGTGCTGGGCGTGGACCCGGCTACCGGGCACGAGATCGTGGCCAAGGACGGGCGGTACGGCCCGTACGTGACGGAGATCCTGCCGCCGTCGGAAGGCGGTGGCGATCAAGGCGACGCCGCGCCGGCGAAGAAGGGCAAGAAACCCACCGGCCCCAAGCCCCGGACCGGTTCCCTGCTGCGGACGATGGACCTGCAGACCGTCACCCTCGACGACGCGCTGAAGGTGCTGTCGCTGCCCCGGGTGCTGGGCGTGGACCCGGCGTCGGGTGAGGAGGTCACCGCGCAGAACGGTCGTTACGGTCCATACCTGAAGCGCGGCAAGGACTCTCGATCGCTGCAAACCGAAGAGCAGATGTTCACGATCACGCTCGACGAAGCGTTGAAGATCTACGCCCAGCCCAAACGTCCCGGCCGACAGAGCGCTTCGGCGCCGCCGCTGCGTGAGTTGGGGACCGATCCGGCGTCGGGCAATCCGATGGTGATCAAGGACGGTCGCTTCGGACCGTACGTCACCGACGGCGAGACTAACGCCAGCCTGCGCAAGGGCGACGACGTGATGTCGATTACCGACGAGCGCGCCTCGGAGTTGCTGGCCGACCGGCGGGCCCGCGGCCCGGCGAAGCGGCCCGCGAAGAAGACCGCCCGCAAGGCGCCGGCCAAGAAGGCGGCCAAGCGCAGCTAGCGTTGCCGATCGGCATGGGCGTCTTGTCTGTCTGCGACAGATTATCCGGACACGTCGCTGGACACTTCTGAACGCGAAATCTCCTCGGGGACAGCTAGATTCAGCGGCCGGGCCAACTGCGTCGGGGCGGAGCGCCCGCGCAGCTCGACGATCTCGCCGACATCCCAGCACAGGGCTTCGGCGTCCAGCGCGCCGCTGACGGCGATCGCCGAAGCAAGCACATGGCCCTCTTCGAGCTTGGCCAGCTCGGTGAGCCGGGCTGCCTCGTTGACCGGATCGCCGATCACCGTGTACTCGAACCGGGCCTGAGCCCCGATGTGGCCGGCGATGGCCCTGCCGGACGAGATCCCGATGCCGAACTCCGCGGCACCCAGCACCGGCAGCAGCTCGTCATGCAGCTCACGGGCCGCCGCCAGCGCCGCACCGGCGCCGTCCGGGTGTTCGATTGGCGCACCGAAGATCGCCAACGCGGCGTCGCCCTGGAACTTGTTGACGAATCCGCCGTGCCGGCCGACGGTGTCGACAACCACGCGGAAGAACTCGTTGAGCAGATGAACCACTTCGGCGGGCGGCCTGGTCGCCGCCAGCTGGGTCGAGCCGATGAGGTCGACGAACAGCACCGCGACGTCGCGTTCCTGGCCGCCCAACTCGGTGCCGCGCTCGATGGCCCGGCGGGCCACGTCCTCGCCGACATAGCGGCCGAACAGGTCGCGCAGCCGTTGCCGTTCGGACAGGTCGCGCACCATGTCGTTGAACCCGGCCTGCAGCAAGCCCAGCTCGCTGGCGTCGTAGATCTGCATGTGGGCGTTGTAATTGCCGCGCTGCACCTCGGAGAGCGCCCAGCGCAGCTGGCGCAGGGGATCGGCGATGGACATCGCCACCAGCAGGGTGCTGATCAGCCCGATGCCCAGCGCCACCCCCGCCAGCAGCAGGATCGGATTGAACAGCTTTTCGGGCGAGGCGTGCAGGATCGAAACCTTGTCCGCCGCAATGGCCAGCACGATGGCCAGCACCGGCACCGCGGTGGACAGCATCCAGGTCAGCATCTGCCGCAAGATGACGCCCGGCGCCTTGACGTTCTCCGGCGCGCCGCTGCGCAGCGCGGCGACGGCCACCGGCCGCAATACCCGCTCGGACTGCAGGTAGCCGATGATCGCGGTCGCTGCGGCGCCCAACGCCGTGGCGACGGCCACGACGGGAGCGGCGTATCTGGCTACCGACCAGCTGGCGAGGATGAACACCACGCCGCCGATGCACCAGGACACCATGCCGATCACCGTGCGGTAGAAGGGCATCCGCAGCGCCCGGCTGCGGGCCAGCTCGGTGGCGGTCGGATCGGCCTCGGCGAGCAGATTGTCGCGGCGCTGCCAGCGGAATACCGGCCGCAGCATGATCAGGTTGACCACGAACGTGGCAAGGAACAGGAATATCACGGAGCCGAGGAAGATGAACAGATTGAGCCTCGGCAGATCCTGCAGTTCGATGCGGTCCTGTTGCGGCATGCCGTAACGGAGAAAGCCCAATACGAAAAGGCCACCGATGATGTCGGCCTGCAGCATGCTCAGCGAGAACAGCGGCCACGGCGTGCGCACCACCCACCGGACGAACCCGTTGATCCGTCCGGGCAGTGTTGCCGCGGTTGTCATCTGCTCACCGTATCGGTCGGCGGGGACTTGTCGGAAAACTCCAAGGGCCTCGGCAAGTCGCCTTTCGACCCCGAAAGGCGGGCGAAGATCACGGAATTGTCGCGAAACGGTGGCCGCTAGGTATCTGTCGGTGGGGGTCAATAGTGTTGCCGGTGATGTCTGGAGTGTTTACCCGGCTGGTAGGCCAGAAGGCCGTCGAGGCCGAGCTGATCGCGGCCGCCAAAGCCGCCCGCGGTGATACCGGTCACAGTCTCGGCGCGCGCGGGACTATGACACATGCCTGGCTGATCACCGGCCCGCCCGGCTCGGGCCGCTCGGTGGCGGCGGTGTGCTTCGCGGCGGCGCTACAGTGCACCCGCGATTCCGAGGACGGCGAGCCGGGGTGTGGGCAGTGTCGGGCATGCACGACGACAATGGCGGGCACCCACGCCGATGTGCGGCGTGTGATTCCCGAAGGCCTGTCCATCGGGGTCGACGAGATGCGCGCCATCGTGCAGATCGCGTCGCGCCGCCCGACCACCGGGCGCCACCAGATCGTGGTGATCGAGGACGCCGATCGGCTGACGGAAGGCGCCGCGAACGCCCTGCTGAAGGTGGTGGAGGAGCCGCCGCCATCGACAGTTTTCCTGTTGTGCGCGCCGTCGGTGGATCCCGAGGACATCGCGATCACGCTGCGCTCGCGGTGTCGGCATGTCGCGCTGGTGACGCCGTCGCCCGAGGCGATCGCCCGGGTGCTGGTCGACAGCGACGGCCTGGCCGCCGATGCGGCGGGCTGGGCGGCCTCGGTCAGCGGTGGGCACGTGGGCCGGGCGCGCCGGCTGGCCACCGACGGGGATGCCCGGCAGCGGCGGGAAAGCGCGCTGCAGCTGGTGAGCGACGCGATACGGCCTGCGCGCGCCTACCAGGCCGCAGAAGAGCTGGTGGCCGCGGCGGAAGTCGAGGCCGTGGGTTTGACCGCCGAGCGCGCCGAGGCGGAGACGGAGGAGCTGCGGACGGCGCTCGGGGCCGGCGGCACCGGGAAGGGCACTGCGACGGCGATGCGCGGCGCCGCCGGGGCGCTCAAGGACCTGGAGCGACGGCAGAAGTCCCGTCAGACGCGGGCGTCGCGCGACGCGCTGGACCGGGCGCTAATCGACCTGGCGACCTATTTCCGTGATGCCTTGGTGGTAGCGGCCCGCGCCGGAAAAGTGCGGGCCAACCACCCGGACATGGCTGAGCGTGTCGCGGCGCTGGCTGCCCACGCCACCCCCGAGCGGCTGCTGCGCTGCGTCGAAGCCGTGCTCGAGTGCCGCGAAGCGCTGGCGATCAACGTCAAACCCAAGTTCGCCGTCGACGCCATGGTGGCCACCATCGGCCAGGAACTTGGGTGAGTCAGCCCGGCTGCCGTAGACTCGGGCCGCCCGTTATGCGCGCAGGCCGCCTTAGCTCAGTCGGTAGAGCGATTCACTCGTAATGAATAGGTCGGGAGTTCGATTCTCCCAGGCGGCTCCAATTCGGATCCAATTTTTCCGCCGTGGCGTCAAGTCCGCGCCAGGCGTCGGGCGTTCCCGGGTTCATCGAACGCCGGCGGTGAGCGCGGGTGCGGTCAGGCCGGCGCCAGGAATCCCACCGGTCCGGATGCGATGCACAACGACAGCGCAGCGGTGTTGGCCCGCACGGTAATCGCGTCCCCGGCGCCGGGCAGCCGGGCGAATACCCGGTTGAGGCCGGGATGCACGGGGACTTTGCGCTCCGGGCCGTCGGAGAGCGACAGGGTCATCGAACCGTCGCTGTTGGCAAGGTAATTCAGCTCGACCGTCCAGTCGGCGGGCAGCAGCGGGCCGTCCAAGTTCAAGCGGGCCGGCTTGTCCGGCTGGATGAAGTAGCCGCACTGCGGCGTGGGTCCTACCACGATGGTCCGCACCCAGGTCACTCTCGCGTCGACTAGGCGTCCCGAGCTGGTGAACATCCGCAATTGGGTTGTCGCCGTCGCGAATTCGGGTCTTGCTCGCAGTAGAGCGAACATGTGGCTGGCCATGTTCTCCGGCCACGCCATGCGCTGCAACACCAGCGGATCGACTTCCTGGTCGAGCAGCGGATCGCTCGAATCAGCTTGTGCAGCAGCAAGACTGG
This sequence comes from Mycobacterium sp., assembly GCF_019247635.1. Classification (GTDB taxonomy): domain Bacteria; phylum Actinomycetota; class Actinomycetes; order Mycobacteriales; family Mycobacteriaceae; genus Mycobacterium. The sequence goes on from NZ_JAFBAR010000029.1 coordinate 26,125, forward strand.
CGCGTACGTTTTGCAGGTAGGGCTGGGTGGGGTTATCCCGCCACGACGTCAAGAACGTCTTCGTCGAGTACAGGCAGCTGGTCAGAAATGCCAGGGCCACAACGACTGTCACTGCCGAGCGCCGGGGAGACGCATCCAGCCAAGCGCTGGGTCGGTTCGGTGCACAGAAGGCGACAGCCGCCAGCAGCGCCAGCACGACGACGAGATCCGGGAAATACCTTAAGGTCTGGGCCAATTCGAGCGCGGTGAACCGCGAGGACCGCATCAAATAGATCGGCACCTGACAAGCGAGGGCATAGCCAACAGCGGTTAGCCACACCACCCCGATGCGCCGCTTACGGACCAGCGACAACGCGAATGCGCCAGCCAGCACCAACCATCCCAGCGCCGTCACGAGTCGTCCCGGCGTTGCCCAAGGCGACGCCGGCGCCCAGCGATCCCAGTGCCACGGACCGCCCGCCAGGCCCGGCACGATGCCGTGGGTGATCGACCGAATCAACAGGTCCCACGTCATCGACAGGTCGGAGCTCCAGCGCTGCTGATTCACCACCGCCAGATACAGCGCCACCCAGCCGACGGTCAACGCCAGCGACGCCGACCACAACCGCGCACCGCCACGCCACACCGTGCGCACCACCGTCGGGTCGCACTGCACATGGCTCAGCAGCGCGGCCACGGTGAAGGCGACGAACGGGATAACCGCGGCCTTCTCGAAGAACAACAGACCACTCAAATGCACCAGCACACCGGTCACGGCGTACCGCTGACGGCCGGTGCGGACGAGCAGCACGGCGTCGGCGCACACCCAGGCCAGCGCCGCCAGCATCGGCAGCGAGTTCAGCGCCGAAGCCCACCACGCAAACCCCGGCACGCCCAGCGGAGTGAACAGCGCGAAGGTCAACGGGATCAGCAGCACCGGCCGCCAGCCCAGGATCACATGCAAGGCGCGCAGCAACGCCAGCGAGGCCAGCAACTGCAGCACCACGAGGCTGATCGCCGGCCCGGTCCACACCAGCGGCGCAAGCCGGGTGATGGCGCCGGCGACCAGGAACGCCCCCGGCATCATGTGGCCGTCGTGGTCGTCGAACAGGTAGGACGGCGACAGCAGGCCGTGCGTTCCGGCCCGCCCGACCAGAATCAGATCGTCCCAGTAGAAATAGCCGTCGAAAGCCAGCAGCGCGCGGACCACCAGCTGCAGCGCAATCAGCAGCGCGGCCACCGCAATGACCCACCGGTATGGTTGGCCGGTGCGCGTACTGGTCACCGGGGCAGCCGGTTTCATCGGGTCGACGCTAGTCGACCGCTTACTGGCCGACGGCCACACCGTCGTGGGACTGGACAACTTCGCCACCGGGAAAGCGACCAACCTCGAGCATCTGGCCGACCATCCCGATCACTTCTTCGCCGAGGCCGACATCGTCACCGCGGACCTGCAGGCCATCTTCGACGAGCACCGACCCGAGGTGATATTCCACCTGGCGGCCCAAATCGACGTCCGGCATTCGGTGGCCGACCCGCAATTCGACGCCTCGGTCAACGTCATCGGTACGGTTCGCCTGGCCGAGGCGGCCCGCAGCGCGGGAGTCCGCAAGGTCGTGCACACCTCCTCGGGTGGATCCATCTATGGCACCCCACCTAGATATCCGACCTCTGAGGACGACCCGACTGATCCCGCTTCGCCCTATGCCGCGGGCAAGGTGGCGGGGGAGATCTACCTGAACACCTTCCGGCACCTGTACGGCCTGGAGTGTTCGCACATCGCGCCGGCGAATGTCTATGGGCCGCGCCAGGATCCGCACGGCGAGGCCGGAGTGGTGGCGATCTTCGCGCAGGCGCTGCTGTCGGGGAAGCCCACCAAGGTGTTCGGCGACGGCACGAACACCCGCGATTATGTGTTCGTCGACGACGTGGTGGACGCGTTCGTCCGCGCGTCCGGCGAAGCGGGCGGCGGGCAACGTTTCAACGTCGGCACCGGCATCGAAACCTCGGACCGTCAATTGCACACCGCGGTGGCGGCGGCGGTGGGTGGGCCCGACGACCCAGAGTTTCATCCACCGCGGTTGGGCGACCTCAAGCGGTCCTGCCTCGACATCGGCTTAGCCGAACGGGTTTTGGCCTGGCGACCCCAGATTCAGCTGGAAGACGGGTTGCTCCGGACGGTGGAGTACTTCCGCAAGCTGCACACGGGGTGACCCTCGCCGAAAGTGAACTCAGGGCGGGATTCCGAGCGATTCTTCGCCCTCAGTTCACGCTGGGCGCGGCGACGTTAGCGCGCTGACTCGGGCGCCTGCGCGCCCTCCAAAGCAACGGCGCGGGCCAGTCGCGCGTAACGCAATTCCAGGTCCTTGAACCGCATGTAGGTGCTCAGCGTGGTGAAGCTGAACGCCATGATCAGCGCGTAGAGCATCAGGTCGGTGCCGCGGCGCACCCCGAACCAGTGCGCGACCACGGTGGTGTCGTCGGGCCGCAGCACGGCGTAGACGCCGCCCAGCACGAACAAGACGTAACCAACCTTGACCCACGCGCGCGACCGCGCACTGCGCCGCGACCGCAGCAGATAGACCAAAAGGGCGACGATCGACCCGATCAGCAGCACCTGGATCCAGTTCACTTTTCGATCCTTTTCACCGTGGCATCCTCCCTCGCAGGAACCCGTCGAAAATGATGTTGACGCCGTTGAGCAGGGGTTGCCCCTTCGACTTCGAGTATTCGGTGTACAACACCTCGACCGGTTCTTCAACCACGCGCCAGTTGTTTTCGGCGATCATCATCACGATCTCGTTGGCGTGGCTCATGCCGCTCATGGTGATGTCCAGCGCGTCGGCCACCTTCTTGTTGAACACCCGCAGCCCGTTGTTGGTGTCGGTCAGCCCAAGGCGTCGGCCGCGCCGGCTCAGCCGTGCGGCGGTGCGCAGCACGATCCGCTTCAGGAATGGAGGCTTAACCCCTTCTGCCCCCGCGAACCGCGTTCCGATCACCACGTCAACATCGCCCATGGCCAGCCGGTCGACCATCGCGCCCAGATCCTTGACGCGATGCTGGCCATCCGCGTCGAACGTGGCGAAAATCCGCGCACCGGGCTGCTTGCGGGCGAACTCGATCCCGGTCTGGATCGCCGCGCCCTGGCCCATGTTGATGGGGTGACGCACCAGATGGGCCCCGGCGCGCCTGGCGATCTCGCCGGTGTCGTCGGTGCTGCCGTCGTCCACGCACACAACGTTGTCGAAGACGGAGCGGAGATCGGCGATGACCTCTCCGATGACCTTGGCTTCGTTAAAGGCGGGAACGACGATCCAGATGCCCGAGTAGCGCGGTTCAGTGTTCATTCAGGCCCATTTAAGCCCACAGGTACACGTCCGACCAGGTTCTAGCGTCCCGCGCGCGCCAACGCCACCAGATGGACGCCGATCCCCACCAGCGGCCCACACAGCAGTGCCACCACCGTCCGCGTCTCTAGCGGGAGCGGCAACAGCAGCAACAGACCGGACGCCACTGTCGCGCCGACCCAACCCACCGAATATGCCCGGTGCAACGCCGCGGCCACCGCAGCGGCCCCGGTCAGGGTGAGCATGGCGATGGCCACCGCTGCCGCGGTCAACCAGGCCAGCAGGGCGCCGCTGGCCTGGTACTGCGCGCCGAACCCGACCCGCAACAGCCAGGGACCCACCAGGGCCGCCGCCAGCACTCCGACCGCGCCGATCCCGCCGATGATCCCCGCGGGCACCATCAGCGCCTTGAGGCGGTGGGTGCGCTCGTCGACGAAATGGGCGATCAGGTTGCCCTGCATGGCCGTCAACGGCACCAGCAGCGGCGCCCGCGTCAACGTCACGGCCAGGATGATCACCCCGCCCGCCGCCCCGAGCGCATCCGAAGTCAGCTTCAGCAGCACCGGAAACCCCATCACCAGAACCGAGTTCGCCCCGGCGGCGGTGATCGAATGCGCGGCTCCCCGCAAAAACGTGGCGGTGCTACCAGGCGTCAGCAGGCGGGCCGCCGCGCGTGCCGAGGGCGAACTCACCAGCAAGATCAGCCACGCGGCCGACCCGGCCACCGACGCCCACAAGAAGCCGGTCAGCCCCCAGCCGAGCGCGAACGCGGCCCCTGCGACCGACACCCGGGTCACCGCGTCGGTCACCATCAGCGCCCCGTATTGGGTCCACCGGTTGGTGCCCGCCAGCATGCCCATCAGGGTGGCGATCAGGCAGAACCCTGTCAGCCCGACGCTGAGCAATCCCACCGAAAGCCAGCGCGCCTCAACGAATATCCGCCCGCTCCACAGTGGCGAACTGACCGCGATCGCGACCGCTGCCGCGATCCCGACCAGCCCCGCGACCCGCATCGGGTGGGTGCGTGGGCCGGGCAAGGCGTGCAGGTACGCCGCCGAGCGAACCTCCCGCGTGGTCTCCTGCAGCAGACCGAAGGTGGTACCGGTGGCCAGCCCGAATGCCCCCCAAAACACGCCGAAGACCGAAAAGCCGGCCGGAGCCAGATTGCGGGCGGCCAGGTAGATCACCGAATAGCCGCAGAGCGCGGTGACCGCCGTCGCGATGCCGACCCGGGCGACGCTGGCACGTGCGACGGGCCCGGCCAGTCCCTCGCCAAGCTCGGTCACGATGCAGCCGGCTCAGTGCGCCTTGAACCGCTCCACCGAGCGCTGCACCTCGGCTTCGGCGTCCTCGCGGCCGACCCAGTCGGCGGCCTTGACGAATTTGCCGGGCTCCAGGTCCTTGTAGTGCACGAAAAAGTGCTTGATCGCGTCCAACTCGAAGGCGGGGACGTCGTCGATGTCCTGGATGTGGTCCCACCGGTGGTCGCCGGCCGGAACGCATAACACTTTGTCGTCGCCGCCGTGCTCGTCGACCATCCGGAACATGCCCACCGGCCGCGCCTCTACCAGCACGCCTGGGAACACCGGCTCCGGCAGTAACAGCAGGACGTCGAGCGGGTCGCCGTCCTCGCCCAGGGTGTCGTCGATGAAGCCGTAGTCGGTCGGGTAGGCCATCGCGGTGTATAGGTAGCGGTCAAGGCGCACCCGCCCGGTCTCGTGATCGACCTCGTACTTGTTGCGCTGGCCCTTGGGGATTTCGATGGTCACGTCGAATTGCACCGTGTCGGCTCCTTCATAACGGTGAGGCAAGAGGTGGGAGTCAGTTGCGTCGGGCCTAAACCCTAGTCCGGCACAATGGTGTCCAGAAAAGCGGCAGTGTCCGAGAAATTGGCAGTGTCCGCGAAATTGGCCGGGCCGTGCAGGGCCGGGCAGGCAAGGAGAGTGATGGGTCCCAGTCGCTGGCGCAGACGCCTCACGTACGTACTCGTGGGTGCGGCCGTGCTGGCGGTTGTCGCCGCCGTGGTGGCCGCCGGCGTGTTCTTCACCACGGCGCACAGCAGCCCCAGCGCGCGGGTGACGGTGGCGCCCCCGCGGGCGCCCACGGTCAAGCCCGGTGTGACCCCCGTCGCGGACACCGCCGGGACACCGGCCGTCGACGCGCTGGCGGCCATGTTGGCGCCGGTTGCCGACGACCCCAACCTGGGCAAGCTGGGCGGCCGCATCACCGACGCGCTCACCGGCAAGGAGCTCTGGCAGCGGCAAGACGACCTCCCGCTGGTGCCGGCGTCGACCAACAAGTTGCTGACGGCCGCCGCCGCCCTGCTGACACTGGATCGGCAGGCGCGGGTGAGTACCAAGGTGGTGGCCGCCCAGAGCCCCCAACCCGGGGTTGTCGTGTTGGTCGGCGCCGGCGACCCGACGCTGTCCGCCGCCGCGCCCAACGTCGACACCTGGTACAAGGGTGCAGCGCGCATCAGCGACCTGGTCGAGCAGGTGCAACGCAGCGGCGTGACCCCTACGGCGGTGCAGGTCGACATCTCGGCGTTCACCGGCCCGACGCTGGCCCCGGGCTGGGACCCTGCGGACATCGACAACGGCGACATCGCCCCGATCGAGGCGGTGATGATCGACGCGGGCCGCATTCAGCCGACCACCGTCAACTCACGACGGTCCAAGACCCCGGCGCTGGATGCCGGGCGGGAATTGGCGATCGGGCTGGGCCTCAATCCGGCTACCGTGACGATCGGCAACGCACCGTCAGGGGCGCGCCAGCTGGCAGTGGTGCAATCGGCGCCGTTGATTCAGCGGCTCTCCCAGATGATGAACGCCTCGGACAACGTGATGGCCGAATCGATCGCCCGTGAAGTGGCGGCGGCCATGCACCGTCCGCTGAGCTTCGCCGGCGCGGTGGACGCGGTGACCAACCGGTTGAGCACCGCGCACGTCGACACCTCCGGTGCAGCGCTGGTGGATTCCAGTGGGCTTTCGGTCAACGACCGCCTCACCGCGAAGACGCTCGACGGCACGGTGCAGGCGGCAGCCGGGCCCGATCAACCGGCGCTGCGGTCGCTGTTGGATTTGCTGCCGATCGCCGGCGGCAGTGGCACGCTGGCCGATCGGTTCCTGGATACGGCGAGCAACCTGGGGCCGGCGGGCTGGCTGCGGGCCAAGACGGGCTCGTTGACGGCCATCAATTCGTTGGTCGGCGTGTTGACCGACAGCAGCGGACGTGTGCTCACCTTCGCTTTCCTCTCCAACGAAGCCGGTCCCAACGGCCGCAACGCCCTGGACGCGCTGGCCACCAAGGTGTGGTTCTGCGGGTGCGCGCCGTGACCGCTCCGTCGGACCTGACGCTGGGCACGGCGGTCGACTGGCAGTTCGCTGCGACCGTCGGAGCACGGCTGGCCCGCCCGGGTCCGCCGGCCACCGATTACACCCGCCGTCAGGCAATCGACGAGCTGACCAGCGCGGCGGCGAAGGCCGAACCGCCGGTGCGCGATGTCACCGGCCTGGTCACCAGCGGCTCGGTGCCGGCGGCCCGCATAGTTGATCGCTCGGAGTGGATCCGTGCCGCCGCCGAGTCGATGCGGGTGATGACCAATGGAACCGACAAGCCGCGCCGTTTTCTCACCGGCCGGATCACCGGGGCGCAGACCGGCGCCGTCCTGGCGTTCGTGGCCTCGGGCATCCTCGGGCAGTACGACCCGTTCAGTGCCGCCAAACGGGGTTGCCTGCTGCTGGTGTATCCCAACGTCATCGCCGTTGAGCGCCAATTACGTTTGAAGCCTTCGGATTTCCGGTTGTGGGTGTGCCTGCACGAGGTGACGCATCGGGTTCAGTTCACCGCCAACCCATGGTTGGCCGACTACATGTCGCAGTCTCTGGCGCTGTTGACCCGCGACGCCGGGGAAGATATCGGGCAGGTGGTGAGCCGGCTGGCCGAGTTCGCCCGCAACCGGGGTGCGTCAGGGTCTACGGACCCCGGCGCCTCGGGGATTCTCGGCCTGGTGCGTGCCGTGCAGTCCGAGCCGCAGCGCCAAGCGCTGGATCGCCTGCTGGTGCTCGGCACCCTGCTGGAGGGCCATGCCGACCACGTGATGGACGCGGTCGGGCCGGTGGTGGTGCCCTCGGTAGCGACGATCCGGAGTCGCTTCGATGAACGTCGTCAGCGCAAGCAACCGCCGTTGCAGCGGTTGCTGCGCGCGCTGTTGGGGATCGACGCCAAGCTCAGCCAGTACACCCGGGGTAAGGCGTTCGTGGACCATGTAGTGGGCCGGGTCGGAATGGAGCGGTTCAATACCGTCTGGTCGGATCCCGAGACCCTGCCGCTGCCCGCCGAGATCGAGGATCCGCAGCAATGGATAGACAGGGTGCTGTAGGGCAGCTGCACGCGGCTGTCGAGGCGTTCGTCAAGACGTATCGGGTGACCGCCGAGCAATGGTGTGTGGCGCTGTCCGGCGGACCGGACTCGTTGGCCCTCACCGCCGTCGCGGCCGGGCTGCGGCCCACCACGGCAATGATCGTGGATCACGGCCTGCAGGACGGCTCGGCGGAGGTCGCCAGCAACGCCCGCGGTCAGGCGTTGGCGTTGGGATGTGTTGAAGCACAAGTCGTTTGCGTGCAGGTCGGCAACGACGGCGGACCGGAGGCGGCCGCGCGCGCCGCCCGCTATGCCGCGTTGAACGCGTATCAAGGGGGACCGGTGCTGTTGGCCCACACGCTCGACGACCAGGCGGAGACGGTGTTGCTGGGGCTGGGCCGCGGTTCGGGGCCGCGCTCACTGGCCGGGATGCGGCCACATGATCCGCCGTGGTGCCGGCCGCTGCTCGGTGTTCGGCGCGCTGTCACGCTTGCCGCCTGCGCCGAGTTGGGGCTGACGGCCTGGCAGGACCCGCACAACAGCGACCGGCGCTTCACTCGTGCGCGGTTGCGGCACGAGGTGTTGCCGCTGCTGGAGGACGTGCTGGGCGGCGGTGTCGCCGAGGCGCTGGCCCGCACCGCGACGGCGCTGCGCGAGGATACCGAGCTGATCGACGGGCTGGCCGCGCAGGCGCTGCCCGCGGCCCAAGTGGGTTCCGGGTCGGGCTCCGCACTGGACACCGCGGCGCTGACCGTGCTGCCCGACGCGGTTCGGCGCCGGGTCATCCGCGGCTGGTTGCTGGCCGGCGGCGCGACCGGGTTGACCGACAAACAGATCCGCGGGGTGGACACGCTGGTCACCGGGTGGCGGGGGCAGGGCGGCGTGGCGGTCGGGTCGACGTTGCGCGGTCAGCGATTGATCGCCGGACGGCACGATGGCGTGCTGACGTTGCGGCACGAGCCAATTTGACGATCGCGTTGGTTGTTCGCCCGTCGGCGTGGCACGCTGTGGTCGTGACGGCCGAGCTGTACCCGGGGGACATCAAGTCGGTCCTGCTCACCGAGGAGCAGATTCAGGCCCGCATCGTCGAGCTCGGCGAACAAATCTGCAACGATTACCGGGACCTGTCGGCCAGCTCGGGCCAGGATTTGCTGTTGATCACCGTGCTCAAGGGCGCCGTGATCTTCGTCACGGACCTGGCGCGCTCGATAGGGTTGCCCACCCAGTTCGAGTTCATGGCCGTCAGCTCCTACGGGTCCTCGACGTCGTCGTCCGGGGTGGTGCGGATCCTCAAGGACCTCGACCGCGACATCCACGACCGCGACGTGCTGATCGTGGAGGACGTCGTCGACTCCGGCCTGACCTTGTCATGGCTGCTGCGCAACCTGACCAGCCGGCACCCGCGCACGCTGAGGGTATGCACGCTGCTGCGCAAACCCGACGCGGTAGGGGCCAATGTAGAGATCTCCTACGTCGGCTTCGACATCCCCAACGACTTCGTCGTCGGCTATGGCCTGGATTACGACGAGCGCTACCGCGACCTGCCTTACATCGGGACGCTGGATCCCCGGGTCTACCAGGGTTAGTCGAGCTCCCACACCACGGTCACCGTGAAGCCGACCGTCTGCTGCCCGGGTTCCAGCGGCACAGGGATCATGGCTCTGGACGGCGCCGGCGCCGTCGGCGTTGCCGCGGTTCCCTCCGAGATGGACAGCACCCTGCCCAGCCGCAGGCCGGACAGCTGGGCGTACTGGTCGGCGCGGTTCTTGGCGTCTTGGAACGCCCGCGCCCGCGCGTCCTTCACCAGCTGCGAGTCGTCGGTGATGGAGTAGCTGACCGAGCTGATCCGGGTGGCGTCGCCGCCGGTGGTGACGATCAAGGCGAGCAGCCTCGATGCGGCGTCGGTGGGGTGAATTTTGACCTCGATCGCATTGGTGGCGCGGTAGCCGGTGATGGTGGCGGCCCCGCCGGGCTCGGGGTTGCCGTACTGCGGTTGCAGGCTGACCTGGGTGGTGCTGATGTCCTTGCGGTCCAGGCCGGCGCCGGTGAGCGCATTGACGACGGCCTGCTGCCTGTCGTTGGTCTGGTTCATCGCGGTGGTGACGTCGGGTGCGGTGAACTCGATCCCGACGTCGGCGGTCAAGGTGTCCGGGACGCCCTGGACCTGTCCTGACCCGACGACTGTCGCTTGGCGGGGGTTGGCGCCGGACTTCGGCGCATCGTGTTTGTTGCACCCCGCTGCGCAGGACAGGGCTAACACGACGACGGCCAGAGCGATCGACTTGCGGACGGACTTCGTGGCGCTCTTCGGGATCGGCATGGTTGGCACCCTAACGTCTTAGGCGCGCACGACGGGCGGATAGTGGGTCTCCCTTGAGCAGAAACACCATGTCGCGCACGTGAATTCGGCGCGGTCCTATTGGCTGGCGATTGGATGCTGTTAGTCAGGTGCGCGGAGGCCATTGCTGCGGGTATTGCATTGGCATTGCCTGCCTTTTGGCACGGCCCCGGCGGGCCGCGGTCACGAGCACCACAACGAGGCCGGCGAGGACCATCACCCCACCCCCGCCAATTCCCAAGAACAGAGCCAGAAATAGTCGATTGAACTGTTCGGTTGTGATGAACTCCCCGACGGCATAGCGAGCATCGGCGGGCCCGGAGCAGCTGATGCGGTAGTTACCGCCCTGCTTAACCGTGAACGAAGACTGTGCGCGCCACTTGCCCACCGTGGATGTCAGATATGGGCGAATGGGGGGTTCCTCCTGGTGACTGTACGCGGTACAGCGGATGTTGCTCCCAGACGGCGCGGTGGTGTAGATCGCTTTTGATCCACCGGCGTCGACATGGACCATGGTGGCCTGGGTGTTACCGAAGCCGTGGTCGTCGGTGGGCGCCTTACTGGTCTGCCAGACCACGACAAAGACGGACACGCCGATGGCCACGAGCGGGCCGATCACGATGAGAGCCGCCCCGATCATGTAGACGAATATGCTGCGGCGAGGTTTAGAGGACATGGCGCTGGCTCCTTCCGCCAGGATGCTGCATGCGCATTTCACCTGTTGGAAGGCGCCCGGGTCGCCGGCTCAGTCGTCGATGTGCGTCGGTGGGTCGGCGAAAGCGAGTCCCCCCGGGTACTGGTTGGGACCTATCACATTGCAGCGCTTGTCGGGCACCAGGTAGGAACTGGCGCCGCTTGGCATCCAGGTCGCGAATGCCACGCAACGTTGCCAGGTGCCGTCAGGCTGGATGGGTCCATCACACTTGTTGATAATGCCGACTCCCCCGTACTGGCAGCCGGCGTTGGCCGGCGGCGCTGAGGCGATCAGCCCTCCGGCCATCAGCACGGCAGCCAGGCCTCCGACGATGCAGTGCTTCATGGTTGTCTCCCGTCACATCGCCGCTGATGCGTTGCCGAGTAGTTGGCTTGGCAAACAACGCTACCGCTTATGTGACTGGTTTTCGCTGCCTTTGAGGTCGTGCTCAGATGCATTGACGCGACTGTGGACACCGAAGCTCGATCCGCGCCACATCAAAGGCCGCGGGCTATGTGCGCCCGTCATTCCCGGGTGCGCCTAACAGCCCGCGGTGCCGCTTGAGCGTTCACACGAACCGGACCGTCATCCTGAGCCGGGCGTTCGGCCTCAAGCTACGGCGTCACGAGAATTTTGCAGTGCCGCTCGGGATCGGCAAGGTCGTCGAATGCGGCGCCCACGCCGTCCAGTCCGACCTCGCCGGTAATCAGCGGGCTGACATCTATGTCGCCCTCCGCCAGCGCGCGCAGCGATGCCGCGAATTCCTCCGGCCCGTAGGCGAGCGAAAACTGCACGCTGATCTCTTTGGCGATGGCGAAGAACGGATGCACGGTGTCGGACTCCATGCATACCCCGGCGACCACCAGGCGGGTGCCTGGCCGCGCCCGCCGCAGTACGTCGTCGATCATTCCTGGTACCCCCACCGCCTCGAATACCACCGCGGCCTTGACGTCGTCAAAGGGTGAGCCCTGAGCGGGATCCACTGTTTGCTGTGCGCCCATCACTGCGGCAAGCTCGCGCCGTTTGGGTGAAAAGTCCGCCGCCACAATGGTTTCGACACCACGTGTCTTGAGCGCGGCGATGATGGCGATGCCGATTGGGCCGCAGCCAAGCACCAGGGCCTTCTCATCGGGCTGGATGTTCGACTTATTGACGGCATGAAGACCCACCGCCATGGGTTCGGTCAGCGCGGCGTGCATGGGGTCCAGTCCGTTGGGGATCGGTAGCAGCAGTGGTGCTGACAGCAGCATCCGCTCGGAGTATCCGCCAATCGTGTTGTTGCTGTAGACAATCGGCTCGACACCCGAGGTGGACAACAACACTGGCAGGGAGGTGACTAAGGTGCCCGCGGCATGAGTTTCGGTGTCGGGTCCGGCTTCCAGCACCTCGGCGCTGAATTCGTGACCCATGAAGATGTCACGGTTCAGATCGACATTCATGCCGCCTGAATCCCCGGCGACCTCGTTGCTCATTTCCAGTACCCGGGCGCCATGCGCGGCGAAATGCAAATCGGATCCGCAGATTCCGCACGCTCGCACTGCAACCAGCACCTGGCCCGCGCCGGGCATGGGGTCCGGCACGTCGTCCCGGTAGACCATCCGCCCGTCGCGCAACACCGACGCCCGCATCAGTACCCCGCCTGTTCGTGTTCGGACACGTGCTCGGTGATGGCCCTCACCACCGCCTCCCCGGCGCGGCCGATCAACTCGTCCCGCCTGGCCTTGGCCCAGTCGTGCGAGGACCGTGACGCCGCCAACTGTCCCTTGAAATGGGGAATCACCTTGCGGGCGAACAGCTCATAGGAGTGGTAGGTCGCTCGGGGTGTGGCCCAATCGTGGCCGAGCAGCAGCAGTGTTCCGAATCCGCCTGACCGGTCCAGTAGGTCCTCAATATGGGCGACCGCGTCATCGGGTGTCCCGATGCAGCAATTCCCTTTGGCCGCATAGTCTTCGACATATTCGCGCGGTGACTGCGCGCCTTCGACAGTGTTGGCGAGCGGCACGAATCCGGCGGCACCGAAGTACTTTGCGAAGTCGAGCAGCCCGAAGGTGCAATCGTCGATGGCCTGGTCGCGGGTGTCGGCAATATGCATGATGGACAGCACCCGCCAGTCGCCGCGGTCCGGCTCGGGCCGGCCGACTTTGGCGGCCTGCTCACACACCACCTGCCAGGTGTTCTCCAACGCGGCGTACCCGCCCGGCACCGACATGGACAGCGATAACAGCGACGTGCCAAGTGCACCGGCCAATCTCGGTCCCGACGGCGAAATCATTGCTGCCGTGGAGATTTCGGGATATGGCCAGGTATATGGTCGGACGTGCAACTGCGCATCGCGCAGCGTGAACCAGTCGGAGTGCCGGTCGACGCGCTCCTCGGGGCCGGCGCGGAACAGCGCGAGGATCGCCTCGAGCGACTCCTGCATCATCCGCCGCTGGTCGATCGGGTCGATGCCCATCATGTACGCGTCCGACGGCAGCGCTCCGGGGCCGGTGCCGAACATCACCCGGCCACGGGTCAGGTGATCCAGCAACACCCAGCGGTCGGCCACCATCAGTGGATGGTGGTAGGGCAGTGAGACCACGCCGGTGCCCAGCCGGATGTGCTTCGTGCGTTCCGCCGCCGCGGCGATGAACACTTCCGGGCAGGCGATCAGCTCGTACCCACCGGAGTGGTGTTCGCCGAACCACGCCTCGTCGTACCCCAGACGGTCCAGCGCTACGACCCGCTCCATATCGTATTCCAATGCGACCGTTGGTGATTGGCCCGTCGGATGGAATGGGGTAATAAAGACTCCGAACCGCATGGGTGCGCTCATCGTGCTCACCATGCGAGTCCCTTGAGGAATTCCAGCAACGCGACGTTCACCTCGTCGGGCCGCTCCTGCTGCAGCCAATGCCCGGCGCCGTCGAGCATCACCTGCTGGTAGGGCCCGCTGACTATCTCCGGAGCGCGGTCGGTACGGGTGAACGCCAACACCGGGTCGGCCGTGCCGCCCACAAACATGCACGGCACCACGATCATCGCGCCCTCGAGCTGCGAGGTGGTCTCCCAGTTGCGGTCCATGTTGCGATACCAGTTCAGGCCGCCGGTGAACCCCGTGCGGGTGAATTCGCTTATGTAGTGGTCGAGTTCATCCTGGCTGATCCAATCGGGCAGACCGTCCGGTTCCGCAAGGCGATCGATGAAACCCTCAGGACCGGGAGCAATCGTGCGCGTAACCACGCTGTCGTCGCTGGGTGGCCGGAGCCCGCCAAGCATGCGACGCATGGTGCGGGCGGGATCGCCGTTGAGCTCCGCGTCGGCGACCCCGGGGTCCTGGAAATAGAGGATGTAGAAGAAGTTCTCGCCGACGGCACGCCGAAAAGCCTGTGTTGGCGCCCTCTTTGGGCGCGGCAGCGGAGGCACGCTCAACCCGGCGATACCTACGACCCGGTCGGGATGCAGCAGCGGCGCATTCCACACGACCGTGGCCCCCCAGTCGTGACCGATCCAGGCGGCGCGCTCGGCCCCGACATCGTCGAGCAGGCCGACCAGGTCGGCGGTCAGCTGGTGAATGTCGTAGGCCTCGATCGCGTCTGGACGAGACGAGCCGCCGTAGCCGCGTTGGTCAGGCGCCAGCACGTGATAGCCCGCCTCGGCGAGCGCCGGAATCTGGTGGCGCCACGAGTAGGCCAGTTCGGGAAAGCCGTGGGCCAGTATCACCACCCGCGCCCCGCGGTCCCCGGCCTCGACCAATCGCAACTGCGCGCCGTTGGTGTCGACTAACCGTTCGGTAGACGAGCGCATGGGATCACCAAATCACAACGGCACACGACTGAGAAGGGGCCAGTGCGTTGGCTCTGCGCTGACGGCGGGCTCCACTCGAACTTCCTCACCCTGGACGCAGCGTCAACACAAAGCAATACCGCGGCGACCCGCTGCGCCCCGGCTCCGCCGGAGCTGGCGATCGCCAGTCGCGGTAGCCTTGACTTTTCTAGCTGCGCGTATCGGGGAAGGACCTGGCCGACACGGCCGATGATTGATGAACCGGAAAAACGTGATCCGCACCGTCACGGCGATCGCTGTCGTGGTGCTACTGGGTTGGTCGTTCTTCTACTTCAGTGACGACACCCGGGGCTACAAACCTGTCGACACGTCGGTGGCGATGTCGCAGATCAGCAACGACAACGTCAAGAGCGCCCAGATCGATGACCGCGAACAGCAGCTGCGCCTGACCCTCAAGAAGGGCAGTAACGACACCGAGAACTCTGACAAGGTCATCACTAAATACCCCACCGGATACGCCGTCGACCTGTTCAACGCGCTGAACGCCAAGGGCGCCAAGGTCAGCACCGTCGTCAACGAAGGCAGCATCCTGGGCGAACTGCTGGTCTACGTCCTGCCCCTGCTGTTGCTGGTCGGTCTTTTCGTGATGTTCTCGCGCATGCAGGGCGGTGCCCGCATGGGTTTCGGCTTCGGCAAGTCGCGGGCCAAGATGCTGAATAAGGACATGCCCAAGACCACGTTTGCCGACGTCGCCGGCGTCGACGAGGCGGTCGAGGAACTCTACGAAATCAAGGATTTCCTGCAAAACCCCAGCAGATACCAGGCGCTGGGCGCCAAGATACCCAAGGGCGTGCTGCTTTACGGGCCGCCCGGAACCGGCAAGACGCTGCTTGCCCGCGCCGTGGCGGGGGAGGCCGGTGTGCCGTTCTTCACAATTTCGGGCTCCGACTTCGTCGAGATGTTCGTCGGCGTCGGCGCATCCCGGGTTCGGGACCTTTTCGAGCAGGCAAAACAAAATAGCCCGTGCATCATCTTCGTCGACGAGATCGACGCGGTCGGCCGCCAGCGCGGCGCCGGCCTGGGTGGCGGCCACGACGAACGTGAGCAGACACTCAACCAGCTGCTCGTGGAGATGGACGGCTTTGGTGACCGCGGCGGCGTCATCCTCATCGCGGCCACCAACCGGCCCGACATCCTGGACCCAGCCCTGCTAAGGCCCGGCCGCTTCGACCGGCAGATCCCGGTGAGCAACCCCGACCTGGCCGGTCGCCGGGCCGTCCTAAGGGTGCATTCGAAGGGCAAGCCGATCGGCCCGGACGCCGACCTGGACGGGTTGGCCAAGCGGACAGTCGGCATGACCGGCGCCGACCTGGCCAACGTCATCAACGAGGCCGCGCTGCTGACCGCCCGCGAGAACGGCACCGTCATCACCGGCCCCGCGCTGGAGGAGGCGGTGGACAGGGTGATCGGCGGCCCGCGTCGCAAGGGCCGCATCATCAGCGAGCAGGAGAAGAAGATCACCGCCTACCACGAAGGCGGCCACACCCTGGCGGCCTGGGCGATGCCCGACATCGACCCGGTCTACAAAGTGACGATCCTGGCCCGCGGGCGCACCGGCGGGCACGCCGTCGCGGTGCCCGAGGAAGACAAGGGCCTGCGGACCCGCTCGGAGATGATCGCGCAGCTGGTGTTCGCGATGGGCGGACGTGCCGCCGAGGAACTGGTGTTTCGCGAGCCGACCACCGGCGCGGTGTCCGACATCGAGCAGGCCACCAAGGTCGCCCGCGCCATGGTTACCGAGTACGGGATGAGCGCCCGCCTCGGTGCGGTCAAATACGGCACCGAACACGGCGACCCGTTCCTCGGCCGGTCCATGGGCACCCAGTCCGACTATTCGCACGAGGTCGCCCGCGAAATCGACGAGGAAGTCCGCAAGCTGATCGAGGCCGCGCACACCGAAGCGTGGGAGATCCTCACCGAATACCGCGACGTGCTCGACACCCTGGCCGGCGAGCTGCTGGAAAAGGAAACCCTGCATCGCCCCGAGCTGGAGGCGATCTTCGGCGACGTCGAAAAGCGCCCCCGGCTCACCATGTTCGACGACTTCGGTGGCCGCATCCCGTCGGACAAGCCGCCGATCAAGACGCCCGGCGAGTTGGCGATCGAGCGCGGCGAACCCTGGCCGCAGCCGGTAGCCGAGCCGGCTTTCAAGGCGGCGATCGCGCGGGCTAGCGCGGCCGCGCAGGCAGAAGCGGAGCGCACCAACGGTTCTCACACCGGCGGCCCCGATGCCTTGAACGGCCCCACCCAGCCCGACTACGGTGCCCCGGCGGGCTGGCATGCCCCCGGGTGGCCGCCGAAAGCGCCCGCACGGCCTCAGCCCGCACCCAGCTACCCCGCCCAGGCCCATCAGCCCTACCCGTCCTATCCGCCGTATCCGCCGTATCCGCCAGCCGATCAGCCCACATCGGACTCCGATCAGTCCGCCGACGAGAAGTCAGAGGACGTGAGCCGGTCCAACCCGCCGGCTCACGGCTGACGAACGGAGGATTCGATGGCGCAGCCGGATACCCGGACCGCGACTCCACGTATCGGGGCGTTCGACCAGCCACGCGCCGAGGCGGCCATCCGCGAGTTGCTGATCGCAATCGGCGAAGACCCGGACCGAAATGGTCTGCAAGAGACGCCGTCCCGCGTTGCGCGCGCGTACCGCGAGATGTTCGCCGGGCTCTACATCGACCCCGACACGGTCCTGAACACCACGTTCGACGAGGAACACGACGAATTGGTGATCGTCAAAGAGATCCCGCTGTACTCCACCTGCGAGCATCACCTGGTGTCGTTTCACGGTGTGGCCCACGTCGGCTACATCCCCGGCGTCGACGGCAGGATAACCGGCCTGTCGAAGATCGCCAGGCTGGTCGACCTTTACGCCAAGCGCCCACAGGTACAGGAGCGGCTCACCAGCCAGATCGCCGACGCCCTGGTGAAAAACCTGGATCCACGCGGCGTGATCGTGGTGGTCGAGGCCGAACACCTGTGCATGGCGATGCGCGGGGTACGCAAGCCCGGCGCAGTCACGACGACATCGGCGGTGCGCGGCCTGTTCAAAACCAGTGCGGCATCTCGAGCCGAAGCGCTCGACCTCATCCTGCGTAAGTGAGTCGATGCGCCGGTGCAGGTAATGGGTGTTCTCAACGTCACCGATGACTCGTTCTCGGATGGCGGGCGTTACCTCGATGCCGAGCGCGCCGTCCAACACGGCCTGGCGTTGGCCGCCGAAGGCGCGGCGATCGTCGATGTCGGAGGGGAGTCGACGCGGCCCGGTGCGGTCCGGGTGGACCCCGGGGTGGAGACGTCACGGGTGTTACCCGTCGTCAAAGAGCTTGCGGAGCAAGGGATTACCGTCAGCATCGACACCATGCATGCGGATGTGGCGCGTGCGGCGCTGGAAGGCGGCGCGCAGATCGTCAACGACGTGTCCGGCGGCCGCGCCGATCCCGCGATGGCCCCGCTGGTGGCCGAAGCCGGTGTGCGCTGGGTACTGATGCACTGGCGATCGGTGTCGACCGACCATCCCCACAAGGCTCCGGACTACCGCGACGTGATCGACGAAGTGCGATCCGAGCTGCTGGCCGGCGTCGACGACGCCGTGGCCGCCGGCGTGGATCCGGACAAGTTGATGATCGACCCCGGTCTGGGATTCGCCAAGACGGCACAACACAATTGGGCGCTGCTACACGCGCTGCCGGAATTGGTGGCAACCGGGTTGCCGGTATTGCTGGGTGCCTCGCGAAAGCGCTTCCTCGGTACCCTGTTGGCCGATCCGGACGGGACCGTGCGTCCGCCCGATGGGCGGGAGACGGCGACCGCCGTCATCTCCGTCCTGGCCGCCCTGCACGGCGCCTGGGGAGTGCGGGTGCACGACGTGCGGGCCTCCGTTGACGCGCTCAAAGTTATGGAGGCCTGGGCCGGTGGCTGACCGAATCGAGTTGCGCGGCTTGACAGTTCATGGTCGCCACGGCGTCTTCGAGCACGAACGGGCCAGCGGGCAGGATTTCGTCGTCGACATCACCGTCTGGATCGACCTGGCCGCCGCAGCCGCGAGTGACGAATTGGCCGACACCTATGACTACGACGCCCTGGCCCGCCTGGCCGCCGGTGTCGTCGCCGGGCCCGCACGCAAGCTGATCGAGACGGTCGGCGCCGAGATCGCCGATGCGGTGATGGACGACGAGCGCGTGCACGCTGTCGAGGTGGTGGTGCACAAGCCGCAGGCGCCGATCGCGCTGAAGTTCGCCGATGTGGCCGTGGTGGTCCGGCGCTCGCGGCGCGGAGGCCGGGGTTCGATAGTCCCGGCCGGCGGCGCCGTATGACGCGGGCGGTGCTGTCGGTCGGCTCCAACCTGGGTGATCGGCTGGCCCGGCTGCAATCGGTCGTCGACGGCCTGGGAGAAGCGGCGGTGGCTGTCTCGCCGGTGTATGAGACTGACCCCTGGGGCGGCGTCGAACAGGGACCGTTCCTCAACGCCGTAGTCATCGCAGACGACTCGGCGTGCGACGGCAGCGGTTGGCTGCGCCGGGCTCAGGAGTTCGAGCGGCGAGCCGGCCGGACTCGCGAACAGCGTTGGGGCCCACGCACTCTCGACGTCGACGTGATCGCCTGCCAGGACGGTCACGCCGAGGTGGTCAGCCGTGACGACGACCTGACCCTGCCCCACCCGCTGGCCCATGTGCGGGCCTTCGTGATGATCCCCTGGCTGGCGGTCGAGCCGGATGCCGCGCTGACCCTGCCGCAAGGGCGCCGGCGGGTGGCCGAACTGCTGGCCGAGCTGGACCCTGCCGAGCGTGCGGGTGTACGGATGACCCGACTGGCGCTGGCCTGATGGGACCGACCCGCAAGCGTGACCTGACGGCCGCGGTGATGGGCGCCGCGGTCGTTGGTTATCTGCTGGTGATCGTGTGGTACCGGTGGTTTCCGCCGATCACGGTGTGGACCGGCATCTCGCTGCTCGCCGTCGCGGTCGCCGAGGCGCTCTGGGCGCGCTACGTGCGGGTCAAGATCAACGACGGCGAGATCGGCGACGGACCGGGATGGCTACATCCGCTCGCGGTTGCCCGCACCCTGACGATCGCCAAGGCGTCGGCCTGGATGGGCGCGTTGGTGCTGGGGTGGTGGGTCGGTGTACTGGTGTATTTCCTGCCGCGCCGATCGTGGCTGCGCGCCACGGCCGAGGACACCCCCGGCGCGGTGGTGGCGGCCGTCAGCGCGCTGGCCTTGGTGGTGGCCGCGCTGTGGCTGCAGCATTGCTGTAAGTCCCCGCAGGATCCCGGTGAGCCCGGCGACAGCCTGGAAAGCTGAGGCACAACAGCCCGGCCTCGCGAGAATCGCCGGAGTCGCACGACACGCGTATTGACCTCGCCCAGGTACAGTCAAAGGCCATGACCGTTCTGTCCCGCGGCGCCCGGGTCCGGCGCGGCGGCCGCAGGCCGGGATGGGCGCTCTTAACGACGTTGCTGGTCCTCGCCATCGGGGCCAGTTCCGCACTTGTTTTCACCAATCGGGTGGAACTCCTCAAGCTCGCCGTGATCCTGGCGCTGTGGGCCGCGGTCGCCGGTGCGTTCGTGTCGGTGCTCTACCGCCGGCAGAGCGACGCGGATCAGTCGCGCGTGCGTGATCTGAAGCTGGTCTACGACCTGCAGCTGGATCGGGAAATCTCGGCCCGTCGTGAATACGAGCTGACGGTGGAGTCGCAGCTGCGCCGCGAGCTGGCTTCCGAGCTGCGCGCCCAGGCCGCCGACGACCTGGCGGCGCTGCGGGCGGAATTAGCCGCGTTGCGGACCAGCTTGGAGATCCTGTTCGACGCCAGTCTCGATCAGCGCCCGGCGATCGAAACCGACGCGACCAACCCGCGCGCCCTGATCGATTGGGTTTCCAGCGATCGGGTCAGGTCCGTCCGCGCAGACCAGCCGGGCAGCGCGGGTATCACGCCCGCCAGCCGGGCCGACGACACCTCGATCATCGACGTGCCGGAAGAGCCGTTGTTGCCCCCCCGCCAGCCGACGCATGCACGCGAGCAAATCCGGCTGAACCACGAGGCCCCGCTATCAGAACCCGAGACCCGATTCGAGACCCGTCCCGGGCCGCCGCCCGCACCGTTCCCGCCACCGCCCCAACCCGAGCCCGCGGACTGGCAGCCGGTCGGCGCCGAGGGCCGATGGGTGCCATCGGGAACACCCGGCAGCCACTGGGCACCGGTCGAACCCGTCCCAGCGCCGGTCGCGCCGCCTCCGGCTGCCCATGCGCCGGTCGCGCCGCCTCCGGCGGCCCCGTCGCCAACCCCCGCGCCGCCTCCGGCAGCCCAAGCGCCGGTCGCGCCGCCTCCGGCGGCCCCGTCGCCACCCCCCGCGCCCGCGTCGGACCCGCGTGCCCGGTATTACGGCCCGGTGGAACCGGTCAGTCCTCCGGGACCGGCCGGGCCGCCGCCCCGCTATGGCGGGTCCGGCCGCCGGGCACGATCGCGCCACGCGGCCGAGGACCGTGACTGGCTATCCGCAGGCGGTGGGAGCCCGATCGACAACGGTATGGGCAGGCATGCGCCGCCCCGAGGGGCCGCGCCGGCGCCCGCCGCGCCGCCGCCGGCCGGGCCCCCATCGACACCCCCCGCCCCGCCCCCGCCCCGCCTGGCGCCCCCGCCGCCTCCCGAACCCGCGGCCCGGCACCGCAGCCTGGAAGAGGCGTCGGCAGACCCCGAAAGCGGCGGTCAGTCGGTCGCCGACCTGCTGGCCCGGTTGCAGGCGGAGCCGACTGGAGGCGGCCGGCGCCGCCGGCGTGACGGCTGACACTCTGGGCCTGGCGTAGTAGATCGACTACAGTCTTAGTGACCGTCCGGTACCCGGGATCAGGGACTGGAACGAACTTAGAAATTCTGTGAGGTCGTCTGCGATGGTGCAGTTCGACGGGTTGCGCCCGGCCCGGCTCAAGGTTGGGGTCATCTCCGCGGGCCGGGTAGGTACCGCGCTGGGGGTTGCGCTGGAGCGCGCCGACCACGTCGTGGTGGCCTGCAGCGCCATCTCACACGCATCGCTTTCGCGTGCACAGCGCCGGCTGCCCGACACCCCGGTAGTGCCGCCGCCGGACGTCGCCGCAGGCGCCGAGCTGCTGCTATTGGCCGTCACCGACAGCGAGCTCGCCAGCCTGGTGTCCGGCCTGGCGGCCACGTCGGCGGTGCGGCCCGGAACGATCGTGGCCCATACGTCCGGCGCCAACGGGATCGGAATCCTTGCGCCACTGACCGAGATCGGCTGCATACCGCTGGCGATCCATCCGGCGATGACGTTCACCGGCTCCGACGACGACATCAGCCGGCTGCCGGACACCTGCTTCGGGATCACCGCCGCCGACGATGTCGGCTACGCGATCGCCCAGTCGCTGGTGCTGGAGATGGGCGGGGAGCCGTTCTGCGTGCGCGAGGATGCCCGCGTCCTCTACCACGCCGCCCTGGCCCATGCGTCCAACCACCTCGTGACGATCGTTGCCGACGCGCTGGAGGCGCTGCGAACCGCGGTGCGGGGCGACGAGTTGCTGGGACAGCAGCTCGTCGACAACCAGCCGGGCGGGATCGCCGAGCGCATCATCGGGCCGCTGGCCCGGGCTGCGCTGGAGAACACGCTGCAGCGCGGGCAGGCCGCGCTCACCGGACCTGTCGCCCGGGGGGACGCGGAGGCGGTCGCCGGGCATCTCCGCGCACTAGAGCGGGCGGACCCGCGGCTGGCCCAGGCGTACCGCGTGAACGCGTTGCGGACCGCGCAGCGCGCACACGCCCAAAATGACGTCCTAGAGGTGTTGGCGCGATGACAGCCCAGCACACCCCAAGATTCAGTGCCGGCGAACTCAACGTGTACGCCGCCCCGCGCGACGTCACGGCGGTCAGCCGCGCGCTACGGCAGACCGGGCGGCGGGTGATGTTGGTGCCCACCATGGGCGCGCTGCACGAGGGGCACCTCGCCCTGGTGCGCGCGGCAAAACGGGTGCCCGGCGCGGCGGTTGCGGTGTCGATCTTCGTCAACCCGCTGCAATTCGGTGCGGGCGAAGACCTGGACGCCTACCCGCGCACCCTCGATCACGACCTGGCAATGCTGCGCGCCGAAGGCGTCGAGCTCGCCTTCACGCCGGCGGCCTCCGCCATGTATCCGCACGGGCTGCGTACCACCGTGCAACCCGGTCCGCTCGCCGCCGAACTCGAGGGCGGCCCGCGGCCAACTCATTTCGCCGGTGTGCTGACCGTCGTGCTCAAACTGCTGCAGATCGTGCGTCCCGACCGAATCTTCTTCGGCGAGAAGGACTACCAGCAGCTGGTGGTGATCCGGCAGATGGTCGCGGACCTGAACGTCGACGTGCAGGTGGTCGGCGTGCCGACCGTGCGGGAAGCCGACGGTCTGGCCATGTCGTCGCGCAACCGCTACCTCGACCCCCAACAGCGCGACCTGGCCGTGACGCTCTCCGCGGCGCTGACGGCCGGCGCGCACGCGGCGCATGAGGGACCTCAGGCCGCGTTGGACGCGGCCCGCGCCGTGCTCGAGGCGGTGCCCGCGCTCGCGATCGACTATCTGGAGTTGCGCGATGCCGAGCTGGGCCCGGTGCCGCCGTACGGGTGCGCCCGGCTGTTGGTCGCGGCCCGACTGGGGACCACCAGGTTGTTGGACAACATCTCGCTTGAAATCGGAACTTTCGCCGGCACCGCTGGGCCGGACGGACATGGGGCGACCCTCGAATCACGTTGGAGGAAATGATGTTACGGACAATGCTGAAATCCAAGATCCACCGCGCCACCGTCACCCAGGCCGACCTGCATTATGTCGGCTCGGTCACCATCGACGCCAATCTGATGGACGCCGCGGATCTGCTCGAGGGTGAGCAGGTGACCATCGTCGACATCGACAACGGGGCCCGCCTGGTCACCTACGCCATCACCGGTGAGCGCGGCAGCGGTGTGATCGGAATCAACGGTGCCGCAGCACATCTCGTGCACCCGGGTGACCTGGTGATCCTGATCGCCTACGGGACCATGGAGGATGCCGAGGCGCGCGCCTACCGGCCGCGCGTGGTGTTCGTAGACGCCCACAACAAGCAGATCGACCTGGGCAGCGATCCGGCATATGTGCCCGACGACGCGGCGGAGTTGCTCAACCCACGGATGGGTGCACGGTAACCGTGCTGCTGGCGATCGACGTACGCACCACCCACACCGTCGTCGGGTTGATTTCGGGAACCAATGAGCACGCCAAGGTCGTGCAGCAGTGGCGGATACGCACCGAATCCGAAGTCACCGCAGACGAATTGGCGCTCACCATCGACGGCCTGATCGGCGAGGACTCAGAGCGGCTCACCGGTGCCGCCGCGCTGTCCACGGTCCCGTCGGTGCTGCACGAGGTGCGCATCATGCTCGACCAGTACTGGCCGTCGGTGCCACACGTGTTGATCGAGCCGGGGGTGCGTACCGGCATTCCACTGCTGGTGGACAATCCGAAACAAGTGGGTGCCGACCGGATCGTGAACTGCCTGGCGGCTTTTCATAAATTCGGTAGGGCGGCCATCGTCGTCGATTTTGGATCGTCGATCTGCGTGGACCTGGTGTCTGCCAAGGGCGAGTTTCTCGGCGGCGCCATCGCGCCTGGGGTGCAGATCTCCTCGGACGCCGCGGCCGCTCGCTCGGCGGCGTTGCTGCACGTCGAATTGTCCCGCCCCCGGTCGGTAGTGGGCAAGAACACCGTCGAATGCATGCAGGCCGGCGCGGTCTTCGGCTTCGCCGGCCTGGTGGACGGTCTGGTGGGGCGGATCCGCGAGGACGTGGACGGCTTTGGCGGCGATGACGTCGAGGTCGTCACCACCGGGCATACCGCGCCACTGCTGCTGCCCGAGTTGCACACCGCCAACCACTACGACCAGCACCTGACCCTGCACGGGCTGCGCCTCGTCTTCGAACGCAACCGCGACGCGCAGCGCGGCCGCCTCAAGACGGCACGCTGAGGGGCTTGCGCGCCGAGTGATTTAAGCTGGCACGTCGTGAGTGGCGCCGACGCAGAGATTCCCGAGCAGTACCGGATCCGTAGGGACAAGCGCGCTCGCCTGCTGGCAGAGGGGCTTGACCCCTACCCCGTCGCCATCGACCGCACCCACACCCTGGCCGAAATCCGTGCCGCTCACCCCGACCTTCCGATCGACTCGACTACCGACGACGTCGTCGGCGTCGCGGGCCGCGTGATTTTCGCGCGCAACACCGGAAAACTGTGCTTCGCCACATTGCAGGACGGCGACGGCACCCAATTGCAGGTGATGCTCAGCCTCGACAAGGTCGGCCGGGACGCGCTCGATGCCTGGAAGGCCGACGTCGACCTCGGCGACATCGTCTCTGTGCACGGCACCGTCATCAACTCCCGGCGCGGGGAACTGTCCGTGCTGGCCGACTCGTGGCGGATGGCGTCCAAGTCGCTGCGGCCGCTGCCGGTCGCGCACAAGGAGATGAGCGAAGAGGCGCGGGTGCGGCAGCGCTATGTCGATCTGATCGTGCGGCCGCAGGCGCGCGAGGTCGCTCGCCGGCGGATTGCCGTCGTCCGGGCGATAAGGGGTTCCTTGGAACGGCGAGGATTTCTCGAAGTCGAGACCCCTATGTTGCAGACCCTGGCCGGCGGTGCGGCCGCCCGGCCGTTCGTCACTCATTCCAATGCGCTCGACATCGATCTCTACCTGAGGATCGCGCCGGAACTGTTCCTCAAGCGCTGCATCGTCGGCGGATTCGACAAGGTCTTCGAACTTAATCGAGTGTTCCGAAACGAAGGCACCGATTCCACGCATTCACCGGAATTTTCTATGCTAGAGACCTATCAGACCTACGGAACCTATGACGATTCGGCGGTCGTCACCCGCGAGCTTATTCAAGAGGTAGCCGACGAAGCGATCGGGACCAGACAACTGCCGCTGCCCGACGGCAGTGTCTACGACATAGACGGAGAATGGGCGACGATGCAAATGTATCCGTCGCTCTCGGCGGCGCTCGGCGAAGAGATCACCCCTGATACGGCCGTCGATCGCTTGCGCGACATCGCCGCTACGGTGGGTGCCGAGATTCCGGACAATCGCGGGTACGGGCACGGCAAACTGGTTGAGGAACTCTGGGAGCACTTGGTGGGTCGGCAGTTGACCGCCCCGACATTTGTCAAGGATTTCCCAGTCGAGACAACGCCATTGACGCGCCAGCACCGCAGTATCCCTGGCGTTACGGAGAAGTGGGATCTCTATCTGGGCGGAGTCGAACTGGCCACCGGATACTCCGAATTAAACGATCCTGTTGTGCAGCGGGAGAGATTCGCCCAGCAGGCCAGGGCCGCGGCTGCGGGCGATGACGAGGCGATGGTGCTCGACGAGGATTTTTTGGCGGCCCTCGAGTACGCGATGCCACCGTGTACCGGAACTGGAATGGGCATCGATCGGTTGTTGATGTGTTTGACCGGTCTGTCAATTCGGGAGACAGTTTTGTTCCCGATTGTTCGACCGCACTCCAACTGAACTGTGCCGGATTGAGAAATTTGTGCAGCTATGGCAGATTGGTGTTCGGGGATTCAGTCCAATCTCAGGAACAGTACAGAGGAAACGCGAGGGTAAGCCATATGGCGAAGAAAGTGACCGTCACCTTGGTCGATGATTTCGACGGTGCGGGCGCCGCCGATGAAACGGTCGAATTCGGGCTTGACGGGGTGACCTATGAGATTGATCTTTCGACCAAGAATGCCGCGAAACTGCGGGGGGATCTGAAGCAATGGGTGGCGGCCGGCCGTCGTGTCGGGGGCCGTCGGCGCGGGCGTTCGGGCTCGGGCCGCGGCCGCGGCGCCATCGACCGCGAGCAGAGTGCCGCGATCCGGGAATGGGCTCGCCGCAACGGGCACAATGTGTCGACCCGCGGACGCATCCCGGCTGACGTTATCGACGCGTTCCACGCCGCGACCTAAGAAGTTTTGCCTTCCGGCGCCCGGGCTCGTGCCCGGGCGCCGGAGCATTTTATGTTTTTCGCTGGTGGCGAACTGATTGCCGGCGAGCGCAGGAAACGTTTCGGTGGTATATCTCGTTTCTCTGTTACGGCTCTGTTGTCACAGGGTGGGTGCTCACCGCAAGGTTAGGAACCCTGGCAGGCCGACCATTACAGTGGACGGCAGGTACGCGATGCCGTTCGCCGTATCGATGGTGAGGGAGAGCAGGTAACCGACGATGTTCGAAAGATTCACCGACCGCGCCCGCAGGGTCGTCGTCCTGGCGCAAGAAGAAGCCCGGATGCTCAACCACAACTACATCGGCACCGAGCACATCCTGTTGGGACTTATTCACGAGGGCGAAGGCGTGGCCGCCAAGTCGCTCGAGTCGCTGGGCATCTCGCTGGAAGGCGTCCGCAGCCAGGTCGAAGAGATCATCGGGCAGGGCCAGCAGGCGCCGTCGGGACACATCCCGTTCACCCCGCGTGCCAAGAAGGTGCTCGAGCTGAGCCTGCGCGAGGCGCTGCAGCTGGGCCACAACTACATCGGCACCGAGCACATCCTGCTGGGCCTGATCCGCGAGGGTGAAGGCGTGGCCGCCCAGGTGCTGGTCAAGCTGGGCGCGGAGCTCACCCGGGTGCGCCAGCAGGTGATCCAGTTGTTGAGCGGCTATCAGGGCAAAGAGGCCGCCGAGGCCGGTACCGGTGGTCGTGGCGGTGAATCGGGCAGCCCCTCCACGTCGCTGGTTCTCGACCAGTTCGGACGCAACCTGACCGCCGCCGCGATGGAAGGCAAGCTGGACCCCGTCATCGGCCGCGAGAAGGAAATCGAGCGGGTGATGCAGGTCCTGAGCCGACGTACCAAGAACAACCCGGTGCTGATCGGCGAGCCCGGCGTCGGCAAGACCGCCGTCGTCGAGGGTCTGGCGCAGGCGATCGTGCACGGCGAGGTCCCCGAGACGTTGAAGGACAAGCAGCTGTACACGCTGGACCTGGGCTCGCTGGTCGCCGGCAGCCGCTACCGCGGTGACTTCGAGGAACGCCTGAAGAAGG
Source organism: Mycobacterium sp. (assembly GCF_019247635.1). Lineage (GTDB taxonomy): Bacteria > Actinomycetota > Actinomycetes > Mycobacteriales > Mycobacteriaceae > Mycobacterium. The sequence continues at coordinate 53,685 of NZ_JAFBAR010000029.1, forward strand.
TGCTCAAGGAGATCAACACCCGCGGCGACATCATCCTGTTCATCGACGAGCTGCACACGCTGGTCGGTGCCGGCGCCGCGGAGGGCGCGATCGACGCGGCTAGCATTCTGAAGCCCAAGCTGGCTCGCGGCGAGCTGCAAACGATCGGTGCCACCACGCTCGACGAGTACCGCAAGTACATCGAGAAGGACGCCGCGCTGGAGCGCCGTTTCCAGCCTGTGCAGGTGGGTGAGCCGACGGTGGAGCACACCATTGAGATCCTCAAGGGTCTACGCGACCGCTACGAGGCCCACCACCGGGTGTCGATCACCGATTCGGCCATGGTGGCCGCGGCCACGCTGGCCGACCGCTACATCAACGACCGCTTCCTGCCGGACAAGGCGATCGACTTGATCGACGAGGCCGGCGCCCGCATGCGGATACGCCGCATGACCGCTCCGCCAGACCTGCGCGAGTTCGACGAGAAGATCGCCGAGGCCCGCCGGGAGAAGGAATCCGCGATCGACGCCCAGGACTTCGAAAAGGCCGCCAGCCTGCGCGACCGCGAGAAGCAATTGGTCGCTCAGCGTGCGGAGCGCGAAAAGCAGTGGCGTTCGGGTGATCTCGACGTGGTCGCCGAGGTCGACGACGAGCAGATCGCCGAGGTACTCGGCAACTGGACCGGTATCCCGGTGTTCAAGCTCACCGAGGCCGAGACGACGCGCTTGCTGCGCATGGAAGACGAGCTGCACAAGCGGATCATCGGCCAGGTGGACGCCGTCAAGGCCGTCTCGAAGGCGATCCGCCGCACCCGCGCCGGGCTGAAGGACCCCAAGCGCCCGTCGGGCTCGTTCATCTTCGCCGGCCCGTCCGGTGTGGGTAAGACCGAGCTGTCCAAGGCGCTGGCCAACTTCCTGTTCGGCGACGACGACGCGCTCATCCAGATCGACATGGGCGAGTTCCACGACCGGTTCACCGCGTCGCGGCTGTTCGGCGCCCCGCCGGGATACGTCGGCTACGAGGAGGGCGGCCAGCTCACCGAGAAGGTGCGGCGCAAGCCGTTTTCCGTGGTGCTGTTCGACGAGATCGAGAAGGCGCACCAGGAGATCTACAACAGCCTGCTGCAGGTGCTCGAGGATGGCCGGCTCACCGACGGGCAGGGTCGCACGGTGGACTTCAAGAACACCGTGCTGATCTTCACCTCCAACCTCGGCACCTCCGACATCTCCAAGCCGGTCGGCCTGGGCTTCACCAAGGGCGGCGGTGAGAACGACTACGAGCGGATGAAGCAGAAGGTCAACGACGAGCTCAAGAAGCACTTCCGCCCGGAGTTCCTGAACCGCATCGACGACATCATCGTCTTCCACCAGCTGACTCGCGACGAGATCATCCGGATGGTCGACCTGATGATCGGCCGCGTCGCGAACCAGCTCAAGAGCAAGGACATGGCGCTGGAGCTGACCGACAAGGCCAAGACGTTGCTGGCCAAGCGCGGCTTCGACCCAGTGCTGGGCGCCCGCCCACTGCGGCGCACCATCCAGCGCGAGATCGAGGACCAGCTGTCGGAGAAAATCCTCTTCGAGGAGGTCGGTCCGGGACAGGTCGTCACGGTCGACGTCGACGACTGGGACGGCGAGGGCCCCGGTGACGACGCGAAGTTCACCTTCACCGGCACCCGCAAGCCCCCGGCCGACACCGATCTGGCCAAGGCCGGCGCGCCCAGCGCGGAGGGATAGACCGCGCCCGCGGACTGTTTGTCCAACACCGGTCGCGGTTTAGACTGGCCGATGTTGTCTGTTGTAGACGGGTGGCCGGAATCTGGTGAAACTCCAGAACGGTCGCGCCACTGTGCATAGTCAGACCCGGCACCCGTCATCAGCACCCAAGCGGGACGCGAGATCCCCAGAAGGAGTGAACTGTGGCCAACTCAGAGACAACCACGCGCAGCGGAGCCGTCGATTTATCGGGGGCCAGCGCTGCGCTGTGGTTGGCGGGAAGCGCCTTCCTGGCTTTGCTGGCGCTCTACTTCCTGGGTGTCGACCAGGGTGCGGTGTCGCTGTTCGGCAGTGACTCGCATGTGCATGAGTTCGTGCACGACGCACGGCATCTGCTCGGCTTCCCCTGCCACTGACACGTGGAGAAGCGGCTGATCGCGCGCGGTCTCCTGGCGGGCACCGTCGCCGCAGTACTGGCATTTGTGTTCGCCCGCCTATGCGCGGAACCGATAATCGGTCGCGCGATCGCCTACGAGGAAGCCCGCACCGAAGCCGAGCAGGCTCAGGGTGTGCACGAGCACGGAGTCGAGCTGTTCAGCCGCGGGGTGCAGGCCAACGTCGGCCTGGGTTTCGGTGTACTACTTTTCGGCGTCGCGATGGGCACACTGTTCGCGGTGTTGTTCTGCGTCGTGTATAGCCGCCTGGGAAACACCGAACATGTTGCGCCCCGGGTGCTTTCGCTCCAGCTGGCCGCCGCCGCGTTCGTCGCGGTGTACCTGGTCCCGTTCGTGAAGTATCCGCCCAACCCGCCCGCCGTCGGCCAGTCCGACACGATCGGCATGCGCACCGGCTGGTACCTGTTCATGGTGCTGATGTCGGTGTTGTTGGCCGTCGCGGCGGTGTGGCTGGCCCGTCGGCTCGTGGCTCGCTTCGGAGCGTGGAACGGCAGGCTGCTGGCGGCCGAGGCCTACGTGGTCGCGGTCGCGGTGGTGATGGTGCTGCTGCCTACGGTGGCCGAGACGCCCCAACCCCTGCGGGACAGCTCAGGTGCGATCATCTATCCCGGTTTTCCCGCCGATGTCCTCTACGAATTCAGGCTGGTTTCGCTGGCCACCCAGCTGCTGGTATGGACGACGATCGGCCTGCTCTTCGCGAGGCTCGCCGGACGACTGCTGGGCGAGCGGGCCGAGAGTGGACGGGCATCGAGCCTGTCGGCGTGAGCCAGGGCATAGCTGGGGTCCTGCGGCTGACCATGATCTCGCACGGAATGACGGACGCGATGGCGGCCGCGCGCTTTCCCGCCGACGAACCGCTGAACACCCTCGGCCGCCGGCAAGCGGAAGAGGTTGGACCCCTCGACACCGCCGGCCGCCAATTCTGCGCACCCGAGCGGCGGACCCGGCAAACGGCGGCGCTGTTGGGTCTGCGAGCCACCGTGGAGTCGCGACTGCGTGAGCTCGATTGTGGCCGCTGGCGCGGGCAGTTGGCGCAGGATCTGGACCTCGACACCTGGCTAACGGATACGACCCGGGCACCGCACGGCGGCGAGTCGATCGTGGACCTGATCGAACGAGTGGCCGGATGGCTGGGTTCGTTGACCGAGAGCACCGTGGCGGTCACGCATCCCGCCGTCGTCCGATCGGCGATCCTGGTTGCGCTTGACGCGCCCCCGAAGTCGTTCTGGCGCATCGACATTCCCCCGCTCAGCCGTACGGTGATGCACTGCCGCGGCGGAAACTGGACGCTGAGACCGTAACGATCGCCAGCGTGACGTGACTGCGAAATCCCGGCGTGAAATTCGCAGCAGCGTTACGCCCGCGGACAAGCTTGCAGCCACACCTTTACTCGATCTTGACCAGCTATTGAATTGTCCCGCCGACGATGGCTGACATGAGTACGCTTCCATCGGTGGAACTGGGGGTTTTGGGGCCGCTCCAGGTCCGGCAGGATGCCGCGCCCGTGGCTATCCCGGGCGCCAAACCGCGCGCCATCCTCACGATGTTGGGGCTGCACAACGGATCGGTTGTCTCGGCTGACACCCTGATCGAACTGCTGTGGGGCGATGACCCGCCGCGCACCGCGGGCAAGGCCTTGCAGACCCACATCTCCTCCCTGCGCCGCACCCTTGGCGACGGCGTCGTGTTGACCGAGGGAGCGGGCTGGACTCTGGCTGGGCCCTTGGTCGATGCCACGCACTACAAATCGGCAGCCAAGGTGGGGCGGGAAGCCGCCGTTGCCGGCGACACCAGCCAAGCGGTGGCCCGTTTCGACGAGGCGCTGACTCTCTGGCGCGGAGTCCCCGAACTGCCCGACGGCCAGCGGGGGCTGTCCGAGAAGACGCGCTGGATCGAAGGCCACGCCGCACTTGTCGAGGATCGGGCGGATGCGCTGCTCGCGACGGGCCGGGCCGCGGAAGTCATCGGTGATCTCGAAGCGGCGGTGGCCGAGGCGCCGCTGCGCGAACGGCGGTGGGGTCAGCTGATGCTGGCGCTGTACCGCGCGGGCAGGCAGGGCGAAGCGCTTGGCGCTTATCAACGGGCGCGATCGCTGCTGGCCGACCAGTTAGGGGTCGACCCCGGGCCGGAGCTTCGGCGGCTCGAGGCCGCGATCGTCGCGCAGGATTCCTCGCTCGATATTGCTGTGGCACAACATGTTTCGTCGATGACACGGACCGTAACCTTTCTGCTCACGGACATCGAGGGCTCCACCGCCGCCTGGGAGGCCGATGCCCAGGCCATGGCCGCAGCGCTCGCGCGCCACGACGAGCTGGTGGAACAGGTCGTCACGTCGCGGGGAGGACGGCTGATCAAGACGCGTGGCGAGGGCGATGCGACGTTTTCGGTCTTCGAGCGGCCGTCCGCGGGTGCCGCCGCCGCTATCGAGCTGCAAGACGCGATCGGTCACGAGCCGTGGGCGTTGAGGGAGCCACTGCGTATCCGCGTGGCGCTGCACACCGGCGAGGTCGAGCTGCGTGACGGCGACTACTTCGGTAGAGCGGTCAACCGTGCGGCGCGGCTGCGGTCGCTGGCCGTCGGCGGCCAGATCCTGTGCTCGGGCGCGACCGCCGAACTCGTTATCGACTCATTGTCCGACGACGTCGTGCTCACCGACCTGGGCATGCGCCAACTGCGGAACCTCGCACGCCCCGAGCATGTTTTCGAGCTCCGTCTGGAAACCGCGGAGGACGGTCCCGGGCCGCAGCCAACCGACGCACCGGTGCAACGTCCCGGTCTGCCCGCGGTGCTTGTCGGCGCCGGGCCTTTCGTCGGGCGTGGCCGCGAACTCGAACGGCTGTTGACAACGTTCCAGACCGCGCTGGCCGGCGCTGCGTGCGCAGCGTTGATCGCCGGCGAGCCCGGTGTCGGCAAAACACGGCTGGCCGGCGAATGGTCCCGGCAGGCCTACGACCAAGGCGCCCTGGTGATTTACGGCCGATGCGACGAGGACCTCGGCGCGCCCTATCAGCCCTTCGCCGAAGCCCTGCGTGCGCTCGTGCCGTGCGTGGGCCCTGACCGGCTCCGCGGTCTGCGCGGGGTCGAAGCCCTGCTCGCGCTTGTTCCCGGGCTAACAGACGTCGTGCCGGACCTCGCCGCGCCGACGCGCGCCGACCCGGACACCGAACGCTACGCACTTTTCGACGCCGTCGTCTCGCTCTTGGGAGTCGCTTCGGTAAGCGCGCCAATCGTCCTGATCCTCGACGACCTGCACTGGGCCGCCAAGCCGACGCTGCTCCTACTGCGCCATCTGCTGCGCTTTGGCGACCGCGCCCGCGTGCAGATCGTCGGCACGTACCGCAGCACCGACCTCGACCGCTCCCATCCCCTGGCGGCGATGCTCGCCGACCTGCACCGGGACGGCACCGCTGACCGCCTCAACCTCAGCGGGCTGGACGAGGACGACGTCACCGCTTACGTCGCTAAGGCGGGTTACGACGACGAGGAACTCGCCCACGCGCTGGCGTCAGTCACCGGTGGAAACCCGTTCTTCCTCATCGAGGCGCTGCGCCACGTCGATGAAAGCGGCGGCGTGTGGGATCAGAGCACCCTGCCGCAGGGGGTGCGCGAAGCCGTGAGCCGCCGGCTTTCGCGGCTGCCCGCGGAGACGAACAAGGCTCTGGCCGCCGCCGCGGTCGTCGGCAGCCGCTTCGCCCTGGATCTGGTGGAGCGCGTGGTCGGGGACGACCTCGTCGACGCGTTCGACGAAGCATGCCAGGCCGGCATCGTCATCGAAGAGCCCGGTGGCCACTATCGGTTCAACCACGCCATCGTCCGACAGTCATTGCTCGCCGAGCTGGCGTCCGTGCGGCGCATGCGGCTGCACCAGCGGATCGCCACGACGTTGGAGAACCAGCCCGGCGCCGACGACGAGTTGCTCGCTGAGTTGGCTTACCACTATTTCGAATGCGCATGGGCGGGAAACGCGGTCAAGGCCGCCGAGTACTGCCGGCGCGCGGCCGACCAGGCGCTGACCCGCCTCGCCTACGAGGGGGCCGCCGACCTGTACGACCACGCCCTGCACGCGCTGGAGGAGATTGACGACGAGCTGCCCGACCGCGACGACCAGGTCGCCGAGCTACTCGTCGCGCGCTGCGAGGCTCTGCTCGCCGCCGGTGACGTGGCTTCGGCGGCGGGTGCGGTCTCGCAATTGGAAGCAGCGACGGTGGATTCGGCGCGGCTGGCGGCATGGGCGACGTGCTTCAACGGCCAGCTGTCGATGCTCGTCCATCCCGAGCGCCTGGACGAGGTCGAGGCCGCATTGGGCGAGGCTGCCGAAAAGCTTGCCGGGCTGGACGATGCCGCGGGAGAAGCCCAGGCGCACACCGTACATGCCGCGTGTCTTGCCCGGCTCGGGCGAATCGGCGACTGCGAGGTCGCCCTGGACCACGCTTTGACCGCGGCGCGACGCACGCGTGAACACCGCCGGGTGAACGCGGTGCTGGCCGGTGCGCCGCTGGCGGCGTTGTGGGGCCCCAACCCTGTTCCGCGTGCGGGGGGGCGGTGCCTTGACGTGGTGCGGCTGCTCCGGATCACGACCGACTCGCCCGCGGTCGAGGCCACCTCGACGCGGTGCCAGGCGGTGCTGGAAGCGTTTCGGGGCCGCGCGTCCGCGGCGCGACGGATGATCGACTCCGCCCGGCGTGCGGTCACCGAGCTCGGCTTGCGGCATGCGCTGCTCGAAGTCGAGCAGTTCGCCGGCATCGTCGAACTCGTCGACGACGATCCCGCCGCGGCCGAGCCGCATTTGCGCAAGGCTTACAACGGCTTTCGGCGTATGGGGCTGGACGCGGACACCGCCGAGACCGCCGCGTTGCTGGGCCGCACGTGTCTCGCTCTCGACCGGGACGCCGAAGCCGACGAATTATGCACGGAGAGCGAGCATCTCGCAGGCCATGCGCTGAAGGCCTCGATTGCCTGGCGCACGCTTCGGGCACACCTGCTTTCACGTGGCACCGATCACGACGAAGCTCGGCGGGTCGCCGAGGCTGCTGTCAGCCTGGCGGAGCGCACCGACGCGTTGGTTGATCACGGCGACGCCTGCCACACCCTGGCAACGGTGTTGGGTGCTGCTGGGGATGCCGCGGGTGCGCGCGCCGCCGCCGGGCGGGCGGCCGGCCTGTACGAGAGGAAAGGCGCTGCGGCCCTTGCGGAAAGGGCGCGCCACGTCGTCGGACGGCGAGTCTCGCCGGCCACGGCATCGGCGCCTGTGGCGCCGAGCGTCGAGCTTGACAACGCCTGCGTGCGAGCGATCCGGCGCGGGAAAACGGCTATCGATCGAGAGGCATGGAACGAGTACGAGGGGCTGTGGGCGCCCGATGCCGTCGCCGGGAGTCGCCGCAAGATGGTCGGCTTTACGCAGAACGACCTCCGGCACGGATGGCTACGTGAGGCGCGGAGGCTTCTCGAGACGCGCGAGGTACGGCTCAACTCAGTCGACGTTATCGCGGTGCGAGGCGAGCGCCTCGCTCTCACTCGGTTGGCGTTGGGTAGTGCCGACGCGAGCCCTGGAGCGCCACGCGACGAATTTCTCCAGCTATTCGGCATCGACGAGGCCGGTCGACTCGCGCTGCAGGTGTCGTTCGACCTCGAAGACATCGAAGCAGCGATCGCCGAACTCGACGCCACGCACGAGCGGCTGGAGGGACAGCCAAGGGCGCCGCGGCTCGAAAACGCGGCAAGCCGAGTCGTCGAACGTAACCAGGCGCTTTTCGACGCCCGCGACTGGGCGGCGATGACCGAGATGCTGGCCGACGATATTTCCACCGACGATCGGCGGCGAGTGGTAGGTGCCGGAGTCCGACGCGGTCGCAACGTCGCGGTGGAAGATGCGCGCGCGAACGCAGAGCTCGGGGCCAAGTTGGTCGCGTCAACCGTTGTCGCGACACGCGGCGAGCACCTCGTCCTTTGCCGGACCCACTACTCGACTAGCGCCGAGCCGGCCGAGAAGTTTCACGTCGATGCCCTCCTCGTCTATGAGATCAACGCCGACGAACGGATCGCGGCGGCCCTCACGTTTGACCCCGACGACTTCGATGC
>NZ_JAFBAR010000123.1 GCF_019247635.1 Mycobacterium sp.
CGGGGCTCGAACCCGCGACCCAACGGATTTTCAGAACCCACTTCGCATCCGGACCCTGTGTTGACTGTCTCTTCCTGTGGCGCAGGAGGACTCGCCAATGATAGGACACATCGGGAACTCGGCGATTTCCATCGATTCCCACATATAGCGGCGAATTTTCGGTAACTCGGCCCACAGTGATGCATTGGTGCGACTAGCGATTCAGTACCACAGAGCCACGGCGCCGGACGCACCCGGTCGCTAGGCCAAATGCCGCGACTGGTGTTTGCCCCAACCGCGCGGAACCGTACACGTAACACCGTTGTATGTCACCTGCTCGGGACTATGCTCGCCGGCACCGCGAACGGGCTGCAGCGCATGACAGACGCTGTTCACCTCGTCGGCGTTCCCTGCGGCAACGAGGCCTGCGACCGGTCCCAATCTAGGTTGCCGATGTGGACGCCCCGAAGCTCGTTCGCGAAGCGCACCGCCAGTCGGCTATAGTGGCCGCCAGCGAATACGGGCGACGAGTTGGTCTGACCTGACACATCGTAGATGTGGGCTTTTTCAAATCGCGGGCCGCTGAAGAGGCCTCCCGCGGCTACTGGTCCTCTGATGAAGTCGGTATGCGCTGATCACGTCGATGATGTCGCGCTAAAGCAGCTGATCCGTGATTATGCGACCGAGACGTCATGTAGTTACTGCAATATTAGCGACGCCGACGGAGAATCGATCGCCGTCTCGTTCGACGACTTCATGTCCCGCTTCATGGTCGGAGTCCACCACCGCTATGCACGTGCCGACGACGAGGCCGTGCTGCTCGATGAGGGCGAGTACGTAGGCGCGACCACCTACGAATCCGAAGAGCACCAGACCGTATGGGTAGTAAGGAATATCAACATATTGTTCGCCGAGTTCGTACTTTACCGGTCGGACGTTCTACTCGGCGAACCGTGACATGCGCCGCTCGCGGAACAACCGCCGTGGGGAAGCCATGTGTGAGTCCGTCGGCGAAGGCTCCTCTGCAGCCAAGGCGGGCTTCCTGGTGGCTATGCCCTTGTAAATGACGGACCGGCGTTCGCATCCCAGCTTGCGGCAGCTTTATCCGCAACGCTGGGCAACCGTGAACGTGCGGAAAATGCCTCACGCGCAGTCTCGCCAGATTGACACTGTTCACTGCATGCAGCAGCCAATTCCCGAAGCCCGACATGCTAGCGAGCTGCACCCGAGATTGGGCGCGGGAGACCGCCGCCGGTGAAAACCTTGATTAGATTCGTACGCATGGAGACGACGCGGTGAAGTCGAGCTACGAACCTCGAGAGCTCTACCGCACTGTGACGAGTTCGCATGTAACGGCGTCCTCTGACGCGCTCACCAGCCTCGCCTCTCACATCTCGGCCGGCACCAGCCCCGACGACGCGGATTGCCAGCATGTCCGGCTCGGCTTGTACGAGCACGGCGCATTTCTGAACCCAATTCTGCATGGCTTTGTACTCTATTTCGCAACAGGAGAGGCCGAACCACAGCGCCAAATCCCCCTCCTTGATGCGCTTCCCCCAGCTCACAGTCTATTCATTCCAACCGCGACTAATCAGGAACGGCCGCTGACCTACGTCATAGTTGCCAACAATCCGGTAGAAATCCAAATTAAACATACTCTTTCCACGCTGGCACGGCTCATTGCCCGACGAACGCTCACCACGCGAATCTTGAACGACGGAGTCGCTGAAAATCTTCCACAGCTTGCTGAAGAGACGGATTTGAAATCCGATAACCAAATAGCGGATACGATGCGATCCGAGGGGTGGATAGGCGCTGCACAATTGGTCGCCGCGCGCGCTGAGGCAAGCGGAAGGCCGCTGCATGTATCGTTCGCGACTTCGTTAATGACTCGCGAGCAGATCGCCAATCAAGCCCCTATCCTGCGGAGAGTTTACAACGACTCGCCGGTGATTAGGGATTCTATCGATAAAGTGTCAATGTTGCTAAGCCGAGGCATGACGGTCAGCGGCGGGGCCACTCAGCGCGCGGTTTCATTTATACGCGATTACATTGATGTTGGGTTGATCCAAAACTATTTGGCACACCTTGCGCGTGATGCACACGTATGCGGAAATGGCTACTTATCGTTTGGAGTTATTCCTGATCAAAGTCTTCGACTGTTGTTGCCGGAGAAAGTTACTATTGATAATGATGAAGTCTATCTCGAGGATAGAAACCAACGAACTGACGTACACGCGAATGTTTGCCATATACGAGGCGCTGACCAGCAGCAAAGTGCCTACGGTTTAAGCGTACTTGAGCCATTTATTGGCTTACAGATCGCACGTGAGCAATGGGCCACCCGCGTCGCAACTGCCGCCGCCTGGAATACCCCCGAAGTACCTCGCCGCGAGCGGGAATACGCCGTAATGATGGGACAGCTCGGAGAGGAATTTTTGGCATCCTACGAGCATCGCTGCCGACAGATCCTCGGGGCCCCAGCCACGATGGATATAGAGATACCACCGGACCTGTACTTCAGTGGCCATAGAGATATGAAGCCAGCGGCGGAAGCCATTTCCATCCGACTAGAGGGAAATGACGACACGAAGGCATCAGTAAGCAAGTGAGCGTTGAAGATGTCGCTATTCCTCCCGAACTCGCTCGATTAAGCCTCAATGAGTGGTTTCGATACCTGTCCCTGCGCGTTCGGAGAGGAAGTTTTTTTGAGATTGCGACCGATCTGGCCGTCAGCTCGAAGCAATCGGTGCGTTCTACCCTCGCAAGGCTATTGCTGCCTGCGCTGATCCACATAGTAGTTCAGTGTGCGAACCATCATGCACGAGCGCAATCGGGCGATCGCGCCGACCTAGAGCCAGCCAGCGATCAGCAGGACGTCCAAACTACGTCCGACACAGCGGCGACAGATCGACGTCCTGAACAGCCAGTCGCCGATACCTTGCCAACGGAAGTCACCAAGTTCGGCATTCCGATTTTCGATAGACGTTATCGACAAAAAGAGGAGACTACTGACGAGAGCGCTAACGTCGTCGACTCAAATTCAGAGAGTGCAGACCCTAGTGGTGAGGATGAAAATAAGCGAAGCCCATTTTTATGCGCATTCCTTATCAAAGCCGTCAAATTTCTTGCAAGCTCTCCAGTCCAAGCGGTGGACGACGCAATTCTGCTGGACGCGATTCTTCGCAAGCCCGCCTCACGAGCTGTAATCTTGGGATCTAGCGATTCACTCCTCGAACCTGTCATCACGCTGGCTGTCGACACCTCTCTAGGCGACTGGCGACAGGCCGTCCATCACTGGCTAGTGCGACATGCGGACGTAAAAGAACTTGCCTCAATCGTGTCGCGCGATCTATTAGTGCCAGATTTCGCCTGCAGTGACGAAAGGTCTATTGTCGTTCTATTGAAGACGATTCGACATGTTGCCAGTGTCCTACCGGAGGACACAGCGCGGCAACTATTACTGAACATTTTAGGTGTCGCAGCAGCTGATATCGATCCGTATGAAGAAAATTCTCTGCACATAGTCGCTAGGGACGCAGTGGTCGTTCTACTCCGGCAGCGGCCGGAGCTATTCGGATCCGCTCTTCAAGCGATTCGTGCTTCAAACGGCGATTCGTCCGGCGTTCCTGAGATAAACCGCGACACTGCCGCGCGCCTCGTTGCCGTGTCACTGCGAGAGCGGGGGCGCCAGGCCGCTGGCGAGCTAGCAGAAATTGCAATTGCGTCGGATTCTGATATTGAGAAGTTTCAGTCGCTCAGTCGACTCGCGGACGCGCCGTTGTTAAACCAAGCCGATAAAATTGATCGCAATGGTCTGCGAAAATATGCGCTTGTTCTTTGGCGCGAGGTAGTCACGGTTCCGGCTTGGGGCTTAATTTTGGCGCTAATTATTGCGGTTGGCATTCTTACTTATCGCGTTCAGGTCCGACTTCAACCAATTAATATCACCTTACAAATAGCCATTGCGACGATTGCCGTCCTTGCAACAACCCACGTCTTCGCTGTCAACTTCTCGGCGAGCCGATTACCGGGGACGATCGGCAGATACGTCAGCCGAGCTTGGACCTTAACGGCGACATACACGGCTTCGGTAGCTCTGATTGCGTTGTCTATCTGGCAGCCTACAACCGAGCCCATGAAGCGTAGTCACGATTGGATGTGCACCGCCGCCGTTGCCATATGGGCTGTATCGTTGGTTTCTACGCTCTTGACGGTGCTGAGCCGGTCCGACTCGGCTCGGGCCGCGGCTGGTTTTGCTTCTTGGCAGCTGCCGCGGGCACGCTCTTGCGGAAAGCAATTCGGCTACTGCCAGGCACACACGCTCCAGCTGAATGCCATTGCGAAATCCGTTCCAAATCTTGAGATGAAGTTAAATGGCTGGCGCGATTCTTGGGATAAAGTTATAAAGTCGCACCGACGCGGGATTTTATTGCCGTCATACCGCGGCATCCGCAATATTCTTAGTCAGAGTGAATTTGGCAACGGTGCTCGCCTAAGGTTCGTGGCGGGGTTCGGACTAATCGCTGGCCAACATCAAGATTTAGCGCACATAGTCCCGACGCGATCTCAAGCGATTAGTCATCGTGTTATATCGAGAACCCAAAGGAGCCTAAGAGTCTTAGATAGCTCGGATATCGAGGAACTAAGCAGTGGGGTAGTCGCCATGACGAAGCTTTCGGCAGATTTAGCCTTCTCGGGCGACACGGGTACTGCGCATGCAGTGGCTCATAGCTTGACCAGACTTGTCGGCGCACACCTTTCGAGCGTTAGGCACTCACGTCGCCAGCAGTTGGCACGCTGGAAACTGAGGGAACAGGCAAGGCAAGTCACGGCACCCGACCAACCCATGGACGTTGCCGCGCCCGAATATCAAGCAGCGGCGCGTTCGGCACGAGAGGACGACGCCCCTGCGCCGGTGAGTGCAGTCGTGAGGGACGCAGTAAATTCCGCTATTCAGCATGCAATCGACAGGCCTTCGTCGCTCTTCAGCATTGCCGAGTCAATCGTCAAGCCGATACTTGAAAGTAGCGGAACCGCAGACATGACGACAGCTTTAGTTGCTGAGCCTCTATCGGACCCACAAATTTCCTCTGTCAAACAGCTAAATGCCGTCCTCGAACTTCTCACTGTTGCGGGGCATCGCGCTATCGAACTTCGGTCCGACACTGCATTATCGCTCATCCTTCGAGATCTGAGCAACCTCGCAGCGAACAACGAATTCCGTTGGCGAGCGATCGAAACCATTGTTTTGCTCGTCGCATATGCGTCGCGGTATGACGTGCACTTAGCGCATCAGTGCTGCGACGTGTTCGGTGAGCGGCTTAGACAGGTCCCCGGAATTCCAACAGCGCGCGCGTTATGGCGAGCGGGGTCGGCCGCTATTGCTGCCGGTGCTGTATCAATTGCTGTTAGGGCCGCACAGATCGCTGTGCAGTTGGGCGCACAGCAGCAACTTATCGGAATAAGTTCAATGAGCGATTATGTTACCGCCGAAACTAGCCTTTCCGATTTTTTCGGCGCATACCTTGGCTCCTCCCCTCGCGACGCCCTGGAGCACTTCGCGAAATTCTTTCAAAAAGCAGAACCAGTACTCGCCGGCAGCGAGAGCCAGTCAGCGCCCGGCCAGTAGCCGGATACGCGCGAAGCAGCCCTGTGGGCACTTGAAGCGCGACGCAGGCCGGACCCTCGAGAGGGGATCTGCTTGCCAGTAGCGGCGGTTTTCCTTCGATGCGTCCAAGCTCGCCCGGGCGACGTCGAGGCACCGCCCCAAAGCCGACCCCAGCTCCCCGTCGGGGTGGGTCGAGACGTCCTCGACGTTCGCCAGCCTACGGGAGGCGCGCGTTCAAGGCCGAGCGGGACAGTGAAGCTGCAATCGGAACTAGGCGCTTCGACCCCCGGCTTGGCCGAATCCGCCTTTCCGCAATCTGTACTCAATACACCGCGTCGAAACGCCCGGCCGTATCACCGAAGCCGTGGAGCGGTTACAACCAGCACTGGGAACTACGTATCAACCCGCGATTCGGCCACATCCCGGTCGACGAGATTAGCCGCAGAGATATACAGCAATTCATCGATTCCATGACCGTCGGCCCCTGGGCGAAATTGGCCACGCTCCGACTACTCCGGTCGATCCTTGAAATGGCGCGGGAGGACGGTCGAATCCACAGCAACCCCGCGCAGGGCATGTCGGCGGGGCGGATACCCGCCCGAGATCGGCACCAATACCTCACTGCGACCGAAGTCGCCACTTTGGCGGCAGCGTGCGGCGACCAAGGCGACGTCGTCACGATCCTGGCGTTCACCGGACTGCGCTGGTCCGAACTCGTCGGATTGCGCGTCGGTGATGTCGACCTCGTGGCGCGCCGGCTCTACGTCCGCCAGGCCGCTCCAGAAGTGGAAGGGCGGATCATCGTCGGACCGCCAAAGACTCGTGCCGCTGTGCGGACCGTCCCGCTACCCCAAATCGTCATCGACGCACTCAAGCCCCGAATCGCGGGCCGCGCACCAGGGGAACAAGCGGTCACCTCACCAAACGGTGGCTTTCTCAGGTCCAACAACTGGCGTCGCCACGTCCGCTGGTCTCGTGCTCTGCAGACAACACACTTGGCCCCGTTGACGATTCACGACCTCCGCCACACCTACGCGAGCCTGGCCCGAGCTTCCGGCGCTGACCTTCGCTACGTCCAGAAAACCATGGGGCACTCCACGCCGACCGTCACCGCGAACATCTACAGCGACCTCTACTCGGATGAACTCGACCACGTAGCCACGAATCTTGACCGGCTCGACAGCTCCGCCACCAACCAGGCGAACGGACAGGAACCGGACACACCAAAACGTCCATAGAGTGCTGTCGCAGCGTCCGTGCAGCTCAAGACTGGTGGCCAGGGGCGGGATCGAACCGCCGACCTTCCGCTTTTCAGGCGGACGCTCGTACCGACTGAGCTACCTGGCCGGAAGGCAACACGTGCCTCGCCGCGTTGGCGACCCTGACGGGACTCGAACCCGCGACCTCCGCCGTGACAGGGCGGCGCGCTAACCAACTGCGCCACAGGGCCTTGCTGCTGCTCCACGTCACCGCGTCGCAGTACCCCCTACGGGATTCGAACCCGCGCTACCGCCTTGAAAGGGCGGCGTCCTAGGCCGCTAGACGAAGGGGGCCAGAACCGAATCTCTCCGGGGCACTCGCAACGTGGTCACATTGGGAGCCAAGTCAGCTTAGGTCACCGCAGGCCCAATCCTCAAACGAGCTAGGTTTCCAACCCAGTATCCTGAATCTCCGCGCCCCTATAGCTCAGTTGGTAGAGCTACGGACTTTTAATCCGCAGGTCCTAGGTTCGAGTCCTAGTGGGGGCACTATCGCACTATTGCACCGCACAGGTAATGCTCGACATCTCGACCTCTCGGGTGATGACTGACATTGTTTCGGCTAATGCTTGACAGATTCTTCGGCTGATCCAGAGCTACGCTCGCTTGGCATCCCGACCCGTCCATGTCCCGCGAGGCTGGGTTCAACAGCTGGGAGACCCCGATTCGACGTGTGACTCAGGCGCCCCAAACTCCGGCCGCAGACGGCTCCGCAGCCGACACCCGCCGCCCGCCCCCGGTATATGTCGTGAGGCCGAATGCACCGGTTACGGTTTGCGTGTCCGAGGGCTTGGCTATGCTTCCCCGTGATGAACGAGGTTGGAGTCTCCCCAAACGCACCTGTCGCCCTAGTCACGATGGAAGTCCGTCACCCCGCGACTGACGCACCCACCGAGGCCACGAACCGCGAGATCAAGCGCCTGCTCGCGGATTTCCTACCGATCGAACGTCAGGCTCAGGACGTCGGCTGGGGGATGGCCCCCGGCGGCGCGGGGCCGACGCCCACGGCCGAGCGCTTTGTGCGCTACGTCAACCGCGACAACACAATTGCCGCGTCGATGAAATCTCAAGCGACAACGGTTGAGACCAGCGCCTACACCAATTTTGAGGCCCTGTCCGATCTCATGATGCGCGTCATCGATGCGCGCTCCCAGGTCTCGTCGATCGTCGGGATCGAACGCATCGGCCTGCGCTACGTGATGGAAATCCGCGTCCCGGTAGGTGTGGATGGTCGCGTCGAATGGAGCAACTGGATCGCCGAGCCGTTGCTTGGGCCGCAGCGCCTGACTCCGGGGGGCCTGGCCATGACGGAGTGGCAAGGAGCGGCCGTCTTCCGCGATGCGCAACCGGGTCGATCACTGATCGTGCGTTATGGTCCCGGCGTCGGTCAGGCGCTGGATCCCAATTACCACCTGCGCCGGTCCACCCCGCCCCAGACCGGACCGTACTTCCTCATGGACATAGACAGCTTCTGGACGCCGAGCGGCTCCATCCCCGAATACAGCAGGGACGCACTGCTTACGACTTATCAGGATTTGTACGCCCCGGCTCGTGGCGTGTTCCAGGACGCGCTTACCAGCCGACTAAAGGACGAGCTACTTCGGCAGTAAAACCGCACTGGTGTAGGTCACATCGGCAAAAATGACCGCGATCTCGTCATCGGGATACGCAAAGCCATTGGCCGCATGTAGTTCTGCGACCGTGCGCGACGAGGTCCGCCAGCCGCGCTGGTTGAGGTAGTCGATGATATGACTGCGTGGGCCGTGATAGACGAGGTCGTTCAGGTCGACTTCGAACCCGAGTTCGGCCATCCGATCGTGATGTGCGCGCCACAGGTCGTTCGTGAAAACGGCTGTGTCGGGAACGAATTCGAAGCCCAGCCAGCTACCGGGGGCGCTTAGGGCGGTGATGTTGTCGAACAACGCGTCCTGGGCGTCGCCGGGCAGGTAGACCAGCAACCCCTCGGCGCTCCACGCCGCGGGCGCCTGCGTGTCGAACCCCGCCGCCTGCAGCGCCGAGGCCCAGTCGTCACGCAAGTCGACGGCGACGGTGCGGCGCTCGGCGGTCGGCTCGGCGCCCAGGTCAGTCAGTGTCGACGTCTTGAACTCGATGACTTCGGGCATGTCGACCTCGTAGACGACGGTGCCCGCCGGCCACGGCAACCGGTAGGCGCGGGCGTCCAGGCCGGACGCCAGGATTACCGCCTGACCGATGCCGTCCTGTGCCGAATCCAGGAAATGCCGGTCGTAGAACCTGGTGCGACAGGTCATCCCGCGCGCCATGCGGTCCGGATCGAACTCGGGGTGCCCCTCGACGGGAATCTCACCGTTTACCACGCGCGTGTAGACGTCGATACCGACGGCACGCACCAGCGGCGCGGCGTAGGGGTCCTCGATCAATCCGCGGTCGTTGGCCAGCGCCCGGCTCGCGGCGACCATGGTCGCCGTCGCACCGACGCTCGTCGCGAGATCCCAGCGATCGCGATCGGTACGCGCCATGGCTGCTCCCTACAAGGAAAGTCCGACAAAGATAGATGATCTAGTTAATATCATAGAGAGCTCCGCGGTTCCGGGCACTATCCTCCGAGTGTCTGCACACGCGGGAGGACACCAGTGACGGATTTTGCCCAACGGACCATCCAGCTCGCGCGCCAGAATGTCGCCGAGGGCGGCCGTCCGTTTGCGACGGTCATCGTGCGCGACGGCGAGGTTCTGGCCGAAAGCGCCAACCAGGTTGCCCAGACGCACGATCCGACCGCGCACGCCGAGATCCTCGCCATCCGCGCGGCGTGCACCAAGCTGGGAACCGAAAACCTCACCGGCACAACCATTTACGTGCTGGCCCATCCGTGCCCGATGTGCCTGGGGTCGCTCTACTATTGCTCACCCGACGAGGTCGTCTTCTTGACCACGCGCGACGCCTACGAGCCGCACTACGTCGACGATCGCAAGTACTTCGAACTGGCCACCTTTTATGACGAGTTCGCCAAGGACTGGCAGCACCGGCGCCTGCCGATGCGCTACGAACCGCGTCCGGCGGCCGTGGATGTCTACCGATTCTGGCAGGAGCGCAACGGCGGGCAGCGCAGAGCGAGCGCGGGCGCGCCGGCCGGAACTTGACACAGGTGCGACCGTTTCCGCTATTATCTGCGTATGCATGCAGATAGTGATGCAGATAGTTTGCCCGACGACCAGGCCGCCTTGGTGGTCGAGGTTTTTCGTATGCTCGCCGACCCAACCAGAGTTCAGGTGCTGTGGTCGCTGACAAATCGTGAGATGGCGGTCAATGAGCTCGCCGAACACGTGGGCAAGCCGGCACCGTCGGTGTCCCAGCACCTGGCCAAACTGCGCATGGCACGCCTGGTCCGCACCCGCCGCGACGGAACCACGATCTTCTACAGCCTGGAAAACGACCACGTCCGCCAGCTCGTCATCGACGCCGTGTTCAACGCCGAGCACGCAGGTCCCGGAATCCCCCGCCACCACCGCGGCGGCGGACTGCGGACCGAAACCATCAGTTAGCTAACAGATTCCACCCAATACCCAAGGGAGACGACGGTGACCGAACAGCACACCCACGATGCGCCTCACGCGCACGAACACCGGCACGGCGACGTGACCCATTCCCACGAACACACCGCGCACGATCACGATCACGTGACCCACGAGCACCCACACAGCCATGACGACGGGACCGAGCACACCCATCAGCACGTGCACCAGTCCGGTCTGGAAGAGGCACACGGCCACACCCACGGCTGACCGCGGCAACAAGAACGGTTCAGACGTTGGGGCAGTAGTGCATCGGGTTGTCGCGCTCGTCCTCCGGCGGCAGGTTGCGCGCCGGCGTCTGCACCAGCGGCACGTCAGCCGGGATGCGCCCAGCGGCGCGATCGAATCCCGCGCGGGCCCGCGGATGCTTGCGATACCGGGACGGCACGACGGCGAAGATGAGCCGCACGAGATCGCCGAAGCGCCGGTGCAACCATTCGTCGCGACGTGACCACCGGTAGCCCATCAGCGTGCGCACGGGCGGATCGTAGAGGCCGACCGTCAACCACAAGAAGAAGGGAGCCATCAGTTTGCGCTGCGCGGCCCACAGCCAATCCGGAACCCATTGGGCGAAGGGCGGTTTGGGCAGCGCGGTCAGGTCAAGCACGGCTCGCGCGGCGTAGTTGTTCTCCAACACGTTGTTACACATGTGATCCCAGTAGACCTGGAAGTCCTCCCAGGAGGCCGGCACGGGGCGCATGCTCATGCCGTACATCCGATACCACTCGACGTGTTCGTCGAACAGCTGGCGCTTCTGCTCCTCGGTCACTCCGCCGCAGAACCGTTCTGCCACATGAATAGTGCCGACGAAGAACGTCGCGTGCGCCCAGTAGAAGACATCCGGATTCAGCGCGTGGTAGCGGCGCCCCTGAGCATCAACGCCCTTGATGGTGGTGTGGTAGTCGCGCACCTCCGCGCCCGTCACCGGGGCTCGGTCACCGTCGAAAACAACGCCGCCGATGGGGTACAGCGACCGCAGCAGCCGAGGCCAGCGCTCCCGGAAGAAGGTCGAATGATCGAGAACCGCCGCACCCAGCTGAGGATGCATATTCTGCATGGACCCCGCCCAGGGCCCCTGCAGCATGCCGCGCCAGTCGCCGAAGTACCGCCAGGTCAGCGACTCCGGGCCCAGCGGTAAGGGGGGCGAGTCGTAACCCAGCGGGGCGACCGGGCAGCCGCCGGCCATTTCCTGGCCGGCCGGCGAATCCTCGGGCGCTGCCGCCTCGCCGCCGGCTTTGGCGCTGGTCAGTGGGCAGCCCGCGGAAGTATCTTGGGTCACTGGTGTTCCTGTAGGTCTCAGCAATTCTGACTACATGCGTTGTCATTATGCAGTTTAGGAGCGATGTGCAGTCCGGTCAACGCCGGAGCCGGTGGACCGGCGTCCCCCTGGAGAGCCGCCTCGCCGTGCGCCGGGACAATCTCATCGCCGCCGGGGTGCAGTTGCTCGGCTCCGACGCCGGACCGGGACTGACGGTCCGCGCGGTTTGTCGCCAGGCCGCCCTGACCGAACGTTACTTCTACGAAAGCTTCTCCGACCGAGACGAATTCGTGCGAGCGGTTTACGACGACGTCTGCGCGCGGGCGATGACGACCCTGCTGTCGGCAAAGACTCCCAGGGAGGCCGTCGAGCAATTCGTCGCACTCATGGTCGACGACCCGGTGCGCGGCCGGGTGCTGCTGCTAGCACCGACGGTAGAACCGGTGCTGACGCGGTCAGGCGCGGAGTGGATGCCCAACTTCATTGACCTGCTTCAGCAGAAGTTGTCCCAAATCACCGATCCGGTGCTGCAGAAACTCGTCGCCACCAGCCTGATCGGCGGGCTGACCGCCCTGTTTACCGCGTATCTGAACGGACAGCTGAAAGCCACCCGCAAGCAATTCATCGACTACTGCGTCGACCTGCTGCTCAGCACGGCCGCTAGCTACGTATCGCCCCGCGACCTGGGCGAAATCGACCACCCTCGCCCCGGCGGACAGCACGACTGAGCGCCCACGCAAGGACGTCGGGACCCCATTTATTTGGCGACATGCCACGCCGGCAACAAACTTGATGCTACTAAGCGACACAGATATATTGACTGCAACCCAAAGGCACAGATAACTGGAGGCAGCATGTCAGCCGAGCTGACAAACCTACAGCTGTTGCAGGAACTTGAACCGGTCGTCGAGAAGTACCTGAACCGGCACGAGAGCATGCACAGGAACTGGAACCCGCATGACTACATCCCGTGGTCAGACGGCAAGAACTTTTACGCGCTCGGCGGGCAGGATTGGGACCCCGAGCAGAGCAAGCTCTCCGACCTTGCCCAGGTCGCGATGGTGCAGAACCTGATGACGGAAGACAATCTGCCCTCGTATCACCGCGAGATCGCGATGAACTTCGGCTTGGACGGCCCGTGGGGCCAGTGGGTCAACCGGTGGACCGCCGAGGAGAACCGGCACGGCATCGCGCTGCGCGACTACCTGGTGGTGACCCGCGCCGTCGACCCGGTCGAATTGGAGAAGCTGCGCCTCGAGGTGGTCAACCGGGGCTTCAGCCCGGGCCAGAACCACCAGGTTCGAGACGACCTGTTCGCCGAAAGCCTGTTCGACTCCGTCATCTATGTCACGTTCCAAGAGCTGGCCACCCGAATTTCGCACCGCAACACCGGCAAAGCCTGCAACGAAACGATCGCCGATCAGCTGCTGGCCAAGATTTCGGCCGACGAGAACCTGCACATGATCTTCTACCGTGACGTCAGTGAGGCCGGGTTCGAGATCGCTCCCAACCAGGCCACGAGGTCGTTGCACAAGATCCTGCGCAACTTCCAGATGCCCGGCTTCCAGGTGCCCGAATTCCGGCGCAAAGCCGTCTTCATCGCCGTCGGCGGCGTGTACGACCCCCGCATCCACCTCGACGAGGTCGTCATGCCGGTGCTGAAGAAATGGCGCTTCTTCGAGCGTGAGGACATCACCGGCGAGGCGGCTGAGCTGCGCGACGACCTGGCCCTGCTGATCAAGGAACTCGAGGCCGCCTGCGACAAGTTCGAGATATCCAAGCAGCGCCAACTCGACCGGGAAGCCCGCACGGGCAAGAGGACGACGGCGTTCGAGCTGCATCAGACCGCGGGCAAGCTGGCGATGAGCCGGCGGTAGCCGCGCGGTGCGCATCGGTCCGATCGAGCTCGCGAGCCCGGTCGTGCTGGCTCCGATGGCCGGTGTGACGAACGTCGCATTCCGGAAGTTGTGTCGCGAGCTCGAACTGTCCACGGTCGGCACGGTCAGCGGACTCTATGTATGCGAGATGGTGACCGCGCGGGCGCTGGTCGAGCGCCATCCGGTCACCATGCACATGACGACGTTCGCCCCGGACGAATCGCCGCGCTCCCTGCAGCTCTACACCGTCGATCCCGCCACCACCTACGCCGCTGCTCGCGTGGTCGCCGACGAAGGCCTCGCCGACCACATCGACATGAACTTCGGCTGCCCCGTGCCCAAAGTGACCAAGCGTGGTGGCGGGGCGGCGCTGCCCTACAAGCGACGGCTCTTCGGCCAGATCGTCGCCGCGGCGGTACGCGCCACCGAGGGCACCGGCATCCCGGTGACCGTGAAGTTCCGCACCGGCATCGACGACGACCACCACACCCACCTGGACGCCGGCCGGATCGCCGAGGCCGAAGGCGCCGCGGCGGTGGCGTTGCACGCCCGCACCGCGGCGCAGCGGTACTCCGGAACCGCCGACTGGGAGCAGATCGCCCAGCTCAAGCAGCAGGTGCGGACGATCCCGGTGCTGGGCAACGGGGACATCTACGACGCCAACGACGCGCTGGCCATGATGGCCATCACCGGGTGTGACGGCGTCGTCATCGGGCGGGGTTGCCTGGGCCGGCCGTGGCTCTTTGCCGAACTGTCGGCCGCGTTCACCGGCAGCCCGGCGCCCACCCCGCCCACGCTCGGCGAGGTCGCCGACATCGTCCGCCGACACGGCGCGCTGTTGGCGGCGCATTTCGGGGAAGACAAAGGGATGCGCGACATCCGCAAACACATCGGTTGGTACCTGCACGGCTTTCCCGCCGGATCCGAGTTGCGGCGGGCATTGGCACTGGTCACAAGCCTCGAGCAACTTGATGCCCTACTGAATCAGCTGGACGGCTCGGTGCCCTTTCCGCACGCTGCGACGGGCCCGCGCGGCCGGCAGGGGTCACCCGCCCGGGTGGCGTTGCCCGACGGTTGGCTGACCGATCCCGAAGATTGCACGGTCCCGGCCGGGGCCGACGTCATGCATTCGGGTGGTTGAACCGAGACGCTCTCGAAATCGCGTCTCGGCCGATAACTCAGTACGATGTGAGCCTTACCGCATTGCGCTCTGCGGCGGATCGGTTAGTCGCGTGATCGGAGCGCGATTAGTGTGCACAGGCGTTGACGTCCGCATCAAGTTGCATCAGTTTTTCGGAAGGCCGGCAGGACATGGGTGACGGCGAGCAGGACGCCACTCTTGGCCGTCGGCGCGCGTCGATCGCCATGACACCCACCCCGAGCGCTGCGCCCTGGGAACGGTCCTACGCTCTGTTGCCGGACGACGCGTCGCACCGATGGCGGCCCGAGCCTGCGGCCGAGCTAGCCGACCAAACCGAGCCGGACGACGGCGGCACCGAAAAGACCGGCTCTCACGCCGACGGTGCTGTCAGTGTCGCCGACCTGATCGCCAAGGTCGGCGCCCCCATCCCGCAGCAACCCACGCACCATCATCTGGCTGACGACGCCGACGACGAAGCCACGGATGACGAGCTGGACGACACCCCGACGATCGCCACCCCGACCTACTCGTTCGAGCTCCTCTCGGAGCTGCCCGATCTCGGGGCGGACCGCTACCCGCCTGACGACAACGATCCGGCCGAAACCGCACAGGCCGGGGAGGCTGGGGAGTCGGCTGGGTCGAGACCGAAAACGAAATCGCGCCGACGTCCGATACTGATCGCCGGGCGCTCGCTGGCCGCCCTAATCGCGGTGCTGGCCTTGGTCGTGACCGGCGGGGCATGGCGATGGAGTGCTGCGACCAACGATCGGCTCAACACAGTGAGCGCGCTGGACCCGCATTCCTCCGACATCGTCGATCCCCAGGGGCAGTACGGCGACGAAGATTTCCTGATCGTCGGGATGGACTCGCGCGCCGGGGAGAACGCGAACATCGGCGCCGGCGACGCCGACGACGCGGGTGGCGCGCGTTCGGACACCGTGATGCTGGTCAACATTCCAGCGAACCGCAAACGCATCGTCGTCGTGTCGTTCCCCAGGGACCTGGCCATCACCCCGATGCAGTGCGAAGCGTGGAACCCCGAGACGGGCAAGTACGGGCCCGTCTATGACCCGAAGAAGGGAGCGTGGGGTCCCCGGATGGTCTACACCGAGACCAAACTGAACTCGACCTTCTCCTTCGGCGGCCCGAAGTGTCTGGTCAAGGAGATCCAGAAGCTGTCCGGGTTGAGCATCAACAGGTTCATCGCCCTCGACTTCGTCGGATTCGCGCGGATGGTGGAAGCCCTCGGCGGTGTCGAGGTCTGCTCAAGTACCCCACTGCACGACTACGAACTGGGCACGGTGCTCGAGCACGCCGGTCGCCAGGTCATCAACGGGCCGACGGCCTTGAATTACGTGCGGGCCCGCCAGATAACCACCGAGGTCAACGGTGATTACGGCCGGATCAAACGCCAGCAGTTGTTCGTGTCGTCGCTGCTGAGGGCGCTGATCTCGGAAGACACGTTGCTGAACATCAACAAACTCAACAACGTCGTGAACATGTTCATCGGCAACAGCTACGTCGACAACGTCAAGACCAAGGACCTGGTCCAGCTCGGCCAGTCGTTGCAGCACATCGCGGCCGGGCACGTCACGTTCGTCACCGTCCCGACGGGCGTGACCGACCAAAACGGCGACGAGCCGCCACGCACCGCGGACATGAAGGCGCTTTTCTCGGCCATCATCGACGACGACCCGTTGCCGCTGGAGAACGATCAGAACGCGCAGACCCTGGGCGCGACACCGACCACGCCGACACCCGCCCCCAAGAGCGAGCCTCCGGCGGCTCCCTCCAACGAGACCCAGCACCAGCAGGTGACGACGACCTCGCCGCAGGAGGTCACAGTCCAGGTCTCCAACGGCACCGGCACGTCCGGGCTGGCCACCACCGCCACGAACCAGCTCAAGCGCAACGGATTCAACGTGATGACACCGGACGACTATCCGAGCACGCTGAGGACCACGACGGTGCTCTTTTCGCCCGGCAACGAACAGGCCGCCGCCACCGTGGCCTCGGCGTTCGCCAACTCAAAGGTCGAGCGAGTCAACGGAATTGGGCAGGTAGTCCAGGTAGTGCTCGGGCCCGACTTCAGCGCCGTCACCACTCCCGCGCCCACCGGCTCGTCGATCAGCATGCAGGTAAACCGCAACACCAGTAGCCCGCCGACCGCCACCAGACTTCCCGAAGACCTGACCGTGACCAATGCGGCGGATACCACCTGCGGGTAGCTCTCCGGGTCGCCCGCCATCGCCCGGCCCTCGCCGTGCCGTCGCAAGCACACCGTTTCCGGCGTCGAGAACGTAGGCTGGATCACATGCGGACCGCCTACCATGAGCGACTCTCGGAATTGTCCGAGCGGCTCGGCGAGATGTGCGGGCTGGCAGGGATGGCGATGGAGCGAGCCACGCAGGCCCTGTTGCAGGCCGACCTGGTGCTGGCCGAACAAGTGATCACCGACCACGAGAAAATCGCGACCTTGAGCACGCGCGCCGAAGAAAGCGCATTTGTACTGCTGGCATTGCAGGCGCCGGTTGCCGGAGACCTCAGGTCTATCGTGAGCGCGATCCAGATGGTGGCAGACATCGACCGGATGGGCGCGCTGGCCCTGCACGTCGCCAAGATCGCCCGCCGTCGGCACCCACAGCACGCGTTGCCTGAGGAAGTCAACGGGTACTTTGCCGAAATGGGCAGGGTCGCAGTCGAATTGGGCAACAGCGCCCAAGAGGTCGTGTTGTCGCGCGACCCGGACAAAGCCGCCCGGATCCGCGAGGAAGACGACGCGATGGACGATCTGCACCGGCACTTGTTCTCGGTGCTGATGGACCGCGAGTGGAAACACGGCGTGGCGGCGGCCGTCGACGTAACGTTGCTGGGCCGGTTCTACGAGCGCTTCGCCGACCATGCCGTCGAAGTCGCCAGGCGGGTCATCTTCCAGGCGACGGGACGATTTCCCGAGGACGCCGCGGCGCCAACCTCGCGCTGACTCGCGAGCAGGCCGGCTAGCCGAACCGCCCGGAGATGTAATCCTCGGTCGCCTTCTGGGTCGGGTTCGAAAAGATCGTCTCGGTGTCGTCGATCTCCACCAGCCGGCCGGGCTTGCCCACGGCTTCCAGGTTGAAGAACGCCGTCTGATCACTCACCCGCGCGGCCTGCTGCATGTTGTGCGTGACGATGACGATGGTGTACTCCTGCTTGAGCTCACTGATCAAGTCCTCGATCGCCATCGTCGAGATGGGGTCCAGCGACGAGCATGGCTCGTCCATCAGCAGCACGTCGGGTTGTACGGCGATGGCCCGCGCGATGCACAGCCGCTGTTGTTGCCCACCCGACAACCCGCCGCCGGGCTTGTCCAGCCTGTCCTTGACTTCGTCCCAAAGGTTGGCGCCGCGCAGCGAGTGTTCGACGGTGTCGTCGAGAACCTTACGGTTGCGCACACCCTGTAGCCTCAGCCCCGCGATCACGTTGTTGCGAATCGACATGGCGGGGAACGGATTCGGCCGCTGAAACACCATTCCGATCGCCCTGCGAACGCCGACCGGGTCGACGCCGGCCGCGTAGATGTTTTCGTCGTCGAGCAACACCGTGCCCTCCACACGGGCGCCTGAGATGACTTCGTGCATCCGGTTCAACGTGCGCAGGACCGTCGTCTTGCCACACCCCGACGGACCGATGAACGCGGTCACGCTGCGGGGCAGAACCGACAGCGTGACATCCGCGACGGCTTGAAACGACCCGTAGTAGATGTTGACGCCTTTGAGGTCTAACCGCTTGGCCACTAAAAGCTCCTGCCTAGGACTTCTTCGGGGCGAAGGTCTTGGCGAAGATCCTGGCCCCGATATTCATGACAGCGATCAGAAGGATCAGGGTCAGGGCTGCGCCCCAGAGACGATCTGTGGGAGCCGGGATGGCACCAGCGCCAGCCGATTCCTGGTCATACATCATGCCGGGCAGCGATCCCATGGGGCCTACCCGGGCGGTGCGTAGGCCGTGTCGACGCTGTAGGTGGTGAAGCCCAGGCTCTGGTAGGTCCGCACCGCGGCGACGTTGTCCGACTCTACGTAGAGCAGCACGGTGGGCTCGGCCGCATCCGCCAGCCGCCGCGCCAGCGCAACCAGGCCTACCGACGTCAAGGTCTTGCCCAGGCCGCGGCCCTGGGCCGACGGGTCGACGCCTAAGACGTAGACCTCGCCCAGACCTGGTTCGCCGGGATGCACCTTCGTCCAGTGAAAGCCGAGCAGCATGGCGGAGTCGTCGAACGCCAGGAACAACCCGGCCGGGTCGAACCACGGTTCGGCGCGCCGCTCCTCGAGTTGGGCCGTCGTCCATCCGCCCTGCTCCGGGTGCGTGGCGAACGCAGCGTTGTTGACGCGCAGCAGCTCGGCGTCGTCGGCGGTGCCCGCGTAAGCGCGAACGGACACGCCTGCCGGGATCTGCGGCTCGGGGATGTCACGCAGTGGGCGTCGCATCTGAACCAGTTCGCGAACCGACACCAGGCCCAGTGCGGCCGCCGTCGCGCGGGCCGGCTCCAGCGTGCCGTGCGCCCAGAACTGGTTATGTCCCGCCGTCTTGGCCAGCGCGGCGCGTGCCATCGCGGCGCCCACACCGCGACGACGAGCTCGCGGGTGCACCACCAATTCGGCCGTCGCGACACCTCCGTCGTGCGGCGAGCCCAGATTGAGGTAGCCGACGACCGCGTTGGCTGAGTCGGTGACCAACAGGTGTCCGGTGCGTTGCTGGCCGAGTTCGCGCAACACCTGTTCGCCGACGGGTGCGACGCCGTCGAATCCCGTTGCCGCCGTGACGAGTTCACGCACCTGGCGCTGCTCCTGGACGGCCAGTGCGGGGCGCCAGTCGGGCGCGGTCACTGACTGCGTAACGGGTCGCCCAGCGGCTCTTGCAGAGTCTCTTGGTCCGAGTCGGCGACGTCGTCGTCCTCGTCGCGAGCGGAGATGGGCGCCCGGCCGCGCGCCGGCCGCACCGCTTTGTAGCCGACATTGCGGACCGTGCCGATCAGGGCTTCGTGCTCCGGGCCCAGTTTGGCGCGGAGCCGCCGGACGTGCACGTCGACGGTGCGGGTGCCGCCGAAGAAGTCGTAGCCCCAGACCTCGTGCAGCAGCTGCGCGCGGGTAAACACCCGGCCCGCGTGCTGCGCCAGATACTTCAGCAGTTCGAACTCTTTGTAGGTCAGGTCAAGTGGGCGGCCCCGCAGTCGCGCGGTGTAGGTACCCTCGTCGATCACCAGCTCGCCGAGGCTCACCTTGCCCACGCTGTCCTGGTCGGCCAGCCCGCCACGGCGCCCGATCACCAGCCGCAGCCTCGCGTCGACCTCGGCCGGTCCGGTGGTGGGGAGCAAGATCTCGTCAAGACCCCAGTCGGCGCTGACCGCTACCAGGCCGCCCTCGCTTACCACTGCCAGGACCGGAATCGAGCGGCCCGCCGTGCTCAACAGTCGGCACAGACCCCGCGCCGACGACAGGTCCTGGCGCGCGTCGACGAGCACGGCGTCCGCGGTGCCCGCCTCCAGCAACGAGGCGGGCTCTGCCGGCGCCGTGCGCACGGTGTGCGGTAGCAGCGACAGCGACGGCAGAACCGGGTCGGCATGCAGCTCCGATGTCAGCAGTAGTAGGTCCAACGGAAACCCTCGCAACCCCTTCAAGGTCGTGGGAAAAGCCATGTCTTGGGTCCATAACGCCACATCCCGTTAGCGTCCAGGTGATCTAACGATAACTTGCCAGCTGGTTTTCCTCCTGATGACGAACGGTTCAGCGACGGCGTGCGGCCAGCGGAGGAGCGGCCACGCGGGCGCACGCTCGGCGACGGTGCGTCGCGATATCGCCGGGTGAGACACAATATGCGGATGCGTAGGATGCTGATCGGCGTGTTCGCGGCGACGATCACGGTGATCGTCATCGTCGGCGGAGCAGTCGGCGCCGACTTCGGGACCAGCATCTACGCCGAGTACCGGCTTTCGTCCAACGTGCGCAAGGCGGCGAATCTCGGGTCGGACCCGTTCATCGCCATCCTGGCGTTCCCGTTCATCCCGCAGGCGATCCGGCATCACTACAACCAGCTTGAGATCAAGGCCAACGCCGTCGACCACGCGGTGGTCGGCAAGGCCACGCTCGAGGCCACCATGCACTCGATCGACCTGACCTACTCATCCTGGCTGATCAGGCCCGATGCGAAGCTGCCGGTGGGCAAGCTGGAGAGCCGCATCATCATCAACTCGATGTACCTGGGCCGGTTTCTGGGCATCAGCGACCTGATGGTCGAGGCACCGCGTCGCGACACCAACGACGCGACCGGCGGGACCACAGAATCCGGGATCTCCAGCAGCCACGGACTGGTCTTCACGGGCACACCGAAGTCGGCCAATTTCGACCATCCGGTCAGCGTCCTGGTCGATCTCTCGATCGCGCCCGACGACGCGACGACCCTGGTATTCACCCCGACGGCCGTCGCCACGGGTGCCGACACCGCCAACCAACCCGTGCCCGACGACAAGCGCGACGCGGTGCTGCACGCCTTCAGCGCCAGGCTGCCGGACCAGAAACTCCCGTTCGCGGTGGCGCCGACC
Source organism: Mycobacterium sp. (assembly GCF_019247635.1). GTDB lineage: Bacteria > Actinomycetota > Actinomycetes > Mycobacteriales > Mycobacteriaceae > Mycobacterium. The sequence continues at coordinate 21,254 of NZ_JAFBAR010000123.1, forward strand.
ACCGTCGGCGCGCGCGGTTCCGACGTCATTATCGAAGGCATCACGACGGGAGTGACGATCAACCTGGCGGCATTTAAGCAGTCGTGACGACGACGTGGCGGCGGCCCGAGTGCCCCGTCACTGTGGCGACGGTCCCGCCGCCCTGCTATCGCTTCCCGGACCGCTGTTGGCTTGATCACCATGTCGTTAGGTAAGCTGTCCGACGTGTCAGCCCGCATCGAGCCCATGCTCACCAAGTGCCGCGCAGTTGATCTGTGCCGCTTCGCGGGTTGTTGCTGTTGCTGTAACAACTGAGTAGCCGCGCCTTTCCCGCGCAGCACTCGGGGCAGCCCTCGGAATCTCCCGTGGTTTATCTGCCCATCCCTCCGCGCAAACAGGCGTCCCTAGGAGTAATACCGTGTCGAGCACCAACCCCCCCGCCGGCGCCGGGGTCGATGTCCGGGGACCACGCTTCGCCGCCTGGGTCACCACCGTCGTACTGGTGATCGTGCTAGCCGTCGCCGCAGTCAGTCCGCGGGCGGCAGCGGTCGTATTGGGCCTGCAGGCCGTCGCGTTCGCCATCGGCGCGCTTGGCGGCCCCCGCCGCCACCCCTACGGCAAGGTGTACGCCGCCCTCGTGGCGCCGCGCCTGGGACCGGTCACCGAACGCGAACCGATCCCCCCGGTGAAGTTCGCGCAGCTGGTGGGCCTGATCTTCGCGGTGGTCGGCACCGCCGGCTTTGCCGCTGGGGCGGCGCTGGTGGGTGTTATCGCCACCGCGGCGGCATTCGTCGCCGCCTTTCTCAATGCGGCCTTCGGCATCTGCCTGGGCTGTCAGCTCTATCCGCTCGTCGCACGCCTGCGGCGCGCCCCACACCCCGCCTGACGGGCTGTCAATCAGCCGTTCAACAGAAGCAATCGAAAGGATCCCACCATGGCACGCTCTGACGTCCTGGTCTCTGCCGACTGGGCTGAGAGCAATCTGGACACCGAGAACGTCGTCTTCGTCGAAGTAGACGAGGACACCAGCGCATACGACGGCGGCCACATCCGCGGCGCGGTAAAGCTGGACTGGCGCACCGATCTGCAGGACCCGGTCAAGCGCGACTTCGTCGACGCTGAGCAGTTCTCCAAACTGTTGTCCGACCGCGGCATCTCCAACGACGACACCGTGGTCCTCTACGGCGGCAACAACAACTGGTTCGCCGCCTACGCCTACTGGTATTTCAAGCTGTACGGCCACGACCAGGTCAAGCTGCTGGACGGCGGTCGCAAGAAGTGGGAACTCGACGGCCGCCCGCTGTCGAGCGAAGCTGTCAGCAGGCCGGCGACCTCCTACAGCGCAGCGGCGCCGGACAACACGATCCGGGCGTTCCGCGACGAAGTCATCGACGCGATCCAAGTAAAGAACCTGGTCGACGTGCGCTCCCCCGACGAGTACTCCGGCAAGATCCTGGCGCCCGCGCACCTGCCGCAGGAGCAAAGCCAGCGTCCCGGGCATATCCCCGGCGCCATCAACGTTCCGTGGAGCAAGGCCGCCAACGAGGACGGCACCTTCAAGTCCGATGAGGAACTGGCCACGCTGTACGCCGACGCAGGCCTGGACGGCACCAAGGAAACGATCGCTTACTGCCGAATCGGGGAACGTTCGTCGCATACCTGGTTCGTCTTGCGTGAACTGCTGGGCCACACGAACGTCAAGAACTATGACGGCAGTTGGACGGAATACGGCTCCCTGGTGGGTGCCCCGATTGAGTTGGGAAGCTGATATGTGCTCTGGACCCAAGCAAGGACTCACGTTGCCCGCCAGCGTCGACCTCGAGAAGGAAACGGTGATCACCGGGCGCGTAGTGGACCGGGACGGCCAGGCCGTGGGCGGCGCCTTTGTGCGCCTGCTGGACTCGTCCGACGAGTTCACCGCCGAAGTGGTCGCGTCGGCCACCGGTGACTTCCGGTTCTTCGCCGCGCCCGGCTCCTGGACGCTGCGCGCGCTGTCGAAGATCGGCAACGGTGACGCCGTGGTGACGCCGTCGGGCGCCGGAATCCACGAAGTCGACGTCAAGATTGCCTGACCGACCCTGACCGCTGGTCCCGGGTGGTCCACACGCCGGCGCAAAGGCGAATAGACTCGTCCCCGTGGTGCTCTTCTTCGAGATCATGCTGGTCGTTGCGGTCTTGGTCATCTCGTGGTTCGCGCTGTACACGCTGTACCGCCTCATCACTGACGAGTCGTGAGTTCCGGCGAAAGCCTTGACAAACCCGGCGGACCCACCGGTCCCGCAGGCTCGGGAGACCGCGCCGTCGCTGGGCTGTCCAAGGCCGCCGAACGCGCGAAAGTTACCGCGGCGCGCAACATCCCGGCGTTCGACGATTTGCCGCTGCCCGCCGACACCGCGAACCTGCGCCAGGGCGCCGACCTGAACAACGCCCTGTTGGCGCTGCTGCCGCTGGTCGGGGTATGGCGGGGCGAGGGCGAGGGCCGCGCCCCCGACGGCGACTACCGTTTCGGACAGCAAATCGTGGTCTCACACGACGGCGGCGACTACCTGAACTGGGAGGCCCGGTCGTGGCGGCTCGACGACGCGGGCGGCTACCGGGAACCCGGCCTGCGCGAGACCGGCTTCTGGCGATTTGTCACCGACCCCGACGACCCGACCGAGTCGCAGGCCATCGAGCTGTTGTTGGCGCACTCGGCCGGCTACGTCGAGTTGTTCTACGGACAGCCGCGGACCCAGTCGTCGTGGGAGCTGGTGACCGATGCGCTGGCCCGCAGTCGGTCCGGGGTGCTGGTCGGCGGCGCCAAACGGCTCTACGGGATCGTCGAGGGCGGCGACCTGGCCTACGTCGAGGAACGCGTCGATGCCGACGGTGGTTTGATCCCGCATCTCTCGGCGCGGTTGTCGCGATTCGTCGGATAAACCCCGCCGTCGCGTTGTTCACCCGCTCGGCGCGTATTTTCCTGCACCGCAGCGGATGTGAGGGATCGACCCGCTGAGCCGCGCAGAGTCAGCCGCACGCAGACATGGAGCGGCCCCCGAGCAACGCTTCTGGTTGGACAGACCAGAAGCCCGGGGGCCGGGTGGCTACGGGGAATTCGCCAGCGCGCGTTGGTCGCCGACTCTTCCGAGCCATTGCAGCTAGCGCGTAGCCACCTCACATGTCCATGAAGCTATCAATTTCGCGGACCACCTCCTTCCTTGTGTACGGCCGACCGTACTCGAACCGCCGCTAGCTGACAACAGATTTGATTCGGCTCAGCGGTCGCTGATGATGGCCGCGTCGATCAGTTGGGCGAACTCCGCGGCTATCGGCGGCCGCGGCATAGGCCGGCCGTCCAGGGTGCGTACGCGGGCGGCCAGGGTCATGCTCGAGATCAGCCAAATGCCCTGGGCAGCAACGAGATCGGCGGGCCGCAGCGCCCGGTAGTCGCAGTCGTAGCCCTTGGCGCGAGCCACCTCGAAGAGCGCCTGTTGCGTGGTGCCCCGCAGGATCGGAAACCAGGGCGGCGGCGTCAGCAGGCACGAGTTGTCCCTGCCGCCTTCCGCACCGTCGGCAGCGATCACCACCGTCGACCGCGGGCCCTCCAGGATGTAGCCGTCCGAACTCACGAAGATCACGTCGCCGGCGCCTTGCCGGGCGGCATGGCGCAACGCGGCCATGTTCACCGCATAGGACAGCGTTTTGGCGCCGGCCAGCAGCCAGGGCGTCGCGTCGCTACCCGTCGCGGGCAGCCCGCGGTCCAGCGTTATGGCCGCTACCCCCTCGCGTCGGAGCGCCGCGACCCGATCCGGGACAGGCGTGACCATGACGTAACCGGTTGGCGCCGAACCGTTTTCCCGGCCCCGGCTGTAGATCACACGCAGCGCAGCTTCATCGGCCGTGTGTGCGGCCCACTGCCGTGCCGCGACCTCGATCGCGTTGCGCCACGCGGACAGGTCCGGAGCGGGCAGGTCCATCAGCTTGGCCGACTGGGTGAGCCGCTGCAGGTGCGACTCGACCAGGCAGGCCCTGCCGTCGCGGACCAGCAACGTCTCGAAGGCACCGTCACCGCGCACCGCGGCGAGGTCGTCGGCATGCAACAACGGTGTCCCCGGCGCGTGTATCTCACCATCAAGCGTGACGATCACGCCCCTTTGTCCCGCCATGACCGAGGAGCCTAACTCCCTGTCCGTAGAGTTGGTGTGTGACTGCAGTAGCCGCGCCCGACCCCGGTCCCGACGCCGGCGTGACCTGGCATTTCGGTGATCCGCTCGGAGAGCAGCGCGCGGCGGAAACCGATGCCGTGCTGGTGGACCGATCGCATCGCGCCGTCCTGACCCTGACCGGCCCCGACCGGCAAACCTGGCTGCACAACATCTCCACCCAGCACGTCAGCGACCTTCCCGAAGGCGCCAGCACCCAGAACCTCAGCCTCGACGGGCAGGGCCGCGTCGAGGATCACTGGATCCAGACGGAACTGGGCGGCACCAGCCATCTCGACACCGAGCCCTGGCGGGGCGAGCCGCTGCTGGCGTACCTGAGCAAGATGGTGTTCTGGTCCGATGTCAAGGCGAGTGCCGCCAACACGGCGGTGCTCTCGCTGCTGGGCCCGCGGCTGGCTGACCCGCCCGTGCTGGACGTGCTGGGTTTGGATGCGTTGCCCGCCGAATGGACGGCAGTGTCGTTGGCAGGCGGTGGATTCGCGCGGCGGATGCCCGGCGCTCCCGGTGGCCAAATCGAACTGGACCTGTTGGTCGGGCGCGACGAGTCCGCCGACTGGTGGCGCCGCCTGACCGAAGCGGGGGTTCGCCCGGCGGGCGTATGGGCCTACGAGGCGCACCGGGTGGCTGCGTTGCGCCCGCGGCTCGGCGTGGACACCGACGACCGCACCATCCCGCACGAAGTGGGCTGGATCGGTGGTCCCGGTCAAGGCGCAGTACACCTGGACAAGGGCTGCTACCGCGGGCAGGAGACCGTCGCGCGGGTGCACAACCTGGGCAGGCCGCCCAGGATGCTGGTGTTGTTGCACCTCGACGGCTCGGTGGACCGGCCGTCGACCGGCGACCCGGTGCTGGCCGGAGGTCGCGCCGTGGGCCGCCTCGGAACCGTCGTCGAGCACGTTGATTTGGGGCCGGTGGCGCTGGCGCTGCTCAAACGCGGACTGCCCGGCGACACGGAACTGGCAACCGGCCGAGACGCGGAGGTCGCCGCGGTCATCGACGCCGACTCCCTGCCTTCCGCCGAAGAAGTGGGTGCCGGACGGCTGGCGGTGGACCGGTTGCGCGGCGGCACAAGACAATGAACGACGACATCCGGGAACGATTACACCCGGCGAGGCGGACAGGGGTCTCCGACGCTTAACGGCAAGGCACGGTAAACTGTCGCCAGGACAATAACGACACCAAGAGATCGGAGCCGCCTACTCGTAGGCCGCTCCGTTATTGCGCGAGGGGGTTCCCCCATGGGCCGCGGCCGGGCTAAGGCAAAGCAGACCAAGGTTGCTCGAGAACTTAAGTACAGCTCCCCGCAGACCGACTTCCAGCGGCTCCAACGCGAGCTGTCCGGAACGGGTGCCGACGAATCCAGCGAGCTGGACGGCTTCAACGATGAAGGCGCCAGCGAGTCGTGGGACGACGAGGACAGCTGGCGCCACTAGAACTTCCCATTCCCATGCGGTAGGCGAATAGCGCCGCCCGGATTTTTAAAACCTCGGGTGCTGTCCGACCAGTTTGGCCCGAGGTCCTTCTTTCCCGCCTTTGCAGACAGTCCCCAAGACCCAGCAGTCCAGGTGCCGGGCGGTCAAGATCGCCAATGCCCGGTCGGTGTCCGCAGGGGCCACGACGGCAATCATGCCAACGCCCATGTTGAACGTCTTTTCCATCTCCGGCCGCTCGACACGGCCACGCTGCGCGATCATGGCGAACACCGGGGCCGGCGTCCATGTGCCGCGGTCCACCTCGGCGACGAGCCCGTGCGGGATGACGCGTTGCAGGTTGCCCGCCAGACCCCCACCGGTGACGTGACAGAACGTACGGACGTGGGTTTCGGCGGCCAGCGCCAGGCAGTCCTTGGCGTAGATGCGGGTGGGCTCCAACAACTCCTCGCCCAGGGTGCGGCCGAACTCCTCCACGTACCCGGCCAGGTTCATGCGGTCGATCTCCAGTAGGACCGAGCGGGCCAGCGAATAGCCGTTGGAGTGCAGACCGGACGATCCCATCGCGATGATGACGTCACCGGGTTTGACGCGGTCGGGCCCCAGCACGTTGTCGGCCTCGACCACGCCGACCCCGGTGGCCGAGATGTCGTAGTGATCCGGCGCCATCAGCCCGGGGTGTTCGGCGATCTCGCCGCCCAGAAGTGCGCACCCCGCCCGCACGCATCCCTCCGCGACACCGCCGACGATCGCGCTCACGCGTTCGGGCACTGTGCGGCCAACAGCGATGTAGTCCTGCAGAAAAAGCGGTTCGGCGCCGCAGACCACCAGGTCGTCGACCACCATCGCGACCAGGTCGAGGCCGACGGTGTCGTGCTTGTCCATCGCCTGGGCCACAGCCAGCTTGGTGCCGACACCATCGGTCGAGGACGCCAGCACCGGTTCGCGATAGTCGCCGCGCAGTGCGAATAATCCGGCGAAACCACCCAGACCCCCCCGCACCTCGGGTCTGGTGGCCTTGGTGGCCAGCGGCTTAATCAACTCGACGGCTTCGTCGCCGGCTTGGATGTCCACCCCCGCCGATGCGTAGGTGAGGCCCTGGCCGCCCGGGCCTCGTCCGGAGCTGAATAGGCTTTCTGGGGGATCCGTCATCGCGATAAAGGGTACCGGGCGACGTTCAGCGCCGGTATGAGTTGCGCAAGCTCGATCGGCGTTCTTCAGCGCCCGACGGGGACGTCGCCGGCGACCTGGGTTGTAGCGGGGTCGTCCAATCCGGCTTCGCGCGCCGTGTTGGCCAGCATGTGCTCGATGACGTTCTTGCCCAGCGCGGTCTCGCTCGGCAATTCGATCGGGTATTTGCCGTCGAAACAGGCAGTGCACAACCGCGACGTCGGTTGCTCGGTGGCGGCGATCAGGCCGCGCAGCGAGATATAGCCCAGTGTGTCGGCGTTGATCGCATGGCGGACCGCTTCGAGTATCTCGCCCTTGCCTTCCACGGCGTTGGCGATCAACTCGGCCGGCGACGGGAAGTCGATGCCGTAGAAGCACGGCCACTTGACCGGCGGCGAGGCGATCCGCACGTGCACCTCCACCGCGCCGGCCTCGCGCAGCATGCGGACCAGGGCGCGCTGGGTGTTTCCGCGCACGATCGAGTCGTCGACGACGATGAGCCGCTTGCCGCGGATCACCTCTCTGAGCGGGTTCAGCTTCAGCCGGATACCGAGCTGGCGGATGGTCTGCGACGGCTGGATGAAGGTACGGCCCACATAGGCGTTCTTCATCAGGCCCTGCCCGTAGGGGATGCCGGACTCCTGCGCGTATCCCACGGCGGCGGGGGTGCCCGATTCCGGTACGCCGATCACCAGATCGGCGTCGACGGGGCATTCGCGGGCCAACCGACGCCCGATCTCCAGCCGGGCGCCGTGCACCGACCGGCCGGCCAGCGTGCTGTCGGGCCGCGCCAGGTAGACGTACTCGAAGACGCAGCCCTTGGGGGTGGGGTTGGCGAAGCGGGTCGAGCGCACGCCGTCGGCGTCGATCGCCAGCAGTTCGCCTGGTTCGATGTCGCGGACGAAGGACGCGCCGACGATGTCGAGTGCGGCGGTTTCGGAGGCCACCACCCAGCCGCGATCCAACCGGCCGAGCGACAACGGCCGAACCCCATGCGGGTCACGGCACGCATAGAGCGTGTTTTCGTCCATGAAGGTCAGACAGAACGCCCCGCGCACGGTCGGCAGCAGTTCCAGCGCAGCCTGTTCCAGGGTGGAATCGGCCGCGCCGTGGGCCAGCAACGCGCCCAGGATGTCGGAGTCGGTCGTGGCCGGTGCCGGTGCGCGCTTGGCCATCAGTCCGGCGTCGCGCGCCCGGGCGGCCAGCTCGGTGGTGTTGACCAGGTTTCCGTTGTGCCCCAAGGCAACCCCGGTGCCCGCCGCGGTGTTACGGAACACCGGCTGGGCGTTTTCCCACGTTGTATCGCCGGTGGTGGAGTAGCGGCAGTGGCCGATGGCGACATGGCCCTCCATCGCGGCCAGGGTCTGCTCGTCGAAGACCTGACTGACCAGACCCAGGTCCTTGAAGACCAGCACCTGCGATCCATCGGCGACGGCGATGCCCGCAGCTTCCTGACCGCGATGCTGCAATGCGTACAAGCCGTAATAAGTGAGTTTGGCGACTTCTTCGCCCGGGGCCCAGACCCCGAATACACCACACTCTTCACGGGGGGAATTGAAGTCTTGCTCGGGCTGCTGGACGGTCACGATCAGGTGGCTCCCTGGGGAACGGTTAGTGACGTACCGGAGTCTACGGGCACGACGGCCCCACCGCCGAATCAAGCGCGCGTGTTGGGCGCGCAAAATGCCGCGAATATACCCCTAAATACCCTAAACCTGCAGTTCAGGGTTATCTTCAGCGCGCATCCAGCAGGGGCAGCCAGTGCTCAATTTCACTTGCACGAGAGCCCGAAAGGCTCAGTGCGCCGCTGGCGTTGGCCGCGGCCAGCGACAGCAACCCGGTGGCCAGCTGGAGCCACGTCCGAGGGTCGGTCTCCACGACGTTGGGCGGCGTGCCGCGGGTGTGTCGCGGCCCGGCAATGCACTGCACGGCGACAAACGGCGGAACGCGGACCTCGACGCTGGCTCCGGGTGCCAGCGCCGCGAGTGTGCGCGCCGTGAGCCGCACCGCCGTCGCCAGAGCGTTCCGGTCGGGCCGAGGACCCGATTCGTCGCGCAACCAGTCCGCGACGGCGAGCACGGCCTCGCGTGTCTTGACCGGATCGGCTCTGTCGCGGGCGGCCATAGCTCAGGGTCTCAAAATCATGGATCCGCGTGAGCAGCTGGTGACGCCGATGCTCTTGGTGCTGGGCCAATGTGGCCGCCGCGACGACGGCGACCACGTTCCTCGGCCACAAGTACGTGTCGCTTAAGTCGCGGAAGTCCAACGCCCGTAAGCGAATTATCCGAAGAATCGCGGCAGCACCGCCTCCGAAGTCGCACGCAGTTCCGCCAGCGACACCGTGAACAGGCCCTGCACCTCCACCACGTCGGAGGCCTGATCGACGACACCGATACGCGTGACGGGCAGCCCGCGCGCGGCGCACATCGAACGGAAGCGGCTCTCCTCGGTGCGTGGCACCGCGACCAGTGCCCGCCCCGCCGACTCGGAGAACAACATCACAAACGGGTCTAGGTCTTCGTCTGGGCCCTCGGGAAGCACTATGCGACAACCTGTTTCACCCGCCAAAGCCGCCTCCACGACGGCCTGGGCCAGCCCACCCTCGGACAGGTCGTGCGCCGCAGACACCAGCCCGTCCCGCGACGCGGCACTCAGCACCTCGGCCAGTAGCTGCTCGCGCGCCAGGTCGACCGCCGGCGGCACCCCGCCCAGATGGTCGGCGATCACCTGCGCCCAGACCGATCCGTCGAACTCGTCACGCGTATCCCCCAACAGCAACAGGGTTTCGCCGGGCTCACCGCCCAGGGCCGTGGGCAGCCGCCGGCTTACATCGTCGATGACGCCGAGCACCCCCACCACCGGTGTCGGCAGGATCGCCGCCGTCCCGGTCTGGTTGTAAAAGCTGACGTTGCCACCGGTCACCGGAATGCCCAGGGCCGCACAGCCATCGGCGAGTCCACGCACCGCCCCCGCGAACTGCCACATCACGCCGGGGTCTTCGGGTGAGCCGAAGTTGAGGCAATTGGTCACCGCGACCGGGGTGGCGCCGGTGACGGCGACGTTGCGATATGCCTCGGCCAGCGCGAGTTGAGCGCCCGCATAGGGATCGAGCTTGGTGTAGCGCCCCGACGCGTCGGTCGACAACGCGATTCCGCGGCCGGTGGACTCGTCGATGCGCAGCATGCCGCCGTCGGCGTGCTCGGCCAGCACGGTGTTGCCGCGCACGTACCGGTCGTACTGATCGGTGATGAACGCGCGGCTGCACAGGTGCGGGCTGCCAAGCAGCGCAAGCAAAGTCGCGCGCAGCTCGTCCCCGGTGACCGGCCGGGGCAATCCGGCCGACGTGTCGGCGTTCAACGCGTCCTGCGTTTCGGGACGGGCGACGGGGCGCTGGTAGATCGGTCCCTCGTGGGCCACCGTGCGCGGTGGAACGTCAACCACCGTCTCCCCACGCCAGCTGATCCGCAGTCGATCGCCGTCGGTGACCTCGCCGATCACGGTGGCCAGCACCTCCCATTTGCGGCACACCGCCAGAAAGGCATCGACGTTCTGCGGTGCGACGACGGCGCACATCCGCTCCTGCGACTCGCTGCAGAGCACCTCGGCGGACGTCATCTCCTTGGCCCGCAGCGGAACCACATCCAGCTCAATCGCCATCCCGCCGTCGCCGGCGGACGCTAATTCCGAAGTGGCACAAGATAATCCGGCGCCACCAAGATCCTGAATGCCGATCACCAGTCCGCCCGCGTACAGCTCCAGACAGCACTCGATCAGCACCTTCTCCATGAACGGGTCGCCGACCTGGACCGACGGCAGCTTCTTGCGGGCGGCGCCGTCCTCGTCTCCCCCGAAGGTGTCCGACGCCAGCACCGACACCCCGCCGATACCGTCCAGCCCGGTGCGCGCGCCAAACAGGATGATCTTGTTGCCCACGCCCGAGGCGAACGCCAAATGCAGGTCCTCCTGGCGTAATACGCCGACGCACATCGCGTTGACCAACGGGTTTCCCGCGTAACAGGCGTCGAAGACGGTCTCGCCGCCGATGTTGGGCAGGCCCAGCGAGTTGCCGTAGCCGCCGATGCCGCGGACCACGCCATCGAGCACCCGGCGAGTGTCGGGCGCGTCGGCGGCGCCGAACCGGAGCTGGTCCATGACTGCGATCGGCCGCGCGCCCATGGCCATGATGTCGCGGACGATCCCGCCGACACCGGTGGCAGCGCCCTGATAGGGCTCCACGTAGGACGGGTGATTGTGGGATTCCACCTTGAAGGTGACGGCCCAGCCGTCGCCGATGTCGACGACGCCGGCGTTCTCGCCGATGCCGGCCAGCATTCCGGCACGCATCGCGTCGGTGGTGGTCTCACCGAAGTAGCGCAGGTGGACTTTGGAGGACTTGTACGAACAGTGCTCGCTCCACATGACCGCGTACATGGCCAGCTCGGTATCGGTGGGCCGACGCCCTAGGATTTCGCGAATTCGCTGGTACTCGTCGTCCTTGAGGCCCAACTCACCGAACGGTTGCGGCTGATCGGGGGTGGCGGCGGCATGTTCGACGGTGTCAATCACGTGAGTGCGAGCGCTCGTCACGCCGCTAGTCTAGGGTCCCGCCGCCCGCGTCGCCGAGCGTGACATCCGGGCGAGATTCTCGATTTCTCGCCTGGGAACGCTCGGCGGATGGACGTGGGGTGGGCGCACCGAGCGTGACGTGAGGGCGAGATTTTTGCCGATTTTTCGCCCTACGATCACGCTCGGTGACGGGGCCCCGCCCGGCTACCGACCCGCGATACAGAACACGTTGCCCTCGGGGTCGGCCAGCACCACCCAGCGGAAGTTCTCGCTGAATTGGTTGCGGCCGACCTCGGAGGCACCCGCCGTCGTCAACCGGGACACCTCGGTATCCACGTCCTCTGCCCCGAAGTCCAGGTGCACCCGGTTCTTACCGGGCGTAGGGTCGGGCACCTTCTGGAACCCGAGCCGAGGCCCGTCGGGCCGCATCACCGCGAAGAATTCGCCGGGGATCATTTCCTGTGCCTCCCCGCCGAACTGCTCGGCCCACCAGCCGGCAAGTTTTGCCGGGTCGGCGCAATCGAACGTGACCATCTCTACCTTTAGCGACATAACGCCTG
>NZ_JAFBAR010000101.1 GCF_019247635.1 Mycobacterium sp.
CGGGCATTTCAGACTCAATTCCGCGGATGATCGCAGCGAAGGCGCGCAGCCGGCGAGCATTCGACTCGTTGAGCCGTCCACCGTTGGCCCACATATGAACCGCCCGCCGGGAGACGCCGAAGATCTTGCCTAGCTGATCCCATGTGAGTCCGGAGTGTGCCTTGACCCATGCGACCTCTTCGCGGTCGCTGCGAGACTCGGCGCTGCGAGGCGTAGTTGGAACCGGCTTGGGCCTAACCGAAGGGGCGAAAGCGCCAGAGCCCGTACGATTTACAGCCGCGAGCGATTGTATTGCACCGTAATTACCGCCAATTGAAGTCCCTGCTATGCCGCCGAAAGCGGCAAGGCCAGCCATGATCAGCGATATGCCCGCTTTGGTCACATACGGACAGATGGGCGGCACGTCGGTGCCGAAATCGCTGAACTGATAACGATATTCGGTCACTTGATCGAAAACGTCTACCGCCATCGTCAGACTTCACCCCCAAAAGCGATGAGGAATTCTTCTGTCACAGCCCACCGGAAGAATTGATATCCCCTTAGCGCTAGATCCCGTACGTCCTCGTAGAGGTCCCCGCCCTGTTGTGTGCCGGGTGCGAATTCACGGAACGAATCCGTGTCAAGCATCCATGTCGGGTAGTCGTACGTCGGTACCGAGCTATCGAGGGTCGTGCCGGCCGGCAGCATTCCCCACCGCGCCATAAAGGACGCTTCGCCGGGCAAGCGGTAGCGCGCTTCAGTGACAGCCGAGAGCAGTTCGGCTTCCTCCTCATGTTGGGATTTCGAGATTCCTAAGACCTCGGGCCGCAACAGTTCAGGCAGGCGACCGAGGAGATCCGGCTGTGTCAGTTGATTGACGTATCGAACGCCAAGCCGACTGATATACGGCACAGCCACATGCCCGTTCAAGGCCTTCCACGCGTCCACAAGCCGCTGAGCGAAGTCCCTGCGACGTACATATTGGGTGGTGTCGATGCTGAGGAAGGACCCACAAAAAGTGATTTGCCAGTGGCGATCACCGCTGAGGAGACGAAACAGTCGGGTAGTACTGCGATCCTCGCTGACACCGTCAGCGGTGATGGTCATCGTCACTTCTTGACCGATTTCCATCAAGGGATACTGGTCGGCAAGCGCGTCGGCGACCTTTTTGCCGACGGCGTCCTCGTTGGTCGAGAACCTGGTGAGGTGCGGAAACCTGACCTGTGCGATGGTACGAACGAGCGGAGCCCTCACCAACGGGATGTTGGTGTCGGACTCAGCGAAGGCGAATGGATGTGCTGCTGCCGCCATGCTTCACACTGTACTTCACACTCGTGACAAGATTTGATGGTTTCACCCATAGGCCTGGGCGCGCGCCGCCCGCAGCTTGGCCAACTCATCCAGCTCGCCATCGTCGGGCTCGGGTTCCACAGCGTCCGCCCGCGTCCCGGCAGGCAGCGCGCCATCGCACCCAACCCCGTACACGGTTGCCTGGTGGCCGAGGATCTTGCGACACACCTCCGCCGAGCGGTAGTTCCCCTCCAACGCACGCGCCCAGTGAGCCTCGAACAGCCGCTCGCTGCGCTCCTGCCCCACAGCGAACGCCTCATCCGTCAACAGATCGCGCCGCGGCGCGGAACCCGAAAGCTCGCGCGCCACGATGTTCCCCACGCTCTGCGGGGACCGTAGGCCCACCACCGCGGCGATATCGCGGTAGCTGGCCGCGGCCAGGAACAGCTTGACCACCCGGGCATCCCTCCGAGCCCGCTCACCAGCAGTCGCTGCCATGCTGTCCAGTCTGGCCGACCCCACCGACACCCCACGTACACACCGTTTGCCCACGTCACGAAACACCGGCCACGCTTGCGGTACAAGGTGACCCCCCTGTCCAGTGCTCGGGGGGTATAGACGCAGCTGGCGAAGAGCGTGGCGGCCAACCCGTTTCGCGCGGCCACCCCACCCCCTCCTCCGCGTTCGGGTTTGAATAACGGGCCTTTGTGACTTGAGCCCTCAGCCTGTCAGCGTCCCGCGCAGCTTCCTCCACGGGCATATTTGATGTCGTGCCGTTTCTCGACGCGCCAGCGTGCCCGCTACGTCCGTGATTCGACGTCTTTAGTTGCCGTTGATTCACGAACCCGCAATGGCGGCAAGATTTTGCAACACCTGCAAAAGAAATGGAACCACTACGAAAGCCAAGAACACCAATGCAATGCCGACGATGATGGCAGGTGTTAAAAATACCGCGCCCAATAGGCTCAGGAACGAATTGACCAAGTCGGACAACCCGCCCCCAACAGAGCTGACGGCCGCGGCCGCCGGGGTTAATGCTCGCAGCGAGGCGGCATTGGCAGCCTCGGCGCCGGCGTAGGCACCGGCGGCGGCAGTCAGGTTCTGCACGAACTGTTGGTGGAACGCCGCGGCCTGCCCGGCGAGCTCCTGGTATCCCTGCGCGTGTGCGGAGAACACGTGCGCAATGTTCGCCGATACCTCGTCGGCGGCCGCGGGCAGAACAGCGGTAGTCGGGGCTGTGGCCGCCGTGTGCGCCGCGTCGAGCGCGGTCCCGATGGCCCCTAAGTCGTTGGCAGCGCCGGCAATGCAATCTGGCGCTGCGATAACCGACGACATGCCTATCCTCCCGACCGGTCCGTCATCGAGGCAGATTACGCGCAGACTCCCACCAGCAGTGGGATTGAAACACCCAGCCGGGGCCAGCGGGCCGCCGGCTGCTGATCAACGGTCACCGCACCGCGCAAGAATTCCGCAAGAATATCGCGAAATTTCGGCAAGTAGCCGGCGGCAACATTACAGCCAGTCACCAACTCCGACGGCCTTGAAAGAGGACCGAACATGAACATCCCGCACAACGTCAAACGGGTCTTTGCCGCGACGCTTCTGACGGGCGGCATTGCGACAACGCTTTTGGCACTGGGCGCAGACCCGGCCGAGGCCGCTCCTCTCGGGGTATGCCCCGCCGGGCATGCCTGCACGCAGTGGTGCCCCGGCGACACTAATCCAGCGGGCCGTCCCGTTCCCTGGGACACAAGGGTCTGCCACATGTTCTACTGGGATTACTACGGCGTCCACGACATCGGCAACGGCGCCTTCTACGCGTGGTCAAGGATGGGCTGGTAGCGTTGCGCCACAGTAGAATTCGATGCAACCTCAAGCACGGGTCAGGACGAGTGCCTCGATGTGGCGGTCGCCGGCCCGCGTTTCGTACTTGCGCCAGCCAGGATAGATCTCCAGGCCTTTAGCCCAGATCTGATCGCGTTCAACGGGTTTGGCGATTCGGGCGACCGCGGGCCAGGTTTCGCCCTCGATCGATACGGTGGCCTGCGGGTGGGCCTTGAGGTTGTGGTACCAGGCGGGGTGCTTAGCGCCGCCGTAGTTGGACGCGATGACGGCCACGCCGTCGGGGTGCGGGATTCCGAAAACAGCGACGGTGCGTGCTTGCCCCGACTTCGCCCCCACGGTGGTCAGGATGACGGTGGGCACACCCGACGCGATCCCCGCGAAGGTCCGCCTGCCGCCGCTGAGCTTGCTGACGAATCGGTCCAGGTAATGGGCCGTTGGACGGAACACCGCCGCCCCGAGCTTGGTCGCCGCGAAGCTGCGCATCGCCCGTTGAAACGCGTTGGCATCGTCGAAAGATCGGACCGCCATGGTGCCATTATTACCGAGCCTCCGCCGAGCAGACGCAAAAGACCCTCAAAACAACGGTTTTGGGGGCTTTTGCGTCTGCTCGGCACCCCTACCCAAGCGGCACCCACGTGTCCCACGCGTCGCCGAAGTCGAGGGAGATCCGCGGCGACTGCACGATGCTGATCATCTCGCGGAAGTGGTCTTGCCAGCCCCACCAACTGGCGACATAGAACGTGTGCTGATACCAGGTCAGCTGGTACGCGGACGGAATGCTCTCGCCCTTGTTCTCCGGCGCAAACACGGCAATGGCCAGCAGACCCACCACTGCGGGGGACGTGAGCTGGACCTTGCCGTCAAAAGCGATGCGTAGCACCGTCCTACCGTTCACGTACGGCGTCAGTTCAAACCCGGCGGGAAGTTCGTCGTCATGGTCGTGCGAGCGCCGGTGAATCCCGTAAACGACGTCGGCGATGTCGGGGCGCTTGTCGGGCAGGTCCGACCTGACCGCCACCGGAAAGCGACTCTTGTCCAGGTCCACGCCCGGCGTCGCCATCACGCCGAAGATGTCGAGCGCATCGCGTATCACCGAGCGGAATCGGGTGCCCACCCCGTGCGTCGGGTAACGCTTCCTGCCGGTCTCGTCGACGGCGTTGCACGCGTAAAGCATTGCGCCGTCCCAGTCTTTGCGTTCCCAGCGGTCGAGCGACTGTTTGACGGACTCGCCCACGTTCATGGTCATAGACGTCTGTCGAGTCCCGTTACGGCAGCACAGTGTGCATCAACATCACGTCGTATGCCGACCACAGCGACAGGTTGAAGTACACGTCCTTACCCGTCGACCAGGGATGCATCATCGGCGCATAGATGCCTCCGGGCATCTGGAAGGACGACACGAGTAGTTGCTCAGGACTCCACGGCCCCTGCGGAGCCGGCGCCGTGCGCGCCACGACGTCGTTTGATCCGTTGGTGTACATCACCAGATACTGCTTGAGATAGGTGTTGTACTGCGCGGACATCTCGGCCACCGGACCCGGGATGACCGGCGTGGCCGCGTCCGGCTTCGTGGCGACCCACGAGTTCGAGTCGCCGTTCCAGTACTGGTACTGCCTGAGGTCGGGCACAGCGCGTTGTGGAACCCGCGACAGGAACGCCGAACCGCCACGCCCGGGCGGGGTCCCGAAGGCGTAAAGGTAGCCGTCGTTGCCCTTCAAGAACGACGCCATCTGGAAGTGGTCATTTCCCGGTACGAACGGGGCTCGCCCGCTGTCGGGCCCCGACCCGCGGATGGTGCCGGGGTAGACCCCCCAGGTCTGGCCGTTGTCGTTGGAGACCGCGATGCCCGAATAGTTCGTCGACCATTCGCCGTCACGGCCCCAGTCCCTGATGGACATGAAACTGACGTACTGGGTTCTGCCGACCGAGATTCCGGACGTCGGGATGATGCCCGTCTCGTTGGGCGCCCACTTGATGCTGTTGATGACCTGTTTGGCGAAGCCCGGCTGGCCGATCGCCGCCCCCGGCCCCAAGTTGATGCCCTGCGACAGATCGTGATCCTGACTCCGGAACAGTGTGTTATACCGCCATTGGTGGCCCTGGACCTTGCAATAGCCGAAGGTGTCACCGAAGGCCATCAGCACCGATTGCGCGCCGCTGTCCCACATGATCCCGAGGTCGGTCCCCGAGATGCCAAAGCGCTCAAGGGTTTTGTTCGGACCCTCCGGCCCGGTCACCCAGTTCACCAGCGATGTCGGGGCCCCGCCGATCGCCGCGGGCGGCCCATCAGGCGCCGGGGCGGGCGCCGGCGCCGGGGCCGGAGCCGGGTTCGGAGCAGCCGCCTGAGGCGCGTTCGGGACCGGTTGGGCACCGGGGGCGGGTGGATTCGGTTGCGGCGGAACCACACCCGCCTGCGGTTGGATGGGCGCGGAGTACCTGGTGCCCGGTCTCATCGAACCGCTCACCGGGCCCGGCCGGGGCAACGGCGCCCCCTCGTTGGCACCCCGCGGCCTGCTGCGAAGCGGTAGCGGGCCAAGCGTTTTGGCCCCCGGCGAGGTCACCTGCGCACCCGGCGGGGGGGGTACGTTGGCGGCGTCCGCGGTGCACGGCAGGGCCGATGCCGGCGGCGCCAGCCCTATCGCGGTCACCACTGCGATCGCGGTCGCCGAGGCCAGCGAAAACGACACCATCCGAGGAATCGGCGACATCTCACACCTTTCCGGGCGGGACGCCGTAAGTGACGTCCCTTGTTGCTCATGTGACGATAGTGATCTGCGTGGCTTCTGTGACCTGGCATCCACGGATAGGTATGCATCCGTGACCGTGTCGCGACTCCCCGGTTTCACCGCAACGCCGACGACCACGTCGTCGCGAATACGTAGTGGGCACTGAACGTGGGTTTGCTTACGGCGCGACGCCGATCAGCACCACCCGATCGCCGGCACACGTCCATATCGTGTCGTCCGGATGACGCAATGAGATATCGGCGCGAACACGATCCGATACGCCGAATTCATCGCCCGCTCAACAGGAACAGACCGTAGGCGGCGATCGATTGTGAGTCGACGATCGCTCCGGACCGCATCATGTGCTCCAGGTCCGCGCGGGGGAACCACGCGCTGTGCAGGTCCTGCTCCTCATGCTCGAGGTCCGGGTGCCCCTCGGAGATGCCGGTGGCCAGAAACACCCAGCCACGCTGGCTCGTCATTCCGGGAGCGGTGTCGATCTGGCCGAGCGCCTGAAACGACGTCGCGCGCAACCCGGTCTCCTCGCGCAACTCGCGTTCGGCGAGCTCGGCGGGCTCGGTGTCCGCCAGAGCGGGAGCGGTGCCCTGCGGAAACTCCCAGCGCCGCGCGCCCACCGGATAGCGGAACTGCTCGACCAACCGGAAGCGCGCCCCGTCGTACGCGATTACCAACGCATACGTCGGCTTGTCCACCACGCTGTAGACGCCGGCGCTGCCGTCGGGTCGGCGGATGTCGTCCTCGCGGAGCACCATCCACGGGTTGCGATAGATCTCGCGCGACGCGACGCGTTCGATGAAAGACACGCGGCCAGTATCGGCGCCTGAGACGCGCAGGTGGTGTCATCTGCCGCCGTGTCTGATAGTCATAAAGCGAACAGGCGCAGCATCCGCAGAAGTGGAGTGGGTATGCCGGTTGAACTGAAGCACGGGCGATGGTGTCGGCAAATCCACGGCCTGTGCCCGTGAAAAACGCAGGATCCGCCCACGATCGCCTATCGCGCGAAGTGTACGAGAACATGCATCGCCACATCATTGTCAGCGGTGACGACGCCCTGGCGACGACGATCGTCGAGGAGCTCAAAACCGCCGGCGCCACCGTGGTGAAACTCAAGGCGGACGAACTCGCCAGGGCCGATTTCACCCGCGCGAGCGCCGTCGTCTGCGCCGGTGCCAACGACGCCAGAAACCTTGAAATCGCCTTGCTGGCAAGAAAATTCAATCCCAATGTGCGCGTGGTAGCACGACTGGCGAATGACGTGCTGCGCGGCGCGGTCAACGCCGACAACGGTCCGGGCGCGATCCTCGACGTCGCCGACCTCGCGGCGCCCTCGGTGGTCGAGGCATGCCTGGCCCAGACCACTCACCCGTTCGAAGCGGCCGGCATCCAATTCGTGGTCTCGGGCACGGAGGCGCCGTACCACGCGACCCTGCGGGAGATCTACGCCGACCTGGCGCCGGTCGCGGTGATCCACGGCAAGGACTCGCCCACGCCCGGCGAGGTAGTGCCCTGCCCGGGACGGGATCTGCCCGTGTACCGGGGCGACTGGACCTCGATGATCGGGACCAAAGACGAACTGGCCGCCCGCGGCATCAAGGTCCCCCGGCCGACCTCGACACGTTCTCACCACTCGTGGCTGCGGCGCTTGACGGACGCCTTGCACGCCGTGCGCGCCGACGCGAACCCGATGCTGCTGCCCGCGATGGGCATCGCGCTGCTCGTGGTGATCGCGTCAACGGTGTTCGTGCGCTTCGCCTATCGGCACCCGCGGATGTCGTGGTTGGACGCGTTCTACTTCACTTCCGAAACGGTCACGACGGTGGGCTACGGCGACTTCTCTTTCGCCCAGCAGAACACGTGGCTGCGCTTGTTCGCGATCGCGCTGATGTATGCCGGCGTGACCATCACCGCGGTCCTCGTCGCGTTCGTGGCCGACCTGCTGCTGTCGCGCCGCTTCGTCCACACGGCCGGGCTGCGACGGGCGCGGCACCTGCGCAACCATGTCGTGGTCGTCGGGCTCGGTTCCTTCGGCATCCGCGTCGTGAGCGACCTGACCGCGGCTGGATACGACGTCGCGGTGATCGAGCGCGACGAGAACAACCGCTTCCTGTCGACCGCGGCCAGACTCGACGTTCCGGTGATCTTCGGGGATTCCACCCTGCGCCAGACGCTGGAGTCCGCCCGCGTCGACCGTGCCCGCGCGGTGGCGGTGCTCACCCAGGACGACATGGAGAATATCGAGATCGGGATCGTGCTCCGCGAGATGCTGGGCCCGCGGGTGATGCCCGAGGTCGTTCGTCCCGAGGTTCCGATTGTGCTGCGCGTCTATGACCGGGCGCTGGGCGCCGCGGTGGCGCAGCGGTTCGGTTTCGAAAACGTCCGCTCGACGGTCGATCTGGCGGCCCCGTGGTTCATCGGCGCGGCGATGGGACTGCAGGTACTGGGGACGTTCTGGGTGGGGCAGCGCTCCTTCATGATCGGTGGCATGCATGTGGCGACGGGCAGCGAGCTCGACGGGCTGCGGATGCTGGAACTATCCACCCAAACGCGTGTCATCGCGATCACCCGACCGGAAGGTCAGGTCAGCCTGCGCCCTCGCCGCGATGCCCGGCTAAAGGGCGGCGACACCGTCTACCTCGTCGGGCCGTACCGCGAGTTGCTGGCGACCCTGCGCAAGGGACAGCCGCCCCAGCTGTCCGATGCCGAACAGCGGCCTCCCGGAGCGCGCGCGGGCTGATTGACCGTCAGCGCTGGAGTTCAGCGGCGACGGCCGCGGCGCGCCGCAACTGCCCGAGGTCCGAGCTGGTCGGGATGAGCTGGACTTCGTCGGTGCCCACCTCGGCGAAGCCGCGCAGCACCGCCACCAGCTCGTCCTCGCTGCCGGCCCAGCCGGTCGTCGGCGCCATGGCGTCGACGTACTCGGCCGGGATCCAGTTCATGTAGCGCAGCAAATGCCGGTGCAGCTGCGCGCGAGCCTCCTCGGGTGGCCCGAAGGCGAACCAGAACGACGTCGCCAGGTGGGGTTTGGGTTTGCCGGCCGCCGACCACGCGGCCCGCGCCACATCGTAGAGCTCGTTCTGCTTGACGACGTCCAGGTCCAGGGTGTTGCCGGCCAAGCCGTCGGCCCAGGCCGCGGCCCTGCGGATGGTTTTGGGCCCCATGCCGCCGATCAGCAGCGGCGGGCCCCCGGCCTGGATTGGCGGCGGCCCGACCGGCAGCACCGAGTCGGTGACCTTTTCGCCGGCCCACACCCGTTTCATCACCGCCACCCGTTCGGCCATGGCCCGTGATGTCTGCGTCGTCGGGTCGGCACCGACGGCGCGGTAGTCCTCGTGCCTGCCGCCCACCCCGATGCCGACCGTCAAGCGTCCGCCGCTGAGCATGTCACCGGACGCCAGCGCCTTGGCCAGCATGACCGGGTCATGCAGCTGCGGCACGACCACCGTCGTCACCAGCCGCACCCGTTCGGTCCAGGCGGCCAACGCGCCGAGCAGCGTCGGGCTGTCGGGATTGGCGAATGCGATGCGCTCACCCCAGCACAGGGACGAGAACGGGCCCTCGTCGATCGTCTGCGCCCAGTCCTTCAGCACCGCGGCGTCCAGGTCCGGTTCCATCACCGGCATCGTCATTCCTATCTGCACGAACGTGATTCTGGCAGCATGGGTCGGGTGGGTTTAAGCAGCACGTCAATCGCGCACGTCAGGCTGACCGTCACCGACATCGAGCGATCTCGGCAGTTCTACGAGAGCGTGTTCGGGTGGGCCGTGTTGCTGGAAATTCCTGAGGACGCCAGCGAAGCAACCCGCAGCCAGCTGGACTTCCTGCACGGCGGTGTGATCTACGACCTGGGCGGCACGCTGCTCGGGCTGCGGCCGGTGGCCAACGACCGCTTCGACGAGAACCGCGCCGGCCTGGACCACCTCGCCTTTCGGGCGGCCAGCAAGTCCGAATTAGACTCGGCCGCAGAGCATCTCGACAACTTGGGCATCGGGCACGAGCCGGTCAAAGATATTGGGCCGGCCTATATACTGCAATTCCGCGACCCGGACAACATCGCGCTCGAGCTCAGCGCGCCGAAATGACTTCGGCGCGAGGGTGCGCAGAATGACGGCTATGCCGGCGTGTCGCTGCACAACCACGCACGGTCGCGGGGAACGGGGGGTTAGGCGCCGTGCCGCTTGCTCTCCTGGTCGCGATAGTTGTCGGCGAGCTGTTGGACATGGTGGGGCAGGGCGCCGGCGGCGACGTCGGCCAACGTGGTCTCTTCCAGCACCGAGCGCATGCTGGCGCGCAGCGCCCGCCACACGTCGGTCAACGCGGTTGTCGGCCCGGAGTAGGGCAGGTCACCGAGGCCAATGTCGCGGACGCTGGCCAGCGGGCCGTCGATGCTGCGCAGCACGTCGGCGATGCTGATCTCGCTCCCTGGACGCGCCAGCTCATAGCCGCCCTCGCGCCCGCGGTGGCTGCGCACCAGACGGTCGGTGCGCAGGTTGGTGAGGATGTCGACGAGAAATTGCGGCGGGATGCCTTGCGCCTGCGCCAGGTCGTCCGTCTTGACCAACGTGCCGGCGTCGGCCGTCGCGAGCTGGACCATCGCCCGCACGGCGTACTCCGCCTTGGCCGACATGCGCATTCTGAGAATTGTGCCATTTGTCCCGGCACCGACGCGGGACGGCGGACAACTTATGGCCGCAACTCGAGCAGGTCGACGACCAGCTGCGCCTGCTCCTGCGGCGTGCGGTCCGCGGCGAGTCGCAGGTCCGGATTCTTCGGCCGCTGATACGGGCTGTCAACACCGGTGAAATGCGTGATCTCGCCCGCCCGCGCCTTGGCGTACAGGCCCTTGGGATCACGCTTCTCGCATTCCTCGATAGGCGTGTCACAGAACACCTCGAAGAATTCAAACCCGCTGTCGGCGTGGACTTTACGAGCCATGGCGCGGTGCTCCTCGAGCGGGCTGATCGCGGGCACCAGCACGATCTGCCCGGAGTCGGCGAGCAGTGTCGCGACGTGTGCCAGTCTGCGCAGGTTCTCGGCGCGATCGGCCATGGAAAAGCCGAGGTCGGCGTTGAGGCCGTGCCGTAGGTTGTCGCCGTCGAGAACGTAAGCGGGGACACCCTTTTCGAGCAACATCTGTTCTACGAGCATGGCCACCGATGACTTGCCGGCACCCGATAGGCCGGTGAGCCACACCGTGCGGCCGCGGCAGGCCCGGTCCTCGGCGGTGACAAGAGACTTGTGCCGCACGGTGTTCGGGCTTGCCTTCTGAGCCGCGACGTCGCGCAACACCATGCCGGCGGCCACCGTGCCGTTGGTGTTGGGGTCGATGAGAATGAAGGAGCCGGTGCTGGCATTGCGGGTGTATTCGTCGAGCAACAGCGGCACCTGGGTGCGCAGCGAGATGCGGCCAAGTTCGTTGAGTTTCAGCGCCGTTGCGGTCTTGTCACGATGCAGGGTGTTGACGTCGAGCCGATAATCCAGCGCGGTGATCCGCGCGCGGGTGGTTCGGGTGGTGTGTTTGACCACGTACTCGCGGCCGGGCTCGAGGGCCGTGGAGTCGGCCATCCAGCACACCGTCGCGTCGAATTCCTGCGCGATCCGTGGTTGGTTGTGGGTACGGGCGATCATGTCGCCGCGCGAGATGTCGATCTGGTCGGCCAGGGTCACCGACACCGCCATCGGCGGAAATGCCTCTGCCACAGGGCCAGTCGGGCCATCTATCGCCGCGATTCGGGTGCTCTTGCCGATCGGTAGCACCACCACCTCGTCGCCGGGGCGCATCACCCCGCTGGCCACGGTGCCCGCGTAGCTGCGGTGGTCCTGATGCTCAAGAGTGTGGGGCCGGATGACGTATTGAACCGGGAACCGCACGTCGACCAGGTTGCGGTCACCGGCGATGTAGACCTCTTCGAGGTGCGACAGCAGAGAGGGTCCCTCGTACCACGGCGTCTTGTCGGACTTGGTCACCACGTTGTCGCCGTGCAGCGCCGACATCGGGATAGTGGCGACGTCTTGTACATCAAGGCGTGCGGCGAAGGCATGGAACTCGTCCCGGATCGCCTCGAATTTCTCTTTGTCCCAGTCGATCAGGTCCATCTTGTTGACCGCCAGCACGATGTGCTGGATGCCCAGCAACGACGCCAGGAAGGCATGCCGGCGGGACTGCTCGAGCAGGCCATGCCGGGCGTCGACCAACACGATTACCAGTTGGGCGGTGGACGCGCCAGTCACCATGTTGCGGGTGTACTGGATGTGGCCCGGGGTGTCGGCGATGATGAATTTGCGCTTGGGAGTAGCGAAGTAGCGGTACGCCACGTCGATCGTGATGCCCTGCTCACGTTCGGCCCGCAGGCCGTCGGTGACCAGCGCGAGGTCGGTGTACTCGTGGCCGCGCTCCTTGGACGTCTTCTCCACCGACGCCCACTGGTCTTCCATCACGGCCTTGGAGTCGTAGAGCAGGCGCCCGATCAGCGTGGACTTGCCGTCGTCGACTGACCCGGCGGTCGCCAGTCTCAGCAGTGTGGCCATCAGAAGTAGCCCTGCCGTTTGCGGTCTTCCATCCCGGCCTCCGAGATTCGATCGTCAGCCCTGGTCGCGCCCCGCTCGGTGAGCCGGGACACCGCGGTCTCGGCGATGACTTCGCT
Source organism: Mycobacterium sp. (assembly GCF_019247635.1). Classification (GTDB taxonomy): domain Bacteria; phylum Actinomycetota; class Actinomycetes; order Mycobacteriales; family Mycobacteriaceae; genus Mycobacterium. The sequence goes on from NZ_JAFBAR010000101.1 coordinate 12,503, forward strand.
CACGGTGCCGGCCTGCGATTCCACACACCCGGTGCAGGTGACGTCCCCGACGGTGCGGAAGCGCACGGTAGCCTCCAACACCCGCTCGTCGGCGCGTGGCTGCATGTGCCGGTGTACGGCGAGCAACATGCCGTCACGCTGAAAAACCTTGCGGCGGTGGGCGAAATAGATCGACGGCAAGGTGATCTTCTCGGCGCCGATGTAGGACCAGATGTCGAATTCGGTCCAATTGGACAGTGGGAAGACCCGGATGTGCTCACCCTTGTGGTGCCGCCCGTTGTAGAGGTTCCACAGCTCGGGCCGCTGGACCTTGGGGTCCCACTGGCCGAACTCGTCGCGGAAGCTGAACACACGCTCCTTGGCGCGCGCCTTCTCTTCGTCGCGGCGAGCTCCCCCGAACGCGGCGTCGAACTTGTTCTCCCGGATGGCGCGCAGCAGCGTCACGGTCTGGATCGGGTTGCGCGACGGGATCGTTTCGACGACCCGACCTGCGTCGATGTCGTCCTGCACCGACGCCACCACCAACCGCACCCCGGCCTTCGCGACCAGCTCGTCGCGGGTCTCGATGACCTCATCAAAGTTGTGGCCGGTGTCGACGTGCATCACCGGGAACGGCAGCCTGCCCGGTTGGAACGCCTTGATCGCCAGATGCAGCATGACGATCGAGTCCTTACCCCCGGAGAACAGCAACACCGGCCGTTCGAACTCGGCCGCCACCTCCCGGATGATGTGGATCGCCTCGGCCTCCAGCGAGCGCAGATGGCTCAATTCGTACTGGCCGGCCGCCGGGCTGGCCTTCGCCTCGGTGCTGGTCATCGGTCCCTCACGGTAATTCGGATAAAGTTGGCAGAACTGACCATCTTTATGGTCAATGTTGTATATGGAACCAGCCGAGGCTTGCCGTGTCAATGAGGCCGGTCCGGCTCGCATGCGTTGGGAGCGCCGGCCGGTCGCCGAGCGTGAAATCTAGGCGAAAATCTGGCCGGATCTTCACCCTCAGAGCACGCTCGGCGAAGGCGTTTGCGCGCGAGGCCGGCCCGTCGCCGAGCGTGACATCTGGGCGAAAATCTGGCCAGATTTTCGCCGCCAGAGCACGCTCGGCGAAGGCGTGTGCGGGCGAAGGCGTGTGTCGGCGAAGGCGTGTGCGGGCGGCGGCGTACGTTCGTCGACGGCGTATGCGCGCGTTAGGTGGTGACCTCTTCGAGCTTGCCGGTGGCGACGTCGAAGACGAACCCACGCAACGACACGTGCTTGGTGACAAACGGGCTGTGCTCGATCCGGCGCAGTCCCTGCCGGACGTCCTCGGCGAGATCCGGGAAGGCCTCGGCCGCCCAGGGCGGCTTGATGCCCGTCTCGTCCTGGATGGAGCGCTTGAAGTCGTCGTCGGTGAAGGTGAGCATCCCGCAGTCGGTGTGGTGGATCAGGATGATCTCCTGGGTGCCCAGCAACCGCTGACTGATGGCCAACGAGCGAATCGCGTCGTCGGTGACGACGCCACCGGCATTGCGGATGACGTGCGCCTCCCCCTCGTTGAGACCCAGGATGCGATAGACGTCGAGGCGGGCGTCCATGCACGCGACTACGGCGACGTGTTTGCTCGGCGGCAGCGGCAGTGGACCCCTGAAGGAGCTTGCGTACTGGGCATTGTTGGCCAGGTAGTCGTCGGTAACCGTCACGCCGGTCTCCTCGATTTTCGCGGTGCGGAATTTGCTGCAGAGATCGATGCCGCGGTGGATCTTAGCAACGGCAGAACCGAATTTCACCGGTGTGGATCAGTCCGAGGCGAATCGACGATGTCCTCGCTACCCTGTCCCAATGCGACGCGGCGGTGGCGAGTGACGCGTTTTCTGCTGCGTCGGTTGTTCAAGTACGTCGTGCTGCTGGCGCTGGCGTCTTTCCTGACCTACTGCCTGACGTCGTTCACGTTTGCCCCGCTGGACAGCCTGTTGCACCGCAGCCCCCGCCCGCCCCAAGCCGTCATCGATGCCAAGGCGCACGCGCTCGGCCTGGACAAGGCCCTGATCCCCCGCTACTTGAACTGGGTGTCGCACGCCGTTCGCGGTGACTTCGGCACCACGATCACCGGCCAGCCGGTCGCCGCCGACCTCTGGCGCCGTGTCGGCGTCAGCCTGCGGCTACTGGTCACCGGGTCGGTGCTGGGCACCATCATCGGCGTGGTGGCCGGCGCGTGGGGCGCCATCCGCCAGTACCGGCTCAGCGACCGTGTCGTCACCGCGTTGGCGCTGCTTTTGCTCAGCACGCCGATCTTCGTCACCTCCAACCTCTTCATCCTGGGCGCGCTGCATATCAACTGGGGCCTGGGTGTCCAACTCTTCGACTACACCGGGGAGACCTCGCCCGGGGTGACCGGCGGGGCGGGGGCCGATTTGGTCGACCGGGTGCAACATCTGGTCCTGCCGACCCTGACCCTGGCGTTGGCCGCAGCCGCCGGATACAGCCGCTATCAACGCAACGCGATGCTCGACGTGCTCGGCCAGGATTTCATCCGGACCGCCCGCGCCAAGGGTCTCACTCGGCGGCGCGCGCTACTCAAACACGGGCTACGCACCGCGCTGATCCCGATGGCGACCCTGTTCGCCTACGGGGTGGCCGGGTTGGTGACCGGCGCCGTATTCACCGAGAAGATCTTCGGCTGGCACGGCATGGGCGAATGGACGCTGCAGGGGATCGCCACCCAGGACACCAACATCGTCGCGGCGATCACGGTGTTCTCCGGCACGGTCGTGTTGCTGGCCGGCCTGCTGTCCGACGTCTTCTACGCGATGCTCGACCCGAGGGTCCGCGTTTCATGACCGCAACCATTCCCGCCGATGCGGTCCCCACAACTTTCACCTCCCGCCGAACCCTGCTGCGGCGCAGGTTCATGCGTAACCGTCCCGCGGTGGCGTCGCTGACGCTGTTGGTGCTGTTGTTCGTCGGCTGTTATGCACTGCCCTCGGTGCTGCCGTATTCCTATGAAGATCTGGATTTCGACGCGTTGCTGCAGCCGCCGAGCACCCGGCACTGGCTGGGCACCAACGCGTTGGGCCAGGACCTGTTGGCGCAGACGTTGCGGGGGATGCAGAAATCGATGCTGATCGGCGTCTGCGTAGCCCTCATCTCCACCGGTATCGCCGCCACGGTCGGAACCGTTTCGGGGTATTTCGGCGGCCGGCGGGACACGGTGCTGATGTGGGTGGTCGACCTGCTGTTGGTGGTACCCAGCTTCATCCTCATCGCCATCGTCTCGCCGCGAACCAAGAACTCGTCCAACATCATGGTGCTGGTGCTGTTGCTGGCGGTCTTCGGCTGGATGGTCAGCTCCCGCATGGTGCGCGGTCTGACCATGAGCCTGCGCGACCGCGAATTTATCAGGGCCGCAAGGTATATGGGTGTCTCCAGTCGCCGGATAATTCTCGACCATGTGGTGCCCAACGTGGCGTCCATCCTGATCATCGACGCCACCCTTAACGTCGCATCCGCCATCCTGGCCGAAACGGGTTTGAGCTTCCTGGGTTTCGGCATCCAGCCGCCCGACGTGTCGCTGGGGACCCTGATCGCCGACGGCACCCATTCGGCCACCACGTTCCCATGGGTTTTCCTCTTCCCGGCCGGGGTCCTGGTGTTGATCCTGGTGTGCGCCAACCTGGCCGGCGACGGGCTGCGGGACGCCTTCGACCCGAGCAGCACCAGCTTGCGGCGTGGCGCCCGATGAGCCCGCTGCTCGAAGTGAGCGACCTGAAGGTCACCTTTCCGACCGACCCGAACCCGGTCACGGCGGTGCGCGGCATCAGCTACCGCGTCAATCCTGGCGAAGTGGTGGCGATGGTGGGCGAATCGGGCTCGGGCAAGTCCGCGGCCGCAATGGCGGTGGCGGGCCTGCTCCCCGACTACGCGAAGGTCGGCGGCTCGGTGCGGCTACACGACACCGAGCTGTTGGGCCTGGCGGACAGCGCGATGTCGGATTTCCGCGGCAAGGTGATCGGCACGGTGTTCCAGGACCCGATGTCGGCACTGACTCCGGTCTACACCGTGGGCGACCAGATCGCCGAAGCGATCCAGGTGCACGAGCCCCGGGTCGGCAAGAAGGTGGTCCGCCGACGCGCGGTGGAATTGCTTGAGCTGGTGGGGATCTCACAGCCGGAACGACGCGCCCGCGCGTTTCCGCACGAGCTGTCCGGCGGCGAACGCCAACGCGTGGTCATCGCGATCGCGATCGCCAATGACCCCGACTTGTTGATCTGCGACGAGCCCACGACCGCGCTGGACGTTACGGTGCAGGCGCAGATCCTCGAGGTACTCAAGACGGCCCGCGACGTGACGGGCGCCGGCGTGCTGATCATCACCCACGACCTTGGGGTGGTCGCCGAGTTCGCCGACCGGGCGCTGGTGATGTACGCCGGTCGGGTGATCGAATCGGCTGCCGTGAAAGAGCTCTACGACGATCGCCAAATGCCGTACACCGTGGGTCTTTTGGGTTCGGTTCCACGGCTCGACGCCCCGCAGGGCACCAGGCTGGTACCGATTCCGGGCGCGCCCCCGTCGCTGGCGGGCCTCGACCCGGGGTGCCCGTTCGCGCCGCGCTGCCCGCTGGCCATCGACGAATGCCTGGCTGCGGAGCCGGAACTGATCGAGGTCGCCACCGATCACCGGGCGGCCTGCATCCGCACCGATCAGGTCAGCGGTCGCAGCGCCGCCGAGATCTACGGCGTCAACACGGACAGCCCCGCCACCGAACCCGCCGACTCCTCGGTCGTGGTGCGGGTGCACGATCTCATGAAGACCTATCAGCTGACCAAGGGTGTGCTGCTGCGCCGCAACATTGGCCAGGTCAAGGCCGTCAACGGCGTCAGCTTCGAATTGCGGCAGGGCCGAACGCTGGGGATCGTCGGCGAGTCCGGATCGGGCAAGTCGACGACGCTGCACGAAATCCTGGAACTGGTTGCGCCGCAATCGGGAGCTATCGAAGTGCTGGGCACCGACGTCGCCACCTTGACCGCCGCGGGTCGGCGCGCGTTGCGGCGCGACATCCAGGTCGTCTTCCAGGACCCGGTGGCCTCGCTGGACCCAAGACTGCCCGTCTTCGATCTGATCGCTGAACCGTTGCAGGCCAACGGTAGTGGCAAAGGCGACATTCACACGCGGGTCGCCGAACTACTCGACATCGTGGGATTGCGCCGCGCCGACGCAAACCGCTATCCCGGGGAGTTCTCCGGCGGGCAGAAGCAGCGCATCGGCATCGCCCGGGCTTTGGCGCTGCGGCCCAAGATCCTGGCGCTGGACGAGCCGGTGTCCGCGCTCGATGTCTCCATCCAAGCCGGGATCATCAACCTGCTGCTCGACCTGCAGCAGCGGTTCGGATTGTCGTATTTGTTTGTTTCCCATGACCTTTCGGTGGTCAAGCATCTGGCTCACCAGGTCGCGGTCATGTATGCCGGCGCGATCGTCGAGCAAGGCGACAGCCAGGAGGTCTTCAGCAATCCGCAACACGAGTACACGCGAAAGCTGTTGGGCGCGGTACCGCAACCGGATCCGAGTCGTCGTGGCTAGGCACCGTCGAGCCTGCGCTCATGGCATCGAGTCTGCGCTCTGGGCGGCTTTTCGCGAGAGACGCCGACCCTGGACGCAGACTCGACGCGGGGCCATGCACATCCTGCTGGCCACCATCCTGGCGCTGACGGGCTGCTCGGGAGGTGCGCAGCTGACCCCGTCGGCCGGTGGGAGCGCCGCGTTGGGCACCGCCAGCGACATCAATCCGCAGGATCCCGCCACCCTGCGGGACGGCGGCAACCTGCGACTCTCGCTCGCCGAATTTCCGCAGAACTTCAACATGCTGCACATCGACGGCAACACCGCCGAAGTCGGCGCGATGATGAAGGCCACGATGCCGCGCGCCTTCATCGTCGGTCCTGATGGCTCGACGACGGTCGACCACGACTTCTTCACCAGCGTCGAACTGACTAACACTGCGCCACAAGTGGTTACGTACACCATCAACCCCAAGGCGGCGTGGTCGGACGGTTCACCGGTCACCTGGCGCGACATCGCCAGCCAGATCCACGCCCTGAGCGGGGCGGACAAGACGTTCGAGATCGCCGCCCCGGGCGGCGCCGACCGCGTGGCATCGGTGACCCGCGGTGTCGACGACCGGCAGGCGATCATGACCTTCGCCAAGCCATACGCCGAGTGGCGCGGGATGTTCGCCGGCAACGGAGCTCTGTTTCCCGCCAGCATGACCGCCACACCCGAGGTGTTCAACAAGGGCGAGCTCAGCGCGCCCGGCCCGTCGGCCGGCCCGTTCATCGTGTCCTCGGTGGACCGCACCGCGCAGCGAATCACGTTCACCCGCAACCCGAAATGGTGGGGCACCCGGCCCCGTTTGGACAGCATCACCTACCTGGTCCTCGATGAAGCCGCGCAGCTGCCCGCGCTGCAGAACAACACCATCGACGCGGCGGGAGTGGGCTCACTCGACCAGCTGACCATTGCGCAGCGCACCAAGGGCATCTCGATCCGGCATGCCCCCGCCCCGAGTTGGAGCCACTTCACCATCAACGGCGCCCCCGGGGCGATCCTGGCTGACAAAGCGCTGCGGATGGCCGTGCTGAAAGGCATCGATCGGCAGACCATTGCCAAGGTCGCCCTGCATGGCCTGGTCAGCGATCCTACGGCGCTGAACAACCACATCTACGTCGCCGGGCAGGAGGGCTACCAGGACAACAGCATTGCCTATGACCCCGAGCAGGCCAAGCGCGAACTCGATGCGCTGGGTTGGCAGCTGCACGGTCAGTTCCGGGAGAAGAACGGTCGGCGGCTGGCCATCCGCATCTTGTTCTACGACGCGTTGACGTCGCGGCAGTTCGCCGAGGTGGCACAACACGGCTTGGCGCAGATCGGCGTCCAACTCGAGCTGGAAGCCAAGTCCGGCAACGGCTTCTTCAGCAACTACGTCAACGTCGGTGACTTCGACATCGCGCAATTCAGCTGGGTCGGCGACGCGTTCCCGTTGTCCGCGCTGAACCAGATTTACCAGTCCGACGGCGACAGCAACTTCGGCAAGATCGGCAGCCCGGAAATCGACGACGCCATCGAGCGCACGCTCGCCGAACTCGACCCGGTCAAGGCCCGCGCGCTGGCCAACCAGGTCGACAAACTCGTCTGGGACGAAGGATTCAGCCTGCCGTTGACCCAATCCCCGGGCAACGTCGCGGTGTTGAGTACCCTGGCCAATTTCGGGGCCCGGGGCCTGGCCGACGTCAACTACACCGCCATCGGGTTCATGCGGAGCTGAGCCGACGTCGGCGCTGGCAGACCGGCAGCGCGCCCTCGGCGGCAACCGCCATGTCGATCGCTTTCCACAGCAAACGCAGCGGTGCGCGCGCCGGAAGCGCGTCCAGCGCCTGCGCCTGGCTGGGCAGCCCGGCGATATCGTCGCGACACACCGCGCGGGCGATCGCCAGCGCGGCGGGTTCGCGAAAGTCCAGCGCGCTGTGCGCCACGGTCGGAAGTGTCAGCAGCACGGCATCGGGCAGCAGCGACGCGACGCGCTGTGCCACGGCCGGTGGCGTGACGAGATCGCGCCCACCGGAGACTACGACGGTCGGCCAGGTGAATTTCGGCAACTCGGCTATCAGGTCGTACGGCTCGGCCTCAAAAGCCGCGTCGAGACCGGGCCCCGTGGGCAGTGTTTCCCGCGCCGCCACGGCGGGGTCCAATGGCAGGCCATCGGGCTGGGCAGCATAGTCGAGTTCACGGAACGCGATGCGGCTCACCAGGTCGATCTCGTAGCGGTACGGCGCCTCGCGGCTGACCATGGTGGTAAACCGGGATAGGCTGCGCCACAGCATGATTCGGCCGTCAAGCAGCAGGTCGAGTTGGCGGTCGAGCAGATCGGTCCCGCCGTGGCCGTATACCGTCGCCGCGATCTGTCCCGCCGACGCGGTCATCACTCCGGCGTCCACGAGTCGACGAACCTTGGGCGCCAACGGGTTATCGCCGTTCAAGAACAACCCGCGGATGGCGTCGCGCACCACGCCGATGTCGTCGTGGGACAGCAACGGCGAATCGAGCACCATCGCCCGCACCCGGCCGGGGTGCCGCACCCCGAGGCCCGCCGCGATGTAGGTGCCGTACGACGTGCCGTAAACGATGGCCTGGTCCACATGGGCGTCGTCGAGGACCGCGGCCACGTCGTCGACCACCTGCTCGACGGTGAGCGCTTGCGGCGGCAGGTCGGCGCCGGAGTCGTCGTGCCGCGACATTCCCACCCCGCGGTGCTCGATCATGATGACGTCCAGCCCGGCGGCCGCGGCCCGCCGCCGCAGACCCTGGTAGAGCCGCAGCGACGCCACTCCCGGGCCGCCGGGAATGATCACCAGCGGGTGCGCGGATTTGCGGCCGGTGCGCACGTAGTAGAGATCGAAGTGTTCGTCGCCGCCTGGGGATATCGGCCGGCGTACCGGCCGCACGCCAGGCAGTGCCGCCAGCTTGTCATGGACCTTGCGCCGCTTCGCATCCATCGTCATCGGTATCGGGCCGCCGTCATCAGTCCCATTCTGCCGAGACCGCCTGTGTGTGGCCTAAGTTAGGCGCGGATCAGATCGGCGGCCTTCTCGCCGATCAGCACCGACGGAGCGTGGGTGTGCCCACGAACAGTGCCGGGCATCACCGAGGCGTCCGCGACGCGAAGCCCGTCGACTCCGCGGACCCGAAGCTGCGGATCGACGACGCTGGCCTCGTCAAGGCCCATCCGACAGGTGCCCAGCGGGTGATAGAGCGTGTGCGAGCACGTCTGCAGAGCCAGTTCAAGGGTGGCATCGTTCAGTTCGGTGCAGCCGCGCGGCCGCGCGATGGACCCGAGCAGCCTGTTGAGCGCGGGCGCTTGGGCGATCTCGGTGCAAATTCGCAGCCCCGCCATCATCGCGGTGCGGTCGAGGCCGGCGGGATCGGACAGGTAGCGCGGATCGATGATCGGTTTGGCGAACGGATCGGCGGACCGCAGCGTGATCTGGCCGCGGCTTTCCGGCGCCACCAGGATCGGCCCGAACACCACCCCGTGGCCGGGCGGCTCGACCAGCAGGCCCTCGTCGTAAAACGGCGCGGGCGCAAAGATCAGCTCGAGGTCGGGCAGCTCTAGATCGGGCCGGCTGCGGACGAAGCCGTACGCCTCACCGACATTGGACGTGAGCATGCCGCGCCGGCGCAGCAGGTAGTTGAGCAGTTGCTTCGGCGTTTCGGCAGCGGCGAGGCTGTCGTCGTCGACCTCGAAGCCCAGCACCGTCACGAGATGGTCGAGCAGGTTCTGTCCGACTTGCGGTGCGTGGCGGACGATGTCGATACCGTGCCCGACGAGATGGTCGCGGTCGCCGACGCCGGAGAGCATCAGCAGTTGCGGGCTGTTGATTGCACCGCCGCAGAGCACGACCTCGCGGCGAGCGTGGGCGACGTGTGTCTGGCCGTCACGTTGATATTCCACCCCGACGGCCCGGGTTCGTTCGATGACGACTCGCGTCACGTGGGCACCGGTGAGCACGTCGAGGTTCTTGCGGTTCATCACCGGCTGCAGGTAGGCGTCGGCAATGCTACACCGGGCGCCCCGGCGCTGGGTCACGACAGTCTCACAGAATCCTTCCGGCGCAGCGGAATTTGGCTTTGCAGTCGGAAACCCGCACTCACGAGTGGCCTCTAACCACGCCGAGGTCGACGCCCGGGAGCTGCGCTGGCGAGAAATGTGCAGCGGACCCGACACCCCGCTGTCGTCGCCGCTGACGAAGTGCCATGCGTCGGTGACGTTCTCGATACGACGGTAATATTCGAGCACCTCAGCAGAGGACCATCCGGGACCGGCCTGTGCGGCCCACTCGTCGTAGTCGGCGGCGAATCCGCGCACCCACATCATCGCGTTCATCGCCGACGATCCGCCCAGCACTTTGCCTCGGGGCCAATAGATTTCGCGGTTGGCCAGCGGAGTCTGGGGTTCGGTCAGGTAGTCCCAATCGACCTCGCTGCGGAACAGCTTGGAGAAGGCCGCCGGTATTCCGATGAACCTGTTCTTGTCGCGGGGACCCGCCTCCAGGGCCAGCACCGAAGCCGCCGGGTCCGCGCTCAGTCGATTGGCCACGACCGACCCGGCCGAGCCCGTACCGACCACCACGTAATCGCTCTGAGTGTCCATGCTTCGGGGCCGAGTCTATGACGCGCGGGCCGAGAAGCGGTCTCTATATTTTGAGATCGATGCGGTGCGCGCCCTTGACGACGTCGTAGCGGTCAGGGTCGCAGGTCAGCACGATCACCTGACCGTCAGCAGCCAAGCTGTCGAACACCTCACCCATCCTGGCCAGCCGGTCCGGATCGGTGAACCCGAGCGCGTCGTCGATGACCACCGGAACGGCGTCTTCCTTGGCGACCAGCGCCGCACCGGCCAACCGAGCCAGGATGCCGAGTTGCTCTTTCGCCCCGCCGGATAGCGAGTCATAGGGCACCGTGGTGCCGTCCAGGGTGCGACTCCGGATGCATAAGTCGCTGTCGATGTCGACCTCGAAAGTTGGCCCGAACACCGGAGTGCCGAGGCGCTGTAGTTCTGCCCGGTAGGGCTCGACATACCGCAGCCGGGTCGAGTCGCGATGCCGCGCCATCGTCGTGCGCAACAGCGCCGCGGCCCTGGCGCGCTCGCCGATCCGGGTGTGCTGGCTGGCGGCATGTTCGCGCTCGATCTCGGCGGCGTCCAGCTTGCCCTGGCGGCCCTCGCTCCCGATCACCGAGAGTTCGATATCGATCTCGCGCAGCGTCCGCGCGGCGTCTTCGTAACGAGCGCTCAGCGACTCTGCCGCCTCGGCGGCCTCGGCCAATTCGGCGGCCACGGCGTGCGGGCACGCGGCCGAGAGTTGCTCGGCCAGCTCGGCGACCTTGGCTTCCGCCGTGTGCGCCCCCCGCTGCGCGGCCTCCGCCGCTGCTGCCAGCTCGTGGTCGCTGACCGCCGTCCGTTCGTGGGCCAGTCTCGCGGTGGCCGCGTCCAGCTCTGCGCGCTGAGCTTCCACGTTATTCCGTAAAACCGTTGCCTGCGTGGAGCTTTCCGTAAGGATGTGAGCGGCCGCGGCCGCGCTTTGCCGGTGCAGCTCCCATTCGGTCTGCGCTGTCGCCCGCGCCGCCTCGGCCGCGTCGAGCTCGGCACGCGCGGTGCCGCTGTCCAGCCCGAAAAGATCGGGTTCGGCGGGCTGACCGGCACGCAGCTGCGCCAGGCGTGCCCGCAATTGGTCGGGCTGCTCGTCACCGCACACGCCGGCCAGGGTGGCGGCGAGCTGGTCGCGGCGGCTCTGCAGGTCGCGTCGGCGCTGCTCGGCCGCGCGGGCGGCGGCCAGGTCGGCCACGTTGCCGGCCTCCAGCGCGGCGGCCAACTCCTGTTGCGCCGCAGCGTGTTTGGCCTGAGCATCGGCAGCGGTGGCGCCCGGGGTGATGCGCGCCGTGAGGATGCCGGGAACCTCCACCTGAGTGGGGTGGGCGGCGGTCAACAACCACGTCTGGCCGGCCGACAGCGGTACCCGCTGCTGACCGACCGTGAGTTCGATGTCGGCGGTGGCGGTGAATTCGACTGCCGCGCACATCGATTCCAGCCGTCCCCCGGTATGGTCGACGGCGGCCGCGACGGTTTCGATTCGCCGCAGCAGCTCCTCGTTCATCGTGCTTTCGGCAAGCTCGCAGCCGATTTTTTCGCGGTCAGCGTCGAGGGCCTCGATCTTGGCCAGCCGGGCGCTCAGCCGGTCGGCCTCGGCACGGTCGGCGAGCTGACTGACTACGCGGCCGGCGGCTTCGGCGCGGGTGTGCGCCGCGCTCAGCGCTTGGGTGGCGTACTCAAATGCGGCGTCGGCTGCCTCGGCATCGGTGCGCGCCGTCGCGTGCGCTTCGGCGGCCGTCTGCGCTTCAGCCTCGGCTGCGCTGACAGTTGCTGTGCGCGTGCCGATTTCAGTGAGCAGTTGTTGCCGTCCGGTGTGCGCGGCCGCTGCTGCCTCGCGCGTCGCGACGGCGGCGACGGCGATCAGCTTGGCTTCGTGGGCGTGTTCTTCGAGGGCGGCGATCTTGTCGGCCGCGGCCTGCGCGGCGGTGAGGCGCGGCGCGGCGGCAAGCCGCTGCTGGGATACCTCGGCCACCTGCTCGGTCAGGCTGGCGTGACGACGCACCCGCTCGTCGACCTCGGCGACGGCGTTGGCGCAGTCGGCGACCGCGGCCTCGGCATCGGCCAATCGGGAGATCGCCGCGGCCCAGTCGCCGGTGGGTCGTCCGGTCGGGGTGAAGTAACGCGCATACTCGGTGTCGATGCGCTCGACGAGCAACGGCTCGGTGCCCGACAGGGCGGCGTCATCACCAGCGGCGACGTCCAGGGCGCGGGACAGCGCGTCGCAGCCGGACAGGTCGACTGCCGCCGTCGACGACGATTGCATTACCCGCTGGGCATGCCACAGGTTGGTGTCCACCGTCTCGCCGAGCATCGCCAGCACCCGCTCGTGGGCTTCGTCCCCGGTGAGCTGTTCACGGCGCGGCGCCAGCACCGTCAACTCCGTCTCGCATTTCTTGTGGAAACGCTTGCGGTATACGAAACGATAAGGGCCGCTGCTGATTTCGGCGGTGACCTCGGCGCCGACATCGGCGTTGGTCGGCTTGACCTGTTTGACTTCCTTCTTGGTCGAGCGATCCTTGGACTCCAGCAGCAGATCCAGGGCCTCGATCATCGACGACTTACCGATCTCGTTGGCGCCGCACACCACCACCACCCCGTGGTCGGGGAATTCGATCTCCCGGTGCGCGATCCCGCGGTAATTGGACAGGACCAGCCGATGCAGTCTCATGCCGCACCTCGATCGGCGAGGCGCAGCAACAACGCCAGCGCCGCCTGGGCGGCCGCGGCCGATTCGGTGTCACCCGCGCGGGCCGCCTGTACTAATTCTTCGACGGCCGCAGCGGCGAAACCTCCGATACCGAGGTCGGCGAATTCGCCGTCGGCCGGTATGACCACCAGGTCGGTGTGGCTGTCCCAGATGTGCAGATGCGCGAACAGCCGCGCGTATTTATCCAGGCAGCCGTCCAGCGCCGCGCGGTCGGTGACGGTCAACGAACCGGTCAGGGCCAGCCGTACGACGGTGCGTTCTTTCCCGGTCAACAGATCCAGGTTCAGGTCGAGGTCGGCGACGTCGCGGCTGGTATCCAAGGGCCGGCGCAGCGTGACGAACCGCCAATGACCGACGTGGCGGGCCTCGACGGTGACGGGACGTTCCGACTCGTCTTCGTCGATGTCGACGACCAGGACGTGGCCGGGATTGGATTCGACGTCGTCGAAGTTGGTGGGTTCCGGCGAGCCCGAGTACCACACCCGGCCGCTACCGCCGACGCTGGTGAGCGAATGCTTGTCGCCCAGGGCCACATAATGCAGTGCGCCGCGGGCCAGCGCGTCGTCGAGCGCGGCCAGCCGGATCAGCGAGGGCTTGTCGCGGTCGGGGTCGAGCACGTCGACGCCGCCATGGGCCACCAGCACCCGGGTGACCTGGTCTGCGGCCGGGGCGCCCAGCACCGCCAAAGCCTCAGCCACGAGGTCGACGGTCGGGGCTTTGGATCGCCATGGCGCGGCGACGATCTCGACGCCCGGCCGGACCTGGTGGACGCCGGCCCGGTCGAGCACCACGACGTTGTCCGGGCACTCGGCTTTGAACAACGAGCTGGTGTACACCGACGACGCGTCGAGCGGGTCGTGGTTGCCGGGCAACAGGTAGACCGGAATTCCAATGGCGCGCATGGCTTCTAACGACTGACCGATCACCCGCGGGGCGAGCTGGTTGTGCTCGAAGACATCCCCCGCGACGACGACGAACTCGGCGCCCACCTCGGCGGCCAGCGCACCCAGGCCGGCCACCGCGTCACGGCGGGCCGCCGAGTAGCGCGGCTGGGCCTCACCGGCAAGGAAGTGCCGGGTCATGCCCAACTGCCAGTCGGCGGTGTGCAGGAATCTCATCTCCGGGATCTCGCCTCTCTCGAACCTTCGGACTTGCGTGCCGTGAGTTTAGGTCGGGGCGCCGACAACTTCGGGGACGCGCACCGCGCGCTGGACGGCGAGTTGCCCGAGCTGGTTTGATACGCAGAGCATGTATCAGGAGTTTCGCCCCGATCGACGGTTGCTGCAGTTGGTGGAGTGCGGGTGGCGCGGTCGGCCACCGGGGTTGTCCGCGTGATACCCGACGGTCGTGTGGACCTGTTTGTCAAATCGCCGGGTGACGTGATGATCGCCGGTCCGCCACGACTTTCTATGACCTACAGGTGGCGAACGACGTGCTGGCTGGCTTGCGGTTACGGCCCGGCGCGGCGGCGGCCGTCCTGGGCCGGCCCGTCAGCGAGTTCACCGACCAACTGATCCCGGCGCACTCAACGTTCGGTGCGGCCGTCGAACGGGCGACCGAGAAGGCGCTCGCCGCAACGACTCCCGTTCAGCGCGTGCTGGCCCTGCAGAACCTGGTGCTCGACCGTCTCGCCGATCGCGAGCCATCGGTCGACGTCGCGGTCACCCGGGCGATCGGGATGCTGCAACGCCACCCCCTCCGGCAGGTGTCCGAGCTGGCCGCCGTGCTCGACCTCAGCGAACGACAACTGCGCCGCCGCTTTGCCGTCGCCGTCGGCTACGGCCCCAAACGGTTCGGACGGATCCTTCGCTTCCAACGCCTGTTGGACTTGACCCACCATCGCGGAGACCGCGCCTCATGGGCGGAGTTGGCCGTCGAGGCACGCTATACGGATCAACCGCACATGATCAATGAGTGCCGTGCGCTTGCGGGAACGTCCCCCGTCGGCTGCTTGCTGACCCAACAACCGCGAAAACTGTTGCCCTCGAATCCTTCCGGTTGATCGAAACGGGTGATGTGCAGCTCGCCGAACGAATCATCGCGCCCGACTACGTGAATGAGGAAGCCGGGGACGATCCCGAAGACGTCCAACGGCAGCTTCCCGGGCCGGCGGGATTCCTGGCGGCCAGCCAATGGCTCCGGGACGCATTCTCCCACCTGAGTTTTGAACTGCAGGAGAGCGCTGTCGAAGATCACGTTGTGATGGTCGCCGCGATCATGACCGGCGAACACACCGGACAGTTCAACGGGATTCCCGCCACTGGCAGGCGAATCCACCATAAACAGGTGCACATCTTCTCCGTCGCCGACGGCCGCATCGCCCGGCACCGCGCGGTGCGTGACGACCTGGGTCTGTTGCTGCAACTCGGGTGGCGGCCGGGCGGCTAGTGCGCTCCGGTCGTCTCTACCCTTCGCGGACCGAGGCGCGCGAATACCCGAGATGCGCGAGAATATTCGCGTGGACGACTGGGCCGAGACCGACCTGGCGTGGGAACTGGCCGAGATCGCGAGCCTCCACCTTCCTGAGCGCGACCGCACCGTCGTGTACACCGCTATCGGCGCGGGCTATTCCTACACCGCGATCACCAAGCTGCTCGAGACAATTGACGGCGCGAACATGCCGGTACCCGCCGCGCTTGTCGAAAGGCTCGTCGACTGGCTGCGCGCGTACGCACACCACGACAGCGCAGCCTATCTGCGCGAGCTGCTGGACTCCATCAGGTCGGTGAGCTGATCGAGGGCGTGCCCGCCTGCGCATCAACTCCATTCGCGGGATGCTCGCGCGGGCGGTTCGCTCGTTTTGAGGAGTGGAAACCAGGGCGCTCCCCGTAGAGGGCGATAGTCGGCGACGGCGAATGCGGTTACAGCCGCTGAGATCAGCGCACAGTAAACGCCGGGCGCACGGGTGGCATGTTCGGGAAAATCGAAAATCAGCCAGGCCAACAGCAACATCGAAGTGGTGTTGAGCAAGTCGGTGGCGGCGATAACCGATAGATCAGGGCGGCCAGCACCGTAGTGCCCACCGGTGATCGCGGTGGCGATTCCGAACACGCCAGCGACCAGGAACAACGCGGCGGCCACCGTGTTGAACTCCCAACCGGTCTTTCGGACGCCCTGAACGTCTGCCCACGGCAGGAAGACCGACGCTATCAACAGTGCGCCACCCAGGCCGACGATCAGCCGTTGGTATACGAGCGTTTTTGCAGCCATGTCCGTCCTCCGGGTGATCGCGGCGGGCGGCCCGCCTCCGGTGTCATAACAAGTGTTATTCCTTGTCCTGACCATAACGATGGTTATGGCATGATGTCAATGATGACTTCGGCCGACACATTGAGCACGCGGGACCGCCTGGTGGCCGCCGCCTTGGCCGTGCTCGAGAGAGACGGGCCGGGGGCGATTCAAGCGCGAACACTGGCGGGTGAGATCGGCGCGTCCACGATGGCGGTGTACACGCACTTCGGCGGCATGCCCAAGCTGATCGAAGCGGTGATGCGGGAAGGGCTTGCGCGCTTCGCCGAGCACACTCGCGGGGTGCCCCACACCGACGATCCGATGGCTGATCTCATCGCCGGCGGCCTGGCCTACGGCGAGTTCGCGATGAAAAACCCACAACTGTATCGGTTGCTGTTCGGCCTCACCGACCTTGGTGGAATCCCTAAGCCTTCAGCCGGGGCGGCCACCCCGTGGGATCTCGCCGAAGGAGTCGACGCATTGTCGGTGTTGGTCAGTGCGGTCGAGCGGGTCATCGAGGCCGGGCGGATCCGACCGCAGGAGCCGACCCCTGCGGCCACCCAGATCTTGAGTGCCACCCACGGATTCGTGCTGCTGGCGATGAGCGGATTCATCGACCCCCAAGGACTGCAAGGCGTGCTGCTCCCACTGGCGATCAACCTGATGGTCGGTCTTGGCGACTCACGCCGGCGTGCCGAACGCTCCCTGGCCGCCGCGCTCAACGCGCGCGCGGCTCAGGGGCAAAATGAATCACACCGTGGGGGCGGCTGACTCGAGCGGCGATGCTCGGGACGGCCAGCACAGACATCTTGGGACCCCACGGCAAATCCTGACGGCACGGACCTAAGGTGTCTGAAAATGAACGATGAGCGCACGCTGCTGCTGATGCGGCACGCGAAGTCTGACTACCCGCCGGGTGTCGTCGACCATGACCGCCCGTTGGCGCCCCGCGGACGTCGGGAGGCCGGACTGGCCGGAGACTGGCTGCGCGCCACTGTGCCCGTCGTTGACCGCGTGCTGTGCTCCACAGCGACGCGCACCCGACAGACCTTGGCGTGCAGCAAGATCGACGCGCCCGTGCAATTTATCGACCGGCTCTACGGAGCCAGCCCTGGGACGGTGATCGACGAGATCAACGGCGTCGCCAACGACACCGTCGGCACCCTGCTCGTCCTCGGGCACGAACCGACTACGTCCGCGGTGGCGATCCTGCTTTCTGGCGAAGGCACCAACGCCGAAGCACTGGAACGAATTTCGATCAAGTTCCCGACGTCGGGGATCGCGGTGCTGCGCGTGCGGGGTGGCTGGGAACTCGTCGAGCCCGGCAGCGCCGCACTGACCGACTTTCACGTCCCCCGCTAGACGAGACCGTCACGAGTTGGTCGCGAGGGTCAGCTCCATGAGCTTGAGGGCCTGCGAACACGCGTCGATGCCCGGCGCCTGCGGGTTGACCCACCAGCCGACCACGCCGGCAGCGTCACTGGCGACACCGCAGGCACCGTTGGGGTCGTCCGGGCGCATCAGAATCGAATTCACACCCTGGATGGTGCGTGATTCGACCTTGTAATTGAGGTATTCGGCCACTTTGCGCTCGTTGTTGAGGCTGCCCTGCTCGAACCAGAACCGGGTGATGTCGATCAGCCCGGCCGGGTTTTGTGCCTGCCACCGGCAGATGGCGCCGACGAAGGTGCTCTGGATGTCAAGCGGATCGGCACCCACGGTCTTGGCCAGGATGTCGGTGGTCAGCACCTCACATTCCTTGAGCAGGTTCGGATACTGCTGTTCGGAATTGTTGTTGCGAGGGACGTTGCCGCCCGCTTTGACCGCCGTACCGCCTATCGACCTCGAACAACCGGTCGACACCATCAGCGCGGCGAGCACCAGCGCGATAAGGCAACGCACACTTCGGTTTCCGGTCATTTCGAGTTCGCAATCGACTGACGGGCCAGTTCCCTGGCTATGTCGCACGGCGCCGGGAAGGGCTTTTGGCTGAAGCTGATCGACCATTCGATGAAGTCGTCCTGGAACTGGATTCCGACTTCGCACAACGAGTCACCCAGGTTCGCCTCGTTGCCGACGGCGATGAAACCACTGTGGCCGTCGATGTTGATGTCCTCCACGCTCGCGCGCGACAACTCCTCGGTCTTGCGTTCACGCCCGATGGGGCTGCCGCGGTACCACGAGAAAGAAAAGTGCGGGCCCAGGATACCGCCGCCCGCCAGCCATTGGCATCCGACGGAATTCTTGGCGGTGTTGATCAACCCCGTGACCTTGGTCAGGTCCGCGACCGCCTGGTCGCTGATGCCGCCGCACTGGGGGAACATCGGGCCGTGGTGGCCTTCCCCGCCCGCCGTCGGCGACGCCGTCGCTCCCGGTTTGTTGTCACCACCATTGGAGCAACCAGCAACGGCCAGAATCAGAGCCGCCAGAGCCGCGACGACCGCCCGGCCCGGTGCCTTCACGTCACGCCGCACGGCCACCTCGTCTACTGCTGGTCACAGATGCACTCTAGCGGCAGCCCACCGGGTCAACCACCGACACACGACCTGATCAGGCATTTCAGCGCCCCCGGCGAAGCCCGTGCCGACTCCGGGCCCGCAGGCGGTGGTGTGCGACAGTTACCCAATGCTCCTGGCAATCCTGCGCCAGTACATTCGGCCGTATCGTCGGTTCGTCGCGGTGCTCATGCTCCTGCAGCTGACCAGCACCCTGGCGTCGCTGTACCTTCCGACGGTCAACGCCACGATCATCGACGACGGTGTCTCCAAAGGCGACACCGCGACCATCCTCCGCCTCGGCGTGTTGATGCTGGGAGTCAGCGGGCTGCAGGTGGCGTGCGCGGTCGGGGCGATCTACGTCGGCTCGCGGATCGGCACCGGCTTCGGCCGTGACCTGCGCGGGGCGGTGTTCGAACATGTCATCACGTTCTCCGAGCAAGAGACGGCCCGATTCGGCGCGGCGACCTTGATGACCCGCAGCACCAACGACGTCCGCCAGATCGTGTTCCTGGTGCAGACGACGGCCACCGTGCTGGTGACAGCGCCCATCATGTGCATCGGCGGAATCGTCATGGCCATCCACCAGGAGGCCGCGCTGACCTGGCTGCTGTTGATCTGTGTGCCGGTCCTGGTGGTGACCAATTACTGGGTCATTTCGCACATGCTGCCGCTGTTCCGCGCCATGCAAAGCATGATCGACGCCGTCAATCGCGTGATGCGCGACCAACTTTCCGGCGTGCGGGTGGTCCGGGCGTTCACCCGGGAAGGCTTCGAGCGGGACCGGTTCGCGCGGGCCAACGTCGACCTGTCCAATACCGCGCTGCAAGCCGGTAATTGGCAAGCCCTGATGCCACCGGCGACCACGCTGATCGTCAACGTGTCCAGCGTCGCGCTGATCTGGTTCGGAGGGCTACGCATCGACCACGGCCAGATGCAGGTCGGCTCGCTGACCGCTTTCCTGTCCTACTTCGGACAGATCCTGATGGCGGTGATGATGGCGACGATGACCCTGATGGTGCTGCCGCGGGCGTCGGTCTGCGCCGGGCGGATCAACGAGGTACTGTCCACGCACCCCGCCGTGCAGAGCCCGGCCAACCCGGTGTTTCCGCCCGCCGGCATCACCGGCGTAGTTCGCCTGGAAGACGTGGCGTTCAAGTATCCCGGCGCGGATCGCCCAGTGCTAGAGGACATTTCGTTCACTGCGTTGCCCGGCACCAGCACCGCGATCGTCGGCAGCACCGGCTCGGGCAAGTCGACGCTGGTATCGCTGATCTGCCGGCTCTACGACGCCACGGCCGGCGCCGTCCTGGTCGACGGCATCGACGTTCGCGATTACCAGACCGAACGGCTCTGGTCGGCGATCGGGCTGGTGCCGCAGCGCGGCTACCTGTTCTCCGGCACCGTCGCCGACAATCTGCGGTACGGCGTGAGCCCGGACCAAGAAGTGACCGACGAGGACATGTGGGACGCGTTGCGGGTGGCCGCCGCCGACGACTTCGTGGGCCCGCACGGTTTGCAGATGGGTGTGGCCCAGGGCGGAATCAACTTTTCCGGCGGGCAACGTCAGCGGTTGGCGATCGCCCGAGCCGTCATCTCCCGCCCGGCGATCTACCTGTTCGACGACGCGTTCTCCGCGCTGGACGTGCACACCGACGCGCGGGTCCGCGCGGCACTGCGGCAGGAGTCCGGAGGTTCGACAGTTATCGTTGTAACACAACGGATTTCGACCGCATGCCAGGCCGATCAGGTGATCGTGGTCGACAACGGGAAGATCGTCGGTGTGGGCAGCCACGAATCACTGCTGACGGACTGCGCCACCTATGCGGAGTTCGCCGCCTCGCAGTCGGTGGCCGCCGAAGTCGGCGGCGCGCAGTGACTGTGACCATGAGCGTGCGGCCACGCGGCGCGGCGCCACCGCCAGCCGCGATGCGGGCGCGCGATTTCTGGGGTTCGGCGACGCGGCTGGTGAAGTGCCTTGCGCCGCAACGGGGACCGAGCCTGGCGGTGATGACGCTCGGCATCACGGGCACCGCGATCGGGGTCATCGTTCCGCGAGTCCTGGGCCACGCCACCGATCTGCTGTTCAACGGCGTGATCGGACGACGGCTGCCGGCCGGCATCACCAAGGCGCAGGCCGTCGCCGCGGCCCGGGCGCGTGGTGAGGGCACCTTCGCCGACCTGCTGTCCCGGATGAACGTGGTGCCCGGCCAAGGTGTGGACTTCGGCGCGGTGGCCCGCACGCTGATGCTGGCCGTGACGCTGTATCTGGTTGCCGCGCTGTTGATGTGGACCCAGGCGCGGTTGTTGAACGTCACCGTCCAGAGGACGATGATCACGCTGCGTTCCGACGTGGAGGACAAGGTGCACCGGCTGCCGCTGTCCTTCTTCGACGCGCGCCAGCGCGGCGAGCTGCTGAGCCGGGTCACCAATGACATCGACAACCTGCAGTCGTCGCTGTCGCTGACGATCAGCCAGTTGGTGACCTCGATCCTGAGTGTGATTGCGGTCCTGGCGATGATGGTGTCGATCTCACCGCTACTCGCGCTGATCACCTTGCTGACGGTGCCGTTGTCGCTGCTGGCCACCCGCGCCGTCACCCGACGTTCCCAGCGGCTGTTCATGGCCCACTGGACCAGCACGGGGCGGCTCAACGCCCACATCGAAGAGACCTATAGCGGGTTCACACTGGTCAAGACCTTCGGCCACCAGGCCGCGGCCAGAGAACAGTTCCGCAGGCTCAACGACGACGTGTACCGGGCCAGCTTCGGCTCTCAGTTCATCTCGGGCCTGGTGCAACCGGCCACCATGTTCATCGGCAACCTTGGCTACATCGCGGTGGCGGTGGTGGGCGGCGTGCAAGTGGCGACCGGACAGATCACGCTCGGCAGCATCCAGGCGTTCATTCAGTATGTGCGGCAATTCAATACGCCGATGTCGCAGGTTGCCATGATCTACAACACGCTGCAGTCCGGGGTGGCCAGCGCCGAGCGGGTGTTCGAATTGCTCGACGAGCCCGAGCAAGCACCCGACCCCTCGTCGCCACTGCCCGGCAGCGAGGGCCCACGCCCAACGGGCCGTGTCGAATTCCAGCACGTCAACTTCGCCTACTACCCGGGCCACCCGGTGATCCACGACCTGTCGCTGGTGGCCGAACCGGGCAGCACCGTCGCGATCGTCGGACCGACCGGAGCGGGCAAGACCACGCTGGTGAACCTGCTGATGCGGTTCTACGAGGTCGATTCCGGACGAATCCTGATCGACGGCGTCGACATCGCCTCGGTGAGCAGGCAATCGCTGCGATCACGCATCGGCATGGTGCTGCAAGACGTCTGGCTCTTCGACGGAACGATCGCCGAGAACATCGCCTACGGCCGGCCCGACGCCACCGAGGACGAGATCACCGAAGCGGCTCGGGCCGCCTACGTCGACCGGTTCGTCCATACCCTGCCGGCTGGCTACCAGACACGGATCAGCGGCGACGGCGGCAACCTGAGCGCCGGCGAGAAACAGCTCGTCACGATCGCCCGCGCCTTCCTGGCTCGCCCGCAGTTGTTGATCCTCGACGAGGCGACGAGTTCCGTGGACACCCGCACCGAGGTGCTCATCCAACGGGCTATGGGTGAGCTTCGCCGCGATCGAACGAGTTTTATTATCGCCCACCGGCTTTCGACGATTCGCGGAGCCGACCGCATCCTGGTGGTGGAGGCCGGCAGGATCGTGGAGCAGGGCAATCACGCCGACCTGCTGGCCCGCCGCGGCGCGTACTACGCGATGACGCAGGCGTCGACGTAACCCGCATCAACTCCGAGGCGGGTCGCGCCGTTATCGAGGCGGCTCCAAGAAGTTCTCAAGAAGTCTTTGAGGATCCATCAAGGGCCTGCACGAATTCTGAACTGATCCAGGGCTGGACCCCCACAACGAAGGATCGGAAAGCATGTCTGCACACCGCCTCATGTCAGCCGTCGCCGCCGCCGGCGTCGTCCTCGCGGTCGCAACGGCCGGCAGTGCCTCGGCCAGCACCGCCGACGACGCATTCATCGCGCAGATGAAGGCGGTGGGTATCTCGTTCTCCTCGCCTCAGGAGGCGGCCCGCGAAGGTAACCAGGTGTGCCAGGAACTGGCCGCCGGCAAGACCGGCAGCCAAATCGCCGATGAGGTGGTCAGCCAGACGGACCTGACCTCCAAGCAGGCGGCCGTCTTCGTCGACGACGCGACCAGGATTTACTGCCCGCAGTACGCCACCGAGTCCGCCTGAGCCGGCGATGGGCGATCCGGCCCATCCGGCGAAACTGCGTCCAGGGCGCAAGAACCCGTCGAAAACACGCCCTGCGCGCAGGCTCGATGCCACGGACGCAGACTCGATCGCGCGGCGGACAACCATCAGGCTGCGTAGCCGAAACTGGTTTGTCGTCCGAACCCATGGGGCCCTGCAGCCGACCCGCGCGACGGCTGTGATCGCGCTAAGTCTCTCCAAGGATTCGTAAAGATAACGATTAGGGCAACGTCGGAACCTTTTCTCAACAAGCCACACCGCCACCGAGCGGAACGAGAAAAGGGACCACAATGAACACCAGCAAGAACACCGGGAACCTCACCAAAATCGCCCGCGCCGCGATCCTCATGGTCGCCGCCAGCGGTGTCGCGCTGGGACTGTCCAGCCCGGCCGACGCCGCTTCGGGCACCATGTACGGCGACCCCACCGCCGCCGCCCAGTGGTGGCGTCACCAGGAGTACGACGACTGCGTGATCATGTCCAGCGCCGATGTGATCGGTCAGGTCACCGGCAAGGAGCCATCCGAGCAGGCCATCGTCAAAAAGGCCCAGTCCACCCCCAGCACCCGCCACTCCGGCTCGATCTACATCAAGCCGGCCAACCAGAAAGACCCGAACACGGGCATGGGCACCTCGATGCTGGACGTCCCGACGCTACTGGCCCAGTACAACGTCAACGCCGTGGCCAGCGACAAGGAGTACTCCGCCAAGACCGGCGTCCCCGCCGGCATCGAGGGACTCGAGCAACTGCTCAGCGGCGGCCACAAGATCATCGTCGAGGTCAACGGCGAAATGATCTGGAACCAGCCCATCGAGAACAAGGACGAAAACGGCAACCCCGAAGGCGACCACGCAGTGGTAGTGACCGGGATCGACACCGCGAACAACATCGTGCACCTCAACGACAGCGGCATCAAGACGGGCCGCGACGAGCAGATCTCCATGCAGCTGTTCATGAAGTCGTGGGACACCGCCGGCGAGATGGTGGTCGTCACCACCTAAATGTCAGCCGCAAGACGCCGCGACGGCGGGCAGCCACCCCGATGCATGCACCTCGGGCCGGGCTGCCCGCCCTTCGCGTTTCCGGTTGAACGCCAAGGCAATTCGCTCCAAGGATTCGCAGAGATAACGATTAGGTCAACGTCGGAACCTTTACTCAACAAGCCAACGCCGCAACGAGCGGTACGAGAGAAGGAACCACCCATGATCACCTACAAGATGGCAAAGATCGCCCGCCTCGCCATCCTCGTCCTGGTTGCCAGCGCGGTCGCCCTGGGATTGTCCAGCCCGGCCGATGCCGCTTCGGGCACCACATACGGCGACCCCAGCACGGCCGCCCAGTGGTGGCGCCTACAGCAGTACGACGACTGCGCCATCATGTCGAGCGCGGACGTGGTCGGTCAGGTGACGGGCAAGGAGCCCTCGGAGCAGGCCATCATCAAGAAAGCCCAGTCCACTCCGAGCACGGTCCACTCCGGCTCGATCTACATCAAGCCGGTCGACAAGAAAAGCGAGGGCATGGGCACCATGATGTGGGACCTGCCGACACTGCTGGCCCGGTACAACGTCAACGCCGTGGCCAGCAACAAGGAGTACTCCGCCAAGACCGGCGTCCCCGTCGGTATCGAGGGACTCGAGCAATTGCTCAGCGGCGGACACAAGATCATCGTCAGCGTCAACGCCGAAATGATCTGGCACCAGCCCATCGAGAGCAAGGACGAGCACGGTAACCCGGTATCCGATCACGCGGTGGTGGTAACCGGTATCGACACCGTCAACAACGTGGTGCACCTCAACGACAGCGGCATCAAGACCGGTCGCGACGAGCAGATCTCCATCCAGCTGTTCGTGGAATCCTGGGACACCAGCGGTGAGCGACTGGTCGTCACCACCTAAATGTCCGCTAGTCACTGCCCACTGTCTCGTGTCCGGTTGAACACCAAGCTGATTCACGTGAGTTGCGATGATCTCGTTGACACGGCAAGCATTTCAGCCATCCCGACGGCCGGTACCGCGAAACGGCAGCGGTACCGCGGGTGACGGTGCTGCGCACCCCAACACGGTGCGCGAGATTTTCGATTTCTTCCGGATCGGGGAAGTTGGTACCACAATGTCAATCACTATGTCGTCGTCGATCACGATGTCAGGTGGTGGCACCGTATTGGCAGCTTGGCAGATGAGGCCGCAGAGCACCCGGAAGGGCTGGTAGCGCGATGGTGGACAAACGCCTCGAATTCGGTGTGCTCGGGCCGTTGGAGATGAGCGTCGACGGCGCCCTGGTGCCGCTCGGTACCCCCAAGCAGCGGGCGGTGCTGGCCATGCTGGTGATCAACAGGAACCGGCCCGTCGGCGTCGATGCGCTCATCACCGCACTGTGGGAGGGGTGGCCCCCGTCGGGGGCGCGGGCAAGTATCCACTCCTACGTCTCGAATCTGCGCAAGCTTCTCAGCGCGGTCGGAATCGATCCGCGAGTGGTATTGGCCGCGGCACCGCCGGGTTACCGACTCAACATCCCCGACAACACTTGCGATCTCGGGCGGTTCATCGCGGAAAAGACCGCGGGTGTGCACGCGGCCGCTTCCAGCCGGTTCGAACAGGCCAGCCGGCACCTGTCGGCCGCGTTGGCGGAGTGGCGCGGCCCGGTGCTCGAGGACCTGCGTGACTTCCAGTTCGTCGACAGCTATGCGACCTCGCTGGTGGAGGACAAAGTTCTAGTCCATACCGCGCAGGCTGAAGCCGAAATCGCTTGCGGACGTGCGGCGTCCGTGATCGCCGAACTCGAGGCCCTGACAGCCGAACACCCCTACCGGGAACCGTTGTGGGCGCAGCTGATCACCGCCTACTACCTCACCGACCGCCAGTCCGACGCACTGGCTGCCTACCGCCGAGTGAAGACAACGCTCGCCGACGACCTGGGCATCGACCCGGGCCCGAACCTTCGCGCGCTCAACGAGCGGATTCTGCGCCAGGAATCGCTCGATGTGAAGACGTCCGCCAAGACCACCGCCGCGGGCACCGTCACGGTGCTCGATCAACGCACCCAGGTTTCCGGCCAGAAAGTCGTCGCCTACCTGCACGAAGCCAACGGCCATAGCTACCCGCTGCAAGCGGCGGCGACCCGGATCGGGCGGCTTTCCGACAACGACATCGTCCTCGACAGTGCCAACGTCAGCCGACACCACGCCGTCATCGTCGACACGGGCACCAACTACATCATCAATGACCTGCGGTCGTCGAACGGCGTGTATGTGCAGCACGAGCGAATCCGGTCCGCCGCCACACTCAAAGACGGGGACCACATCCGTATCTGCGACCACGACTTCACCTTTCAGATCGCGGCTCGGCCTGGCGCCAGCGGGTAGTGCCGAATGCGGTTGCCGGCCAACATGTTCCGGCTATGCGCCCGCGGCACGCTGGCATCAGCAGCAAGATTTTCGACGCGGCGCCCAGTTCGGCGGCAGGTGCCACCTGAGACGTCGCCGATACCCCGCGGGCAGGTCGGATGGCGGCCTAGCGTCAGCATGACTGTCGCGGTTGCGGGACCCGCGAGGTTGTCGAGGCCGTCAGCCCACCGGTTTGTCGCAAGGTTGATATTGTCGGCGGGGTCACGGGTTGGTTTGGAGGGCAACGATGAGCGAGGCATCCGGCTCGCGGGTGGGAACGATGTTCGGGCCCTACCACCTCAAGCGGCTGCTGGGCCGCGGCGGGATGGGCGAGGTCTACGAGGCCGAGAACACCGTCAAGGAATGGCCCTGCGCAGTCAAGGTCATGACCGGGGAGTTCAGCAAGGATCCGGTGTTTCGCGAGCGGATGAAACGCGAAGCGCGCACCACCGGCCGTTTGCAGGAACCCCACGTCGTGCCCATCCACGACTACGGCGAAGTCGACGGGCAACTGTATTTGGAGATGCGCCTCATCGACGGCGTGGACCTGGACAGCATCCTCAAACGCTTCGGCCCGCTGACCCCGCCCCGCGCGGTGGCCATCATCAGCCAGATCGCTTCCGCTCTGGACGCCGCCCACGCCGCCGGCATCATGCACCGCGACGTCAAACCCCAGAACATCCTGGTCACCCGCGACGACTTCGCCTACCTGGTGGACTTCGGCATCGCCAGCGCCACCACCGACGAGAAACTCACCCAACTGGGCACCGCGGTAGGCACCTGGAAATACATGGCCCCCGAACGGTTTTCCAACGACGACGTCACCTACCGCGCCGACATTTACGCCCTGGCCTGCGTGCTGCACGAGTGCCTGACCGGGGCCCCGCCGTATCGGGCCGACAGCGCCAGCATGCTGGTCACCGCCCACATGTTGGATCCCATTCCCCAACCCAGCACCGCCCGCGCCGGTATTCCCAAGGCGTTCGACAGCGTCATCGCGCGCGGCATGGCCAAAAAGCCCGGAGACCGCTACGCCAGTGCCGGTGATCTGGCCCTGGCCGCCCACGAGGCGCTTAGCACGCCCGACCAGGACCACGCCGACAACATCGTGCGCCGCAGCCAGGAAGCCACCCTGCCCGGCACCATTGCCGCAACCCAGGTGCCGACCCGGGCCACGACGCCACCGCCTGGACCCGTCGCGCCACCGCCTTACCCCAACCAAGGCGGTTCGGGGCCCCTGGGCACTGCGCCGCCGTCGGGACCGATCCCGCAGCCGGCGCAGGCAGGGCCGGCACAGGGCCCCTCATGGGCACCGGCCGGCGGGCCGAGCGGGCCCACCCCGCAATATCAGGGTGGCGGTTGGGGCGGCCAGCCCCCGAGCGCGCCACCGCCCCAACAGTTCACCGGCGGACCGTCCTGGAACCAGGGACAGCCCCGCAAACAGCGCAACCCGTGGCCCATCGTCGCCGGTGTGATCGCGCTTGTGATCGTCCTCGTGATCGCCGGGGTGGGTATCTGGCTGGCCAACCAGCCCGACGACAACAAACCAACCGCGACCACCACGAGCACCAGCCCCACGACCACGACCACGACCAGCCCGTTCAGCTCCACGGTGACGACCACCCCGACCAACGACCTACAAAGCAAACTGCTCTCCATGCTGCCCAACGGCTACAGCAGCGGCGCATGCACGCCGACGACGCCGAAGTCAGGCAGCATCTGGGTGAAGTCCGTGGCCATGGTCGACTGCTCGCAGAACGACCTTCAGGGCGGTCCAAGTCGTGCGGTCTATGGGCTCTTCTCCAACCCCGACGTGCTCAAGCAGGCCTTCAACGACGACATCGCGGCCGTGCAGCTGGCGGACTGCCCGGGCGCGGGACCGTCGCCAGACGGCTGGCACCACGACAAGACCCCGACGGTGACCGCCGGAATGATCGCATGCGCCACCTACAAGAACCATCCGAACGTGATCTGGAGCAACGAAGCCAAAGTGATGCTCTGTGATGTCTTCGGGGACCCCGCCACACTGGCGGATCTGTACACCTGGTGGACAAAGAACAGCGGCTAACCCGACGAATTCTGTGTCATCGCAACGCTTCTGGCGCGACCCCGTCGCCGTTGGCCCCTTTGGCATCTGGGCGCCGAATGCACCGTCGCGAGCCTACGCCTAAGGGGCGCAACAGAATCAGCGTGATTCCACTTGACTGCGCGGACACCTGCATGGCGAACCCGGCCATTTTCCCGCGGCCGAGCCCGGTCGGGCGGCGCGCCCGGGAGCGGGTTGCCCGTCCTAATTGCCGAGACCGCTTGTTGCGATTCACCGGCCAACCCGCAGGTTGTTGATAACCTCGGCGGGGTCGGGGTTGGTTTGGAGGGTCAGTGATGAGCGAGGCGCCGGGCTCGCGGGCGGGGTCGATGTTTGGGCCCTATCACCTCAAACGCGCCTTGGGCAGTGGCGGAATGGGCGAGGTCTACGAGGCCGAGCACACCGTCAAGGGGTGGACCGTCGCGGTCAAGCTGATGTCGGAGCAATTCAGCAACGACCCGGTGTTCCGCGAGCGGATGAAGCGTGAAGCCCGCACCGCCGGTCGTTTGCAGGAACCCCATGTGGTGCCGATCCATGACTACGGCGAACTCGAGGGACAGCTGTATCTGGAGATGCGGCTGATCCAGGGCATCAATCTGGACACCCTGCTCAAGCGCTATGGCCCGCTGACACCGCCGCGCGCGGTGCCCATCATCACCCAGATCGCCTCGGCCCTGGATGCCGCCCATACCGCCGATGTCATGCACCGCGACATCAAGCCGCCGAACATCCTGGTCACTCCGAATGATTTCGCCTACCTGGTCGACTTCGGCATCGCCAGTGCCAAAACCGACGAAAAACTCACGCAGCTCGGCGCCCCGGTGGGCACCTGGAAATACATGGCCCCGGAACGGTTTTCCAACGTCGAGCCCGACTTCCGCGCCGACATCTACTCGTTGGCCTGCGTGCTGTACGAGTGTTTGACCGGGACGCCGCCCTACCCGTCGGACAATGCCGGCGTACTGGTCAGCAACCACATGATGGACCCCATCCCGCGGCCCAGCCTCGCGCGCTCGGGCATCCCCAAGGCGTTTGACGACGTCGTGGCTCGCGGCATGGCCAAAAAGCCCACGGACCGCTACGACAGCGCGGGTGATCTGGCCCTGGCCGCCCATGAGGCGCTCAGCACTCCCGACCAGGACCAGGCCGTCAACATTTTGCGCACTAGCACGGAAGCCACCCTGCCGCGCTGGATGGGCACGTCACCTCCCGTCCAGAATCAGCCGCCGGCACCCGTGCCCCAGCCTGGCCCTACCAGGCCGGCATATCGCCCCCAACCGCCCCAGCCGGCCGAGCAGCCGAACTGGGCCCGCGCCAGCGGCCCCATCCCCCCCGCGAACCGCCCCGGCCCGGTGCCGGCGCAGGGCAGCGACGGCTGGGCCGGTCCGTCGCCCAGCGGACCGCTACCCCAGCACTTCGGTGGCCCCTCGCCCAGCGGGCCGGTACCCCAGCAGTTCAGCGCGCCCCCGCCCAGCGGTCCGCTACCCCAGCAGTTCAGCGGCCAGATGCCGTGGAACCAGCACCAACCGCAACCACCACGCAAACGCTGGCCCATCATCGCAGGCGTCGTCGCCCTTGTGGTCGCGATCGCCGTAGCGGCCATCGTGATCGCGATGTCCAACGGTGACAACAACAATCCCGTGCACGCGCAGACCACCACCACTTCCAGGACCACCACGACAACCACGACCACCACCACAACGACGACCACCCCGCCGACCACCACCACCACGACCCCCGAGGCGCTGGACCGGCTCATGAGAACGCTGCCGACGGGCTACGCGGCGGGCGTCTGCACACCGCAGACCGAACCGATGAAGGGCGCCGTGGTCTCGGTGAAGTGCGGCCAAAACACCGATACCAACGGCCCTCCGATCGCGGCGTATGGCCTGTATACGGACGTCAAGGGCGTGCAGGACGCGTTCACGGCCTTCATGGGAACCATCCAGCTGCAGAGCTGCCCTGGCGGAGGGGCCTCACCGGGCAAGTGGTGGCACAAGGCGGATCCGAACACCGTCCTCGGGCAGATCGCGTGTGGCGTCTACAAAGGCAGCCAGCCGCAGGTGATGTGGAGCAATGAGCAGAGCCTGGTGGTGTCGGTCGTCGGGGGCCCGACCCAGGGCGGCCAAGGACCGAACCTGGACGCCCTCTACCAGTGGTGGACGGGCCACTCGTGACAACCGTTGAGGTGATCTTGATGAATATCTTGAAAATTCCGGTTCAGAAGAAGATGTTTAGTTTTCTCATCTAGTTTTGGGTTTTTCTCATCTAGTTGAAGTGGCGGCTCCGCACAAAGGCACCGGAGGCTGGGGATGGACGAGGCGACGCAAATGATCACCAACAATCAACCGCGACTCGAGCTACGGGCCGGCGGACGCACCTGGCAGGCGACCGCCGGTCGCAGGTGGACCATCGGTCGCGCCAACGAGGCCGATGTGCGCCTGGAGAATCCGCGGGTGTCGCGCGACCATGCGGTGCTCGAGCCCACGCCCGCGGGTTGGGTTCTGACCAACCACAGCAACAACGGGATGTTCGTGGACGGGCAGCGGGTGGAGCGGGTGACGATTCATCAGCCCGTCACGGTGGTGCTGGGTTCCGCGTCCTCCGGCGAGATGCTGCAGCTGTTTCCGATAGCCCAACCTGCCCAACCCGCACCACCGGCAGCGCCCGCTCCGCCTGTACAGCCTGTCCAGCCGCCCCGCCCGCCGCAACCGCCGCAGCCCCCCGCCCCACAGCAGGTCCCCACCCGGATGCAACCCCCGCCGCAACAAGCGCCGCCACAGCCACAAGCGCCGCCACAGCCACGCCCGATACCGCAGCAGCAACCGCCAGCTGCCCAGCCCGTGCCGGCCGCTCAACACCCGCCCACGCCGCCGGCTTCGATGGGTCAGACCACCGTCGCCCGGCCGCCGACGGCGGTGCACGCGATCGACCAGCTGCTTGTCACGATCGGCCGCGCGCCGGATAACAACGTCGTCCTCGACGACCTGCTGGTGTCGCGCCGCCATGCGATGCTGCGGCGCTCGGGCAGCCAGTGGGAGCTCGTCGACAACAACAGCGCCAACGGAACCTACGTCAACGGCAATCGGATCAGCCGCGCCGTCATCGGACCCGACGACGTCGTCGGCATCGGCCACCAACTGCTGCACCTCGCCGGTGACCGGCTGGTCGAGTACGTCGACACCGGCGACATCTCCTACGAGGCATCCAGCCTGCGGGTGGAGACCAACAAGGGCAAGGTGCTGCTCACCGACGTCAGCTTCGCGCTGCCGGAGCGGTGCTTCATGGCGGTGGTGGGGCCAAGCGGCGCCGGCAAATCCACGCTGTTGGGTGCGCTGACCGGATTCCGGCCCGCCAGCACGGGCTCGGTGCAGTACGCCGGCCGTGATCTCTACAAGAACTACGCCGAGCTGCGACACAGGATCGGCTTCGTGCCGCAGGACGACATCCTGCACACGCCGCTAACTGTGCGGCGCGCGCTGAATTATGCTGCGCGGCTGCGGTTCCCGCAGGACGTCTCGTCCAAGGAACGCAAGGAGCGCATCAACGAGGTGCTCAACGAGCTCGGGCTGGCCGCGCACGCCGACCAGCGCATCGACAGCCTGTCGGGCGGTCAGCGCAAACGCACCAGCGTCGCGCTCGAGCTGTTGACCAAACCTTCGCTGCTGTTCCTCGACGAACCAACCTCGGGTCTGGACCCGGGGTACGAGAAGTCGGTCATGCAGACCCTGCGCAGCCTGGCCGACGACGGCCGGTCGGTGGTGGTGGTCACCCACAACACCGCTCAGTTGAACCTGTGCGACCGGCTGCTCATCCTGGCGCCCGGTGGGCGCCTGGCCTACTTCGGCCCGCCGCAGAAGGCGCTCAGCTATTTCAACTGCAGCGACTTCGCCGACCTGTTCAACCTGCTCGAACACGACACCGCCACCGACTGGACCGGCAAGTTCGTCGCCTCACCCCTGCACGAATCCCTCACCGGCCCCCGCCCCGCCGTGAAGCCGGCACAGCCCGACGGCCAGGCCCCCGCAAAAGCGGCGCGTCAGCAGAGCGCCTTCGCACAGTTCGTCACCCTGTCGCGCCGGTACCTGGCGGTCATCGCCGCCGACCGGCAGTATGCGGTGACCTTGCTGATCCTGCCGCTGCTGTTGAGTCTTTTCGCGTACGCGGTCCCGGGCAACGCCGGATTGTCGCTGTCCAAGGCGGAGACGGCCAGATCCGGGCAACCCTCGCAATTGCTGGTGTTGCTGATCATCGGCGGCGGACTGATGGGTTGTGCCGCATCGATCCGCGAAATCGTCAAGGAGCGAGCTATCTACCAGCGCGAACACGGCATCGGCCTGTCGCGCGGGGCCTATCTTGCCTCGAAGTTGGTGGTGCTGACCGCTCTGACCACCGCACAGGGGCTGATCGTCGGGTTCCTCGGAGCCCTGTTCCGGCCAGGACCGGATCAGTCGGCGTTGCTCCCGTGCCCGGAGGGCCACATCTGCCCGTTGGGCGGTCCTTTCCCCAGGGTCGAAATCGCTATTGCCGTCGTCGCGGTCACCGTCGTCTCCATGATCATCGGCTTGTTGATTTCGGCGATCATCGGCAACGCCGACCGGGGCATGCCGCTGCTCGTTCTGGTCGTGATGGCCGAACTCATCCTGTGTGGCGGCATGTTCGGGGTGGCCGGCCGGCCGCCGCTGGAGCAGCTGGCGTGGCTGTCGCCATCGCGGTGGGCCTTCGCGATGGGCGCCTCGACCGTCGATCTCAACGACCTGCGCCGGAGTCTGGGTAGCGATGAAGATCCACTGTGGGACTACTCGAGCCAGACCTGGCTGATGGCGTTGGGCGCGTGCGCAGTGCAGGCCGTGGTGCTGATCATTCTGCTCTGGATACGGCTGCGGCGAATCGACCCGCAACGCAAGGCCGCGAAGTGAGGCTACCGGTCAGGTCGCGTACTTCAGTACCAGTGGGAAGCTGCTGACGGCCACCGACTGGCAGGACACCTGCACCGACAGCACCCGATAGCCGACGTAGTAAACGACGAACGACCAGGCACGCCGGGCGTTCGCGCGCCGGGTCGACGCCAGCGCCAGCCCGCCGATCAGGCCGGCCAGCGCGGCCAAAACGGCCCCGGCAAGCGGCTTGGCCTTGAGGTCGGTCCCGGTGGTGGTGCGCATCCTTCTCCCCTTTTGGTGCGCCCACGGTTGGGCGCCTGAATAGAGGTTGAGCCCACCCACTTACTGCTTCCTTGAAAAATCCTTGGAATCCTTTGCGGGGGACCTCGCGACGTGCTGCGATGGGATCGTTCGCGATCGGCCGCGAGTTGGTATGGTCGGCGAGTCCAACCTTGGTTTGGAGGGTCAGATGAGCGACGAGCAGGGCTCGCGGGTGGGAACGACGTTTGGGCCCTATCACTTCAAGCGGCTACTGGGCCGCGGCGGGATGGGCGAGGTCTACGAGGCCGAGAACACCGTCAAGGAATGGCCCTGCGCAGTCAAGCTGATGTCGGAAAGCGTCAGCAAGGATCCGGTGTTCCGCGAGCGGATGAAGCGCGAAGCGCGCACCACCGGGCGTTTGCAGGAACCGCACGTCGTGCCCATCCACGACTACGGGGAAATCGACGGCCAGCTGTTCCTGGAGATGCGCCTCATCGACGGCGTGGATTTGGACAGCATCCTCAAACGCTTCGGTCCGCTGACCCCGCCCCGCGCGGTGGCCATCATCAGCCAGGTCGCCTCGGCCCTGGACGCCGCCCACGCCGCCGGCATCATGCACCGCGACGTCAAACCCCAGAACGTTCTGATCACCCGCGACGACTTCGCTTATCTGGTGGACTTCGGCATCGCCAGCGCCACCAGCGACGAAAAACTCACCCAACTGGGCACCGCGGTAGGCACGTGGAAATACATGGCCCCCGAACGGTTTTCCAACGACGAGGTCACCTACCGCGCCGATATCTACTCGCTGGCCTGCGTGCTGCACGAGTGCCTGACCGGGGCCCCGCCGTATCGCGCCGACAGCGCCAGCATGCTGGTCACCGCCCACCTGATGGACCCGATCCCGCAGGCCAGCACGGTCCGAAGCGGCATCCCGAAAGCGCTCGACGGTGTGATCGCGCGCGGCATGGCCAAAAAGCCCGAAGACCGCTACGCCAGCGCCAGCGATCTGGCCCTGGCCGCCCACGAGGCGCTCAGCACGCCCGACCAGGACCACGCCGACAAAATTGTGCGGCGCAGCCAGGAGGCCACCCTGCTCGGTCCGCAACCGGACGCTGCGCCGCCTCCCGCGGCGACGATGGCCGGCACCGCATTGGCCCCGTCGATGCCGACCGGCAATACCCCACCACCCGCGCCTCCGCCCACGCCCTACTCTTATCCCGGTTCCGGGCCGATGCCGGCCGCCGCGGGATCGGGCCCGCAGCCGTCGCAGGGCCCTTCGTGGGCCCCGTCCAGCGGACCGGTGCCGACGCCGAGCGGGCCCACTCCGCAGTACCAAGGTGGCGGCTGGGGCGGCCAGCCCCCGAGCGGACCGTCAGCGCAACAGTTCGCCGGCGCGCCGTCGTGGAACCAGGGCCAGCCCCGGAAACCGCGCAACCCATGGCCCATCATCGCCGCCGTCGCCGGCGTGCTACTGGTTGTCGTCGTCGGTGCGGCGGCCATCGTGATGTTCACCGGAGACAGCGGCGGCGGCACGACGCCCACCTCGACATCGCCGCCACCGAAACCGATCGCGGAGGACCGACTCGCCGGCCTGTTGCTGACCAACCCGGAACTCAACACCGCCATGGGATCGTCGACGATGCAGGCCGGAAAACCCATCACAGCGATGGACACCTCGCCGGTGACGCTGTCCAGCCCGGAATGCCAGGGAGCCCTCTACACCAGCCAGGAGCCCACCTACTCCGGCACCGGCTACACGGCAATCAGCGGCCTGATCTCCTCTGAGCCCGGGGACAACTACGAGCACTTGGTCGACGAGTCCGTGGTGAGCTTCCCGTCCGCCGACAAAGCCACGGCCTTCGTGCAGTCTTCGGTGGACAAATGGAAAGCCTGCGCCAGTAAAACGATCACGATCACGAGCAACGGCAAGACCTATCGGTGGACGTTCTCTTCGTTCAACGGCAACACACCGAACATCTGGATGACGCGCACCCAGGAAGGCGCTGACGGATGGGCGTGCCAGCGCGCGCTGAGCGTGGCCAACAATGTGGTCGTCGACATCAACGCATGCGGTTACAAGATCAACAACCAGGGCAGCCAGATCGCAGACCAGATCGTCAAGAAGATCAACAGCCTGTCCTGACCCGGACCTAGGGCAGATCCGGCCCTTCGGCGCGCAGGTCGTCGACCGCTGACATGGCGGTGCGCAACTTGGCCAGCCACTCCTCGGCGTGCTCGCCGACAAGCTTGACCGACCATGCCAGCGCGTCGGCCCGCGACCGCGCGACACCGGCATCGACCAGCGTGTCGAGCACCTGACGTTCGGGTTGCTTCAATCGCGTCATCACGGGGACCGCGATGTGGGTGAAGAGCGTGCGCTCGCCGCCGACTTCGACGCCCCAGGAAACCTTGCGGCCGTAGCGATTCTGGGCTTCGTCGGCGATGTTCATCCGTTCGGAACGGGTTTCTTCGCGGAAGCGCGAGACCCGACCTTCGGTGCGGTCCCCTGTCTCTTCGGCTGCGGCCAGCTTGCCGATGACGGTGATCTCTTCCCGGTCGACGACCACTGTGGGGTCCCCGTCGAACCAGTCCTCGGGCAACCGGCCGGCGAACCACTCCGGCGCGCCGCTGGCGTCGGGTTGCTGGGCTTGTTGCCATCCGCCAGGGCGCCCATACCGTCGCCCATGTTCGTGGTGGTGTTTCATCATGATTACATAATTACACTGTTACAGCAGCAAGGGAATGGCGTTCACTGACGGTGAACTCACGGCCGCTGGCCGTGCGGAAACCCGTTGATATCAGCCGTCGGGCGTTGTACTTTTGGAAACGAAGCAGGCCCGGAAGTGACCGATTCAAAGTGCCGGAAGACAGGGTGAGATCCGGCCGCGCAGGTCCCGCGCAAGACGGGTGCCAAGCGCCCCAAGTGTCCACCGGGCCTGCCCACTTGTGTAGGGCCGGTTTTCTCCGCCGAGCAGACGCAAAAACACCATGTGGGGCCCAAATTGGGTGACTTTGCGTCTGCTCGCGCTGGTATGCGCCGCGTACGCGCCCAGTTACGCGCCCGCGTCAACCCCGGCGGACCCGAAACAGCTTGACGTCGTTCTTGATGCCCTTGAGCCGGCGCGGACCCGCGAACGACCCCTCGAAGATGCCCATGTCGCCGACGACGTCCCAGACCGAGTCGGCCACCAGCACGGTGCCCGGCCGGGCCACCCCGGTCACCCGGCTTGCCACGTTCACCGGGTTACCGAACCAGTCGCCGGCCCGGCTCACGGCCATCCCGGAGGCAACGCCGGCCCGCAACCGGGGAAAGTCGTTGTCGGTGTCGACCACCTCGACCAGCTTCAGCACCGTATCCAGCAGGGGCACCGGGTCCTGACACACCAGCATCACCGCGTCACCAATCGTCTTGACGAACCGCACCGGCGGTGAGGTGATGTCACGGGCGAGGTCGGCCAGGCGCCCGGCCAGTTGCCCCAACTCCTCGGGCGATACCACCTCGCCCAACCGGGTGAAGCCGACGACGTCGGCGAAGGCGACGGTGATTTCGCGCGCCCCCGCCAGCGGCTGACCCGCGGCCCGCTCCGCGGCATTGATCGCCTCGGTCTCCATCGCGTGCCGCAGATGCATGAAGAGCATGTCCCGGATCATCGGGCCGAGCAGGGGCGCGATCTGACTCACCAGCGCCCGTGACGCCTGGGCGATCTCCAGCTCGGTCGCCTTGGGGCGGATGATCGCGGCCAGCGCGGTGTAGCGCATGACCTCGGCCGCGTGTGACAGCCCCTCGGCGAGCACCCGCGTCACCAGCACCACCTGATCGGCATCGAGCCCCAGCTCGATGAACCGCCGGGTGTATGCGGCCACCTCACCGTCGGCGCGCATGTGCACGACCGCATCGGGGTCGTCCACCCTGGCCAGCCCGATCGCGCGCTGCACGCGCTGTAGCAGACCCAGGTCGATTCCGTGGCTCTCACTGATCTCCCGCGTGGACACATACGTCCCGTCGTCACCGACCAGGTGGCGGGTGGCCAGCAGGATCGGCAGGTTGGTCGCGCGGATCTCCTCCACGGTGACGCCCTGCTCGAGCAGCCATTCGATCAACTCGGCGCGCTCGGCGCGCGCCGGACCTTCCAAGCCGTCAAGAAGGTCGGGGTGCAGGTCTTCGTGCACAGGCCCAACGTATAACGGGACACGCGCTCATGTACCCGATGACTGCAGCACCTCCCGCAGCCGTCGGCCGGCCAGTTATGACACCCGCGGCCGCCGGTGGGCCCACGGCCTGGCTTCTTCGATCTGCGCGGACAGCGACAGCAACGTCGTCTCGTCGTACGGCCGGCCGACGAGCTGGACCGACATCGGCAAGCCGTCGTCGTCGAGGTCCCACGGCACTGCCGCGGCGGGTTGGCCGGTCAGGTTCCAGACCGGGAAATACGGGACCCGCTGCGCCACCAGCAGCAGCGTCGAGATCGCGCCCCGGTTCCGGTAGGCACCGATGCGGGACGGGCCGTTGGCGGTGCCCGGCGTGACGACAACGTCGACGTCGTCGAAGATCGACTGAATCCGGGCGCTCACGGCTCCCTCGGCGGCGCGCACGGCTTCCATCCGCCGATCCGAGAAGAACGAGCCGAGACGCGCCATGTTGCGGGTGCGCGCTTCGAGTCGTTCCGGGTGGGCCTGCGCGTCCGCGTCGTCGTAGATGCCACGCAGATAGCGGGGCAAGAAGTTCGCGTACATCGCAGGCACCGAATATTCCGGGTCGCGGACCACCACGTCGTGCCCCAGTTCGCGAAGCAACACACCGGCCTCGTCGACCGCGGCCAGCTGACGCCGTCCGACCCGGACGGGCAGCGTTGGCACCTTGGTGCTCAACGCAATTCGCAATCGGCCGGGGCCGCGCGCCGCGGCGGCGAGGAACTCACCCTGCGGGGCCGGGGCACCGGACATCGTTGCGGTCGCATCGAGGAACAGCGCCGCGTCGGCCACCGACCGCGCGATCGGCCCATTGACAGACAGGCCGTACCACGCGTCGTCGTGCGGTTCCAGCGAGACCCGGTCGCGCTGCGGCTTCAGGCCAAACACGCCACACCAGCTCGACGGGATCCGGATCGAGCCACCGCCGTCGGATCCCAGTGCGAACGGAGCCAGCCCCGCGGCGACGGCGGCCGCACTGCCCCCGCTGCTGCCGCCCGGCGTGCGGCCGGAATTCCACGGGTTGCGGGTGGCACCGAACGTCAGCGACTCGGTGAAGGGAAACACCATCAGCTCCGGCACATTGGTCTTGCCGATGATCACCGCGCCCGCCGCGCGCAGCCGGCGCACCACTTCCGCGTCGCAGCTCACGGCCGGACCGTGGCCACCGCTGCCATAGGTCGTCACCTCGCCGGCGACGTCGACGTCGTCTTTGACGGCGATCGGCACGCCGAGCAGGGGCAGCCGCTCACCGGCGTCGAGACGTTCCTGCGCCGCGTGCGCCTCGTCGCGGGCGCTGTCGGTCAGCACCACGCGATAGCTGCGCAACTCGCTGTCCAGGCGCCCGATCCGGCCCAGGTAGACCTCGAGCAGTTCCGGCGCGGTGAGTTCGCCGCCGGTGAGCATCCGAGCCTGTGCGGCCGCGCCGGCGAATGCCAGGTCGCTAGCGTCCACCGCCGCAGCGTATCCGCTGCCCCAGGCAGACAGGGGGCCGGTACCGTGACGGCATGTCCTGCGTGTTCTGCGCGATCGTCGCCGGGGAGGCCCCGGCCATCCGGATCCACGAAGACGACGGTTACCTGGCCATCCTCGATAGCCGCCCATTCACCCGAGGTCACACCCTCGTGCTGCCCAAACGACACACCGCGGACCTCAGCGATACGCCGCCGGAGACGCTGGCCGGCATGGTCACCATCGGTCAACGGATCGCACTGGCCGCCCGTAGCACCGAACTGGCCGACGCGACCAACATCGGGATCAACGACGGCCGCGCCGCGTTCCAGACGGTGCCCCACATCCACCTGCACGTCCTCCCGCGCCGCAACGGCGACAAATTGTCGCTGGCCACGGGCATGTTGCTGCGCCGCGATGCCGACGGGGAATCCACCGGCCGCATCCTGCGCGCGGCGTTGGCACGCATCGATTCCGGTAAGTAAGGCCAGCCGGACGGGCCCGCGGAGTTTATTCTGCTAGTTACCGCAAAGTAGGGATTCAGGGTGGAGCGGCTATGAAGCGCTGGGCGGCAATCTCGTGCCCGCTGTCCGGCCTGAACATGGCCGCCGCCAGTTGTTCCGTCATCGCGGGATATGGGCTCGCCGCGGCGCTGGTGGTCACCTCGTGGGTGTTCGGGTGGCACGGGGTCTACGCGCCGGGGCGGGTCGATCAGCTGATCTCGGTGCTGTGCCTGGGCTTCGCCGCGGCGTGCGCCGGCAGGGCGACATGGTTCGCGGCCGGGCGCCGCAGACTCGGATGGCTGGCGCTGACAACGGCCCTATTGGGGTGGGCGGTCGGGGAGGTCATCTGGGCGCTCTACGACGTGCGCCCGGACGTTGACCACGCCGCCCACCCGGCGGCGGCGGAGGTTGTGCTGCTGTTGTACCCCTTCGGCGCCATCACGTCGTTGCTGCTGCTGGCCGAGCGCACGCACCGCAGCCGATGGCAACTGGCGCTGGACGGCGTCATCGTGGCGAGTTCGCTGTTCGTGGCGTCGTGGGTATTCATCCTCAGCAAATTGGTCCGCGAAGGCAATACCGGGCAGCTTGCAACGCTGATTCACGTTTTCACCGATGTCGTCGTCATCACGACGGCGATCCTGACCCTGTCGCGGGCCCGTCCGGGCGGACGGCGCAGCCTGAAGCTGTTAGCCGGCGGGATTGGGACGATCGGTGGTGCCGACATCGTGGTCGTGTTCCACGCCGGGGTCGGTAGCCTGCACACCGGCGACCTGCTGGACCTGGCCCGGGTGGCCGGGCTGGGAATGCTGGCACTGGCGGCGCTGGCCAGCGTCAAAGAACCCCCGGCAGCGCCGCCGGCCGCCATCACGTCGCGCGCGCGGCTGTGGCTGCCGTACCTGCCGTTGCTGCTGGCCGCCGGCGTCGAACTTGGCCACACGCTACGCCAGATGGAGCACGAACCGATGCCCGCCGCGCTCGGCATCCTGGTGGCCGCGGTGCTCGCCCGGCAACTCGTGGTCCTCATCGAAAACCAGGGCCTGTTATCCGAAGTCGCGCGGGAAGCGTTCCGGGACAGCCTGACCGGGCTCGCCAACCGGCCGCACTTCCTGCAGCGGCTGGAGCAGGCCGTGGCCCATCGCAGTCCGGAGGCCGAACCGATCGCGGTCATGTGCGTCGACCTGGACAACTTCAAGTCCGTCAACGACGCGCTGGGTCACCCGGCCGGCGACGAGCTTCTTGTCCGGGTCGCCGGCCGGATCACGGCCGCGCTGGGTGAAACGGGAACCGCGGCACGGCTGGGCGGGGACGAGTTCGCGGTGCTCATCGAGGGTCCCGTCGAGGAATCTCAAGCGGCGGCGCAGCGCGTCCTCGACTCCTTCACCGCGGCGATCGTGATCGACGGTGTGCCGTTGGCCGTGCGTCCCAGTATCGGATTCACGGTGGCCACTGCGGGATCGAATTACACCGTCGAAGACCTGCTCCAGCACGCCGACCTGGCTATGTACGCCGCCAAACGCGAAGGCGGCCAATGCATCCGCAGCTTTGTACCCGACCTGCCACTGCCCTATGCATTGCCGCAGCTCACCGAATCGGCGATATCCGTCATCAAAGCCGCGTCTGCGCCGCAGGGCGCGTCGCCGGCCGGCGCCGAGGACAAACGGCGACCGCGGGCGCTGCGGGCGTTCGCCGACGCCGCCCCGACGACACGCGACCATCCGGCCGATGCGCCCCCCGCGATTCAGTGGCCGCCGTTGTCGGTCCGAATCGGCATGGCGGTGTTCGCCGTCGGCCTGATTGTGTTCACCGCGTCGAGCATGCTGAGCCGGCATTCCGGCAACAATGTGTTCTGCGTGGATATCTTGTATCCAGCCCTGAACTTGTCGGCTGCCGCCCTGATCGCCGGTCGCGCGTACCGCATCAGGGCGGATCGCCCGGCGTGGAGCCTGATCGCTGCCGGTATGGCGTCTTCGGCTATCGGCGATGTCATCTACGCCGCGTCGGTGCCCGACGGCCAGTCGCCGTCCGCGGCCGATCCCGCCTATTTGGCGTTCTATCCGTTGGCCTACGCGGGGTTGTTGTTGCTGATGCGCGCACGCCTGAAGCGGGTTCCGGTTCCGCTGCGGCTCGACTCGCTTGTCTGCGGGTTGGCGATGGCCGCCGTGGCCGCGGCTCTCGCGGCGGGGCCGATCCACACCGCCGCGACCCGCACCCCGGCAACCGTGTTGGTAGGTGTGGTCTACCCGCTGGGCGATCTGGTCCTGTTGGCTCTGGCCGCCGGCATGCTGCCGATCCTCGGCTGGCGCAACGAGTCCCGCTGGGGTCTGCTGTCGGCCGGGTTCATTCTGTTCGCGGCGGCCGACACCGCGTATCTGTTCGAGACGTCCGCGGGCACCTACCGGGTCGGCACATTGCTCGACGCGTGCTGGCCCGCGGCGTCCTTGCTGGTGGCGATAGCCAGCTGGGCACCGTGGTCGTCGGCGGCACCCCTGCCCAGACGCGGACTCGGCTCCTACACCGCGCCGGTGGCGTGCACCGTGGTGGCGCTGGCCGTCACGGTGCTGGGCCCCAACTCACGGCTCGCGGCGTCGCTGGCCGCGCTGAGCCTGATCGCAGTTGCCGCGCGGTTTTCCGTGACCTTCCGAGACGTGAGTCTGCTGGCCGAAAGGCACAACCACGCCATGACCGACGACTTGACCGCGCTGCCCAATCGACGCGCGCTGGCGACGGCCCTGACGGCGGTGTGCGGCTCCAGCTCGCCGGGTGCGTTGTTACGGGTCGGCCTGCCCGCGCGCAGGTCATTGCTGTTGGTGAAACTCCATGAGTTCCAAGAGATCAACGATTCGGTGGGGCAGCGCTTCGGTGATGAGCTGTTGAGCCACATCGCAAAGCGACTCGCGAGCATCGTGCGTCGGGACGATCTGCTCGCCCGCGTGGGTGACGACCAATTCGCGATCTTGTTGGCCGAGGGTTCCGACCTGATCGCCGCGCGTGCCCAGGCGGGTCGGCTGCTCGAGGCGATGGCCGAACCGTTCGCGCTGGACCCGATGACCGTGCAGGTCGATGCCCGCATCGCCATCGCGCTCTACCCCGACCACTGTGACCATCCTCAGGAGTTGCTGTCCCGTGCCGAGACGGCGATTCCCCACGCCATCTCCGCCAAAAGCAAGATCGCCGTATACGACTCGGCCTATGAGCTGTACCGGGACAACGACCCCCACCTCATCGAGGAGTTGCGCGCGGCGTTGCTGGGCGACGAGCTGAGCTGTCACTACCAGCCCAAGATCAACGCGCGCGACGATAGCGTGCACAGCGTCGAGGCGCTGCTGCGCTGGCACCATCCCAGCCGCGGGTTGCTGCTTCCCGAGGAATTCCTGCCGGCCGCCGAGCGCGCCGGACTGATGCGCATGATCGCCAACCGCACCGTCAACGTCGCCCTCGACCAGATCACGTCCTGGCGCGCGCAGGGCATCGCCACGACCGTCGCGGTTAATCTGTCCACGACTAACCTGCTCGACCTCGACCTGGTCGGCACCATCAAGGAACTG
The DNA here is from genome assembly GCF_019247635.1 of Mycobacterium sp. Lineage (GTDB taxonomy): Bacteria > Actinomycetota > Actinomycetes > Mycobacteriales > Mycobacteriaceae > Mycobacterium. The sequence continues at coordinate 55,683 of NZ_JAFBAR010000101.1, forward strand.
CTGCAATGCCGCGGTCTGCCCGCCGACGCCCTGATCATCGAGATCACCGAAAGCACCCTGGTCGACTCGACGCGGTCTCGGAACACGGTCGCCGCGTTGCGCCGTCTGGGTGTTCGTATCTCGCTTGACGACTACGGCACCGGGTGGTCGTCGCTGGCGCGCCTGCAGGACGTCTCGGTCGACGAGCTGAAGCTGGACCGGATATTCGTGGCGCGGCTCGCCCAGGATCCGCGATCGGTCGCCATCGTGCGCTCCACCGTGGCGTTGGCGCACAGTCTCGGGGCCGACCTCGTCGCCGAAGGAGTCGAAGACAAGGCCACGCTGAACGCCCTGCGGCTGTACGGCTGCACCATCACCCAGGGCTTCGTGCACAGCCCGCCGCTACCCGCCGACGACATGACGCACTGGATCACCAGCCACGCGCCCGGTCCCGCTTCGCACAAACCTGAGCAAGCTGCGGTGACCGACTAGCTCGGCGACGGCGAGCGCCGGCACGGCGCGAGTTAGAAGAGCTCCTTGGCCAGCAGCTCCAGCGTTGCGACCCGCGCGGGCGCGGTGGCGGCCCGGGTGCCGCGGTGAGCGGAGGCGACCGGGTGCACCATCACCTCGTCGACGCCGAACCGGTCCGCCAGCGCCGTCAGCTGTTCGGCGGCTTCGGCCGGTGAGCCGACGACGGCCCGCCGCAATGCGCCGTCCACGATGTGCTG
>NZ_JAFBAR010000006.1 GCF_019247635.1 Mycobacterium sp.
AGCGACGAGGTGCGCTCGTCGGGCAGGTAGCGGATGGCGACGACGTTGAGGTCATCGATGCCGGCGGGTGCATTGGCGGCCCACTCGCGCGCGATGCCGTCGCGTCTGAATTCGGCTGGGCCGCCAAGCTGTTCGAGTACGGTGAGCTGCGAGTCCGCGCGCCCGTGGGCGTTCAACAACGCCGCCAGCGCCTTGGGCGTGGTCCGGTCGGTGGACAGCACGATCGCCTGACCGCCGCGCCGGATGGCGGTGTGGGGCTCGGCGGTGACCAGACTGATCACCTCGGTGTCCTGGACGCTCCAGCCCATCCGTGCGCAGGCCAGGGTCACCGCCGAGACATGCGGCAGGACGCGAACTTTGGCTGCCCCGAACAGCCGGATGAGGGTGCCACCGACGCCGTGCAGCAACGGGTCGCCGCTGGCGACGACGTGGATGTCGGGCCCTTCTGCGGGCAGGCGTTGCAGTGCCGGCAGCATCGGCGACGGCCACTCGCGCCGTGTCGCGGTGATAGTGTTGTCGAGCAGGTCGAGTTGTCTTGGTGACCCGTAAATTACTGTGGCGCTTTGTAATTCAGATCGTGCCTCTTGCGAGATCCCGGGCATGCCGTCGGCACCGATACCGACAACGACGATCATCGCGGCATCCTCCGCCACACAGATTGCGGCAGCAGCTTCATCACAACAGACGCAGGCCCCAACGCCCACGGGATCCAGACCGTGCGTCGGCCCTTGGCCAGCGCGCGTGCGGTAGCTTTGGCCACCTGCTCGGGTGTACTCGGCAGCGGTGCAGGCGACATGCCCTGCGTCATACGCCCGATGACGAATCCCGGCCGCGCTACAAGCAGCCGCACCCCGGTGCCGTGCAGCGCATCGGCCAAGCCCCCGGCGAACCCGTCGAGGCCGGCCTTGGCGCTGCCATAGACGTAGTTGGCGCGACGCACGCGCGCGCCGGCGATCGAGGAGAACACCACCAGTGATCCTTTGTTGGCCGCCCGCATCGCGGTCGCCAGGTGGGTAAGCAGGCTGACCTGCGCGACGTAGTCGGTGTGGACGATGGCGAGCGCGTGTGCGGCGTCTGCCTCCGCGCGGGTCTGGTCGCCCAGGATCCCGAAGGCCAGCACCGCGGTGCCGATGGAACCGTGCTTTTCGATGATCGTGGCGACCAGCGGGCCGTGGGAGGCCAAGTCGTCGGCGTCGAACTCCACGGTGTGGACCGCAGCGGCCCCGGCTTGGCGCAGGGTGGACTCCTCTTCGGCGAGCTGGTCGGCTTTGCGTGCGGCGAGAATCAACGTCACCCCTGGGGCCAGCCGGCGGGCCAGTTCGATGCCGATCTCGCTGCGACCACCAAGAACCAGGACCGGACCTGCGACCGTGTCATCCACGGCTGCGATTATCACCTGCGCTAGCGTGGGTGCCGATGGCGAATACCACAACCCGGCTGACCGACGACGCGCTGGCGTTTCTCTCCGAACGGCATCTGGCCATGTTGACCACGCTGCGTGCCGACAATTCGCCACATGTGGTGGCCGTGGGGTTCACCTTCGACCCCAAAACGCATATTGCGCGGGTCATCACTACCGGCGGGTCTCAGAAGGCGGTCAACGCCGATCGCGGCGGGTTGGCCGTCCTGAGTCAGGTGGACGGCGCACGGTGGTTGTCGCTGGAGGGCCGCGCGATCGTGAACAAGGACGTCTCCGCCGTCCGCGATGCCGAGCTGCGCTACGCCCAGCGCTACCGCACGCCGCGCGCCAACCCGCGACGTGTGGTCATCGAGGTGCAGATCGAGCGAGTGCTCGGATCGTCGGATCTGCTCGACCGGGGCGGCAAGTAGTTCCTGCCTTTGGCCTGAATTGACCGGCAATCCCGCGGTGGTTAGCCTCACCAGCGGCGCATTCGGGCGTAGCCGCGTCGTGCGGGCTCGCGCCCGAGTCCAAGTCCGAGTCCACGTCCGAGTGCGGATTTCGCCATCTTAGAAGGCCGGTGCGAGTGACTGACAACCTGAGCGAATGTCCGGAACTCCTTGCGGGGCAAGCGAAGTTGGTTCGTTGTGCTGGTTGGGGCGGGGGAAGGTCATGAGCGGTGGCGACGACCAGGTCAAGATCATCCTTGACCAGCTCGCCCGGCTGCTCGGCTTGCCGCCGCCACCGCCGATCACGCCCGACCAGCTGGCGTCGGGCGGCTCGAACATCAGTCAATTGCTCAGGATGCTCGGCCTGGCCGCCAACAGCGGCGATCCCGCCGACGTCGCCGCGGCACAGGCCGGCTACGACGAACGCGAGGCCAAGGCCGAGGACGCGCTGGCCAAATTCCCGGCCAATGAGGAGCAGGCGTCTGCCCAGCTGGCCGGCGTCGGCGGTTCAGGCCAAATGTCGCAGATGACGCAGCAAATACCGCAGCTGGCGTCGGGGATCGCGGGCGGAATTGCCGGGGCAATTGGTGGTGCGCTGCAACCGCTGGCCCAGATTCCGCAACAGGTCGCTCAGGCGGGTCAGCAGGCCCTGCAAATGGGAATGGGCGCGCTGCAGCACGGCGAAGGAGGCGCGGGCGCGAGCGAGGCCGTTCCCGGTGAGCTACTCGGTGCCGAAGGCGGCCACCTGGGCGGCGGTGAACTCGGCAAAGTGGGGGGCGGGGGCGGTGAGGCTCTGGGAACGACCACCCCGACCGCGATGCTGTCGCCGCTGCCGGCGCCGTCAGCCGGAACCGTGCCTGCGTCGTCGCACGCGGTGTCGTCGGCACCCCCCACGGCTCCCGAGCCCGCGACAGCGCCGAAAGGCGCGATGGGGGCGATGCCGATGATGCCGCCGGGTGCGATGCCCGCTGCCGGAACGGGCGGCGACACCAAGCCCGAGACCAAACGCGTTGTCGCGCCTGGGGTGAAGAACGGCGCTCCGGTGCAGGGGCGTATCACCATGCCGCCGCCGACGCCCGAGGTGGTCAAGCGGGTCGAGGGCAAACCCGTTGCGACTCGCCGGATCCTGTTGCCTGAGCGCAAACGTGACGACGGGGGTTGACGGTGGCAGCGACGGGCTGTGGCGGCCCGGTGTGAGTGTCGGCGCGGAGACCGAAACGATCCGCTTGGCACGATAAATTGCCGCGCGAAGTCCTAAGGATTCGATAGCTCCTGAATTGCCGCTCTTATTGTTGTGTATTTTGACATTTCAATAATGCGAGTTCCGAGATCTAATCTAATTTCGGTCTAATCCTTCCGCCTATATTCGGCCGCCTGAGCGGGTTAATCAGGCAACGGTGACTACCGCGATTACGCATGAGCGATACGATCAGCCCGTGTCGAACCCGCCGCTCCCGGCCTCTGCGCCGTCTGGACCGCCCCCCTGGCCTCCTGGGCAGCTGACCGCTCCCCGGCGGCGGTGGCCGCTGTTTGCGGTGCTCATCGTTGCCCTGGTGGCGACGCTGGCGGTCGCGATCGTCGGCTGGTTTCGCCCCGTGCCGACGAGTAAGCCACCAGCAGCTCCGACGTATACCAGCCAGCAGGTTGCCGACGCGAAGGCGAAAGTTTGTGCGGCGTACGAGAAAGTGCATGAAGCGGTTCAGACCAATTTCGCACGTGACAAAGGCACTGACCCAAACCAACAGCTCTTAGTTGCGGTGACCGGCCAACAAGCACTCGTAGCAGGCAGCGTGTATCTTCAGACGACACTTTCAGAACAGCCAGCGGCTCCCCCTGATCTGACGGCCGCAGTGCGAAAACTTATCGACGTGTTCCAGAGCCTTACGATTGAATATCTAAATGGGCGTGGTAGCCCTGACGTAGATCCCTCGCTTCGCGCTGGCGACGAAGCTACTTTAGCGATTGAAGGAATCTGCAAATGACTGACTTTCCACCAGGCACATGGTCATCCTTAATCATCGGCGATCAGTGGCCCGACGCCCAGGATGTCATAGCGCTAAACCATGGGACTAGTAACCGAGGGTTGCTCAAAACTGAATTCACGGAGTTTGCGAACATACTTAAACAGGCACAATCCGGCCCACTTAACGAACAGCGAGGTCATACGGTTGAGGATCTACGCAATGAATTCCGTTTGGGTGAGCGCCACGCTCGACGAGTGGCGGACAAGAACGGCATAAAGGAAAACGCGTACGCCACAGCGCGCGACAGCATGTTAACTCTCCGGCACGATCTGACCAGCTTAGCCGACGCGGGTAACAAAGAAATCGAAGAGATCCAAGACTCCAACGAGCCGGCCGAAATGAAGGTCGCGCAAATTGTTGCCGCAATACAGCAATACCGGACTTTAGCGAATCTGACCGCCGCGAAATACAGCGGCAATGTGCTTGATGCGATGCAACGGATCCTCGATGAGGAGGGAAGCGGCCAGTCTGCACGACAGTTCGCCCAAACACACGGCCTGGATGTAGGCCGGATGTTCACACAGCACGGCGACCAAAACAGCCTGACGGAGCAGGTGCAAGGTGCGCTAAAACCCGGCTCAGTACTTGGGGTCGCTCCAGGACCCAATTCGACCGAACCAGGGTCCCCTCTGCCAGGTGCACACCCGGTCGCTGGTGCATCCAGCTCGGCCGTCGGGATACCTGAGGGCTGGAGGCCACCGTCATCAGTCCCGGCCCCCCTGCCGCCCGGTCAAGTAGGCCTTGGCACTGCGATGGGCCTCCCCGCTGGCTACCACCCGGGGATGCCGTCTTCCACACCAGCACGGCCATCCACATCAGCACCGGCGGGCGCACCCGCTCCACCGACGGCGGAAGGACCCTGGACATCGGCGATTCGCGGCCCCGGCGCGTTAATGCCACCACTCCCATCCCCAGCCGCGCCATTAGCGAGCGCACCTGGATCCCTCCTGCCTTCTGGCGCCTCCCCCACCCCACCCCTCACCCCCACCGAATTGGTCCAAGGCTTCGACAAAGGCATGCAGACGGGCACGCCATTCTCCGCAGCGGAACCCCTGCCGTCGGCGCCCGTATCGCCGACTCAACAAATCCCCGACCCCCCGCCAACGGCTCCATCCCCGACGGCGAACGTCCCAGTTCACGCGCAGGCGTTGGACACACCAGCGCCGCTTCAGCACCACTCGGCACCAGAAGCGCCACCGCCAACGCCGCTGGTCGCCGCGCCAGCGCCACCGGCGGCAGCCACACCCATACCGACAGGTGCGCTGCCTGCTTACGCCTCTGACCTGCGGCCAACGATTCCGGCAGGCACAACTCCGGCTGCACCAGCGACCACGCCGTCACCACCTTCGGCGACACCGAGCTCGGCGTCGGTGCACCCCTCGGGAGGGCAGGC
>NZ_JAFBAR010000033.1 GCF_019247635.1 Mycobacterium sp.
CGCTGATCGCCCGCTCGGCGGCCTCGGTGTAACGAATGCCCGAATCGATCCGTCCGGCCATATAGCAATTCGACGCCACCACATATAGGGTCGCGAGCCGAGGATGGTCGATGGCGCGTGCGGGCTCGATGAGCTCTTCGGCCCACGCGATCGGTTCATGATTCTCAGTCATAAGACCGAGCCATGCCGCATATGTTGCGATCGGGGCGGCGACATCCAGATCGCCTTGGTCGGCGGCCCAACGGAACGCGGTGCGCAAGTTTGTTTGTTCGACAGCGAACCAGTCGTAGGCCTCACGCTGGCGAGGGCTGTCCCATAGGGCCAGGATGTCGGATTCCAGTGCGGCGAAGTACCGCGCGTGGGCGGCCCAGATTTCGGCTGCTTCGCCGCGGGCGACCAGTTGTTCCTCGGCGAACTGGCGGATCGTCTCGAGCATCGAATACCGGGTCCGCCCCAGGGATCGGCCGGCGACCAGCAGCGACTTGCGCACCAACGCGTCGAGCAGATCGAGGGTGGCGAAGTCGTCCGGGGCGTCCGGCAACCCCGCTACAGCGCAGGCACTTTGCAGGTCGAAACCACCGGCGAACACCGAACACCGTTCCAGCATGGCCTTTTCCGCCTCAGCGAGGTGGTCGTAGGACCACTGCACGGCGTGGCGCAGGGTTTGGTGACGTTCCAGTCCGCGCCGCGAGCCCACCAGCAGCCGGAACCGCTGATCGAGACGATCACGCACCTCGCTGGCGGTCATCGAGGCCATCCGCGAGGCCGCCAACTCGATGGCCAACGGGATGCCGTCGAGTCTGCGGCAGATATCCACAACAGCGTCGGCCTCGTCGGACAGGGTCAACGAGAAGTCCGACACGACACTGTGGGCACGGTCGACGAAAAGGTTCACGGCAGCGGATTCGCTTCCGGAGTTGACATCGAGCGACGGGACACGCCATATCTGTTCTTCGCTGACCCCCAATCCTTCGCGGCTGGTCGCCAGAATCGTCACGGTCGCCGAGGCGGCCAGAATCGCCTCGACCAGATCGGCGGCGGCGTCGAGCACGTGTTCGCAGTTGTCGAGCACCAACAACCTGACTCGTCCCTCCAATGCGGCCGCGACACTGTTGGTCACGCTCTTCCCCGGCTGTTGGATGATGCCCAGCACCGCGGCCACCGCGTCGGGAACCGCGGCCGGATCGGCCACCGCGGCCAACTCGAAAAACCAAACGCCATCGGGAAACTCATCGATCAGCCGCGCCGCGACCTCCAGCGCCAGGCGGGTCTTGCCCACACCCCCCACCCCGGTCAACGTGACCAACCGGTGCGCCTTCACCGCGCCTTGCAGCTCGGCGACCTCCGACTCGCGCCCAACAAAGCTCGTGGTCTGCGGCCGCAGGTTCCCCGGACTCGCATCTAACGTTCGCAACGGCGGAAAGTCCGTGCGCAGGCCCGCCGCTCGGACCTGAAATACCCCGACAGCGGTGGGCAGATCCCGCAACCGCCGCGGCCCCAGATCCACCAGATCGACGCCGCTGAGCAGAGCCGCCGTCGAGTCAGCCAATAGGATCTGACCGCCGTGACCGGCAGCCATCACCCTCGCGGCCCGGTTGAGCACGACACCGAAATAATCGCCCCCGCGCAGCTCGGCCTCGCCGGTCGCGATACCCATCCGCACCGGCAACTCCAACGCCCCCTGCGCGGCCACCGCGGCATCCACCGCCGAGCGCGGCGAGGCGAACGCCGCGCACACACCGTCACCGGTGTGCTTGAACAGAAACCCCCCATGCGCCTCGATCGCCGTCCGCAACACCACGTCATGGGCGGCCAGCGCGGCCCGCATCCCCTCGGCGTCGGTCTCCCACCGACGAGTCGAACCCTCGACATCGGTGAACAAAAACGTCATCAACCCCGACGGAGTCACTGACCCGGACACGCTCACAGGATTTCACAAGCAATGTAGCCGCGATGGAGCCCCGCCCCCCGCACGTAATTCGGCTCGCTGAACGTCGACGGTCCTGGTCTCAGGGCGCAGCGAGATACGCGACGGCGTCCAGCATCCGCCGCGCCGCCGCCCGCACGTCGGACACGGCCGGCCCGGTGCGCAACACCTCGCGCGACACCGCGGGCAGCAACTGGCCCGGCGCGGCGCCACCCAGGCCGCCGAGCGCCTCGGGCCGTCCGCCCTGCACCCCGACGCCGGGAACCAGCACCGGACCGCCGAGGGCGGACAAGTCCGGCGGGTGGAAGACCGTCGCCCCCACGACCACGCCGACGGATCCCGGCTCGCCCGGGTTGGCGCTATGGCTGGCGGACTTGTTAATGATGGCCGCCTGGTCGACGATCAGCTGCGCGACGGTCCGCTCGTCGAAACGGGCCTGCTGTACGGTCGCGCCCTCGGGGTTAGAGGTCGCGGCCAGCACGAACACGCCGCGGTCATGCGCGGCGGCGGTCTCCAGCAGCTGACGCAGCGAACCGAATCCCAGATAGGGCGAGGCCGTGACGGCGTCGGCGGCCAGCGGCGAATCACCGGCCCAGGCAGCGGCATACGCCGCCATCGTCGTCCCGATATCACCGCGCTTGGCGTCGGCCAGCACCAGCACCCCGGCGTCACGCAGCGCGCCGATCGTGCGTTCCAGCACCGCGTACCCCGCGGCGCCGTATGCCTCGAAGAATGCCACCTGCGGTTTGACCACGGCGAATTCGGCGTACGCCCGCACGCAGATGTCGCAGAACGCGGCCAGCCCGTCGGCCGTGGTCGGCAGCTCCCAGGCCCGCAGCAGCTCCGGATGCGGGTCGATGCCCACGCACAGCGGCCCGCGGCGTGCCTTCGCCTCGGCCAGCCTGGCGCCGAACCCGGTCACCGCTGACCGTCCACGTCCCCGGCGCTCTGCGCACCCATGTCACTGTGCAGTTCCTGCAGCGAACGCACGTCGATGTCGCCGCGGATCCCGGCCTCGATGCCCTGCACGGCAGCGGACGCGCCCTGCACCGTCGTGACACATGGAATGTTGACGGCCACTGCGGCCGAACGGATTTCGTAACCGTCGATGCGCGGACCGGAGTTGCCGTACGGAGTGTTGATCACCATATCGACGTCGCCGGCCCTGATGGCGTCGACGGCCGACATCTCGGGGCGTCCAGGTTGCGGCGACTCGAAATGCTTGCGCACCTCGTCGCAGGGAATACCGTTGCGGCGCAACATCTCCGCGGTGCCCTCGGTGGCCAGCACGCGGAAACCCAGGTCGGCCAGCCGCTTGACCGGAAAGACCAGGGACCGCTTGTCCCGGTTGGCCACCGACACGAACACGGTGCCCTGCGCCGGCAGCGATCCATAGGCGGCGGTCTGGCTCTTGGCGAAGGCAGTGCCGAAATCCCGGTCGATGCCCATCACCTCACCTGTCGACTTCATCTCCGGGCCCAGCAGCGAATCGATGGCGGCCCCGTCGGCACGCCGGAACCGGTGAAACGGGAGCACGGCCTCCTTGACCGCGATCGGCGCGTGCGGCGCGGCGTTGGCACCGTCGCCGGTTTTGACGAGCAGTCCTTCGTCGCGAAGCTGGGTAACGGTGGCGCCCAGCATGATCCGGGCGCAGGCCTTGGCCAGTGGGATCGCGGTGGCCTTGGAGACGAACGGCACCGTTCGACTGGCACGGGGATTGGCCTCCAGGACATAGAGCACGTCATCCTTGAGGGCGTACTGCACGTTGAGCAGACCGACCACGCCGATGCCATGGGCGATGGCCTCGGTGGCCTTGCGCACCTTCTCGATGTCGCTGCGGCCCAACGTGACCGGCGGCAGCGCGCACGCCGAGTCGCCGGAGTGGATGCCGGCCTCCTCGATGTGCTCCATGATCCCGCCGATGTATACCTCGGTGCCGTCACACAGCGCGTCGACGTCGATCTCGACCGCGTCCTCGAGGAAGCGGTCCACCAGCACCGGGTGCTCGGGCGACAACTCGGTGGCGCGCGCGATGTAACCCTCGAGCGTCTCCTCGTCGTAAACGATCTCCATGCCGCGACCACCCAGCACGTACGACGGCCGCACCAGCACCGGATAGCCGATCTCCTCGGCGATCCGGCGGGCTTGCGCGAAAGTCGTTGCGGTGCCGTACTTTGGGGCCGGCAGCCCCGCGGTGGTGAGCACGTCGCCGAACGCGCCGCGGTCCTCGGCCAGGTCGATGGCTTCCGGCGGGGTGCCGACGATGGGCACACCGGCGTCGGCCAGTCGTTGGGCCAGGCCCAACGGCGTCTGACCGCCGAGTTGCACGATCACGCCGGTGACACCCGGGCCACCCTCTCCCGACTGAGCTTCGGCATAGAACACCTCGAGCACGTCCTCGAACGTCAGCGGCTCGAAGTACAGCCGATCGGCGGTGTCGTAGTCGGTGGACACCGTCTCCGGGTTGCAGTTGACCATCAGCGTCTCGTAGCCGTCCTCGCGCATGGCGAGCGCGGCGTGCACGCAGCAGTAGTCGAATTCGATGCCCTGCCCGATGCGGTTCGGGCCGCCGCCGAGCACCATGATCTTGTCGCGATTGCTCGGATTGGCTTCGCACTCTTCTTCGTACGTGGAATACATGTACGCCGTTGTCGTCGCGAATTCCGCGGCGCATGAATCGACGCGCTTGTAAACGGGATGCACGTTGAACGCGTGGCGCAAACGGCGCACCGCGTTTTCATCCGTGCCGACCAGCGCGGCGATGCGCGCATCCGAAAATCCTTTGCGCTTGATCGCGTACATCCGTTTCGCATCGAGCGCTCCGAGACCGCCCGATTTGATCTGCGCTTCGATCTCGATCAGCTCGGCCATCTGATCGAGGAACCAGCGGTCGATATGCGTGAGATTGAAGATTTCGTCGAGCGACAATCCGGCGCGGAATGCGTCGCCGACGTAGAACAGACGATCAGGCCCTGGCTCTTTCAACTCGCGACGAAGATTGACGAGATCGTCTTCGCTACCCGAGTCGTAACGCGTCGGGTCGAGCCCGGTCTTGCCGGTTTCCAGTCCACGCAGCGCTTTTTGAAGCGATTCCTGAAACGTGCGTCCGATCGCCATCACTTCGCCGACCGATTTCATCTGCGTGGTCAGGCGCGCATCGGCGGAGGGAAATTTCTCGAACGCGAAGCGCGGAATCTTGATGACGATGTAGTCGATGCTCGGCTCGAACGACGCAGGCGTTTTGCCGCCGGTGATTTCGTTGCGCAGTTCGTCCAGCGTGTAGCCAACGGCGAGTTTCGCCGCGACTTTCGCGATCGGAAAGCCCGTTGCCTTCGATGCCAGCGCCGACGAACGCGATACGCGCGGATTCATCTCGATGACGACGACGCGTCCGTTTTCCGCGTTCACGCCGAACTGCACGTTCGATCCACCGGTATCGACGCCGATCTTGCGCAGCACGGCGATCGACGCATCGCGCAGTCGCTGATATTCCTTGTCGGTGAGTGTCTGCGCGGGCGCGACGGTGATCGAGTCGCCGGTGTGCACGCCCATCGGATCGATGTTCTCGATCGAGCAGATGATGATGC
>NZ_JAFBAR010000009.1 GCF_019247635.1 Mycobacterium sp.
TTGGGCGGCACCGGGTTCACCGGGGCGGCGGCCACCACCTTCGGGGTGGTCGGGGGCACCGGCGGGGCCGGGGCCACCGGCGGCACCGCCGGCGCCGGGGGCACCGGCGGCAGCGGACGCAGCCAAGGCGCCGCCGGCGCGAGTGGCATCGGCGGCACCGGGGGCACCGGCGGGGCCGGCGGGGTGGGCGGCACCGGGTTCACCGGCGCGGCGGCCACCACCTTCGGGGTGGTCGGGGGCACCGGCGGGGCTGGGGCCACCGGCGGCACCGCCGGGACCGGGGGCAGCGGAGGCAGCGGACGCAGCCAAGGCGCCGCCGGCGCCACCGGGGTGGGCGGCACCGGGGGCACCGGCGGCAGTGGCGGGGTGGGCGGTACCGGATTCACCGGGGCCGCGGCCACCACCTTCGGGGTGGTCGGGGGCAACGGCGGGGCTGGGGCCACCGGCGGCACCGCCGGCGCCGGGGGCACCGGAGGCAGCGGACGCAGCCAAGGCGCCGCCGGAGCCACCGGAGTGGGCGGCACCGGCGGCACCGGCGGCAGTGGTGGGGTGGGCGGCACCGGCTTCACCGGCGCCGCGGCCACCACCTTCGGGGTGGTCGGGGGCACCGGCGGGGCCGGGGCCACCGGCGGCACCGCCGGAACCGGGGGCACCGGCGGCAGCGGACGCAGCCAAGGCGCCGCCGGAGCCACCGGGGTGGGCGGCACCGGCGGCACCGGCGGCAGAGGCGGGCTGGGCGGCACCGGATTCACCGGGGCGGCGGCCACCACCTTCGGAGTGGTCGGAGGCACCGGCGGAGCCGGAGCCACCGGCGGCACCGCCGGAACTGGGGGCACCGGCGGCAGCGGACGCAGCCAAGGCGCCGCCGGAGCCGCCGGGGTGGGCGGCACCGGCGGCACCGGCGGCATAGGCGGTGCCGGCGGCACAGGCGCCACAGGCACCGGCAGCGGCGGCGCGGGTGCCGCTGGCGGCACCGGCGGCGCTGCTGGTGCCGGCGGCACAGGTGGCGCAGGCCTTACCGGCGGCACCGCCGGCCACGGCGGCATCGGCGGCACCGGCGGCATAGGCGGCACCGGGGGCGCCGGCAGCGCTTCTGGCGGCACCGGCGGCACCGGTGGTGCCGGCGGCGCCGGCGGCACGGCAGGCCAAGCCGGCGCCACCGGTGGCGGCGCCACCGCCAGCGCGGGCACCGGTGGCACCGGGGGCACCGGCGGTGCCGGCGGGGCCGGCGGACTGGGCGCCGCTGGCACCGGCAGCGGCGGTGCGGGTGCCACCGGCGGTGCCGGCGGCGCTGCTGGTGCCGGCGGCACAGGTGGCGCAGGCCTTACCGGCGGCACCGCCGGCCACGGCGGCATCGGCGGCACCGGCGGCCTGGGCGGCACCGGGGGCGCCGGCAGCGCCAACACCGGCACCACCGCGGGCGGCATCGGCGGCACCGGCGGTACCGGCGGCGCCGGCGGCACGGCAGGCCAAGCCGGCGCCACCGGTGGCGGCGCCACCGCCAGCGCGGGCACCGGTGGCACCGGGGGTACCGGCGGTGCCGGCGGGGCCGGCGGACTGGGCGGCACCGGCGCCAACAGCACCGTCGGCGGCCAGGGCGGCGCCGCCGGCACCGGCGGCCAGGGTGGCACCGGCGGCGCCGGCGTCACCGGCGGCACCGCTGGCCAGGGCGGCGCCGGCGGACTGGGCGGCACCGGTGGCCAAGGCGGCCAGGGCGGTGCCGGCGCGACGGCTGCTCCCGGCGCCGGCGGAACCGGCGGCAGCGGCGGGGCCGGTGGCACCGGCGGACAGGGCGGCGCCACCGGCGGCGGTACGGGTGGTACCGGCGGTCTGGGCGGGACCGCCGGCGTCGGTGGTACTGGCGGCACTGGCGGCGCGGCCAGCACCAGTCTTAACTTGCCCGGTGGGACCGGCGGGGCCGGCGGCCACGGAGGCACCGGCGGCCACGGAGGCACCGGCACCGGCACCGCGAGTGGCGGCCACGGCGGTGCGGGTGCAACCGGTGGCCAGGGCGGCACCGGCGGCACCGGCAGCCTTGGCAACTTGGGCAGCACGGGGTTGATTGGCGGTGCCGGCAGCGCCGGCACCGCCGCCACCGGCACCAGCGGCGGCACTGGCGGCACCGGCGGCACCGGCGGCACCGGAGGCACCGGTGGTGCGGCTTAGCTACTTGCGACAGCTGAATTGACGACCCGTCGTCGATGAGATTGCAGTGACCGCGTAACGAGCGAGCAAAACACGCACGCACTGACCTAGATCTGACGGTGGCGACCCGCTGCCCCCGACTCCGCCGCGCTGGCGATCACCACCCGATCCGACAGCCACGACCCGCCACCCCCGCACTCCACGCCCCTACGATCACCATTGGTTGCTACAGGTGCCGCCAGATGGACGGCGTGGTCCACTCGGCACCGCAGTGAGCGCCGACGCGATCACACGAAAGCACAAGCCGACAGCACCAACGATGGTGCCGGATCGTGCACCCTGCTGACGGTCGTGGTCACCGGCAACTGAATCCCGGGATGTCCGGAGACTCCGGACATCCCGGGATGCTGCAAACAGGGGGTCAACGCCATTTGGCAGGGGCCCTCTGTTTGCCACCTGAGTTGCCCGCCAACCTAAAGGCCTCAATCGAGGCTCGCCGACAGTGCGCGGCGTAAAGTGTCGGCCTGGCTGCGCGCGGAGAAAGCCTGATAGCCGCGCTCACCCAGTTCTCGGTAGGCCCCCTCGTCCGCGAGGAGCTCCACGCAAAGATCGACCAATTGGGCGTACTCGGCGAACGCGACACCCGACTCTAGGTCGCGTTCTTCAGCCGGGTTGGCACCGCGCTCGGAGACCACCGCCCGTTTGTTGGCAAGCAGATATGACACACGTACGATTTCGAAGACCTTCGCTTCCCATTGGTGCACGTTGAGGACGATCTTCGAGCGGGCGATCCAGGCATCGCGACTGGCGCCGTAGACGCCGAACAGCGATTTGACACGAAGACCTCGAGCGCGCAGGCCGTCTAGAACCGCGAGTCGGCGGTCGTTGAGCGAGCCGTAGAACAGAACGTCGACGTCCTCGGGGGCTGGGGGGATTCGTGTCAGCTCGGGGACGTATCCAATCGGAACGTGCGTAGGCCGGCACACCTGCCGGATAGCGAGCTCCGCGATGTTGGCTTGGCTGTAGTCCCAAACCGGGAAGCGTCGGAAAAGCTCTGGGATCAAAGGCTTCATCCAGGTCGAGTCATCACCGACTTGCTCGAGGTTGTACAAGATCGTGTTTTTTGGGGGCAGCAAGCCGTAGTGGGCGAGGAGCTGCGGCTGGAGCACGATAGTCCGGCGCCCGTCGAGGTCGAAACGGTCTGTCAGCACCGAGTCGTGGCCCAGGGCCAGAAGCGCGTAGTGCAATCCCTCCGCGACCTCGCGGAATATTTCGCTGTGCGCGTAGCCGGGCGGTGACACAACGGCGACGGCGAACCGCACCGGTGCAATGTACCGCAGGACAGCAACCCTGGCCACGTCAGCCCGCGAACGCCACGCCAGCGGCCGATGCCCCAGCTCGGCGGAGGAGTCCTGACGGACTCACGTCACTTCGGTTGGAATAAAAGCACTTTCGTCGGTACCGAAGCGAATCCCGGTGGCGTCCTTGCCAATCAACGTCAACACTGCGACGAACAGCAGCACCGGCACGATCGTCGCCGCCAAGGCGAACGGATAGCCGTGCGACTCGGCCAGGCGTTCCTGGATGGGCAAATTGAACGCCGCCAGCAGGTTGCCGAGCTGATAGGTCACACCGGGATAGAAGCCCCGGATGGCGTCCGGCGACATCTCGGTCAGGTGGGCCGGTATCACGCCCCACGCGCCCTGCACACAGATCTGCATCAGGAACGAACCCAGGCACAACATCGCCGCACTGTGCGAGTACGCGAACAGCGGCACGATCGGCAACCCCAGCAGCGCACAGAAAACCACGGTGTTGCGGCGGCTGAACCGCTGCGACTGCGTGCCGAAGAACAATCCGCCCGCGATGGCGCCGAGGTTGTAGACGATGACGATCCACTTGGCTGTCGCGCTGGACAGACCGGCGCCCTGGTTGGTGGTCGCCGTCAGGAACGTGGGGTAGACGTCCTGGGTGCCGTGGCTCATCCAGTTGAACGCCGTCATCAGCAAAATCAGGTAGACGAACCGGCGAATGATCGCGCCGTCGCGCAGCAAATCCCGAATCCTGGTCTGGGTCAGCTTCATCCGATCCTGCGCAGCCTCCCACACCTCGGATTCCTGCACGCGGTAGCGAATGATCAGACTGATCAATGCCGGAATGATGGACAACCCGAACAACCAGCGCCAGGAGAAGCCCAGCCAGTTCATCACCACCAGCGATGCGACCGAGGCGGACAGGTATCCGACCGCGTAGCCCTCCTGCAACAGCCCAGAGAAGAAGCCGCGCCGATCGGCGGGAATCTTCTCCATCGCCAGCGCGGCACCCAGCCCCCATTCGCCGCCCATGCCAATCCCGTAGAGCAAGCGCAGGATCACCAACACGGTGAAGTTCGGCGCGAATGCACACAGGAATCCCACCACCGAATAGAAGATCACGTCGACTATCAGGGGCAGTCGCCGCCCGACCCGGTCGGCCCACAACCCGAAAATCAGCGCGCCCACCGGACGCATGGCCAGGGTGGCCGTCGTGACGAACGCGACTTCGGCCTTGCTGTGATGGAACGTCTTTGCGATGTCGGCATAAACCAACACGACGATGAAGTAGTCGAAAGCATCCATCGTCCAGCCCAAGAAGGCCGCGAGGAACGAGTTGCGCTGGTCGGCATTAATCCGCTGCTTTGTCACGTGAGCATCGTGGCGCACCGAGCGCCCGACCGCGAGCATTCCGCGCGAACGCATCGCGAGTAAGTTCCGGATGCATGCGAATCATCGACGCCGATGGCCATGTCGCCGAGAACCCAAGCCTTGCGATCGAAGCCATGAAGCGCTGGCCGGATCACATCAAGCCGAGCGACAACGGTCGGGCGCTGTCGATCGAGGGCCGCGACTATCCCGAAGACCACGGACCCGGCGCCGGCTGCCCGCGCGACCACGGCCTCACCAAGGCGCCTGGCGTCAACTACTCGTCAGCCACTGGCGTGCTGGGCGACGCCGACCGCGACCACATCGACGCGATGGTGCTCTATCCCAGCCTCGGGCTGTGCGTGCCCAGCCTCGAAGACCCTGAATTCGCAGCGGGATTCGCGCGTCTCTACAACCAGTGGATCGCGGATTACTGCGCGCCGACGGGCGGCCGGCTGCGCGGCGTCGCGGTGGCCCCGGTGGAACACGGCGCGGTCGCCATCGACATCATGACCGAGGCCAAGGAATTGGGGCTGGTCGCCGTCTTGGTTCCGCCGGCGCTGCGGACCCGCAATCTCGATCATCCCGACCTCGACCCGTTCTACGCCGCGGCCGTCGAACTGGGGATGCCGCTCGGCATTCACGGTGCGCCCGGTATGCACCTGCCCAAGATCGGCGTGGACCGATTCACCAACTACATCCAGGTGCACTGTGTCAGCTTTCCGTTCGACCAGATGACGGCGATGACCGCGCTCGTCTCCGGCGGTGTCTTCGAACGGCATCCCGAACTGCGGGCAGCGTTCCTCGAGGCGGGCGCGGGCTGGGTCCCGTTCTTCATCGACCGGCTACACGAGCATTTCGAGAAGCGCGGCAACTGGGTCGAGCGCGGTTGGCGCCGCGACCCGCAGGAGTACCTACAGGCGGGCAACATCTGGGTGACCTGCGAGCCCGAGGAGCCGATCCTGCCCGGCGTCATCGACGTGCTCGGCGACGACTTCATCATGTTCGCCAGCGACTATCCGCACTGGGACGGTGAGTGGCCGGAAAGCACCAAGCACCTCCGCACCCGCGCCGACATCAGCGAAGACACACGTGAAAAGATCGGCGGGCGCAACGCCCAGCGCTTCTACAACCTCAACTGAACCGTGGCAGGATCGGCCGCATGGGTCCGTTTCTGATGCGCGCCGCATTGACCGGATTTGCCCTATGGGTGGTCACCCGCTTCGTGCATGGCATCAGTTTTGTGGGCGGCCAGACGCCACTGCAGCGGATGGGGATCATCTTTGTGGTCGCCGTGATCTTCGGTCTCGTCAACGCGTTCATCAAACCGGTCGTGCAAATTCTGTCGATCCCGCTGTACATCCTGACGTTGGGCCTCTTCCACATCGTCGTCAACGCTTTCATGCTCTGGATCACCGCCCGGATCACCGATCACACCACTCACTGGGGGCTGCAGATCGATCGCTTCTGGTGGACCGCGATCTGGGCCGCGATCCTGCTGTCGATCGTGAGCTGGTTACTGTCGCTGGTCATCGGCGACGTGGGCAAGGCGAGGCGCAGGTAGCTGCGACATCTCTGGTTGTCAATCAATATTGGACATATGCTCAGTAATAAGCCTGCGGGGGAATCACTTAGCAATACAAGATACGAGCCAATACACACAACGGGCGGAACTTGTGGAGATGAGCACGTTCTCAAATCGAGGGGTTCCAGTGCCGCAAGGCAAAGACACCGGCGGCGGGTTGCAGACGACCACCGAACACACCGGGCCGGCGGTGGTCCTTCACGTCGACGGTGAAATCGACGCGAGCAACGGAAAAGCCTGGCAGCACTTGATAATTCAGGGGGCCGCCGAAACCGTGGCACCCGGTCCGTTCGTCATCGACGTTCGTGGGCTCGATTTCATGGGTTCGGTGAGCTATGCGGCGCTGGCCCGGGAGGCAGTGCACTGCCGGCGACGCGGGGTCAACATGCGGTTAGTCAGTGGCCAGCGGATCGTCGCCCGAACCATCATTGCGTGCGGGCTGCGCCGCCTGCTGCCGATGTACACGACGGTCGAGGACGCGCTCTCATCACCGATCAGGCCCAACGGCTGACGGAGGTCGTCTCCCGAATCACGAGCCGGGGACGTGCTGCCCATTCGGAGCGAGCAGGCTGTTGAGGATTCCAAGGGTGCCTTGTAGTTGCGCGCCGGCGATCGGGCCCGGGACGTCGGCAGGCGTCGCGTCGGGGGTGTTCTGCCAGGGCTGGCAGCCGCTGGTCCGGAATGTCTTGTCGGTGGCGTCGATTCGCACTACCTGTGGCTTCTTGCTCAGCGCGTTGTCGATCATCGCGCCATCGGGGTTGGCCGTCCGCTTCCAATAACATGTCCCGTTGCCGACGGGTCCCGCGGTGCTGTAGACGCCCGGCACGATGTCGGTTCCCACCGCGTAGGTGCCGTCTTGGTCGATGGTCGTCTTCGGCGCGGCCGCCGGCGTCGGTGCCGGGCCGGGCGCAGGACCCGTGCCGCCCGACGGGGCAGGAGCGGGCGACGGCGACGGCGACGGCACCGGGTCGGCACCGGCAACGCCCGAGGACCCGAGGCACCCCGCAACGAGCAGGCCCGCCGCCAAGAACCGCGCCGCCTTTGAAGCCATAGAACGGAAGTCTACCTAATTAATCCGTTCAGCTCAGCCCCCCAATCGCCGTACGCGACCGGCGAAGCCGAGGGCATGCTCATAGGTCTCGAGGTTGTCGCGCGAGATCTTGGCGTGCACCGGGCGCTCGAGCAGCAAACGCAGGATCGGGTTGTAGGCATGGTAGGTCTCGTGGAACGTCAACACCGTGGTGCCGTCGGGCTGCTCATCGAGCTCGTGGTAGCCCTCGGCGCGAGACCACAACGGCTTGCCGATCGCGACATAGCGCGACAGCTTGTTGAGCTTGGCCTCGGTCACCGTCTCCCACGACCGTCCCCTGCCGCCGGACAGCAGGTACTTGGGCACCGCGAAAACGCAGGTGCGGACCAGACCCTCACCGGCTTCGTCGCCTTCGTTCAGAATCTCCATGCTGCCCGTCGGCCACTCGAGGACCCGCGGCCGGGGGGAGTTCGGCGGCACGGGCGGGTGCAGCACCCGCCACACCTTCCGGGGCGGCGCGTCGACGTGAAACCGCACGGTGTAGGACTGCATCAGCTTTCACCCCAGCTGTCCCAGAAGGTGATCGTCGCCGCGGGCGGACGCGCGGCCGGCTTGAATTCGGTGCCGACCGTGTAAGCGACCGGGAACAGCGCCGCCTGGGTGACCGTCGGCGGGACCCCGAGTATCTCGGCCACCTGCTGTTCCTTGGCCAGATGCATGGTGGTCCACACCGATCCCAACCCGCGTGAGCGAAGCGCCAGCAGAAAGCTCCAGCCCGCCGGAATAATCGACGCCCAGGCCGACGCCGCAACCAGGCGATTGCCGTCGTCAATGGGCTGTAGCAGGCACGGAATGACATGCACGGGAACCCGCGCCAGCGTTTCGGTGAGGCTCAACGCGCTGCGATAGACGCGCTGGGTCTGCGGATCGGACGCGCTGGCGGCGGCCTGAGCCAGATACTCGGCGCCGATGCTGGCGTAGACCTCGGCGATAGCGGCGCGCTTGTCGGCGTCGGTAACCACCAGCCAGCGCCAGTCCTGTGCGTTGCTGGCGGTAGGCGCCTGCATGGCCAGTTGGATGCATTCCAGGATCACCGCGCGGCCGACCGGCCGGGTCAGGTCAAGACGTTTACGGACCGACCTTGTCGTGGTGAGCAATTCGTCGACCGAGGCAATATCCATTTGCTGGGCGGACTCCTGCTGCTGAAGGAGAGATACCGAGTCGAGGAAACCAGATTCTCAACCACGCTGTCTAGGTCGATCGAGCGCGCTCTGCAGAACCGCCTCGGCGCGCCGAGCAGCAAATACCACGAATGTCCATCCGCGCGTGGACAGTAGAATCAGGCGCGATTACCGTGCGTTCAACACGAGTGTGCTGGACAGCAGCGCCAGGGTAGGAGGTCTCGGGCGTGCTGTTCATGCATGAGGTGCACAAAGTGCGCGGCCGCGCCGAAGACGACTTCGAAGCCGCATTCCGCGAGGGCTGGATGCCCATGCTCGCCGAGGGCGACGATGCCCGCCTGTTGTGGTACGCCGACCAAGCCCAGGCAGTGGTCCCGCCTACACCGTCGTCACCGTCACTGCCATCCGGGACGGAGCGGCCTGGGAACGGCTCGGGATGCGCGTACAGCAGGGCGAGTTGCAAAAATGGGTACGACGGGTGGGCGAGTTCCGCCACGAGGTCGAGGCCAAGCTACTGGTGCCGCTGCCGTGGTCACCCATGCAGGACGTGGAACTCGACGAGATCCCAGTCGACGGGCGGGAGCACGAGGCCAGCCTGTACATGGAAGACACCATGTGGCCCTACCAAGACAAGTTCGAGGAGTACATCGACCGGTGCGGCGAAGTCTATGCCCGAAGCCTGGAGCGCCCGTCGTCGATGCTGACGATGCACGCCGCCTTCCAGTCCGCCCTCGGCAGCCATCTGCGCCGCGAAGCGATACTGATGCAACGCATTTCGCGGCCGGAGGCGTTACTGGACCTGCTGCGCACCCACGTGTCACCCGAGTACCGCGCCCCCGGCACCTGGCTGTACGACGCCTTGGACCTGCGGGATCAGTGGACGAGCCGGCTGCTGCGCACGGCCACCTGGTCGCCGCTTCATTGAATTAAAAGAGGGGTTGAATTCAGAACAGGGGTTGAATTCAGAAGCGGGATTGAACCCCAGCGGGATTGAACCCCAACACAGGATTGACCCCAAACACAGGAACCGCTTGATGAACACGGGCACCATCATCGATGCCGCCGCGGCCGGCGAACCGACCCGGAGCGCGCTGATCATGGAAGGCCGCTCGATTAGTTACGCAGAGCTGGGCACGGCAGTGCGCCAGTGCGCCGCCGGCCTGGCCGCGCGCGGCGTCGTGGCGGGCGAACGTGTTGCCGTGGTCGACACCGCGAGCCTGGTATCGATCGCGACCCTGCTCGGGGCGGCGCGCATCGGCGCGTCGGCCGCGCTGATGAACCCCGCACTGACGCCGACGGAACTGAGGGCGCTGCTGGACGACACCGGTAACGCGAAGGTGGCGGTCGCGGGCGAGGCCTATGTCGCCCGGCTCGTCGAGGCCGGCGCGACCAGCGTGTTGACCGGCACCGATCTACTCAACGATGACCAGCCTGCGACCCCGGCCGTCGGCGACGCCGACCCGCATGACACTCGAGAGTCCCTGGTGCTCTTCACCAGCGGCACGACGGGGCTGCCAAAACCCGTCGCCATCACCCATCGGCAACTCGAACTGCGACTCGCCAGGACGTCGGCGCCATTCCGGTCCGACGTGGCACCCGCCGTGGTGATGATGTGCGCTCCGTTCTTCCATGTCGGCGGCGCGCTGGGGCTGCTGGGCACCCTGCACTCGGGCGGAACCCTGGTGGTGCAGCAGCGATTCGACGCCGGAGAGTGGTTGCGCCTGGTGTCCAAGCACCGGGTGAGCACGATGTTTTTGGTGCCGACGATGCTGCATCGCATTCTCGACCACCCCGACTTCGCCGACACCGACCTGTCGTCGCTGACCGCCATCACATACGGTGCCGCCGCCGCACCCGCGGCCCTGCTGCGCAGAGCGATGGACGCCCTCCCGCACGTCGGGTTCACAAACGTCTTCGGGCAGACGGAGACGGTGGGAACCTACGCGAACTTGCTGCCCGAGGAGCATCGCGATCCGGCCCTGGCGGGATCCGTCGGCCGGCCGTTGCCCGGGATGGAAGTTCGCGTGGTCGACCCTGCCACCGGTATCGACGTCGAACCGGGTGCCGTCGGTGAGTTGTGGGTGAATAGTCCACTGAATTCTCCTTCGCACACAGTCGATGGCTGGCTGCGCACCGGTGATCTCGGCCGCCGGGACTCCAATGGCTACATCTACCCGAGCGGCCGTCGCAAGGACACCATCAACCGCGGGGGAGAGAAGTTCGGCCCGATCGAGGTCGAGGAAGCACTGCGTTCCCATCCCGCGGTGATCGACGTCGCGGTCGCCGGGATCGCCGACGAGGAAATCGGCCAGCGCGTGGGCGCCGCGGTGGTGGTCAGCGCTCCAGTGACGCTCGAGGAGCTGCGGTCACATTGCCGCGCGTCGATCGCCTACTTCAAGCTGCCGGAGCGGCTCAGGATCGTCGAGGACATCCCCTACAACGCGGCCGGCAAGGTCAACCGTCATCAGCTGGCGGCGCTCATCGCCGAGGACGGCTGAGCGCTACCGAGCTAGGGCGCCTCATCGAGGCCGGCGTCGGGAGCGCCGCGGACAGGTGCCTAATTCGCCACGGCCACAACGAGAGCCGCGACAAGCGCTGCGCCCGCGACTTCCGCGGCCGGGTCGATGTTCGCGACGTGCGGGCACCGCCTCGTGGCCGCGCGTTAACCCTCGAACGTTCCGGTGAGCTGGACCTGTGCGGTCGCGACACCCGCGATCGTCTGCGCCGCCTGCGCACCGGCCAGATGGCTGGGGAGTTGGTAGTTGTTGGGCAGCTGGTACAGCGTGAACCGGTAGTGATGCGTGCCGCTGCCCGCCGGCGGGCAGGGCCCCGTGTATGACGGCTGGCCTTTGGAATTCGGCAGGACCTTTGCGCCCGCGGGAATCTGACCGTCCGGGGTGCTGCCAGAGCCAGGCGCGATTCCGGCCACGATCCAGTGAATGTAATCCCCGCCGGAGGCGTCGGGGTCATCGACGACGAGGGCCGCGCCCAGCGGCGCCGACCACGCCAGCGATGGCGAGATGTTGGATCCCTTGCACGTGTACTGCGGGGGGATCGGGGCGCCGTCGGCGAACGCCGGACTCGTGATCGTCAATGGTCCAGCGGGGTCCGCCTGGACCGTGCCGGCACCGAGCCCTGCCAGCGCAACTAGCAGCGCCGCGCCCGTGATCCGGTGCACTGTTGTGGATTCCATGGCACTGTGTCGCTAACTCTCGTGGGAGATCAAGCCGTTTCGTACAGGTACAGGCTAGACGAGTTTTGCCGGCATGGTCCGGGCTGGAAAACGCACCCTCAGGGCACCAGCACCACCTTGCCGATGTTCTCCCGCGCCGCCAGGATCCGGTGTGCCTCCGGTGCTTCCGCGAACGGCACGGCGGCATGAACAATCGGCGAGATGGTGCCGTCGCCGAGCGCACGGGTGAGCGGTGCGATCCAGGGTTCCAGGGTGCCGCGGTCGTCCCAGAGCCGCAGCATGTTCAGGCCGATCACGGCCTTGGATGCCGATAACTGGTCCATCAGGTTGAACCCGCGCACCATCGAGAGCGCGTGCGGGGCCACCCTGCGCCACGAGCGTTTCTCGCCCTCCTGCAAGTTCGAAATCCCGTAGCCGACAAGCCTTCCGCCCGGACGCAACAGGTCGTAAGACCGCCGCAGCGAGGTCCCGCCGAGCGCGTCGAGTACCAGATCGTATGGGCCGAGACCCTTCCACCAGCCGTCGCGCCGATAGTCGATCGCACGGTCCACACCCAATTCGGCCAGCTTCTGGTGCTTTCCCGGCGAGGCGGTGCCGTGCACCTCGGCGCCGGCGGCTTTCGCGAATTGGACGGCGGCGATCCCGACACCGCCGGCCGCCGCATGCACCAGCACCCGTTCGCCCGCGCGCACCGACCCGTAGCCGTGCAGCGCCGCCCACGCGGTCGCGTAGTTGACCGGCACCGCGGCGCCCTGTTCGAAACTCAACCCGTCAGGCAGCGCCACCGAATCGGTCGCCGCGACGTTGACGATTTCGGCGTAACCGCCGAATCGCGTGCCGGCCAAAACGCGTTCGCCGAGGCGACTCGGGTCTACCCCGTCGCCGCCGGCGGCTACGGTGCCGGCGACTTCGTAACCGACCACCGCCGGAAGCTTCGGCGCATCGGGATACAGGCCCACGCGAGCCATGTGGTCGGCGAAGTTCACCCCCGCGGCGCGAACCGCCACCCGCAGCTGACCGGCGCCCGGCGGCGGGGGGTCGGGGCGCTGCTGCACCTGCAACACCGACGGGTCGCCATGCTTGGCGATTACCACTGCGCGCATCCTGTTCGCTCCTACCGCTCGACGATTGCCACGGCGGCCTCGGCAAGGCGGGGGAGAACCACGTCGCGCCTCGCTGGTGTCTTACGCGCCACGTTCGGCTCACTCATTCCAGCTCCTTCGCGGCCTCGGCGGGTGCGGCCAGCGCGCACCCCAGAACAACGCTAGGGGCGATGCGCCTTACTGCGTGCCTGCCGTCACTCGACTGGCACGCAGATGACAATATCCGCTGGTTGAGGTGGCCAGAGCGCTTTTCCCGGTCGGCCCGCGCGCCCGCAATCCGGTCGCATGCCGACGTTGAATGCTGTTGTAGCCCAACGATTTTGAGCGTTATCCTAGCCCACCGCCGCACCCTGGGCGGGCCGGGCGCCCGGCCTGGGCAGCTGATGCACGCCCGACAAGCCGGTGATCTAGCTCACTTGACCGGAGATAGACTCTGTGCATCAGGGGGAACCGGGCGGAAATGAGGAGCGCAAGCCCATGGCAATCATGGAAAAGGACGCCGAAGTCCACACACCGTTCGAGCAAGATGTCGCCGCCGCCCAGCAATACTTCGACAGCGCGCGCTTCGACGGCATCATTCGCCTCTACACGGCGCGCCAGGTCGTCGAGCAGCGTGGCACCATCCCCACCGACTACACGGTCGCGCGCGAGGCGGCGGCGGCCTTCTACGCGCGGCTGCGCGAACTGTTCGCCGCGAAGAAGAGCATCACGACATTCGGCCCGTACTCGCCCGGTCAGGCCGTCAGCATGAAGCGGATGGGCATCGAGGGGATCTATCTCGGGGGCTGGGCCACCTCGGCCAAGGGGTCGACAACCGAAGACCCCGGGCCCGACCTCGCCAGCTACCCCTTGAGCCAGGTGCCGGACGACGCCGCGGTGCTGGTGCGCGCCCTGCTGACGGCTGACCGCAATCAGCACTACCTGCGCCTGCACATGAGCGAGCGGCAGCGCGCCTCCACTCCGGCGATCGACTACCGGCCCTTCATCATCGCCGACGCGGACACCGGCCACGGCGGTGATCCGCACGTGCGCAACCTGGTCCGCCGCTTCGTCGAGATCGGTGTGCCCGGATACCACATCGAGGACCAGCGACCGGGCACCAAGAAGTGTGGCCACCAGGGCGGCAAGGTCCTGGTCCCGTCGGACGAACAGATCAAGCGCCTCAACGCCGCCCGCTTCCAGCTCGACGTCATGCGGGTGCCCGGCATTATCGTCGCGCGCACGGACGCCGAGGCGGCCAACCTGATCGACAGCCGCGCCGACGAACGCGACCAGCCGTTCTTGCTTGGCGCCACCAACCTGAACGTTCCTTCCTACAAGTCCTGTTTCCTGGCGTTGATGCGGCGCTTCTACGAATTGGGCGTCAAGGAACTCAACGGTCATAAGCTCTACGCGCTCGCCGAGGGCGAGTACGCGAATGCCGGCGCCTGGCTGGAGCGCCAGGGCATCCTGGGCCTGGTTTCCGACGCCGTGAATGCCTCGCGGGAGAACGGCCACGAATCGATCGACGACCTGTTCGACCAGGTGGAGTCGCGGTTCGTGGCGGCCTGGGAGGACGACGCGGGACTGATGACCTACGCCGAGGCGGTGGCGGAGGTGCTCGAATTCGGTGAGCGCGAGGACGAGCCGATCGCGATGACCGCCGAAGAGTGGCGCCAGTTCGCCCAACGCGCGTCTTTGTACACCGCCCGGGACAAGGCACGGCAGCTGGGTGTCGACCCGCCGTGGGATTGCGAGCTGGCGAAGACGCCGGAGGGCTACTACCAGATCCGTGGCGGCATTCCGTACGCGATCGCCAAGTCGCTGGCGGCGGCGCCGTTCGCCGACATCTTGTGGATGGAGACCAAGACGGCCGATCTGGCCGACGCCCGGCAGTTCGCCGACGCGATCCATGCCGAGTTCCCCGATCAGATGCTGGCCTATAACCTGTCGCCCTCGTTCAACTGGGATACCACCGGGATGACCGACGAGGAGATGAAGCGCTTCCCCGAGGAGCTCGGCAAGATGGGCTTCGTTTTCAACTTCATCACCTACGGCGGGCACCAGATCGACGGCGTCGCCGCCGAGGAGTTCGCCACCTCGCTGCAGCAGGACGGAATGCTCGCGCTAGCCCGGCTGCAGCGCAAGATGCGCCTGGTCGAATCTCCTTACCGGACACCGCAAACCCTGGTCGGCGGGCCGCGCAGCGATGCCGCGCTGGCCGCCTCGTCGGGCCGTACGGCGACCACCAAGGCCATGGGCAAGGGCTCGACGCAGCATCAGCACCTGGTGCAGACCGAGGTGCCAAAGAAGTTGCTGGAGGAATGGCTGGCGCTCTGGAGCGAGCACTACCAGCTGGGCGAAAAGCTCCGCGTGACGCTGCGCCCGCGGCGCGCCGGCTCGGACGTCCTGGAACTCGGGATCTACGGCAACGGCGACGAGCAGCTGGCCAACGTCGTCGTCGACCCCATCAAGGATCGGCATGGCCGGGGCATCCTGCAGGTGCGCGATCAGAACACCTTCGCCGAGAAGTTGCGGCAGAAGCGGCTGATGACATTGATCCACCTGTGGCTGGTGCACCGCTTCAAGGCCGACGCCGTCTACTACGTCACTCCGACCGAGGACAACCTCTACCAGACCGAGAAGATGAAATCCCACGGCATCTTCAGCGAGGTTTATCAGGAGGTCGGCGAGATCATCGTCGCCGAGGTGAACAAGCCGCGGATCGCCGAGTTGCTCACGCCCGACCGAGTGGCGTTGCGGAAGTTGATCACCAAGGAGGGCTGAGGATCCACGCACTCCCGTTCCCGCGACAAGCGGCGCCAAAACAGAGGATTCCGACCCGCGGCCGCAACACTATCCATTCGGGCAACCCTGCATTGGTCGGCAATCCTCGCGGGCGCTAGCATAGCCACCGGGCTCGAAAACAGCGCGCTATCTATATATTTCGACTCGACAGAAACGGCGGCGTGAGCCCCCGACATCTTATACGGGAGGCCCAGGTGTCGTATGTGATCGCCGCACCAGAATTCGTGACGGCCGCGGCCTCAGATCTGGCGAACATCGGCCAGGCAATCAGTTCTGCCAACGCGGCGGCTTCCATCCCGACCACTGCGGTATGGGCTGCGGGCGCCGATGAGGTGTCGGCAGCAATCGCCTCGCTGTTCGGCGCCCACGCACAGGCCTATCAGGCGCTCAGCGCCCAAGCCGCGCAGTTCCACCAGCAGTTCGTCCAGCTGACGAGCGGCGGTGCGCAGCAGTACGCCGGCGCCGAGGCCGTCAACGTCGCCCTGACGAATATTTCCCCGGCTGCAGCGGCCGCGCCGGCACAGAGCGTAATCGACGACTTCTTCGGCGTGATCAATGCGCCCTTCGAATCGGTATTAAACCGTCCGCTGGTCGGCAACGGCGCCGACGGCGCGAAACCGGGCGCCAATGGTCAAGATGGCGGAATCCTGTGGGGCAACGGCGGCAATGGCGCTGCCGGCGCCGCGACCGGCCAAGCCGGCGGCAATGGGGGATCCGCCGGGTTCTTCGGCAACGGCGGGTCGGGCGGAGCCGGTGGTGCCGGCCTGAACTTGGGCGGCAACGGCGGGGCCGGGGGTCACGCCGGACTTCTGTTCGGCGACGGCGGCGTTGGCGGGACCGGTGGCGCCGGCATCACTGCCGCCGCCAACGGTGGTTCCGGCGGCAGCGGCGGCGCCGGAGGCGGACTCTTCGGCAACGGCGGCGGTGGCGGCACCGGCGGCATTGGTCCCGTCCTGGGTGGTATCGGCGGCATGGGCGGCGGAGCCGGTCTCATCGGCACCGGCGGCACCGGGGGCACCGGCGGCGGTGGCGTGGGCGCGGCTGCGTTCAGCGCCACGGGCGCAGGCGGCGGCGCCGGGGGCAATGGAGGAACGTTATTCGGCAACGGCGGAGTCGGTGGCGACGGCGGCGCCGGCCTGCAGCTGGGAGGTATCGGCGGGACCGGCGGCAACAGCAGCCTCCTCGTCGGAGCCGGCGGTGCCGGCGGAACCGGCGGCTTCAGTTTCAACCACGGCGGGGCGGGCGGGACGGGTGGTAACGCCATGCTGATCGGCAGCGGCGGAAATGGTGGAGACGGCGGATCAGGCAACACCGTTCCTGGTGCGGGCGGGGCCGGCGGCAAACGCGGATTGTTGTTCGGCTCCGACGGCGGCAATGGGACGACGCCGTAGGTCTGGGCTCCTGATGCGAACCCTGAGCCGCGGCAAACGCGGCCGTCGCGCCAACCGCGAATAAACCCCGCACCGTGATATCTGGCGGGCGTCATCTGGCGTCGCTGATTGGAACAGCTTGCCGCAGTGGCATATTCGACGACCTAGCGATATCGGCGTTGCCTGACGCTCTACACCCACATTCAATTCGTTAGGGCATGATTGCGGACATGGACGTCGGTGTCGGCTCCTTGCACTTGGCGGTGTGCCGCCGCTTCGGTTCGGCCGTTCGATCGGCGGAGGGCCGCTGGGACCACCAGTCCCCATGCCCGGACTGGCACGCCAGGGACATCGTGGAGCACGTCATCGGCTTTCACGATGTGCTGCTGTTGCGTCCGCTGGGGTTGAAGCCGGAGCGTCCACGCGGTGAGCCGCTCGCGCGATGGGACTTGACCCATTCCCAGCTGCAACAGGCGTTTCAGCACAGCAAATTGCCGACTCTTGAGGCCTACCACCTGATCCCGCGCCTCACTCAGGACGTCCTGGTGCACACCTGGGACTTGGCGCGGGCGGTGGGATCCGATGACTCGCTCGACCCAGCCTGGTGCACTTTCTTCTTGGAGCGGCTGCCGGCTGACCGTGAAGCGCTGACCGCTTCCGGAATGTTTGCGGCACCCGTCGTCGTCGATGATCAGACCGACCCCCAATCCAGGCTCCTCGCGGCGCTTGGCCGTAATCCCTTATGGACACCGACGAATTGACCCACGCCGCCGTTCAGCGGGTCGGTCCGACGCCGTCAGCGGATCGTGGGGTGGCCGCCCAGCCGTTTGCACCCCCAAAGGGGCGGGTACGGATACCTAGTCGCAAGCGGATGGGAGAGATTGATGAGATCTGAAGTGAGGACAGCCTTCGCGGTTTTCAGCGGTGCGGCCATGCTGGTTTTGGCCGTCGGTTGTGGCGGTGGCAACAAGGCGCCAAGCAGTTCCACCACCCCGAGTACGACGACCACGACGACGGCAACCACGACACCGACTGCGCCGTCCAGCGGGGCGCCGTCCGAAAGCCCGGGCGGGCCTAGCGGAACCGGCGGCCCCGGCGGCGGTGGCGGCAGCGTTCCTGGCGGGCCGACCGGAAGTGGTGGCCCTGGCGGCGGTGGCGGCACCATCCCTGGAATTGGCGGCGGTGGCGGTGGCCCCGGTGGTGGCGGCGGTTGCGTCGGCAACGTCTGCGGCGGCTACTGATGACCGCCTACTAAGCGAAACCATTCCCAACCCAGGGGGCCAGGCCATTGCGGCCGGCCCCCTGGGCTGTTTGGTGCTCGCCTTTCTATGGCGATAAACAGTTACAGGGGCGTAAACTGAAACTATTGCCTAGAACTACTATTGCCATGGGGCATCGGCGGTGACGGGCCGAATTCGACGAAGGACACCCTGATGAAGATTCAAACCAAGCTCGCAGTGTTCAGCGGTGCGGCCGCGTTGGTTCTCGCGGTCACCGGTGGCGATGTTGCCGGCGCGAGCAACGACGCTGCCAACCCCGGCCCGAGCAGTCACTCGGCATCGAGCCCAGCCAGCGCCCCAGCCGCTGCCGCTCCCCAGCCGGGCGGCACACACGTCGAGCTGACCGGGTGCATTGACGGCGCCAACTGCTAAGCCGAACCGCGCAGGGCCCATGGGATGCCTCACCAGTCCCATGGGCCTTTTTGCGTCGGAGCGCAGGCTGTATCGACCGCAGGGCTAGAGGGTCTAAGGTTCGGGCAGACGGATTGGCAAGGGGACACAATGACCAAGCTCAGGTTCGGCTATTTCATCGCCCCATTTCACCGCGCGGGCACCAACCCGACGCTGGCCCTGCAACGCGACTTGGAGTTCGTCGAACATCTCGACACCCTCGGCTTCGACGAGGTGTGGATCGGGGAGCATCACTCGGCGGGTAGCGAGATCATCAGTTCGCCGGAGGTCTTCATCGCCGCCGCGGCCGAACGCGCCAAGCGGATTCGGTTTGGCACCGGGGTGATCTCGCTCGCATACCACAACCCGCTCTGGGTCGCCGACCGGTTGATGCTGCTGGACCACCTCACGCACGGTCGGGTGATCGGCGGGGTGGGACCGGGATCGCTACCCACCGACTCCGCGATGATCGGACTGACGCCCACCGACACACGCGAGCTCCTCGAAACCAACCTCGACATCGTGGTGCGCTTACTGGCCGGAGAGACGGTGAGCGCCAAGACCGCCACGCACCAGCTCTTCGACGCCCAGTTGCAGCTCGCCCCTTACTCCGACGGCGGGATCCCACTGGCGGTCGCCGCGGTCGCGTCGCCGACGGGCGCGCGGCTGGCCGGCAAACACGGCATCGGCCTGCTGTCCATCGGGGCGACCCTGACCGTCGAGGGCTTCAACGCGCTGTCCTATCACTGGGACATCGTCGAAGAACGTGCCGCCGCCTTTGGCGCACGGGTGGATCGCAACAACTGGAGCCTGGTCTGCCCGATGCACATCGCCGAGACCGACGAACAGGCCCGCGCCGATGTGAAATTCGGCATCGAGTCGTGGTTCCGTTACTTCCAGAAGGTGGCGGCATTCCCCCAGATGACCATGCCGGGAGAGCAACTCGACGAAATGATCGAGATTATCAGCGAGAGCGGAGCAGGCGTCATCGGTTCGCCGGAGCGGGCGCGGGCCCAGGTGCAGCGGTTGTGGGATCAGTCTGGAGGTTTCGGCTGCATGCTGCAGATGGGCCACGAATGGGCCAATCCGGCGGCGACCAAGCGGTCCGCCGAATTGTTCGCCGCCGAAGTGATGCCGCACTTTCAGGGTCAGGCGCAGCCCACCCTGGACGCCGCGGCGCGAGCCGGCGAGGTGCGTGACGGCCTCGCGCAGACGCAGCTGCAAGCCGTCGAGCACATGACCAAGAAGTATCAGGACGAACTCGGGTCGAAATAGCGGCGCCCGGACCGGACGCGTCTGGCTCTGCGCGGTTCACAGCGGAGCGATAAGTGTGACCCAGCGCGCGACTAAGTGTGTAGCGCATACATAGAAGATGACCAATACCCTCCCCTCCCGTCACCACCAAATCAACGCGGCCGACCGGCGGCGAAGCCAATCCCGATCGGCGCAGATACTTTTCGCCGGGGCCGCGGCCGTCGCGATGTTCGCGCTCTTCCAGGCCGCGCGGCCAGGCACCGCCGAAAACCTCCCCTCGCCGAGTTCGGTACGCCTGGCCGACGCGGCCTATCCGCAAACCCCGCCGGGTCTGAACGGCCGCTTCGCCACCGACAGCGACGACGACCAGGCGCAGCTGCAGCAGCAGATTGCCCAGCAGGAGATGCTGCAGGCCGAACAGCAGGCCGAGGAGCAAAACGAACAGGCCCAACAACAGTTCATCCAGGACCAGCTACAGGCCCAACAAACCGAAATCCAAGCCAACCAATAGCTGATCGCAGGAGCGGGACGAACGAGCTGCTACCGCGACTTCAGCCAGCATTGTAAAGCCTTGCGGCACAACGCAGGAACGCTGATCGGCGTCAGCTACCGGACTCGCGCTCGGCCGCCTTCACCAGCCGGCCGGCAAAGAACTTGACCGACCCGCCCATCGCCGCGCGCAGCAGCGGACCCGTTCCGCGAGCCTTCTCGGTAAACGATCCGCTCCAGTGAATGTCGGTGCCGCCCGCCGCATTCGGCGTCAGCACCACCTCGGCTATGTAGTCAGTTACGGGCTGTCGCGGGCCGACCAGCTTGTAGACGTGACGACGGTCCTGCTCGTACTCGACGGTTTCCTCCTGCACGAGTACCGGCCACGCCCCTAGCTTGCGGATGGCCCCGATGCCGCCAGGAGCCGGGTCACCCTCTCGCGCCCAACTCGACTGAAGGACGATCGGCTTCGCCCAGCTCGACCAGTTGCCGCCGTCCGTCACCAGGCGGAACAGCGTTGCGGCCGGCGCGCTGCTGGACGTGTTGACCTCGAATGAAAACTTCCGACCCGACATGTCTGACTCCCGATCTGGCAACTGGAACGGTGCTGCGGGGTACCCTACCCGGCCGAAAAGAACCGGCGAAAAGGACACTGCTGCGGCGACACCGGAGGCATACTCACTACATGCCGAACGGGCCGCGCCGACGATCCCGGAAGGCGTTGTTGGACAAGCACCTACGCTCACTGCCGCTCCTGGCCGCGGTCGTCCTGTTGCTCGTCGCCTGTGGGGGTCGCAACGCGGCTCCCGCCGCCAAGCCGACGTCGCAAACCACGACCATAGACGCGGCTCTGCAGGCCCGTAGCCAGGGGACGCTGGACGAGGCGATCAAGAGCGACGAGCCCGGTTGCTCGGCCGCGGTCGGCCGGGCGGGGACGGTCGTCTGGACCGGGGTCCGCGGGGTCGCCGACACGACGACAGGCGACCTGATAACCGCGAGGACAGTATTCGACATCGCCTCGGTGTCCAAGCAGTTCACCGCCACGGCGGTCCTGCTGCTGGCCCAGGCGGGAAAGCTCGCCATCGATGACACGCTGGCCAAACACATGCCCGAGCTGCCGGCGTGGGCCGCCACCGTCAGCCTCACGCAGCTGATGCACCACACCAGCGGCATCCCCGACTACACCGGCCTGCTCGAAGAGCATGGATACCGGCTCACCGACCGCACGACCGAGGACGAAGCGCTGCAGGCTGTTTCGGGCGTCCAAGGGCTGAACTTCAAGCCCGGCAACCGATTCGAGTACTCGAACTCGAACTATCTGCTGCTCGGTGAGATCGTCCACCGCGCATCGGGTCAGCCGCTGCCGCAGTATCTGAGCGCGGCGATCTTCCAGCCGCTGAGGGTGACGATGGTCCTGGACCCGGTCGGCAAGATTGCGGACAAGGCGTTGTCCTACGCGAAGACCGACGACGGGTACCAGCTCGCAGGCTCCGCGTGGGAGCAGATCGGCGACGGCGGCATCCAGACCACACCAAGCCAACTGGTGCGGTGGGCCGACAACTACCGAACGGGCGCCGTGGGCGGCAAGGCGTTGCTCGACTCGCAACTGGCCGGAGCAGTCCAGACCGAATCCGGTGGCGCCGACCGCTACGGCGCCGGCATCTATCTACTTGCCAACGGAGCGCTCGATCACGACGGCTCCTGGGCCGGCTTCGTCACCGCCTTCCGCGTCGGCATGGACCGACGCACGTCGCTGGCCGTCAGCTGCAACACCGACGGACAGGACCCAGAGTCCCTCGCCGACTCACTGACGCAACTCTGGATGTAACCCACCCGGCCGCCACCCGCCCGCCACCCCGGCCGTGAGCGTGCGCAGCTGTACAGGGATTGCGGCGTGTCACCGTACAGACGCGCACGCTCGCGGGGGGGTCAAATGACGTGGGGCGCAATCAGAACCGCGGCACCGGCCACGACGAAGCCGATGAAGAAGGCGATGATCGTAAAGCCCATCACCTGCCGAACATTCAGCTTGGCGATCGCGAGCAAGGGCAGCAGCCAAAACGGCTGGATCATGTTCGCGACGCCCTCGCCGATCGCCACCGCCATCGAGATCAGGCCTAGGTAGGCCGGCGAGTGCTGACCGATCGCGAGCGCCGAGCCCACCGCGATCGGCCCCTGAACGCCCCAGTGCCCGCCGCCCGACGGCACGAACAACGAGATCACGACGGACCCGACGAACGTCAGCAGCGGCAGGGTGTTCTGGTCGGCACCGCGCACCAGCGCCTCGGCGAGCACCGTCTGCAGCGCCTTGCCGTGTTCGGTCGGCAGATAGGCCAACAGGCCGACGATGCCACCGTAAAGGGGATACTGCAGCAGCAGCGGGCCGGACACCTTCGCCGCACCGGAGAAGGCCCGGATGAAACGAATCGGCGTGCGATGCAACAACGCGCTCGTGACGGTGAACAACATGATCATCGACGAGATGTTGAGCGCAAACCCGCTCAGCACGAAATAGGTAATGCCCGCGGCGAACACGAGGACGTTGAGAATCCAGAGGTTCTCCAGCCACTCGGCAAACGTGCGTTTGCGTTGCCGCTCGGCGGTCGCCGGCTGCTCATCCTCGAAGACCGCGGGATCGGGCTCGAGGCTTTGCGTCGGCTCCATGCGCCAGATCGCGAGGGCAAGCAATGCGAGCACCACGATCGCGGACACCCAGCTGTAGGGCTCGAAGATGGTGAGCGTCAACGGCACGTTGGCGCCAGTCTGCTTGTGTATCACGTTGATTGGGCTGCTCGCATCGGTATTCGCCAGCGCGATCGACGACGACAAGCCCTGGGTCCAGATGATGAACCCCATAAACGCCGAAGCGATGAGGTAGCCGAAGTGCGCGCCCTGAAGCCGCTTCGCCACCTGGCGAGCGACCAGAGCACCCGCCACCAGGCCGAGCCCCCAGTTCAAGAACGACAGCACGGCACTGACGCCGAAACACAGCAAGGCCGCTTGGACCTGGTTCTTCGGCCTGCTCGCGATATGGATGATGGCACGCTTCAGGACCGGTGCCTCAGCCAGCGTGTAGCCGGTCACCAGGATGAGCACCATCTGGAAGGCGAAGGTGAAGATGTTCTGCGGTCCCCAAACCCCGCCGTACCACGCCTTGAGCATGCCGGTGGGCGTCGCGCCTTTGACAAGCCACGCGACGAGCCCGGCCACGATGAAGGTGAGGATGACCGCGAACAAGTACGGGTCCGGCATCAGCCGTTCGACGTAACGAACACACAGCGCGGTGAGGTGCTGCATCAGGCCCCGAGGTTCGACCTTCGGCCGCGGCTCCGCCGACTTCACTAGTTCCCTAGCTGGTTCCGTAGCTTGTTCCGTCGCTGACTCCGCCGACTCCCCTGACTCCGCTGTCATGGCACCCGCTTTCTGTGAATTGGAGGCGCGACGCTCAATGAATTCGTAGACGAGCCACCCCACAATCGCAATGGCAACACCCTCCAACGCGCGTGGCCGGGCGTCGCTGCAGGGACAGTGCCGGGTAGCCGGATGAATAGACTGCGGCTATGGATTCCGGTTCCCGGCAGGCCTCCGCGGCCCCACTAGGCCTGCTAGAGATTGAGGACTGCCTGGACGACGAGGGCGCCATCTCGTTGCCGCCGGACACGACGCCGATCTCGCTTATCGAACGCAACGTCGCCAATGTGGGTGACTCCGTCGCATATCGCTACCTGGACTACTCCCGCTCGGAGGGGCACGCGCTCGAGGTGACCTGGGCCCAGTTCGGTGTGCGGCTGCAGGCCATCGGCGCGCGGGTGCAGCAGGTTGCCGGCCCCGGTGACCGGGTAGCGATCCTGGCGCCGCAGGGCATCGACTGGGTCGCCGGATTCTATGCGGCGATCAAGGCGGGCTCCATCGCCGTGCCGCTGTTCGCGCCCGAGCTGCCGGGCCACGCCGAACGCCTCGAGACGGCGCTTCGCGATTCGGCACCCGACGTCGTGCTGACCACAACGGCCGCCAAAGACGCGGTGGAGAACTTTCTGGACCACCTGCCGCAGTTGCGCCGTCCCCACGTCATCGTCCTCGACCAGATACCCGACTCGGCGGGGGAGTTGTTCACGCCGGTCTACCTGGACCCCGACGCCGTTTCCTACCTGCAGTACACGTCGGGCGCCACCCGGCCGCCCGTCGGCGTGGAGATCACCCACCGGGCCGTCCAGACCAACCTCATACAGATGATCCTGTCGATCGACCTGCTGAACCGAAATACGCACGGCGTCAGCTGGTTACCGCTCTACCACGATATGGGTCTGTCGATGATCGGCTTTCCGACCGTGTACGGCGGTCACACCACACTGCTGTCGCCCACGGCGTTCGTCCGCCGGCCGCAGCGCTGGATCCACGCGTTGTCCGCCGGCTCACGAACCGGCCGCGTGGTCACCGCGGCGCCGAACTTCGCCTACGAGTGGGCCGCGCAGCGCGGACTGCCCGCGGCGGGGGAGGACGTCGATCTCGGCAACGTCGTGCTGATCATCGGATCCGAACCGGTGAGCATCGACGCGGTCACCGCGTTCGGTCAAGCGTTCGCGCCCTTCGGATTACCGCGCACGGCGTTCAAGCCGTCGTACGGTATCGCCGAGGCGACACTGATGATCGCAACCATCGGCCATCACGCCGAGACGACAGTCGTCTACCTCGACCGGGAGCAGCTGGGCGAAGGCCGGGCGGTACAGGTTGCAGCGGACGACGCCAACGCCGTCGTGCAGGTGTCCTGCGGCCAGGTCGCCCGCAGCCTGTGGGGCGTGATCGTGAACCCGGACACCGGAGCTGAACTGCCCGACGGTCGAGTCGGCGAGCTCTGGTTGCAGGGCGACAACGTCGGCCGCGGTTACTGGGGACGACCCGAGGAAACTCGGCTGACGTTCGGCAACAAACTACGCACGACCCGCCCCGAAGGCAGCCATGCCGCAGGCTCGGCGATCGACGGAAACTGGCTGCGGACAGGCGATCTGGCGGTATACCTCGATGGTGACCTGTACGTCACCGGCCGGATCGCGGACCTGGTGACCATTGCTGGCCGCAACCACTATCCGCAGGACATCGAGGCGACCACCGCGGAGGCGTCGCCAATGGTAAGACGCGGATACATAACGGCTTTCGCGGTGCCCGAAGGCTCGGGCCAGAGGCTGGTGATTGTCGCCGAACGTGCCGCGGGCACCAGCCGCGTTGATCCGCAGCCGGCGATCGAAGCTATCCGCTCGGCGGTGTCAGCCCGCCACCGGCTGGCGGTCTCCGACCTGGTGTTGTTGCCGGCCGGAGCCATCCCGCGGACCACCAGCGGCAAGCTGGCCCGCGTGGCCTGCCGCGCCCAGTATCTCGACGGCACACTCGGCGTCCGATAGATGACCGCGGAATCCAATGCCAGCCAGGCACTTGCGGGCTACCCGGTGACTCCGCCACCGTGGTCCGGCCCGGTCACCGTCGACCAGCGCTGGAGCGATCTGACATTCGTCCACTGGCCGGTGCGACCCGCAAGCGTCGTTCGCCTGTACCCGCCCGGTACCCGTCCCGACGTCTTCATCGACGGCATGACCTACGTGGCACTGGTCCCTTTTGCCCTGAGCCACACCAAGGTTGGCGCCGCACTGGCATTGCCGTATTTCGGGCGGTTTCCAGAGACCAACATCCGGCTGTATT
Organism: Mycobacterium sp.; assembly: GCF_019247635.1. Taxonomy (GTDB): domain Bacteria; phylum Actinomycetota; class Actinomycetes; order Mycobacteriales; family Mycobacteriaceae; genus Mycobacterium. Next base: position 26,180 of record NZ_JAFBAR010000009.1, read on the forward strand.
CGATCGACGATGCCGGCCGGCATGGCGTTCTTTTCCGATCGCTGGAAACCGCCCGGCTGGCCGTCGTGCCTGTCACCCGGATCGGCCTCGGCGTCCCCTATAACTGGGCCAAGATGCGGGTAGCGCGGGCCGGCGGCCAGATCACTTATGGCAGTGTGCGGCGTTGGCCTCGGCGCGGACTGCGCAGCCTGCTGACGATCAACATCGGCGCCACCGTCGAACCCACGCCGCTGGAAGTCTGGCTCACGGCCCGTTGGGGTGCGCACACCCGTAAGGCCGGCCGGACGTGGTGGGTCCCCAACCGACACGGGCCATGGCCGTTGCAGGCGGCCGAGATCGTCGAGCTGCACGACGAACTGCTCGACGCCAGCGGGGTGCGACCCGCCGGCGATCGGTTGCGTGCGCTGTATTCACCCGGTGTGCGAACGCATTTCGGCCGTCCGTGCCTCGTGCGAGAAAAGGCTTAAGGGCAGGTGTATCCGCCGTCGATCACCAGGTCGGAGCCGGTCATGTAGCTGGACGCGTCGCTGGCCAGGTAGAGGTACAGGCCGGTGAGCTCCTCGGGACGGCCGATGCGGCCGAGGGGTATTTTCGGTTCCCACAACGCGTGATACTCGGCCAAGGGCTCGACCAGATCGGTGCGGATGTAGCCCGGGCTGACGCTGTTCACTCGGATGTTGTGCGCGGCGAGCTCGACCGCCAAGGCCTTCGTCAGGTGAAGGACGGCCGCCTTGGATGTGCAGTAGTGGCCCACCTGCTGCGGGATGTTGATGATGTGGCCCGACATCGAGGCGGTGGTGATGATGACCCCGCCCTGTCCCTGCCGGACCATCGTTCTGGCCGCGGCCTGGGCCGTCAGGAACACGCCCGTGACGTTGGTGTTCTGGATGCGCTCGAACTCTTGCGGCGTCATATCCAGCATCGGGGTGACTGTGACGATGCCGGCGTTGCAGACGGCGATGTCGATCCCGCCCCACTCCGAGGTCATCCGGTCCAGCATGCTGGTCACCTGCTCGGGCTGGGTCACGTCACAAGAGATGGGCAGTGCCCTGCCGCTGGCCCCAGCGATCTCCGTGATCTCCTCGCAGACTTCCTGCAAAGCCTCGGAATGCCTTGCGGCGACGGCTACTTGAGCACCGGCCTCCGCGTAGGCCAGGGCCACCTTCTTGCCGATGCCGCTCGATCCGCCGGTCACCAACGCCCGCTTGCCGTGCAAATTAAACAGGTCCAACACGCTCATAGGCTCTAGTGTGTCCGGTATGGGCAGGTTCCCCAAAGCGGAGATCGAGCAAGCCGTCGCGCACTACACCACCGTCGTCGAAGGGTGCAGCTCTTCGGGCGACTGGGGACCCTTCGCGGACCTGTTCACCCAAGACGTCGTCTACACCGAGCACCACTACGGGGTGTTCCACGGGCGCGAGGCGGTGCGGGATTGGATCGTCACCGTCATGGCCCCGTTCCCGCACATGCGTTTTCCGTCGGATTGGATCGCCTACGACGAGGACAACGACGCTGTCGTCATCATGATCAGGAACATGCTCGATCACCCGACCGACCCGCACGGGGAACCGTTCTGGTTTCCGAACTGGACTCGACTGGTCTACGCCGGCGACGGCCTGTTCTCCAGCGAGGAAGACATCTACAACCCCAACCGCGACGCGCCGGCCGCCGTCGGCGCCTGGCTGCAGGCCGGCGGGCAGTTCGCGTCCGACGAGTTCCTACAGCCCCGCTAGGCGACCCGCTTCGCCCGGCTGCGCCGCGCTCGCGATCGCAAGCGCGTCACCCCCTGCGTCTGCGCCGCGACCGGGCCACCGCCAGCGCCTGATCCCAGGCCAGCATCGTCGTAGCTTTCAGGTTGGCCGGCTTCACGCTGTCCTTGGACAGCAGCGCGGTCGCGGCGGCTTTCGTGGCCGCCGACGCCTTGGACATATGGCCGGAGTCGAACGGCGGCTGCGGGTCATATTCGATCGCGAGCTGGATAGCCTTCGCGCGGCCTTCACCGCCCACCTCGGCGGCCAGCATTAGCGCCAGGTCGAGGCCGGCTGACACACCAGCGCTGGTAATGATGTTGTCCTGACGCACTATTCGCTGGTCGGCGATGGGAACGGCGCCAAACGCCTTCAGTGCGCCAACGGAGATCCAGTGCGACGTGGCACGCCGGTCCTTGAGCAGGCCCGCCGCCGCCAGGATCACCGAGCCCGAACACACTGACGTGGTCCAGGCGGCGCTCTGGTGCGCCTGACGTAGCCAGTCCAGCAGCTTCTCGTCACGCGCATGCACCGGTGTCGACGGGCCTCCCGGCACCAAAATGATGTCGGGCGAAGGTGTTTCGGCCAGAGAATGGGTTGCACCGATGACGAGCACCCCGGAGTCCGCGGTGATCGGCCCGGTGTCGTGCCACACGAACCGTACCTGGGCGTGCGGCAGCTGCCGCAGCACCTCGTACGGGCCGATCATGTCGAGTGCGGTGAAGCCCGGGTAGGCGACGAAAGCGATTTGGGTCATCGCTGTTCTCCTCTATGCGAAGGTCTTTCGGTACTGGTCGGGTGAGACGCCGACACGGCGAAGGAAGTTGCGCCGCATGGTTTCAGCGGTGCCAAAGCCGCAGCGGGTGGCGATGGCCACCACGGTGTCGTCGGTCTCCTCCAACTGACGTCTGGCGGCTTCGGTGCGCACACGTTCGACGTACTGGCCGGGCGCCTCACCGACCTCGTCGGTAAAGACCCGAGTGAAATGGCGTGAGCTCATCGCCGCCCGCCGGGCCAGTTCGTCGATGCTGTGCGCACCACCCGGTGCGGCCTCGATGGCCTCCTGCACGTCGCGAATGGAGGTTCGCTTGGCCCGCGGCATCCACACCGGGGCCGCGAACTGGGTCTGCCCGCCGGGGCGGCGCAGGTAGAGCACGAGCCAACGTGCCACCGTTTGCGCGACCTCGGTGCCGTGATCGTCCTCGACCAGCGCCAGCGCCAGGTCGATTCCGGCGGTGACGCCCGCGGCGGTCCACACCGTCTCCGCGCTACGGATGAAGATGGGGTCCGGATCCACGTCGACGGCGGGAAACTCACGAGCCAACCGCCGGGCGAACGCCCAGTGCGTGGTCGCGCGGCGGCCGTCGAGCAACCCTGCCTCGGCGGCCAGGAACGCGCCCGTGCAGACGGTGACGACGCGGCGGGCGCCTGCCGATACGGCCTTGACCCAGTCGATGAGCGCGGCATTGGAGCGCGCGCTATCGACACCCGAGCCGCCGGGCAGCACGACGGTGTCGAGGGGGTCGCCGGGATCGGGCAGCTGCGTCGTCACGAAAGCCAGGCCCGTCGCCGTGGCCACCGGTTGGCCGTCGATCGAGGCCATCGAGACGTCGTAACCGCCGCCCGTGAGCAGCGCCGCCCCGGTGAACACCTCGTGCGGCCCAACGACGTCGAGCGCCTGCACGCCGGGGAAGCCGACGACGACCTTGCGGGACATGCACTCAGTGTTGGCCACCCAACCTTGTGTCGTCTACGCCATGCACCCCACAGATCAGGACAGCGCCTACCTGCCCCCAGGTCGCGCGACTCGCCTTGGCAGACTGTGCCCATGGCACAGATAACTTTGCGTGGAAACCCGATCAATACCGTCGGCGAGCTTCCTGCCGTCGGATCTCAAGCCCCAGCCTTCAATTTGACGGGCGCCGACCTGGGCTCGGTCAGTAACGACCAGTTCGGCGGTAAGCCGGTGTTGCTCAATATCTTTCCCTCGATCGACACCCCGGTGTGCGCGACGAGCGTGCGCACCTTCAACGAGCGCGCCGCCGGAAGCGGTGTGTCCGTGGTGAACGTGTCGAAGGATCTGCCGTTCGCACAGAAGCGATTCTGCGGCGGCGAAGGCATCGAGAACGTGGCGACGGCCTCGGCGTTCCGGGACAGCTTCGGCGAGGACTACGGTGTCACGATCGCCGATGGCCCCATGGCCGGGTTGCTTGCCCGCGCGGTGGTGGTCATCGGCGCCGACGGCAACGTCTCCTACACCGAACTGGTGCCCGAAATCGCGCAGGAGCCCGACTACGACGCTGCCCTTGCCGCGCTGAGCGGCTAGCCTCGCTAGCCGCGATGGGCACAGAGCAGCCAGGCCCGCAGCGATTTGCGGCCGTTGGCCTCATCGCGGATGTCGGCACCGGCGAAGGCCGCAAAGCCGTCGAGGAAACTGTCGGGCACGTTGGCGTGGATGCGCGCCGGCCGGAGCTCGTCGACCACCCAGTACCTGGAGACCGCCTCACGCAGCTCGTCCTCGGTGACCGGGTTGACCGGACCATCGGCCGGCATGCTGTCGCGGTCGAATACCAGCACGAAGTAGGACGCCCCCGGTGCGGCGGCGCGCGCGATCGACCGCTGGTAGCCATCGCGCAATTCGACCGGCATCGAGTGGAACAGCGTGCTGTCGACAATCGTCCCGAAGCGGCCTTCTGATCCCGCTGGGTAGCCGTCGAAGGCGGTGATGTCTGCGACGTCGAAGCTGGCGTTGGTCAGACCCCGCCTGGCGGCTTCCTCGCGCGCGAGCTTGACGGCCGTGGGCGACTGGTCCAGGCCGACCGTGGTGAATCCGCGTTCGGCCAGGTACAGCGACACGGCCGCCTCGCCACAACCCGCGTCAAGCACATCGCCGTGGAACTTCCCGGCATCGATCAGCGCCGCGATCTCAGGCTGGGGTTCGCCGATGCTCCACGGCGGCCGATTACCCTCGCCCGTCTCGGGAGCCTCGCCCCGGTAGGCGGATTCGAACATCTCTACAGTCGGCTGAGTCATGTTTCCCTTTATATCAACCTAGCTGATATATGACAACTGTGTTGATACGCCGCGGGGAAACGGGTCGCGGCCCAGCGCATCTCGCGCGCGTTTTTAAACGCGTGTCGCCGTCAAGTAGCCGGAGGCGTCGCCGAAGGAGCCCAGGTCGTCCTGGGGCACCGCGAACCCGTGGGCGAAGTAGGCCTGCTCGGTCGTCAGGACATCCGCCCGCCAGCCGTGTGCGGCGAGGTAATCGGCGGCGGTGTTGCGTTCGCCGGTGTAGAACAATTCGGCCAGGTTGATCTTGGAGCCGACGCGCCGCGACCGCTCGGTGAGCTTTTGCGCCCAGTCCGGCGGGATCTTCCCCAAGTCCAGGTGTTCGGTCGCGATCCGACTTCCGGGTGCCGAGAGCTCCGCCATGTCGTCGAACAAGCGGTCCTGCGCCTCGGGCGGCAAGTAAATTAGCAAGCCCTCCGCGCTCCATGCGGTCGGCTGCTGCGCGTCGAATCCCGCCGCCGCAAGGGCGGATGGCCAATCGTCCCGCAGATCGATCGCCACCGTGCGGCGCCGCGCGGTGGGTTCGGCGCCGAGGTCGGCCAGCGTCCGCGTCTTGAACTCGATGACCTCGGGTTGGTCGATCTCGTAGACCACAGCGCCGGCCGGCCAGGGCAGTCGGTAAGCCCGGGTGTCCAGCCCGGACGCCAAAATCACCGCTTGCCGGATGCCGGCGTCGGTCGCGTCAATGAAGAAGTCGTCGAAAAAGCGGGTACGCACGGTGATCTGCTCTTTCACGGCCTGGCGGCTCATCAGGGGTTCGTCGGAGCGCTCGAACTCATCGTCGATCAGTTTGACGAAGGTGTCGATGCCCACCGCCCGGACGAGCGGGTCAGCCCAGGGGTCGTTCAGCAGGGCATTGGGCCCCTTGGAAGCGATCGCCCGCTGCGTGGCGACCGCCGTTGCTGTCGCTCCGACGCTGGACGCCAGATCCCAGGTGTCGTTCTCGGTGCGGCTCACACCCAATTCCTCTCCGCGGCTTCCGCGCATTAATTAGCTTGTATAACTGATGTCATCACTGTACGCCCGCGCCGCGTCTGCGCCAGACACTGAGAAGACACTCAGAACTCGGACGCCAGCGCTGCCAGGTACTCCTGGGTGCGGCGCCGTGATGCGCTTCGGGATCTTGCGTCCTCGCCGAGGGGGACGATCCGGGCGGCAAGATCGCTGACCCCGGCGTCCCGATAGCCGCGCAGCCTGGCCAGGACGGCCGATTCGTCGCCCGCCGCCATGGTGTCCCCGACGTCCCGGGCGTCACCGTGCTCGAGCAGTCGAACGTAGTTGGGGGAGAAGTCCGCGTGACCGAGCACCGCGCTGGCATAGGCGCGGGCGCCGTCGACTTCATTGGCCGAGCACAGGGCCACCGGTACCCCCGCGACGACGCGACAATCGTGGTGACCAACGGCTTTCGCGGCTTGGGCTAGGCGGGGAACGACGTAGTCCCCAATCGCCCGCTCGTCCGCCATCCACAGGATGGTTCCCTCGGTGCGTTCACCGGCGAGGCGCAGCATTGCCGGTCCGAGTGCGGCGAGCAGCACGGGGACGCTGTACGTGTCGGTGACATCGACCGGGCTGTGCACCTGATAGCTGGCGTTGTCCACCACTGTCGCCCCGGGACCCGCGAACGCCGCACCCAGCACTTCGACGTAGTCGCGGACCAGAGCGGCGGGCCGCTCGTAGCGGAGCCCGAGCTGGTCGGAGATGATCCAGTGGTGCGATGGGCCGATGCCGAGGGTGAACCGCCCGGCACACGCGACCTGTGTGGTCAATGCCTGCTGCGCCATGATGAGCGGATGGCGCGTCTGAATCGGCACCACCGCCGTGCCGATCTCGATGCTCTCGGTGACCTGCCCGAGCAGCGCGGCGGCAGTCATAGCGTCAAGATAGCCGGGCACCTGCGGAATCCAGAACGACGCGAAACCCTGTGCCTCAGCTGCCTTTCCGTCGTCCAGCAGTCCCGATAGCCGGTCCGCACGCGAGCGTTCCTTGTCGGAACCGACCATCAACCCAAGTCTCATAAAGGCCTGCGTTCAGGGCACATAGCGATTCCATTCGTGCGGCACCACGGTGTGAAACGGCGCAGCGAACAGTGGCCTGATGACGCCGTCGCTCCACCGCTCTTCCAGCGCCGGCCGCAGTCGTTGCGCGGTGAAAACCGGGTCGTCATCCAGAAAGCAGTACGAGATCGTCTGTCCCGCAGGCGCACTGGCCAGGCTGGCCGCGACGGGCCGTGAATCGGCGGACCAGACGCCGGCAACGCCCTCGATGCCGACCAGGTTCTCCGGCATCATCGCACTAGTGTCGGTGTTGCCTTCTGTGTTTGTTTCCAAAAGCAGGTACACGCCGACGGCCGGCCACCACGGCAGCACGTCAGCCCCGATTTTGATCCGTGGCGCGGCCGCCTTGCCCGCGACGGCGTAGACCCCGCGTTCGACGGGCGGCAACAGGGGCAATTTGCGCCCGGCGTCGCCCAATGCCGTCGAAAGCTGGTTAAACGCCGCGAGTCCGGTTGTGTCCGTGAAGAAGTAGGACATCACGTGGTCGACGGGAGTAAAGCGATCGGTACCGGTAGCGCGCGCATTGCGGCATCGCGGAGTGGACACCAGCCGCAGTGACGCGCGTAACGCGGCCAGCCGGTGCTGTTCGGGCCTATGGTCCAAGGTGTGCCAGCGCAGGTACTCGGCGTCGGTGCCCTCGGGATGGCGCGTCGCCATCGAGACGAACAGTGTGGTGATGTCTCCGCGGCCCGCTGCGAGCACGTCGCCGACCTCGTCCGAGGGTGTGCCGGGTAGCAGCATCGATACCGCCCTTCAGGCTTTGGTCGAATCGGGTTGGGCAAGGGCGATTTCGGGATGACGCGCTTCGATCATCCGCCGAAAGCCTTCGCGCCAGCCGACTTTCGTCCGTCCCAGTACCTCGTGCATGTGGTTGACGTCCGGCCACAGCGGCGTGTGCGCGTCGGCCACGTATTCAAAGATGGGATCGACACCCACCAACTCACCCATGTAGGTGCAATAGTCCTCGACGCTGACCGTCTCGCTGCCGGCCCAGTTCACCACGACGGGTGGCGTCGCAGCGACCTCCATGGCCCTGATGCCCAGTTCGACGTAGTCGTCCTCATAGATCGGGTTGTAGTTGTTCGGCCGGTCCGGGTACAGGCGAATCGGCCTGTGCGCCAACATCGCATCGAGTCGATCGGCCGGGGCACCACCTTGGGGCCCGTAGGTCGAACAGATCCGGATGATCGTGAGCGGGATCCGGTGTCGCTTGGCGACCCAGGTGCATACGGCCTCGGCGGCGACCTTTGAGAAGCTGTAATTCGCTCGCAGCGGCATTCCCGGCGGATCCGATTCGACCAGGGGCCGCCGACCTTGGTACTGGTAAATCGATCCCGTCGAGCAGAATACGAATCCCTTTGCGGCGCGGCACCAATACAGCAAGTCACCGGAGCGCTGCGCGTTCGTCTCGACGCACGACGTCCATGCGTTGCCGCCGGGGTCCACTGCCGCGTGGAAAACGTAGGTGAAATCGTCGGGCAGCGCGGAGAAGTCGCCCACGCTGATGTCCAGCGCGAGCGGGGTGATTCCGGCGTTGATCAAGGTTTCGCGGTCGGTCGGGTTTCGCAGGCGGGCGGCGCCCCAGACCTCGTTGCGCTGCGCCAGGGCACGCGCTATCGGGAAGCCAATCTTCCCCGTCGCGCCGGTGATCAGGATCTTCTCTGAACCGAGCATCCCATTAGTCATAGCGCACGGCGCCGCAGATGTTAAGTACTTGATATATTGGCGGGTGTGCAGCTCACCTTCGGGGACGAGGTAGAGGCTTTTCGCGCGGAGTTCATCCGATTCCTCGATGACCACCTCCCTACCGAAGCGCAGGCCGTGGAGCGGTCGCTGTCGACGTCGCACATACCGAAGTGGGCCCGCCGCTGGCAGCGGCTTCAGTTCGACCACGGTTGGCTGCTGCCCGGCAACACGCCCGAATTCGGCGGCCGAAACGCCGGCATCCTGCAGCAATTCGTGCATCGCGAGGAATTGTCGCGCCGCCGCGTCTACCAGAGTTTCAACCCGCAGGGGGTGGGCATCATCGCCGCCTCCTTGCTGTCGTTCGGAAGCGACGAGCAAAAGCAGAAGTGGGCGATTCCCATCCTGCGTGCAGAGCTGACGGCATCCCTGGGCATGAGCGAACCCGGTGCGGGATCCGATCTCGCGGGCCTGCGCACCCGCGCGGTCCGCGAGGGGGACCACTTCGTGGTCAACGGGCAGAAGGTGTGGACCTCCGGCGCGCACGACGCCGACGTCCTGCTCACCTTTGTTCGAACCGATCCCGACGCGCCCAAACACAAAGGCATCAGCGCGCTGCTCATTCCCGCCGGCGCGCCGGGCATCACGCGCCGGCCATTCCCCGCGGTGTATGACCGCGACAGTCTGGACTTCAACGAGGTGTTCTTCACCGACGTCCGCGTGCCCGCCGAGAACCTTGTCGGCCCGCTGCACGGCGGATGGCGGGTGGCCAACGGATCGCTCGGCCACGAGCGCACGATGATGTGGATGGCGTTCGCCACCCGCCTCGGGCAGATGCTCGAAGATTTTCGGCCCGTCGGCGCGGTGAACCGGGACCGCTACGCGACGACAGCGATGGACTACCAGGCTCTGCGCCTCCTCGGTTCGGTGGCGCTGGGACAAGCGGCGCGTGGCGAGCGGGATGTGCCGAGTGTGTCCGTTCTCAAGGTGTTGGGATCGGAGGCCGAACAGAACGCTGCCAGGCACGCCCTGCACGCCGCCGGGCTGGACGGCTTGGGCGATCCAGCGCTGACCGCCCGCTATAACCCTTACAGCCCAGACCTTTTCACTGCGAGCTGGTTCGCCCGCTACATCGGCAGCTATGCGGGGACCATCGCCGGCGGCACGTCGGAAATACAGCGCAACATCATTGCCCAGCGGATCCTCGGTCTGCCGACGCGGTGAAGCACGAGCGAGCGCAAAGATCTCGTTCTCAGTTGCTCCTTTGGGTTCGATTCTCTCGCAGGTGAGCAGAACTGCGTGTCACGAACCATGTCGCGAGTGGACGCACGACCCGAATAACCGGTACCAACATGCCGAAATCGTCCTTCATGTCTTGGAGTTGCTCGTTTAGCCCTCGCTGCTGGTACTGAAGGAGGCGTTGACTTTCCTCGGTGTCCACCCAGTCGCCGAAAAACCGGGGAGGCCTAGTTCGCACGAAGGCGTCGACCGGGACGGGCCCAATTCCGATGGCATCCATCAACGCGTTGATGAAGCCGCCATACGTCATCCGACAGCTCGGGCCACCGGCTATGTAAAGGGTCTTACCGATCGACTCCTCGCAGGCTACGGCGCGAGCGAAAGCGGTCCCGGCGTCGGCGGGATGAAGGAACTCGAATCGTGCGTCGGGGCTGAAATCAAACATGATGCTGGGGTTCTGTGCCTGCAGATGGATGGGGGTCACAGCGGCAAGCCGCAGGATGCTCCAGTCCAGCGAGGACTGTCGGATCGCTTGCTCGCAGGCGACCTTCTGGCGCCCATACTCGTCGGTGGGGGATACGGGCGTGTCGACACGCAGCGGCGGTTCGCGATCCTGGATCTCGCCGAAAATGCCCTGTGAGGACGCGAAGACCAGCCGTTTGGCGGTGGGTGAGTCCTCCATCTGCGCGATCAGGCTCCCCGTGGCGTCGATATTCACCCTGCGCGCGAGATCGGGAACCTGGTCTGCGGCAGGCGGAATGATGGCCGCCAGATGAATCACTGCGTCCACCCCCTGCAGTGCGTGCTGCAGCGATTGCGGACGGGTGATGTCGCCCCAGACGAAGTGCGCTTGTCCGTTGAAGCCGGAGGCCAGTTTGCGCGCCCTGCGCGATTCAAGGTCGAAGGCAACGACGTCGTGACCTTCTAGAAGCAACGCCTGCAAAGCGGCCAGGCCGATGTTGCCCAGCGCACCCGTCAGCAACACTCTCACGTCTCATCCTCTCTGATGTTTTGGCGCGCTGAGTTCCCGCAACGCAGCAAGGAACAACTCATCCATCCGGGGGCTCAACTCGGCCAGCGTCGCGGCGCTGGCGTAACTGGCGGAGCCGAAGACGCGTTCGAGCGCAGCGGCCTCAGTGCTGGCGCCAATCGAAAGACACAGGCAGGCAACCCCATCCGCGCGCAGCTCTGTCAGGGCTTGGTAGGCGTCGGCTTCTGCGTAATGGCCTTCGTAGCCGTTGTCGTAGGGGAAACCATCCGACAGCAGGACCAGCAGCCGATTCGGTGTGCCGGCCTCAGTTTTAAGGATTTCGCCCGCACCACGGATGCCGGCGCCAAGGCGTGTGTAGCCCGAAGGTTGAAGTTGGTTGAGCCGGGCCCGCTGAACGGCGCCAAAGCGTTGTGCGAATGTCTTGATCGCCGGCAGATGGACGGCGTTTCGGCCGTGTGATCGAAATGCGTAGACGGCGACGCGGTCGCCGAGCTCTTCGAGCGTGACGGCCAGTATGGCTGCGGCGCGTAGTTGGTGATCGTGTACGGTCAGGCCGTCCGGATCGGCGGCCGTAGCCGATCCGGAGGCATCGACCAAGACGAGGACGCCGAGATTGCGGGCAAGTTTGCGTCGTTCCAAGTAGACGTGCTCGGGTGGCGAATATCCGGATCGCAGATCGATGAAAAGATCGAGGAGCGCCGCGACGTCGAGCTCGTCGCCATCGGCCCGGCCGCGTAGAACCTTGGGGCCGAGGCCAACCCGAGACAAACGTCGTCGGAGCACGTCGTCATGCGGCACAGCCGCAGCCGAAATATCAGCGGCGACAGTCAGCGGGAAATCCATCACCCGGCACCACTCGGGACGATACCGCTCGTTGTATACGTCCCACTCCGGATAGAGCGCCCCGCCCACACCGACGGCCACGCCGGGATTGCGGTCATCGGTGAAATGGATCCGCGTCGGGAGCGGTCGGGCGTGGGGTCCGACCGCATGCATCGGCCGTACGGCACGAACCTGCAGTTCTGCACCGGCGGCACTGTCGCCGGGGAATCGTGAGCTGCCAAGGATTTTGCGGAAATAGTCCAAGAGCGCCCGCGAATGGAACAGGGGATTCTCAAACAGGTTGAGAATGCCGCTTTGCCCCGATCGCCCCCTGTCACCGTCATCGTCGGCCTCGGGCACCTCGCTTAATTCGAATTCCAAGCGCAGTTCGCTTTTGCTGGCGTGTGTGCCCGGTCCGGCAGAGGGCGCCAGCAGCCGAGAGGGTTTAATGACACCGAACCACGCCGGGGAGTCGGCGACTTTGACTCGGCCCCTGGCTATTTCGAGGGATTCGTCAGCGGTCGCGGTGCTCGGCGTCCCGTCGGGGCGGAGCTCGACTGCCAGCGACGTCGTCCCAGCGAGTAGCGCCATCACTCGGCGACCTTCGATCGCCAAGTAGCGTCGCGCTACCGCGGGACGCGCCCATAAAGCCCCGACTAATCGCCGATCGAGACTGCCCGCACCGAGCAGAGCGCTCTGCACCAGCATCTCGCGGCGTTGCTCCACGACTGACCGGCCTGTCGAAACATAAATGACCTGACCATTCGTATGGGCGGGTTCGCCCGCAGGTGCCTCCGCGACATCGATGGACTTGCCGGCAATGAAGGTGGCGAGGAGACGGAACCGGTCAGGGCTGTTCGGACCCGAAGCTGTCACGTCCGGGGCAGGACCGCGTCGACGAGTTCGCCTAGGGCGCGAACGACATTCGCATCGTCAGAGAGGACCTGAACGATGGCGGACTGGACGGCGCTGCGCAGGCTGAGCCCTTCAGCAACGAGGCCGCCGGCGAGGATCAACATCCGGGTCGAGGATACTTCGCGCAGCGGCGAGCCCTGGAGGTTTCGAATCGCGTTGCCTAGCTTGACAAGAGCGCGCGCGGTCTCGGAGTCAATCCCCGCCTCGTGAGCCACCACCTCGGTCTCGAGTTCGGCGGGAGGGAAGCCGAGCTCGATGGCGACAAAACGCTGGCGGGTCGACTCCTTGATGTTCTTCAGAACGCTCTGGTAGCCGGGATTGTAGGAGATCACCAGCTGGAACCCGGGCGCTGCCCGCAATGTCGTGCCGAGCCGGTCGACTGGCAGTTCACGGCGGTGATCGGTGAGCGGATGGATGACCACAGTGGTGTCCTGGCGCGCCTCGACGACCTCATCCAAATAGCAGATCGCGCCGTCGCGCACCGCCCGCGTCAAGGGCCCGTCCACCCAGACCGTTTCTCCGCCTTTAAGCAGGAACCGGCCCACCAGGTCCGCGGACGTCATGTCCTCGTGGCCCGCGACGGTGATCAGATCGCGGCCGAACTCGTGGGCCATCGCCTCCACGAAACGGGTTTTCCCGCATCCCGTCGGCCCCTTCAGCAGCACCGGCAGACCGCGCCGTGCCGCGGCACGAAACACCTCCGCTTCGTCGCCTACCGCCCGGTAGAAAGGCGCTTCCGTGTCAGCAGACACCGCGGTGGGTTGGCTGAGCACTGGCTCACTTCCCGCGATCGAACGGAACTATTGTCGGAAGCTTCACCCCATCCGGAAGGACCAGCTTGCCGTCCGGGTTGATGTAACCGGAGTTCTTGCCGGGAACCGGAACTGCGGGATCCGGGCAGAGCCGATCCGTTCCGTCACCGCAGATACCCATGAGGAAGTACGAGCGCTTCAGGATGTCGGCCGGCCACGGATCCTGGTGCATGGCCAGCCACTGCGCGGGGATGTTGTAGAACACGAAGAAAAACGTGCTGCAGGCCCCGAAAATCGCGAGAAACCGGGTGAATTGTTGCTTCGCAAGTCCCCCCTGGATTCGTTCCAGGCCCCGTTCGACGAACGTCTGGCCACGATCGTCGGTGAAATAGCGCAGGGCGCACAGGCCCGCCTGGACACCACCCCACATGAGTCCCTCGTAAAGCGGCCATTGGTAGTAGGTGCCGGCATTGATCGACAGGGCCCTGATTGCGCCCGGGTAGGTGAAAAGTCCCATCGGCATCAAAAACATGCCTTCGATGACCAGATCGAAGAAAAACGTCCACCCGATCAAAACGCCGATCAAGCCAACGTTGCTGATGTTCGGCCATCGCGATTTGGCTCGGCGCATGACCCAACATCCAAGGATCGTGCACAGTAGAACTCCGTACGAGTAACCCGGGGCATTCATCAAGAGTGGTTCCGCCATCATGCGGCCCGGCTCCCCAAAGGACTGCCACCCCGGAATGTCCTGCACCCATGAGCCTCGGTTGAACATCCAGGTGTTGTACGTGCTCCACGTGTTGAAATAGTTGAGCAGCGGATCCTGGAAGAACAGCAGACCGCAGGCCACCAGCAGCATGCCGTCGGTCGTGATCCGCCGTTCGCGACGCCAGGGCCTGACGATGAAGTAGTAGATGCCGACCGGAAGGCCCGCAACGATGACCGTCGTCCAGGTGATCAGGATGGCCTTCATAAACAGCGGCGGATCGCTCGGCCCAGCGGGCACCCGCACGAAATAGGGCCCGGTGATCCACCGGATCCAGACGTACAGCTGGAATGCCAAAATTGCGCCGCCGATGACGGCCCAGATCCGGACAGCCTTGACCGGGGACGGCGCCTGAGCACCCAGCGTGGCCGCTCCGCCCAGCGACGCGGTCACGCCAGGCGCATTCCTCTTGCCCGATAGCTCGGTCATGCCGCTGCCCCTCCCTCTCGGCCCCGGACCCCGCGCATTAATATACTGCTCAGTATCTGAGAATCTCAATAGACTCTTGCATACCATGGGACAATGTCCGGATGCCAGAGCGCTGGACCCGTGAGCGACGTCTCGAGCACACTCGGTCGCTTCTGCTCGACGCCGCCGAGGAAGTGTTTGCCGAAAAAGGCTTCATGGCGGCCTCTCTCGACGACATCGCTCATGCGGCGGGCTACACCAAAGGTGCGATCTATAAGCACTTCCTTGCCAAGGAAGATCTTTTCTTAGCCGTCAGCGATCGATACTTCCGCCGCTACTTCGACAACTTTGCCGAAGTCATGTCGACCGCAACGCAGATAGGGGCCCAGGAACGCGACAACATCGCGGAACGCTGGCGTGAACTGAGCAAAGACCGCGGCGCCCAGCACGCCGCGCTGGGCCACGAGTTCACGCTGTACCTGCTGCGCAATCCCCGGGCGCAAGAGCGGGTGGCAGAGAAACGGCAACAGGTCGCCAAGTCTTTTGCGAAGTACATCGTCGAGGGGGTGGACCGGCTCGGAGGCACGCTGCTGATGCCTGCCATGACTTTTGCGCAGCTGCTCATTGCCACGACGGACGCCGTCGTGCTCGTCAGCCAACTTGACGACGTCGACCTGTATCGTCCTGCTGTCGAAATGTACGTCTCAGCAATCAAATTTCCGTGAATATGATCCCTTGCTGCACAACCGCTTTCAGCCACCGGGTGCGACCGCGATGGATTTCGCGTCCAGGAAACCGTCCATGCCCTCAGGGCCCAGCTCACGCCCGTAACCGCTGCACTTGACACCGCCGAACGGGGCGAACGGGTCCATGGTGTAGCCCTGGTTGACCCCGAAGGTGCCGGTGCGGACGCGCGCCGCGATCGCCAGGCCCCGCTCGGTGTCCGCGGTCCACACCGAGCCGGCCAGCCCGTAGTCGGAGTCGTTGGCAATCGCCACGGCGCCGTCCTCGTCGCGATACGGGATGACGGTGATGACGGGTCCGAAGATCTCTTCGCGCGCGATGCGCATCGTGTTGTCCGCACCGGCGAACAGCGTGGGTCGCACGTACCAGCCGCGTTCGAGGCCCTCGGGGGATTCGGCACCCCCGATGACCAACCGGGCGCCTTCCTGTTCACCGACCCGGATGTAGTCGCGGACGCGGTGTTGTTGGCGACGCGAGACCAGCGGGCCCAGCTGGGTTTTGGGATCGGCGGGATCGCCGACGCGGAGGCCGGTCATCTCGGCGGCCAGCGCATCGACGTACTCGTCGTGCCGTCGTTCCGGCACCAGGACGCGGGTTAGCGCGTTGCAGATCTGGCCGCTGTTGGACAGGCTGGCAGAGCGGACGCCGGCGGCAACGTTCTCGGGCGGGGCATCATCGAGGACGATGGCGGCGGACTTGCCCCCGAGTTCGAGACTGACCTTGGTGAGGTTGGCCGCGCAGGCCGTTGCGACCGCCCGGCCCGCCGCGGTCGATCCGGTGAACGACACCTTGTCGACACCGGGATGCCCGACCAGGAGCTCGCCCACGTCGCCGCCGCCCGGCAACACGCTCACCACACCCGACGGCAGCTCGATCTCGTCCAGCATCTCAGCCAAAAGCATTGCGTCCAGCGGTGATTCGGGCGCGGGCTTGAGCACGACCGTGCAGCCCGCCAGCAGTGCGGGCACCAGTTTGGTGACGATCAGAAACTGCGGCATGTTCCACGGCACGATCGCGGCGACCACACCGACCGCTTCCTTGCGGACATGCACGTCGGCCCCGAAGAACCCGGTTCGGGTCTCTTGCCACGCATGCCTTTCAGCCAGTTCGCAAAACGCACGAATCATCATGGCGGGCAAGCCGACCTGGGCGCGTTGGGCGAAGGTAATCGGCGCCCCCATCTCCGCGGAGATGGTTTGCGCCATCTCAGCGCGCCGCCGGTCGTACACGTCGGCGAGGCGGCGGACGGTCGCGATCCGCTCCGTTGACTCCAACCGACCCCAGGGCCCAAAGTCGAACGCGGCGCGCGCGGCGCTCACGGCCGCGCCGACGTCGGTCGGCCCGGCCGCGGCGATCTGGGCAATGGATTCCTCGGTGTGCGGCGAGACGACTTCGAAGACACCGGCTTGACCCGTCACAAATCCTCCTACCGGACTAATATCAACTACTTGTGATTATCGCGTCGAGCATATACCGTCGCCTCCGAGTGAGACAGGAGCGATGATGGCTCGATTTCCCAAGCCGCCCGAGGGCAGCTGGACACAGCATTACCCCGAACTGGGCACCGGGCCGGTGTCCTACGAGGACTCAATCAGCCCCGAGATCTACGGCCTCGAGCGCGAGGCGATCTTCAAGCGGGCCTGGCTCAATGTCGGTCGGGTGGAACAACTTCCGCGCAAAGGCAGCTACTTCACCAAGGAGCTGAAGGTCGCCAACACCTCGATTATCTTGGTGCGCACGACATCCGGGGAGATCAAGGCCTACCACAACATCTGCCGCCACCGCGGCAACAAGTTGGTCTGGCACGACATGCCGCTCGAGGAGACCAGCGGCGTGTGCCGCCAGTTCACCTGCAAGTACCACGGCTGGCGTTACGACCTGGACGGCAACCTGAGGTTCGTGCAGCAAGAGGAGGAGTTCTTCGACCTCGACAAGAGCCGCTACGGGCTGGTGTCCGTGCATTGCGATGTCTGGGAAGGCTTCATCTTCGTCAACCTCGCCAAGGCCCCCGAACAGTCGTTGCGGGAGTTTCTCGGGCCGATGATCACCGACCTGGAGGGCTACCCGTTCGACCAGCTGACCTCGCGCTTCTATTACCGCTCGGAGGTCAAGGCGAACTGGAAGCTCTACCTGGACGCGTTCCAGGAGTTCTATCACGCCCCCGTGTTGCATGCGAACCAGTCGCCGACGGCCTATTCCAAGGCGGCCGCCGAGGCTGGCTTCGAGGCGCCACACTACCGGGTGGAAGGCCCGCACCGACTGGTCAGCACGTCGGGCGTGCGGGCCTGGGAGATGGCCGATGAGATGCGCAAGCCGATCGACGATATCTGCCGCAGCGGCCTGTTCGGCCCCTGGGACAAACCTGAATTGGGGGAGATGCCCGCGGGGCTGAACCCCGCCAAATGCGATCCGTGGGGCCTGGATTCGTTCCAGCTGTTCCCGAACTTCGTGATGTTGTTCTGGGGCCAGGGCTGGTATCTGACCTACCACTACTGGCCGACGTCGCATAACAGCCACGTCTTCGAGGGCACGCTCTACTTCCCGCAACCGCGGACGGCGCGCGAGCGCATCGCCCAGGAACTGGCGGCCGTGTCGTTCAAGGAGTACGGGCTGCAGGACGCCAACACCCTCGAAGCCACCCAGTCAATGATCGAATCCCGGGTGCTCGATCGGTTCGTACTGTGCGACCAGGAGGTCCTTATCCGGCATTTGCACAAGGAGACCGCGGCCTGGATCGAGGACTACCAGCAGCGCGTCGCGGCGAGGGTGTGAGCGCGTGTCCCCAATGCTGCCAACCGAATTCGCCGACCTCGAGCCGTTCACGCAATGGTGTCTGGGCTCCGAGCCCGAGCGCTACGCCAAGCGCCTGGCGAGCACGATGGTCGAGATGAAGGCGTTTTACGACGCGATCACCCCGCGGGCCGAGGAGGCCTTGGCCTACTGCGACAAGTTCCCCCTCGACGAGCTGCCCGACGACGTCCTGAACCTCCTGCATCTGCTGTATTCGATGATCATGGTGTCGTTTCCGGTGGAGTGCTGGAAGCAGCCCCGGGTGCCCGACTCCGGCGCATCCACCTTGGACTGCGTGTCCGAGCCAGTTCCGTGAGCTCGATCGTCTTGCGGGCGGCCCGCTGGGCCGACGTCGACGCCGGTGAGGTGCGCTCGCCCGCGCTGGTGGTTGTCGACGGCGAGCGCATCACCGCCGTCAATCCCGAGGAGGCAGGGCCGGATTGGCCGCCGGATTCTGCCACGGTGATCGACCTGGGGGACGTCACCCTGCTGCCGGGTCTGATGGACATGGAGCTCAACCTGTTCATCGGCGGCCCGGGAGGACCCGCCGGCCTGCCGGCGCCCATGCACGGTGTCCAGGACGATCCGCCCTATCGCACCCTGCGGGCCGCGGTCAACGCGCGCACCACGCTGGAAGCCGGGTTCACCACCGTGCGCAACCTCGGGCTCATGGTCAAGACCGGTGGATACCTGCTCGATGTCGCGTTGCAGCGGGCCATCGAGCACGGCTGGCACATTGGGCCGCGCATTTATCCGGCCGGGCATGCCGTCACCCCGTACGGCGGCCACCTGGACCCCACGGTCTTCCAGCGGTTGGCGCCGGGGATCATGCCGCTGTCGGTCGCCGAGGGCATCGCCAACGGCGTGCCCGACGTGATCGCGTGCGTGCGCTACCAGATTCGCCACGGTGCCAAGCTGATCAAGGTGTCGGCCTCCGGCGGCGTCATGTCGCACAGCACCGCTCCGGGCTCCCAGCAGTATTCCGACGCCGAGTTCGCGGCGATCGCCGACGAAGCGCACCGGGCCGGCGTGCGGGTGGCTGCGCATGCGATCGGGGATACCGCGATCCAGGCGTGCATCCGGGCCGGTATCGACTGCATCGAACACGGCTTTCTGGCCAGTGACGAGACGATCCAGATGATGGTCGACCACGACACCTTCCTGGTCTCCACCACCTACCTGACCGAGGCGATGGCGATCGATCGGATCGCGCCGGAACTGCGCAAGAAGGCCGAAGCGGTGTTCCCGCGGGCAAAGGCCATGCTGCCCAAGGCAATTGCCGCAGGGGTGCG
The DNA here is from genome assembly GCF_019247635.1 of Mycobacterium sp. Taxonomy (GTDB): domain Bacteria; phylum Actinomycetota; class Actinomycetes; order Mycobacteriales; family Mycobacteriaceae; genus Mycobacterium. The sequence goes on from NZ_JAFBAR010000009.1 coordinate 45,456, forward strand.
CATCGCGTGCGGCACCGATGCGCCGGCCATCCCGCACGGCCGGAACGCCGACGAGCTGGTGGCGCTGGTCGACCGCGGCATGACACCCATGCAGGCGATCCGCGCCGCCACCGTGGTGGCCGCCGAACTCGTCGACGCCGACGACGAACTCGGCCGCCTTGCCCCCGGTTACCTCGCCGACATCGTCGCCGTGCCCGGGGATCCGTCGCGGGACATCGGCACGACGCTCGACATCTCGTTCGTCATGAAGGGCGGACAGATTTATAAGACACGCGATAGCGCCGAATAGTGGCGGAGGCGGGCATGGAACTCACCGACAACATCCTGTGGCTACTCAAGCAGGCCTTCTACTACTCGCTGACCACCATCAACGACGCGATGAGGGTCCACGGCGTCAGCACGGCGCAGATCGGTGTGTTACGCCAGCTCGCCAACGAACCCGGCCTGTCCGGCGCCGAACTGGCCCGACGGCTGCTGATCAGCCCCCAAGGGGTTCAGCTCGCGCTGACCTCGCTGCAACGCCGCGGCCTGGTGGAGAGAAAACAGGACCCGCAACATGGGCGCATCCTGCAGGCCTACCTCACCGACGAAGGGCGCAAGGTCGCGGGGACTGTGGTCAATGACGCAATTGAGGCGCACCAGCAGGTGTTCGGTGTGCTCAGCACCGAAGAGCAGGAGACCCTGCGCGAATTGCTCGGCCGCGTGGTCGAGAAGGGCACCGGTCACGAGCTGTTCAACGACCATGTCGACGGGTGACCGTCCCATGGCGAGCAGACGCAAACGCACCCGAAACGCCGTGGTTTTCGGTGCGTTTGCGTCTGCTCGGCCTCACGCCGTTGCCTCGCCGCCCGATGCCGAAGCCGGGGCCACCGAAAAAGTGACGATCGAGCTGAATGGACGCGCGATGTCAGTGACCTACTACCCCGGCGACACGGTGCTGCAGACGGCCCGCATGGCGGGTTTGTACCCACCATCGTCGTGCGAAATCGGTTCGTGTGGAACGTGTATGGGGCGGCTGACCGAGGGTAGCGCGCGGATGCTCAACAACGACGCGCTCGAGGACGACGAGGTAGCCGAGGGCTGGATCTTGACCTGCCAGGCGCTGCCGACCAGTCCCACGGTTCGGGTGGTTTACGAATGACAACGAACAGGGTGGCCGTGGTGACCGGCGGCGCATCGGGCATCGGTGCGGCCAGCTGCCGCGAGCTGGGCCGGCGCGGGCACAAGGTCGCGGTTCTCGACATCAATGAGCAAGCGGCGCAACGCGTCAGCGAGGAGCTGCGCGCCAGCGGGGTAGCCGCCGTCGGCGTCGGCGCCGACGTCACCAACCGCCCCGCCGTCGAGGAGGCGTTCGCAAAGGTGCGGACCGAGCTTGGTCCGGTCTCCGTCCTGGTGACCAGCGCCGGTTTGTTCGGTTACTCGGCGTTCATGGAGATCACAACCGAGGCGTGGTCGCGCATCATCGACGTCAACCTGACGGGCACCTTCCATTGCTGTCAGGCCGCCCTGCCGGACATGTTGGCCGCGGAATGGGGTCGCATCGTGATGATTTCGTCCTCGAGCGCCCAACGCGGGTCACCGTTCGCGGCCCACTACGCGGCGAGCAAAGGCGCGGTGCTCACCCTGACCAAGTCGCTGGCGCGCGAGTACGCGGCCCGCGGGATCACGGTCAACACCATCCCGCCGTCGGGTATCGAGACGCCGATGCAGCACCAGTCACAAGCCGCCGGATACCTGCCCTCGAATGAGCAGATCGCCAGCAATATCCCGGTGGGTTATCTGGGCACCGGCGCCGATATCGCCGCGGCGGTCGGATTCTTGTGTTCGGAAGAGGCCAGGTTCATCACGGGCCAGGTCTTGGGTGTCAACGGTGGAGCAGTGCTATGACGATCTCGCCGAAGGGGAGGTTCAGGTGACGCGATCAGGAAGGCCCACCGAGGGGTCCTGGACAGAACACTATTCCGACCTGGGAACCGGCCCAGTGTCGTTCCGGGACTCCACGTCCCCGGAGTTCTACGAACTCGAACGCGAAGCGGTCTTCAAACGAGCCTGGCTCAATGTCGCCCGCGTCGAGGAGTTACCCCGCGTAGGCAGTTACGTCACCAAGGAGATCGAGGTCGCCCGCGTCTCGGTCATCCTGGTCAGGGGTCGCGACGATCGCATCCGCGCCTTTTACAACGTCTGCCGTCATCGCGGAAACAAGCTGGTGTGGAACGACTTTCCCGGCGAAGCGACCCGCGGCACCTGTCGGCAGTTCACCTGTAAGTACCACGGGTGGCGCTACGACCTCGACGGCGCACTGAAGTTCGTGCAGCAGCAGTCCGAGTTCTTCGACCTGGACATGGCCGACTACGGCTTGAGCCCGGTGCACTGCGACGTCTGGAACGGCTTCGTCTTCATCAACCTCGATGCCGAACCGCGCCAGGGTCTGCGCGAGTTTCTGGGCCCCATGGTCACCGGTCTGGACGGCTACCCGTTCAACAAACTGACGGAACGCTACGAATGGGTCGCGCACAACAACAGCAACTGGAAGATTTTCGCCGACGCGTTCCAGGAGTACTACCACGTGCCGTCGCTGCATCCACAACAGGTGCCACCGGAGGTGCGTGACCCCAACGCCGGATTCACTTGCGGCCATTTCCAACTCGACGGCCCGCACCGGCTGGTGTCGACCGCGGGGCGTCGCCGCTGGCTGCTTGCACCGGAGTACATGTACCCGATCGAGCGCGCCACCCGAAGCGGTCTGGTCGGCCCGTGGCGCACCCCCGACATCGGGGAACTCCCGCCCGGACTCAACCCCGGTGGCATCGAGCCATGGGGGATCAGCAACTTCCAGATCTTCCCCAACACCGAGATCCTCATCTACGGCGGTTGGTATCTGCTGTACCGCTACTGGCCCACGTCGTACAACACCCACCGCTTCGAGGCCTACACCTACTACCACCCCGCCCGCAGCGTGCGAGAGCGCATCGAACATGAAGTGGCCGCCGTGGTGCTCAAGGAATTTGCGCTGCAGGACGCGGGCATGCTCGGCGGGACGCAGGCCGCGCTGGAGTACGGCATCGTCGACGAGTTTCCGCTCAGCGACCAGGAAATCCTGGTGCGCCACCTGCACAAGGTCGTCGTCGACTGGGTCAGTGAATATCAGGGCTCCCGTCGCGAAAAGCTGCCGGCAGGAGTGTGACCATGTCAGATGCCTTGCTGCCCAGCGCATTCGCCGAACTGGAGAGTTACGCCCGGACCTGGTGCCTGGCCACCGAAACCGAACGCTGGAACGCCCGGATGTCCAGCACCATGCCGCAGATGCAGGATTTCTACGACGCATTCTTCCCGCGGCTCGAAGAGGCCATCGAGTACTGCGACAAGTTCACCCTGGACGATCTGCCCGACGATGCACTCAACCTGCTTTACCTGATCTATTCGCTGATCATGGTCGCCATGGCCGTCGAGGTCATGCATCAACCCGTGCCGGTCAACGCCGCCGACGCGGTGATGATCCGTACTGACGAACCGATTCCCTGAACCGTCAACGCGTTTGCGGCAGTCCGATCTTCTAGGAAGGACCGAGCATGAGTCCGCTCACCATCACCAACCTCACCGAGTCGGTCGGCGCCGAGGTCTGCGGCCTTGACCTGGCCGACATCGCCGCCGAGGACTCGATCGGAGAGGCCGTCCTGGACGCCCTGGAGGCCAGCGGTGTTCTGGTGTTCCGCGGTCTGCAACTCGATCCGGCGGCCCAGGTCGCATTTTGTCAGCGACTCGGCGAGGTCGATCACTCGTCAGACGGTCACCACCCTGTGCCCGGGATTTACCCCATCAGTCTGAATCCGGCAAAGAACTCCTCGGCGGACTACCTGAAGGCCACGTTTGACTGGCACATCGACGGATGCACGCCGCTGGGGGAGGAGTGCCCGCAAAAAGCCACCGTTCTGTCGGCGGTCCAGGTGGCCGAGTGGGGCGGCCAAACAGAATTCGCCAACTCGTATGCGGCCTACGACGCGCTGACGGCGGCAGAGAAACAGCGCTTCGGCTCGCTGCGCGTGGTGCATTCGCTGGAAGCCTCGCAACGGCGCGTCCACCCGGATCCGAGTCCAGAGTTGTTGGCGCGGTGGCGATCCCGACGCAACCACGTGCATCCGTTGGTGTGGACGCACCGCAGCGGCCGCAAGTCGCTGGTGTTGGGCGCGTCGGCCGACTATGTCGTCGGAATGGATCTCGACGAGGGTCGCGCCCTGTTGGACGAGTTGCTCGACCGCGCCACGGTGCGCGACCGGGTGTACAGCCACCGCTGGTCGGTCGGCGACACCGTCATCTGGGACAACCGCGGGGTGCTGCACCGGGCGGCGCCCTACGATCCGGGCTCACGACGTGAGATGCTGCGCACCACGGTTCTTGGTGACGAACCGATCGAATAAGACGACACCGATGGGCAAACCGGACCACCGGTTTGCGCTGCGTTACCCTGACGATTCCAACCTCTTGGACGCGCAGGAGAACCGCGAATGGACCGCAGCATCGACAGTGCACTCGGCAGCAACGCCGTCCGAGCCAGGCCATGAAAACGGCCGAGTTTGTTCTGCTGCTCGTGTTGGGCATCGCCGCGCTGCAGGCCCTGGTCTGGATCCCGATTATTGTCTGGCTTCGGCGCAAGTATCGCGCAGCCCTGGCAACACTTACCGCCGGCCTCCAAGGCGAGACGGTGCTTCGTGCGCCGGAGAAGGCGCGGTATCGGGGCGCGTCGGCGCCCAACTACCCAGCTGCCGGCAACAACGGCGTGATCGCGCTCAGTCGACGCCGGTTGGTTTTCCTCACCGTCACGGGTAAATCGATCGAAATACCCGTCTCCGAAATCCGGGGCGTCCGCGAGGCGAAGGTCTTCAAAAGCGCCGTCGTCGGCGGCAAAACGCATCTGGTCGTCCAGCTACTCGCCGGGGAGGTCGCCTTCTTCGTGGTCGACAACGCGGCATGGATGACGGCAATCAATTCTCTTGCGGCGCAGAGAAAATAGTCTCCGCGCCGACGTGCCGATCGTCGCCACCGGCGGCAAGGAAGACAAGCCGATGTGGGTCACCGGCGCCAGCGCACACAACCGGTTGTTGCCGTCAATTGCCATGTCGTTCGCCGGTTTTGCTGCCGCGCGGGTCGATCAGGTCACGGAACCCTTCCGCCCTGTGGACGGACGCCCCGATCCTTTGCAGTCGGTAGGTCAGCGCCTTGTCCGAGGTCACGACGTGGATTTCCGCCGGTTGCGGGTCGGTCTGGACGATCCGGACGATCTCGTCGTCAGCGGAATCGGCCGCCGCCCTGGGCGCATGCGCCACCCGAATCACCGTGGAGCCGATGGGAATTGAGGGGGGACGTTCGAATACCACCGTCACGTCTCGTTTCTCACAACAGCCCTCCGCGCGGGCCCACCGGTCAAGTTTTTCCACCAGGGCGATCATCGCGCCGTGCCGGTCCTTCCACCAGCCATCCGGGCGACTACCGATCACATTCATGCCGTCGACGATCCAGCGCACGGGTCCACGGTACGCAGGATGCCCGACCGCACTCAAAACCAGCGACGCTTTCAAATCTCTCGGCCTGCGCGTCAGCGCACATGGGTGATCACGAGTGGTTGACGTTCGCACGCCGCCTCGGCGGCCTCACCGCCTGAGCGGCCCGGGTACATCGATCGCATACGATCAGCGGATGCGTGGCGCAAAAATCCTGATTACCGGTGCGACCGGCCAGGTCGCCGCACCCGTCGCCCAGGCACTGGCGGCCGACAACGAGGTGTGGGGCATCGCCCGCTTCACCAACGCCGCCGCGCGCGAAGGACTCGAAAAGGCCGGCGTCCGATGCCAAACGGTCAACCTGGCCGCTGGAGACTTCACCGGGATCCCGGCCGACTTCGACTACATCCTCAACCTGGCCGTGGCCAAGAGCGGTAAATGGGACAAGGACCTGGCAGCTAACGCGGAATCGGTCGGCGTCCTCATGGCCCATTGCCGCACCGCAAAAGCCTTCCTGCACTGCTCCTCGGCGGCCGTCTACGACCCGCCCGGCGACGAACTCCGGACCGAACGTGACGCTCTGGGCGACAACCATAAGTCCTTGCTTCCCACCTATTCCATCGCCAAGATCGCGGGCGAGTCCGTCGCTCGCTCGATGTCGCGCGTGCTCGAGATGCCCACCACCATCGCCCGCCTCAACGTCCCCTACGGCGACAACGGCGGGTGGCCGTACTACCACCTGGAGATGATCCTGTCTGGGATCCCGATCCCGGTCCCGCCGGGCGGACCGGCCCGCTACAACCCGATCCACGAGGACGACATCATCGCAACCATCCCGAAGCTGCTCGAGGTCGCATCGGTGCCGGCGACCACCGTCAACTGGGCCGGCGACCAGATCATCAGCATCCAGGAGTGGTGCACCTACCTAGGCGAGCTGGTCGGCCGCGAGCCGGTTTTCGACGAAAGCGAACAGGCACTGCGCGCAAATCCCGTCGACGTCACCCGGTTGCGTGAACTCATCGGTACCCGCACGACGGTCGACTGGCGCGACGGAATGCGGCGGATGGCTGCGACGTTCCATCCCGAACTGGTCGGATGACTCACAGATAGCCCAGTAGCCGGTCGGCGAATGAGTCCGGGTGCTCCCGGTGCATGAAGTGCCCGCCGCGAACTTCCTCAACGGTGTACTCGCCCTCGAACATTCGCGCGGCACCACGATAGTCCGAGGGCTGGACAACAGGATCGTCGAGTCCGGCGAAGGCGACCGTCGGGACCTTGATCCGCGCCTTGAGCGACGCGGACGGGACGGGGGATAGCTTGCGGTAATAGCCGAACGCCGCGTTCAAGCTCGCCGGGTTTGAAAAACACACGCGCACAGGGTCGAACTCACTGGGATCGGGGTTCCACGCCGGAGACCATCTTCTGTAGATGGCGGGCAGCGCCGCAAAGTCATTGCGCGCAAATCGATCCGGCGCCCCGGGAAACTTGTAAGTCACGAAATGACGTGCGCCCCAAAGCTTTTTCAGCGATGGCCTGAGGGCCGCGGGGTGCGGAATGCCAATCACGAACAGTTTCGTGACCCGATCGGGGTCAAGTGCAGCCGCGCCGTAGGCGGCCGAGGCACCCCAATCGTGCCCGACGACGACGGCGTCACTGGCGCCGAGCGCGTCGATCAGCGCGAGCGGGTCGCGCGCCAGGGTCTCCTGATCGGCGTCGCGGTCGGGGATCCCACTCGGGTGATACCCACGCATGAACGGGCTCACGACCCGGTACCCCTTGGCGGCGATTCGCGCACGCAGGTGGTCCCACGAATGCGCGGTGTCCGGGAAGCCGTGCAGCAAAAGCACCAGCGACCCGGAGCCCTCGCTGAGATACGCGAACCTCAGCCCGTTCGCGTCGACAAACTGAATTGCATCGGCCATGCCATGGGGACACTACGCCAGCGGGACCGCATCGCATTGTTCCGGGTTGATGCGTTAGGGCGCCGGTGGCCCGGGCGCGTGGCTAGCGCCGTTGGCACCCCCCGCACGGGGATGCGGGCTGGGGCAGGTGAGCCGGGGAATGCAGCCGCAGTTGAGGCCGACGATGCACGCGCCTCCACCGGCGGGACGCACCGGCAGGGCGCCACCTCCACCGCGGGGGTCACCGGGATCCGGCGCAGGCGCCACGCTGGACGGCGGGGTCGACGCTATCGGTGCACCGGTTGGCGACGGCGTGGCGCTGAAGCCGATCACCGAGGTGAGCACGGCCGCGCCGGCGCATAGGGCCAGCGCCGTCCTGGCTCGGCCGTCGCGCATGGCCTCACTGTAGTGCTTCGAGCCCAACCTGGCATTCGCGCAACTACCAGTAACCGACGGCGTTTCGAAACAACTCCGTCAGAACGGGTTTGGTCATCTCGCGCGGGGCGTTCTGCAGCAGGCGCTGCTGCGCGTAAGCACCCTCGGTGAGGGCCCGCACGTCATCTTCGGTGTAGCCGACACCGCCCAACCCGTTGGGCATGCCGACCGCACGCATGATCCGGATGAGTTCCCTCGCGAGTACCTCGCCCGCATCCTCCGATGCGGCGTCTCGCGTGTCGGCACCCAGCAGCCGGGCGGCCTCCAGGTGACGCTCCGGGCTCACCTCCGCGGTGAACCGAAACACCGCCGGTGCGTTGACAATTACGGCCATGCCATGCGGCACAAGTGGTTCGGCGGCGGGGTAACCCGCGGGCCGGAAGTCCCGTACCAACCCGGCCACCGCGTACGCCATTCCGTGCGGCGCGTGCACGCCGGCGTTGCCGAAGGCGATGCCCGCCAGCGTGGCGGCCCACATCATCTGCTCCCGGGCCGCGCCGTCGGTGGCATCGTGCACCGCTCGCTCCAGGAACTGCCCCAACAGGCGCAGAGCCTCCCTGCAGCCCAGATCGCTCCACGGGTTGGCACCCTGGCTCATCGGCCGCTGGCTGGCACGTTGGGGAGCGGCCCGGCCGACGTAGGGCCGGGCGGTGTAGGACTCCAACGCGTGGGACAGCACATCGAGCCCCGCCGAGGCGACGACCTCGGGGGGTAAGGTCGCGGTGCAGTCGGGGTCGACGAGGGCTTCGGTGGGACGCAGCGCGGGTGACGCGATGCCGGTCTTCGCCTCCAGCGACAGGAAGTCGAAGATCGTGATGCCGGTGACCTCACTGCCGGTGCCCGCCGTAGTGGGGCAGGCGATGTGTGGCTTGAGTGGGCCGGGTACGGGTTTGGCCTGACCCACGGGCGCGTTGACGTAGGTTGCGAAATCGGCGGGGTAGGTGGCGTAGAGGTTAGCGGCCTTGCAGGTGTCGATGACCGAGCCGCCGCCCAGAGACACATAGCCGTCGGGGTCGACCTCGTGGGCGAAACGCGCCGCGTCCAGGAACGACGCGTCGGTGGGCTCTACGTGCACGTCGGTGTAGGTGATGACGTCAAGCCCGGCCGCGAGCAGCGAATCGCGCGTCTTGTCAAAGACCGGCAGATGGGCGACTCGGGCGTCGGAGAACAACGCCACCCTGCCTAACCCGAGGGCGCCGGCCCTGTCGCCGACCTCGGCCAGGCAGCCACGCCCGAAGGTGATGCGCGAGGAATCGACGGTAAAGGCGCCGTCGCAGCCCTTCGCCGCGACTGGATACTGGCAGCACGCCATCGCGTCCCTCCGCAAAGTCAGGAATGCCCAACGGGTTTGACAATACGGGCCGCCTCGACGACGGCGGCGCGGCGCCGGGCGATGACGTCGGTGTCCGGGGCGCCGGCCTCACCAGACGCGGACGTAGTCCACGAGCATCTGCGCGGGATAGGTTCCCGACCCGGGGTCGCCTCCGCCGGAGCCGGCAACCGCGAGGTTCAACACCGGAAACACGGTGTATCCCGGGTCATTGAACGGCCAGTCCGCCAGCGAGTTGGCCGCCACGGTGAAGTACGGCTCCGCTCCGTCGGCATAGTCCCGCCAGAAGCGCATTCCGGCGTCATCCCACTGGCACCGCCAGGTGTGCCACGCGCTATCGAGCGCGAGGTTGTGGGTTTTCCACTCCGAGCCGTTCGATTTGGCGTGGACCGTGGTTGCCGCCGGCCAGCTTCCGTTGCCGTACCACTCGAGGATGTCGATCTCGCCGCGGTCATCGTTGCCCAACCACCAGGCGGGCCAACAACCGGCGGTGAGGCAATCCAGTTTCACCCGCGCCTCCCACGTGTGGCCGATGCCGCCCCGCCACGGGCTCTGCAGCTTGCCGCCGTAAAAGGTGCCGCCGTCCTTTGCCGCGCGGAGGACCAGGTTGGAATTCCCGTCCAAAAACACGTTCTGCCGGTCGTCGCGGTACTGGCCGACATTCTCGGGACGCTCCCAGTACGTCGGGTCCTTCATCGTTTCGCGTGCCCGCGCCACCGTCCACTTCGAGGCGTCCGGAGCGGAGCCGGCAGGACCATCGAACTCGTCCTGGAAGACGTAGTTTCCCGATGGCGATGGCGCGGCGGGAGGTTCCGCGCGCCGGGACGGGTCGGCTCCGGCTTCCGGAATCGGGATCGCGGCCGCCAGGGCGCCGATACCCGCCATCAACATCATGCTGCGACGATCCATCTCAGGCATAAGCAAGCGACGATAGCAGTCAAGGCCATCCCCGACTAAAACCGGAATGGCGCCAGCAACACCGTTTCCGGCATGCCAAGCCCGCGCGATACCGGCCGATTCACCAGGTGGAACGGTAAATTTGCGCAACAGTACCGAATAACTCAGCAAATATCACGACGGCGGCGTGACCGGGCCTTGGCTCGCGCCGATTCGCCGACAGTAAGCGCCGCAGCTGTCCCGGCGGGACCCGCCTGTCGTTGCATCTGCAGCACGGGTGCGTTCACCGCCGAACTAAATGCTTTGCTGTGCAACGCAATAACGAACGCGTATGCCCGTTACCCTGGGTCCGCGCCCATTCAGCCGAGCTGGGACATGAGTATGGATATCGGCACTGCGAAACGCGTGAATCAGGGCCTCCAAATATTCACGGCTAATTCTTAGCTTTCGTATCGGTTTGGTCACAGGTTTAGCTGGGCATCCTGGTTCTCGACGGCTTGAATACCAGTTGAAATGCGTAGGGACAGAATCGGCCGGGGACTTGGTGAGGAGTTGACAATCGTGGCGAATGCATCAACGGCGGTGGTCTTCCTTGAGTCACATCCGGCCTGGATAGCGGCGCGACAGCTGGAGCGTGAACGCAGCGACTCGATGCACCGGCATCCGTCGGCTCGCGGCCGGCGCCGCGTCTCTGCCGGCGCCGCAAGCCTTGGCCAGGACCTCAGGCTGTGTCCCGACACGCCGGCCTGATTGGCGAAGAGTCGGCGTAGACGGCTGAAATGGAAAAGTTCCGAGCCTAAAGCAGGCTCGGAACTTTTCCGGTCTTTGCACCCGAGGCGCGCGCGTCAATCCCCCCTGGAATAGCGGGTCAGGAAGCCAACAGCCGCGACCGCTGCGATGGCACCCAGCACACCCCACAGCACGAATTGGAACGCCACGGCGCCCAGGTACCAACCAAACGTCATCGAAATGTAAAGCAGCCACAGCAGGCGGAAGGCGGACCAAGCCGCGAACAACCCGCAACTGATCCCGATGTAGAGGCTGCGTTGCCGATCGACACGGTTGATCTGTTGCTCGATGTTGGCCGGCACGATTTTCATTTGCTGTCATCCTTTTCTTTGGAACGGCGCCTTGTTGGCTGTCGTCGTTGCAGCAAGTACAGACCGTGCCGCTCGCTACCGATCCCAAAAACACGGGGTACCGGAGTGTGCGTCGCTCCGGGTCGTCGTCGGGCTGGACCGTGACGATGCCAGGCGAGGAGGACCTGTCTCCCGAGATCAGGCACGCACAGCGCGAGGCGTGACCGGCCTACAACTTGCCGGCGACGAAGTCGGCGGCCTGGTTGGCCATGCCCGCGTCGATGTACGCGGAGGCAAGGTGTTGTGGCCAGTTCTCTTTCCAGGTGTTGGGGTCGGCCGGGTTGCAGACCGGGTCCGCGCCGTGACACAACTCGATGGTCCGGTCGTTGTAGATCGGGTTGAAGTTCGTGATCGGCCCCACCCACTGGCTCCCGTTGCCGAACAGTGCGACCGCGGCGATGTGCTGATCGGCGCCGGCCGGCAAGGGATTGTCAAATCCGAACGCGGAGAACGGCACAGCCAGCACCACGTCGGTAACCGCCGCGCCGAGCGAGTAGCCGCCAAGCACCAGTCGGGTATCCGGGCAGTTGTTGATCATCGACTGGATGTGCTGGCTCATGTCGTTGGCGCCGACGTCCACCTCGGTGTCGGCGGGGTACTTGACCGCATAGGAACCGAAGCTTCTATCTCCCACCTTCGAGCTCAACGCGTCGATGAACGCATTGCCCAGTACTCCCGGTCCCGATGACTCGTATCGGCCGCGGGCGAAGACGACCTGAACCTGAGGGCAACTCGCCGCGGCGGCCGACGCCGCGGCCCCGGGGACGCCGGACGGTAATGCCCCGGCGGCAAATGTTGACGCGGCGGCGATCGCGAGCGCCGCGAGACCTACGTTGACCGGCGTACGAGCAAGGGGAACGCGCACAGCATGATGTTAGCGATTCGCGCGTGGCGTGGCGCGACGAAAAATTCAGCCGTGTTAGGCCAGACCACGACACCCCGCGAACCAAGGCTCGCGGGGTGTCGCAGCTCGGCCCGCTACTTGAGATCGAAGCGGTCGCTATTGGCGACCTTGACCCACGCCGCGACGAAGTCCTCCACGAACTTGCCCTTGTTGTCGTCCTGGGCATACACCTCGGCCAGTGCCCGCAGCACCGAGTTCGAGCCGAACACAAGGTCATTCGCGGTTGCGGTCCACTTCAGTGCACCCGATGCCCGGTCGTGGCCTTCGTACACGTTCTCCGCGGTCTCCGACGCCTTCCACTCGGTGTCGATGTCGAGCAGGTTGACGAAGAAGTCGTTGGTCAACACGCCCGGCTTGTCGGTGAACACCCCGTGCTTGCTGCCGCCGTGGTTGGCGCCGAGCGCGCGCAGACCTCCGATGAGGACCGTCAGCTCCGGACCGGTCACACCCAGCAGGTAGGCCCGCTCGAGCAGCAACTGCTCCAGCGGCGCCTTCTCGCCGGGACGGACGTAGTTGCGGAATCCGTCGGCTCGTGGCTCGAGCACCGCGAAGGACTCCACGTCGGTGCTCTCCTGCGAAGCATCGGTACGCCCGGGAACGAAGTGCACCGAGATCTCGTAACCGGCGTCCTTGGCCGCCTTTTCCACCGCCGCGGATCCGGCCAGCACGATCAGGTCGGCCAGCGAGACCTTCTTGCCATCGGAAGCTGAACCGTTGAAGTCCTGCTGGATCCGCTCGAGCACCGGCAATACCTTGTCCAGCTCGGAGGGCTCGTTGACCTCCCAACTCTTTTGCGGCTCCAGGCGAAGACGCGCCCCGTTGGCGCCGCCGCGCTTGTCGGTGTTGCGGTAGCTCGACGCCGCCGACCAGGCCGCCTTAACCAGCTGCGGAACCGACAGACCGGATTCAAGCACTTTGCTCTTCAGGGCCGCAATGTCCTTTTCGTCGACCAACTCATGGTCTACGGCCGGAACGGGGTCCTGCCACGGTTGCGGCTCGGGCACCCAGGGCCCGAGGAAGCGCGAGACCGGTCCAAGGTCGCGGTGCAGCAGTTTGTACCACGCCTTGGCGAACGCCTCCGAAAGCTCCTCGGGATGGTCCAGCCACCGTCTGGTGATCTCGCGGTAGATCGGGTCCTCACGCAACGCGACATCGGTCACCAGCATCGTCGGTGCGCGACCCGGCCCGCCGAACGGGTCGGGAATCGTGCCCGCGCCGGCACCGTCCTTCGCCGTGAACTGCCAGGCTCCGGCGGGACTCTTGGTCAGCTCCCACTCGTAGCCGTACAGGTTCTGCAGGAACCCGTTGCCCCACTTCGTCGGGGTGGACGTCCACACCACCTCTAGACCGCTGGTGATCGCGTCCTTGCCCTTGCCGCTGCCGTGCGAACTCTTCCAGCCGAGCTGCTGTTGTTCGATCGGGGCGGCCTCGGGCTCGGGACCGACCAGATCGCCGTCACCGGCGCCGTGGGTCTTGCCGAAGCTGTGGCCGCCGACGATGAGCGCGGCGGTCTCCTCGTCGTTCATGGCCATGCGGCCGAACGTCTCCCGGATGTCCACCGCCGCGGCGATCGGATCCGGCTTGCCTTCGGGGCCTTCCGGATTCACATAGATCAGGCCCATGGTGGTCGCACCGTAGGGCTGCGCGAGATCCCGCTCACCGGAGTAGCGCTTGTTGGTGCCCAGCCACTCTTCTTCTTCGCCGAACAGAATCTCCTCGGGCTCCCACACGTCGGGGCGGCCAAAGGCAAAGCCGAAGGTCTTGAACCCCATCGACTCGAGCGCCACGTTGCCGGCGAGCAGCAGCAGGTCCGCCCAGGAGATCTTGTTGCCGTACTTCTTTTTGACCGGCCACAGCAGCCGGCGGCCCTTGTCCAGGTTCGCGTTGTCCGGCCAGCTGTTGAGCGGGGCAAAGCGCTGCATACCCTGGCCCCCGCCGCCGCGGCCGTCATAAATGCGATACGTGCCCGCGGCATGCCAGCTGAGCCGGATCATCAGGCCGCCATAGTGGCCGTAGTCAGCGGGCCACCAGTCCTGCGACGTGGTCAGCGCCGTGATCACGTCGGCCTTAAGAGCCTCGACGTCAAGCTTGGCGAATTCCGCGGCGTAGTCGAAGTCCTCGCCGAGCGGGTTGGCCTGTGCCGAATGCGCATGCAGTTTGGATACGTCGATCTGGTTGGGCCACCAGTCCTGGTTGGTCAGGACAGCGTCCCGCTTCGGCGTGGGGGAGGAGATCGCCGGGTTTTCGCTCTCGCTCTTGCTCGCGGTGCCGCTGTCGGGGTGGGGCGGGCGGCTATCAGATGTATCAGAGGACACAGCATTCCTTTCCGAAGGTGGTGAATCGGGCGGCGATCACGGCTGTGATCAGGGAACAGCGGTCGAGCAGTCAGAACACAGGCCCCAGTAGATGACCTCGGCCTCGTCGAGAACGAAGCCCTCCAGCGCGTTGTCCTCAAGTGGGGTCAAACACGGCGCATCACCGACCGCGCAATCGACGTCGGCGATGATGCCGCAGGACCGACACACGACGTGGTGGTGGTTGTCGCCAACCCGAGATTCGTAGCGGGCGACCAGGCCCAACGGCTGGATCCGCCGGACCAGTCCCGCCGAGGTCAGCGCACCCAGTACGTCGTAAACCGCCTGGCGTGAAACATCGGGCAGACCGACCCGCACCGCCGAGAAAATCGTGTCGGTGTCGGCGTGGGGGTGGGCATGCACCGCCTCGAGGACAGCCAATCTAGGGCGTGTCACACGCAGCTCGGCCGTTCGCAGCTGCGCCGCGTAATCCGGCGTCTCCGACACTCTGCCAATATGACGAGTTATCTGGAATCAGTCAAGACTTCACCGCAGCGCGATAAGCGCGGGCCGCGTGGGCCGCGTTTTCCCGCGGGCTGTGCGGGTATCAGCCCAGCCGTGACTTCTTTGTGGCTTGAAAATCGGGCGCAACAACCTTGGGCTGCCAATCAGATTGACGACGGGCCCCGGTCCGTCGATGTGCTCGTCGTCGGCGCCGGGATCACCGGGTTGATGACCGCAGTGTTGCTGGCCCGCGCCGGAAAGTCGGTGTTGGTTCTCGAGGCGCGCACCGTCGGCTCATGCGCGACCGGAAACACCACCGCCAAGATCAGCCTCCTGCAGGGCAGCCACCTGTCGAAGATCCTGTCCAGGCACGGCAAGGACACCGCCCGCGCCTACGTGGACGGCAATCGCGAGGGCCAGCAATGGATCCTTGACCATTGCGAGACACACGGCATCGCGGTGCAGCGCGAGGATGCCTACACCTACGCCCAGTCCACCAAGGGTGTCAAAGCCGCGCGCGCCGAACTGGCCGCGTGCCAAGCGGCCGGACTGCCCGTCGAGTGGGATGACAATGCGCCCGTGCCGTTTCCGTACCACGGCGGTGTGCGCCTGCCTGCCCAGGCCCAGTTCGACCCGATGCCGTTTTTGGACTCGTTAGCCACAGAGCTACTCACCCGCGGCGGTCGACTCGTGGAACGCGCGCGGGTTCGCCGAGTGTCCAGCCGCGGCGAGAGCGTGCGCGTAGAGGTCGTAACAGCCGCGCAGTCGGATATCGAAATCGAGACCGCACAACTGGTCCTTGCCACCGGCATCCCCATCTTGGACCGTGGCGGCTATTTCGCCCGCGTGAAGCCCAGCCGCTCCTACTGCTTGGCCTTCAAGGTGCCCGGCGAAATCACCCGACCGATGATGATTTCCACCGATTCGCCGACGCGGTCGGTGCGTTACGCGCCGGTGCCAGACGGGGAGTTGCTCATTGTGGGCGGCGCCGGCCACACCGTGGGCCGCGAAAGGAGCCCGTCCAAAGCGCTCGACGAGCTGTCATCCTGGGCCGGTACGCACTACCCGGGAGCGGTACAAACCCATTTTTGGTCGGCGCAAGACTACACCCCGATCGACGAATTGCCCTATGTCGGACCCATTTTGCCGAACAACGAAAAAATCTATGTTGCAACGGGTTTCAACAAGTGGGGGATGACCAACGGCGCCGCTGCGGCGTTGGCCCTGTCGAGCCGGATATTGGGCGGCCGGATGGACTGGTCCAGCGCGTTTGCCAGCTGGAGCTCCCATGAGCTGACGGGCCTGCTGACCGCCATGCAGGCCAATCTCGAGGTCGGCTTGACGTTGACGACCGGCTGGATCACCCCGGCGACCCGCTGGGGCCGGCGCAGCCCCAACGGCGATGAGGGCGGCGTGGTGAGCGGACCGCCCTGGCATCTGGAAGCAAGGTGCCGGGTCGACGGAACCGAGCACACCGTGTCGCCGGTATGCCCGCACCTCGGCGGGATCGTGAATTGGAACGACGCCGACAAGGCCTGGGAATGTCCACTGCATGGATCCCGGTTCGCGCCGGACGGCGAGCTGCTGGAGGGTCCGGCCACCAGAGACCTGACCGCATCGCGCTGACCGGCCGGTGCACCGCTGCCGCTGCACCCGGTGAGGCGATAGGTTCAGCTGATGAGCCGCAGTCGCATTAGCCCAACCGAGCGCCTGTTCGCGCTCGCCGAACAGGTGCAGGGATTCATGCCGAGGGATGAGGGGCGTGCGCTCTACGACGCCGCGATGCGATATCTCGACGGCGGCATCGGCGTCGAGATCGGTACCTACTGCGGGAAATCCACCTTGTTGCTCGGCGCGGCCGCGCAGCAAACCTCCAGCGTGCTGTACACGATCGACCACCACCACGGCTCCGAGGAACACCAAGCCGGTTGGGAGTACCACGACGCTTCGCTGGTCGACGAGGTCACCGGCCTGTTCGACACGCTGCCGACGTTTCGTCGCACGTTCGACACCGCCGGATTGGAAGACCACGTAGTCGCCGTCGTCGGCAAGTCTCCGGTCGTCGCGCGCGGCTGGCGCGCGCCGGTGCAGTTCTTGTTCATCGACGGCGGCCACAGCGAGGACGCCGCCAATCGGGACTTCGACGGCTGGGCTAAGTGGGTGACCGCCGGCGGGGCGCTGGCCATCCACGACGTGTATCCCGACCCCAGGGACGGCGGCCGGCCTCCGTACCACATCTATTGCCGCGCACTGGATTCCGGTCATTTCCGGGAGGTCTCGGCCACCGGGTCACTGCGGGTGCTGGAACGCATCAGCGACTAGCCGGTTACCACGCATTCGCAATCGAAATCGGTCTGCAGGCCCATCGGCAGCCCGTCGCCCCGGAAGATGCCGGCACCGGCGGTGGTGTCCGACAAGGCGTCGGCCGCCAGGATCATCGCCGCTCCCGTCCAGGTCGTCCGCTCCTCGGGCCAGCGCTTGCCATCCGCGAAAACCAGCCCTGTCCAATAGGAGCCGTCGCCCTCGCGCAGGTGTTGCATCGCGGCGAACTGACGGTGCGCGGCCGAGCGGTGGCCCATTGCGTCCAGCGCGATCACCAGTTCGCACGTTTCGGCGCCGGTCACCCAGGGCCGGTCGCTCACGCAGCGGATGCCAAGGCCGTCGACCACAAAGTCATCCCAGCGCTGCTTTATTCGCGCGGCCGCCGCCACACCGCGCACCGCTCCGCCGAGGATGGGGTAGTACCAGTCCATCGAGTAGCGGTCCTTTTCGGTGAACGCTTCGGGATGGGCGACGATCGCGTGTCCCAGTCGACCGACCGCCAATTCCCACTCCGGCTGCGGTTCCCCGACAAAGGCGGCGAGCGCCAGCGCGCACCGGATGCTGTGGAACACGCTGGCGCACCCCGTCATCAGCGCCTCCGGTACTGGACCGGAATCGCTTCGCGCCCAACAGATCTCACCATAGCCAACCTGCAGGTCGATGACGAAGTCGATCGCTTTGTGCACTACCGGCCACATCGTCGCGGCAAAAGACTTGTCGCCGGTGATCAGCACGTGGTGCCAGACCCCGGCGGCGATGTAGGCGCAGAAGTTGCTGTCGCTGTTGGCGTCTTCGACTGTCCCGGCGCGGGTTTGCAGCGGCCACGAGCCGTCGGGCCGCTGCGTACGCCGGCTCCACTCGAACGCGGCCCGGGCCGGCCCGAGCAGGCCGGCCGCGGTAAGCGCCATCGCACATTCCACGTGGTCCCACGGGTCGGTGTGCCCACCCTCAAACCAGGGGATGGCCCCCGACGATTCCTGGGTTGCGGCAATGGATTGCGCGGTCTGACGGCACTGTTCACGAGTTAGGACGCCCAGAACGGCCGGCGGATTAAACCGATGCAACTGAACGTCCAAGCGTCTCTTCGCCCTCGGTGCCTTTCGCGGCGTGCGGTGGTTTGCGGAAATACATTGCCACGCTTTTACCTACGAGGGGGTTGAGCAGCGACTCGGCCACCTGCGTTAGCTTTGGCCGACGCGTCAGATCCCAGACCAGCAGTTTGTGATACGCAGCTACCGCCGGATGACTCGCGTTCGACACGCCCACAGCGCATTTCAGCCACCAGAATGGCGAGTGCAATGCATGCGCATGGTGGGTATGCGTCAAATCCATTCCGGTGTAGGCGATCTTGTCTCGCAGCTCGCTGGCCCGATAGATACGCACGTGGCCACCCGCATTGCTGTGGTACTCGTCGGAAAGCAGCCAGCACACCTGCTCGGGCAGCCACCGTGGCACGCTCACCGCCAGTGTGCCACCGACTCTGAGCACCCGGATCAGTTCGGCGATCGCGGTGTCATCTTCGGGCACGTGCTCGAGGATTTCGGACGCGATGACGCAGTCGAATGTCTCGTTCGGATAGGGCAGTTTCAACGCGTCGCCGACAACCACCTTGGCCGATGCCGTCGCCGGCGCCTCACCGGTCTCGGCCATCGCGCGCAGGATGGTGTCCACCGAACGCAGTTCGGACTCATCGCGGTCGAAGGCGACGACGTGAGCGCCGCGGCGATACGCTTCGAAAGCATGCCGGCCCGCGCCGCAACCGACGTCGATCACCGTCGTCGACGGGCCGATACCGAGCCGGTCGAAATCGACTGTCAGCATTGCACTTCGTCCTCGGCGGTGGCCCCCGGAAAGGCGGCCTTGCGCGCGATGGCGCGCTCATAGACCCGCGACGTTTGAGCCGCCACGGCCTCCCAACTGAACACGTTGACGGCGCGCGCCCTGCCTGCGTTGCCCAGGCGGCGGCGCTTGTCCGGGGAGTCGAGAAGCTCGCCGAGCGCCGCGGTGAGCGCATCGACATCAGCGGCGGGAACCAGTTCGGCGCAGGCTCCGTCGGTCCCGACGACTTCTGGCAGCGCGCCCACCCGGCTGGCCACGATCGGAGTGCCGCTGGCCATCGCCTCCACCGCCGGCAGTGAGAACCCTTCGTAGAGCGACGGAATGCAGGCGACCTCGGCGGATGCGAGCAGACCGGCTAGGTCGGCATCGGAGAGCCCGTTGCTGATGTGGACGATGTCGGAGATCCCCAGTTCGGCGATGAGCTTCTCGGTGGGCCCGTTGGGTTCCACCCTGGCGACGAGCCGCAATTCGAGATCCCGGTTCGAGCGAAGCCCGGCGACGGCATGCAGCAGCGTGCTGACTCCTTTCAACGGAGTGTCGGCACTGGCGATCGCGATCACCCGGCCCGGCCGGCGGGGCAGCGAACCAGGCTTGAACAACTCGGTGTTCACACCCAACGGCACCACGTGCAGTTGGTCCGGTGAAACGTCGAAGTCGGCGACAATGTCCGCCGCCGAGGACGACGAGACGGTCAGCAGATCGGGAATTTGGCGCGCGACCCGCTTCTGCATGTTGGAGAATCCATACCACCTGTGCACCAGCGGTTTTCGCCACCATCGTGCGGCGGCCAGGTCCAGCAACCTGTCCCGGGTGATCGGATGGTGCACCGTGGCCACGACCGGCAGCCCCGCGGCGCCGATGGCGAGCAGGCCGGTTCCCAGGCTCTGGTTGTCGTGGACGAGATCGAAGTCGCCGGCCCGGTCGGCCAGCAGTCGGGCTACGCGCAGCGTGAACGTCCGCGGTTCGGGGAAGCCCGCGGTCCACATGGTGGCCAGTTCCAACAAGTCGATCGAGTCGCGTATCTCGCTGGGACGCGGCACCCGGAACGGGTCGGGCTCCCGATAGAGGTCCAGGCTGGGTACCGCGGTCAGTCGCACCCGCGGATCGAGCAGATCCGGGTAGGGCTGTCCGGAGAAGACCTCGACATCGTGGCCGAGTTCCACCAGACCGCGGCTGAGGTGGCGCACATAGACGCCCTGTCCGCCGCAATGGGTCTTACTCCGATAGGACAGCAGCGCAATTCGCATCCTCAACCCTTCTGCGCTGGATGACTGACGTCGGAAAAGTGCCCCAAATCCATCGCGATCAACCGGACTCCCGAACCCCGCGACAGCAAACTGGACACCTGTCCAGACTATAGTTCGGTCACCTAATGGACGCAACGCGGCCCCCATGACACCTGAAACCGCAGCTGAAGGCCCATTTCTGCGCCAGCCGGGACGCCTGTCACTCCGTGCTAAAAGCCCAGGCTGATTTTGCTACCATCGCGCGATGCCCGGTTCGGCCGCACCGTTTGAACACGGTAATCAGCGTCCCCTTTCCAGACGCGACGCCATCAAGTACGCGTTCGTGCCGGCAGCCGTCCTGGGCCTGGGGACGCTGGCCGGGACGTTGGGCGCCACGAGGGCGTCGGCCGACGGCCTGACCCTGATCGATTTCGCGGAGCGCAGGATCCCGCCAGATCAGATCAAGGGCGCGGGATACGACGGAGTGGTGAACTACGTGTCCGAATCGCGGCCGGGCGCGAACTTCGAGGCAAAGCCGATTACCCGGGACTATGCGGACGCGCTACGCGCGGCGGGGCTGCACATCGTCAGCAACTTTCAATACGGCAAGCCCGGTTGGCCCACGCCGTCGGATTTCACCCGCGGACACGACGGTGGGGTGGCGGACGCCCAGACCGCGCTGCAACTGCACAACGCGGCCGGAGGTTCGGCTTCGGCGCCGATCTTCTTCAGCGTCGACGACAACATCGACGCCGACACATGGAACGGCCCGGCCGTCGACTGGTTCCGAGGAATCAATTCGGCCCTGGGCGTCGAGCGCACGGGTATCTACGGCCATTCCCAGGCCTGCGGGTGGGCGATCAGGGATGGCGTGATCGGCCATTCGACGAGCGCGGGGCATCGGTGGGCGTGGCAGACGAAGTCGTGGTCGCACGGGGAGCGTGAACCCGCGGCGGTGCTCTATCAGGGAGTGGTGAACACGGCGTCCAACCCGGGGCCTTTGCTGGGCGGCATCAACGTCGACGTCGACGACGTTCTGGCGCCCGACTTTGGCCAGTGGGATCTGGATCGATAGTAGTTTGTTGTCACCACCTCGGAATGAGCGCAATCCTGTTGCAGGTCAACGATTTTCGTGGGTTTGCCCGTGCTGTCTCAATGACGGGGATCAGCGGGCCGTGGGGCCATCCGAGTCTGCACGCGCTGCAGATCCGTCGGGGACGGCAGCTCGTCGGTGATTCGAGTGATCGCCACACCGATATCGATGCTGTCGACGCCGCTCGCCGGGTCGGCCGCCAGACGAGCGGCCACCGCGGCGACTTCGTCTTCGGAGAGCTTCCGCCGCAATAGCGCCAGCAGCGGGATGTAACCGGTCCTTGGAACTCCGTGCGGATAGCCGGTGCGTACAAACGCCACCGCCCTGGCGATCAAATCGCCCAGTCCTACCCGCGGAATCACAACATCACTCATGCCCCTTATCGGCACGGTTAAACCCCGTGTCCGGCGCGCTCGCTGGCCGGTTAATTGGCCGAGGTGTTTCGCGGCCGTGACCTTGCCGCGACGGCAAACGAGGACGCTCATCTGATGACAGCCCTCGGGGTGATCTGCGCGTTGGTGGCGGCACTGTGCATCGGCTACTGGTTCGGCCGCCGCACCGGCTTAACGCCGCCCACCTGGAAGCAACGAACGTCGCGGACCGCGCTGAGCAGGCGCGCGATGAGCTTGATGGTGTTGATGATTGCCCGCCGCCTCCAACGCCGGTTGCCGGCCGATCGCGCAGTGGTCCATGTCCTGGCGATATGGGCAGTGAAATTCGTTGAGCCGCTTGAACTTCTGCGTTGGAGCCTGCGCCGGCACCCGAGCGCGAGCAGTCGCAAAAGCCCCTGAACGTCCGGCGTGTCGCGCACCTTTGCGTCTGCTCGGCACGGAAATCAACCGTCCTTTTGGTAGACGAGCCAGCGCAACTCGATCGGAGACTCGTCGCGCTCGACGTCGAACACATCGAGGCCGCCCGCCCAGCTCTCGAACCAGCCCGTGGGGGGCCAGGCCCCCTGGGGCAGATGGGTTTTCTCGTACTCGATTGCGGAGTCGTCGGCGACGAGTGCCAGAGGCAGGTCCTCGGCGGCACTCGTCAACTCTTCGCGGGTGAAGATCATGCTGTCGAACTGCTGCCCGAGTTCCCGTGCGGCGTCGTCGGGGGCATAGCCGTCGCGCGCCAAGAACGCGTTGAACACCAGGCGTCCAGCCGGTGCGAGGCAACCCGCGGCGAGCTCGAACATGCCGCGCAGCTCGCGGGTAGTGCGGAAGTCGGGCACCACCTCGGAGAACACCACCAGCTGGTAGTCCCAGTCGACGCCTTCGACGTAGGAAAAGACGTCGCCCTCGACGACATGCACATCGAGCGATTCTCGTTCGGCGTCTGCGCGAATAACGTCGGCGAATTTCGCGGTGATCTCGACCGCGTCCACCGGGTGACCACGCCTTGCCAGGGCCAGGGCGTTTCGGCCGGTGCCCGCTCCGACGTCGAGCACTCGATAGGAACCGGGTTCGGCCGCTTCGCCGGCCAGCGCCGACGCCCGCGCGTCGGGCTGTGAGCCAAATAGCGGCGGCTCGCGGATCGCCATCCACTGCTCGTACTCTTCCTCGATCGTCCACCGTTCCGATTTCACGGTGTAGTTCAGTCCGGTCGCGCCGAGGGGAGCGTGGAAGGAGACGATGATGTTCGACCGTGGAGCGGACTTGAAGGCTTTGGTCGCCTCGCGCTCGAGCACGGATCTGAGTTGGGCAACTTCGTCGGCCGTGTGGCGCACGCCCAAGCCGGCGAAGAGAGCACCGAACATTTTGACGTACTCGTCGACCATGCTCGGCACGGCCGGCAGCTTGATTTCCCCTGTCGCATCCGCCCGGCGGTACAGCCGCCGGGCCATCGCCTCGCGGAGGATCGTCGGATCGAAAGATCTGGCGGGCGGATCGAGCACCAGAATTCTTCTACACGACCCGCCCGTATTGCACCACCTGCCGCCGCGAGCTGCGGAAAGTTTCGCGCCCAATCCCGCCAAATTTCTGCGGCGCCATCTGACTAGAGCGACACCGCTCATTCATCGCCACGACATATCGTATTCAGATGACCACGATTGGTTGCCGGGCCGGGCCTGCCACGCCGCGCGGTTTGGCGTCGCAGGAGCCGTGCCGTGGGGGCCGCCAGACATCGGAGGAAACGACATGGATTTTGCATCGCTGCCGCCGGAGATCAACTCCGGCCGGATGTATGTCGGTCCCGGCTCCGCACCGATGTTGGCCGCCGCGGCGGCATGGGACACGTTGGCCGGCGAGCTGCATTCGGCGGCCAGCCTCTACCAATCAGTCGTCGCGGCACTGACCAGCGGACCGTGGCTGGGCCCCGCGTCGGGAGCCATGACCGCCGCAGCCGCCCCCTATTTGGAGTGGATGAGAGCCGCCGCCGCGCAGGCGGAGGAGACGGCCACGCACGCCAAGGAGGCGGTCGTAGCCTATGAGACGGCGTTCGCGGAAATGGTGCCGCCGCCCGTCATCGCGGCCAACCGCGCCCTGCTGACGGCGCTGGTGGCGACGAATATCTTTGGGCAGAACACGGCGTCGATAGCCGCGACCGAGGCGCAGTACGCGGAGATGTGGGCTCAGGACACCAGCGCCATGCAAGGCTACGCGGGCGCCTCGGCGTCGGCGACGACGTTGACGCCGTTCAACTCGCCCTCGCCGAACACCGATTCAAGCGGGACGGCCGCCCAGGCCGCCGCGGTCACCCAGGCCACGGGCACCTCCGCCGGCAACGTGCAGGGCGCCGTGTCGAATGTCACCCAGGCATTGGCCGCGATACCCGACGCGCTCAACAGCCTTGCGACCCCTGCCGCGACCTCGGCTGCGACCTTGTCGCCGCTGGACCTGCTGAACGTGGTCTCCGACCTCAGTTCGCTTCTTATCGACCCGACGACTGGCGCGGGCGGACTTGCTGTCGACAGCACCGCGCTGCCCTACGACGTTGTCGGCGCTCTGACCGGTTTCCACACCGACGACATCGTCAGCGGCTGGGCGGGGACAGAGCCCTTCCCGGGGACGGAACCCGTGCCGCCATCGCCGTTCCCGGTGATCACGAATCTCGGCTCGCCGGTAGCCGCGGGCATGGGCGAAGCCAACATCGTCGGCAAGCTGTCGGTGCCGCCGGGCTGGGCCGCGGCGGCTCCCGAAATACGACTTGCAACGACGGTATTGCCGGCCACCGCGGTGGGCGCCGCGGCGCAAGTGTCCGCGGGTGGCGCCGGGAGCCTGTTCAGCCAGATGGCGCTGGCCGGCATGGCCGGGCGCGCGATGGCCGGTACCACCGGGACCGCTGCCGGTGCTACCGGGCGCAAGGAGCGGATCGGGGCGCCGACGAAAAAGCCGGGGGAGCCCGCTGAACCCGCTGCAGCGGCGCGGACTCCGATGGGCGGCCCGATCACGAGCATCGCGGCCGAGCTACGCGAGCTGGCCTCCCTGCGCGACTCGGGCATCCTCACCGAGGAGGAGTTCACCGAGCAGAAGCGGCGCCTGCTC
>NZ_JAFBAR010000031.1 GCF_019247635.1 Mycobacterium sp.
GCTTCCTGGAGGGCTAGCTGTCTAGGCTGGGAATCCCGATCGAAGCAAGTCAAGCCAACAGGAAGAAGCGAACTCAAAGTGCAGACACACGAGATCAGGAAGCGATTCCTCGATCATTTCGTGAAGGCGGGCCACACCGAGGTGCCGAGCGCATCGGTGATCCTCGACGACCCCAACCTGCTGTTCGTCAACGCCGGGATGGTCCAGTTCGTGCCGTTCTTCCTGGGCGCGCGCACCCCGCCTTACCCGACGGCCACCAGCATCCAGAAATGCATCCGCACTCCGGACATCGACGAGGTGGGTATCACCACCCGGCACAACACCTTTTTCCAGATGGCCGGCAACTTTTCGTTCGGCGACTACTTCAAGCGCGGCGCCATCGAATTGGCCTGGGCTCTGTTGACCGATCCCGTCGCCGACGGCGGATACGGGCTTGACCCGCAAAGGCTTTGGGCCACAGTGTTTCTCGACGACGACGAGGCCGCGGGTCTGTGGCGGGAGATCGCCGGCCTGCCGACCGAGCGGATCCAGCGCCGCGGCATGGCCGACAACTACTGGTCGATGGGCATCCCCGGTCCGTGCGGCCCGTCATCGGAGATCTACTACGACCGCGGCCCCGAGTTCGGACCCGAGGGCGGACCCGTCGTCAACGAGGACCGCTACCTCGAAATCTGGAACCTCGTTTTCATGCAGAACGAGCGGGGCGAGGGCACCAACAAGGAGGACTACGAGATCCGCGGGCCGTTGCCCCGTAAGAACATCGATACCGGCATGGGTGTGGAGCGCGTCGCGCTGGTGTTGCAGGGCGTGCACAACGTGTACGAGACCGACCTGCTGCGCCCGGTCATCGACCTGGTTGCCGCACGCGCGCCCCGCCCCTATGACGTCGGCAATCATGCCGACGACGTCCGTTATCGCATCATCGCCGACCACAGCCGCACCGCCGCGATCCTGATCGGCGACGGCGTCAGCCCCGGCAACGACGGTCGCGGATACGTGCTGCGCCGGCTGCTGCGCCGGGTCATCCGCTCGGCCAAGCTGCTCGGCATCGACGGGCCCGTCGTCGGTGAGCTAATGGCTACCGTGCGCGACGCGATGGGCCCGTCCTATCCCGAGCTGGTCGCCGACTTCGACCGCATCAACCGCATCGCCGTCGCGGAGGAGACCGCCTTCAACCGCACGCTGGTGTCGGGCTCCAAGCTGTTCGACGAGGTGATCGGCGCCACCCGGTCTTCCGGCGCCGCCGTGGTGTCCGGGTCGGACGCCTTCACGCTGCACGACACCTACGGCTTCCCGATCGAGCTCACCCTCGAGATGGCGGGCGAAGCCGGCCTGACGGTCGACGAGGCCGGCTTCCGTGAGCTGATGGCCGAGCAGCGCCGGCGCGCCAAGGCCGATGCCGCGGCGCGCAAGCACGCGCACGCCGACCTGTCCGCCTACCGTGAGCTGGTCGACGCCGGGCCCACCGAGTTCACCGGTTTTGACGAATTGACTTCCGAGGCAAGGATTTTGGGCATCTTCGTCGACGGCAAACGGGTGCCGGTGGTAGCGCATGCCGACACGCTCAACGCCGAGCGGGTGGAGTTGGTGCTGGACCGCACGCCGCTCTACGCCGAGTCGGGTGGACAGCTCGCCGACGTCGGCACCATCAGCGGGGTCGGCTCGGGCGGTAGCGCCCGCGCGGCCGTCACCGACGTGCAAAAGATCGCCAAAACCCTGCACGCGCATCGGGTTAACGTCGAGTCCGGGGAGTTCGTCGAGGGCGACACCGTGGTGGCCGCGGTGGACGCCGGCTGGCGCAAGGGTGCGACACAGGGGCACTCGGGCACCCACATGGTGCACGCCGCGCTGCGACAGGTGCTGGGGCCCAACGCTGTTCAGGCCGGATCGCTGAACCGGCCGGGCTACCTGCGATTCGACTTCAACTGGCAGGGCCCGCTATCAGAAGAGCAGCGCACCCAGATCGAAGAGGTGACCAACGAGGCCGTCCAGGCCGATTTCGAGGTGCACACCTTCACCGAACAGCTGGACAAGGCCAAGGCGATGGGCGCGATGGCGTTGTTCGGCGAGGCCTATCCCGACCAAGTGCGGGTGGTGGAGATCGGCGGGCCGTTCTCGCTGGAGCTGTGCGGAGGCACCCACGTGCACAACTCGGCGCAGATCGGTCCGGTGACCCTCCTCGGCGAGTCGTCGATCGGATCGGGGGTGCGCCGGGTCGAGGCCTACGTGGGGCTGGAGTCCTTCCGGCACCTGGCCAAGGAGCGCGCGCTGATGGCGGGGCTCGCGTCGTCGCTGAAGGTGCCGTCCGAGGAGGTGCCGGCCCGGGTGGCCAATTTGGTCGAGCGACTCAAGGCCGCCGAAAAGGAACTGGAACGTGCGCGGCAGGCCAACGCCCGGGCCGCGGCCACCAACGCGGCAGCCGGCGCCGAGCGCATCGGTAACGTCCGTGTGGTGGCGCAGCGGATGTCGGGCGGGACGACGGCGGCCGACCTTCGTTCCCTGGTCGGTGACATCCGCGGGAAGCTGGGCAGCGATCCCGCGGTGGTAGCGCTGATCTCAGCGGGCTCCGGGGATGAAGGCTCGAGCGTCCCCTACGCGGTCGGGGTAAACCAGGCCGCCCAGGACCTTGGGCTGCACGCCAACGAGCTGATCAAACAGCTGGCGCTGGCCGTCGAGGGTCGCGGCGGCGGTAAAGCCGATCTGGCGCAGGGTTCGGGCAAGAACCCGGCCGGCATCGATGCCGCCCTGGACGCGGTGCGCGCAGAGATAGCGCGGGTCGGCTGAGTGGGTTCCTCACAGCACCGGCTGCCTGACCAACCCGGGGACCTCGACCCCGGCCGTGGCCGCCGCCTCGGCATCGACGTGGGCAGCGTGCGCATCGGCGTGGCATCCAGCGACCCCGACGGCATCCTGGCCACCCCGGTGGAGACGGTGCGTCGTGACCGCTCCGGCAAGCACCTGCGCCGCCTGGCCGCGCTGACCGCCGAGTTGGAGGCCGTCGAGGTGGTCGTCGGACTGCCGCGCACGCTGGCGGATCGCACGGGTGCTTCCGCCCAGGACGCGATCGACCTGGCCGGCAGACTGGGCGAAGTACTGGCCCGTCGAGTCCCGCCCGTCCCGGTGCGGCTGGCCGACGAGCGGCTGACCACCGTCAGCGCGCAGCGGTCGCTGCGGGCGGCGGGGATGCGGACCAAAGAACAGCGTGCGGTGATCGACCAGGCGGCGGCGGTGGCGATCCTGCAGAGCTGGCTGGATCAGCGCCGTGCCCGTGCCGGTTCCGGGGCCGGCGAGGGCACGGATGGTTGACAGCGTGCGCGACGAGCGCGCCAAGCCCGAGGCGGTTGGGCCGCCTCGGCATCGGCGGACGCGCGTCGAGCGGATCCGGGCGGAGCGCGGTCGGCGCAAGCGGCGCATAGCCAGCGGCTTCGCACTCACCCTGCTGGTCGTCGTCGTCCTGGCCGCCGTCGTCGTCGGTGCCAAGCTGTGGCACCGCATGACAGGCTCGGGGGACGACTTCACCGGTTCGGGCAAGCGCGACATCGTCATCCAGGTGCAGGACGGCGACTCCACCACCAAGGTCGGGGAGACGCTGCACGGCCAGGGCGTGGTCGCCACCGTCCGGGCATTCGTCGAGGCCGCGCACGGCAACGCCGCGATCTCGTCGATCCAGCCCGGTTTCTACCGGATGCGAACCGAGATCCCGGCGTCGGACGCCGTCGCGCGGCTGGTCGACCCGAAAAACCGGGTGGGCAAGCTGGTCATCCCCGAGGGGCGTCAGCTCGACGACACCACCGACGTGAAGACCAACGCGGTCAACCCCGGGATCCTCACGTTGATCTCGCGCGCCACCTGCGTGGATCTCGACGGCACCCAGCGCTGCGTCTCTGTGGAGGACCTGCGCAAAGCCGCAGGTACCGTCCCCCCGGCGAGCTTGTCCGTTCCGGCCTGGGCGCAGGAGCCGGTGACCGAGCTGGGCAGCGACCATCGCCGCATCGAGGGCCTCATCGCGCCGGGGACCTTCAACGTCGATCCTTCGGCCTCGGCGCAGACCATCCTGTCGAATCTGATCAACGCCGGCGCCGTGGAGTACCTGAAGTCCGGTCTGGTCGACACAGCCCAGTCACTTGGCCTGTCGCCCTACGACATCCTCGTGGTGGCATCCCTGGTCCAGCAGGAAGCCAACGTCCAGGATTTCCCCAAGGTGGCTCAGGTCATCTACAACCGTCTGCACATACACCACACGCTGGAGTTCGACTCGACGGTGAACTATCCGCTGGACCGCCGCGAGGTGGCCACCACCGACGCCGACCGTGCTCAGCGGACGCCGTGGAACACCTACGTGTCCCAAGGGCTGCCGGCCACCGCGATCTGTTCGCCGGGGGTGGATGCGCTACATGCGGCCGAGCATCCCGAGCCGGGGGACTGGCTGTATTTCGTCACCATCGACAAGCAGGGGACGACGCTGTTCACCAGCGACTACAAGCAGCATCTGGCGAATATCGAGCTGGCCAAGCACAACGGTGTCCTCGACAGCACGCCGCGCTAGAAACGCGCGCATGAAAGCCGGGGTACTCGGCTCGCCGATCGCGCATTCAAAGTCTCCGCAGCTGCACCTGGCCGCCTACCGCGCGCTGGGCCTGGACGACTGGACCTACGACCGCATCGAATGCACCGCCGAGCAACTGCCCGGCCTGGTCGGAGGGTTCGGGCCCGAATGGGTCGGAGTGTCGGTGACCATGCCGGGCAAGTTCGCCGCACTGCGCGTCGCCGACGAGCGCACGACACGTGCGCAGCAGGTCGGATCGGCCAATACCCTTGTCCGCACCGCGCGCGGCTGGCGCGCCGACAACACCGACATCGACGGCGTGGCCGGGGCGATCGGACCGACAACCGGACGCGGCGTGGTGTGTGGTTCCGGTGGCACCGCGCCGGCCGCCGTGGTCGGGCTCGCCGAATCCGGCGTCACCGGCATCACCGTCGTCGCGCGCAACCCGGACAAGGCCGCCCGGTTGGTGGACCTGGGCAACCGCGTCGGCGTGGAGACCCGGTTCTGCGGCCTGGACAGCGACGGGCTGGCCGACGAGATTGCCGCCGCACGGGTGCTGGTCAGCACGATTCCGGCTGACGTGGCGGCCCGCCATGCCGGCGCGCTGGTCGCGATCCCCGTGCTGCTGGATGCCGTCTACGACCCCTGGCCCACGCCGCTGGCCGCCGCGGTGGCCGCCGCGGGCGGCCGGGTGATCAGCGGCCTGCAGATGCTGCTGCATCAGGCGTTCGCGCAGGTGGAGCAATTCACCGGCTCGCCCGCGCCGCGAGAAGCGATGACTTGCGCCTTGGCGGAGCTGGATTAACCTGCCTCCATGCGGATCTGGATGGCCGCTGTGGTGACGGCCTGGCTCACCGTGTTGAGCTGCTATGACATCCGGCAGCGCCGGTTGCCCAACCTGCTGACGCTGCCCGGGGCCGCGGTGGTTCTGCTGGCCGCGACGATCGGCGGCCGCTGCCTGCCCGCGCTGTCCGGGGCGGTCGCGTTGACCGCGATCTACCTGGCGGTGCATGCGCTGGCGCCGGCGTCGATGGGCGCCGGCGACGTGAAGCTGGCGATCGGCCTCGGCGGCCTGGCCGGCTGTTTTGGTGTCGACGTGTGGTTTCTGGCGGCGCTGGCCGCGCCGCTACTCACGGCGCTCTGGGCCGTCGTCGCCCGGGCCGGCTCCGGTGCGGTGACCGTGCCGCATGGTCCGTCGATGTGCGTGGCCACCGCGACGGCCACGGCGCTGGCGGCGCTGGGCGCGCTGGGGTCGCCTAGCATATAACAGATCTGTTATAATTTTGGCATGCGTCACCGCGGTGGATATTTGATTCGCGAGGCACGCCGTCGCGCTGGTCTAACCCAGGCGGAGCTCGCCGCGCGGGCGGGAACAGCTCAACCCGCCGTCGCCCGCTGGGAATCCGGCTCCACCGCCGTCAGCCTCGACGACGTGGTTCGGCTGATCCGCTTGTGCGGGCTCGATCTGGAGCTCCACATGGTCCCCCGTGACGACAGCGACGTTGCCCAAGCCGCGCGCCTTGCCCACCTCTCCGGGCGAGAACGGCTGGATCGTCACGCGGACCTGGCACGGCAGCTCAGTGACCTGCGCGTGGCGGGCCGGCGGTGAGGTGACACCCGACCTGCCGCGATTGTTTGATGTGCTCAACCGCCATCGCGTGACCTACATACTGATCGGGGGGCTGGCCGCGATCTTCCATGGCTCACCATTCCCCACCGAAGACGCCGACATCACGCCCAAGGCCAGTCGCGCTAACCTAACCTGCCTGGCCGCCGCCCTGAACGAGCTCAACGCCCGCATACGGACCGAATCCGTCCCTGAAGGGCTGTCATTTACCTGCACTGCGGAGGGATTGGCCGCGGCGCAGACATGGAATCTCGTGACCGACGCAGGGGACCTCGACATCTCGTTTCAGCCGTCGGGCACACGCGGCTACGCAGACCTACACCGCGACGCCATATCGGCGGACATTTACGACGTGATCGTCCAAATTGCCGCGCTGAGCGACATAATCCGATCCAAACAGGCGGCGAATCGTCCCAAGGATCAACGAGTCTTGCCCACCCTCCGCGAAATTCTGGCGAATCGCGACGGCTGACGGCACGCGCCAGGGTCTTGGCCGGCGACATGGGAAGATAGTCGGGTGTTGCGCTGGATCACCGCCGGGGAATCTCATGGCCGCGCGCTGGTGGCCGTGGTCGACGGCATGGTCGCCGGCGTAGAGCTCACGTCCACCGAGATCGCCGACCAGTTGGCCCGTCGCCGGCTGGGCTACGGCCGTGGCGCGCGGATGAAGTTTGAGCGCGACGCGGTGACCGTGCTGTCCGGCGTGCGCCACGGGGTCACCCTGGGCGGCCCGATCGCGATCGAGATCGGCAACACCGAGTGGCCGAAGTGGGAAACCGTCATGGCCGCCGACCCCGTCGACCCGGCAGAGTTGGCCGACTCGGCACGCAACGAGCCGCTCACCCGGCCGCGACCGGGGCACGCCGACTACGCAGGCATGCTCAAGTACGGCTTCGACGACGCCCGGCCCGTGCTGGAACGCGCCAGCGCCCGCGAAACCGCTGCCCGCGTCGCGGCGGGGACTGTCGCGCGGGCTTTCCTGCGACAGGCGCTCGGCGTCGAGGTGCTCTCTCACGTCATCGCGATCGGCCCGTCGGCGCCGTACGACGGTCCGCCCCCCCGACCCGAAGACCTGCTCGCGATCGACGACAGCCCCGTCCGCGCGTTCGACACGACCGCCGAGCAGGCCATGATCGCCGAGATCGAGGCAGCCAAGAAGGACGGCGACACGCTTGGCGGTGTGGTCGAGGTGGTGGCGCTGGGCCTGCCGGTCGGGCTGGGATCGTTCACCAGCGGCGACAACCGACTCGACAGCCAGCTGGCCGCCGCGGTGATGGGCATCCAGGCGATCAAGGGCGTGGAGATCGGCGACGGCTTCGAAACCGCGCGGCGCCGCGGCAGCCGCGCCCACGACGAGATGTACCCGGGTCCCGACGGCGTCGTCCGCTCCACCAACCGGGCCGGTGGCCTGGAGGGTGGCATGACCAACGGCCAGCCGCTGCGCGTGCGCGCGGCGATGAAGCCGATCTCCACCGTGCCGCGTGCGTTGGCGACCGTCGACATGGCAACCGGCGACGAGGCCGTCGCCATCCATCAGCGGTCCGACGTGTGTGCGGTGCCGGCGGCCGGGGTCGTGGTCGAGACGATGGTTGCGCTGGTGTTGGCGCGCGCGGTGCTGGAGAAGTTCGGCGGCGACTCACTCACCGAGACCCGGCGCAACATCGAGGCGTACCAGCGCGCTGTGGCCGACCGCGAAGCGCCCGCGACAAGAGCGTCGGGGTCCTAGCCATGGCGCCCAAAGCGGTACTCGTGGGATTGCCGGGCTCCGGAAAATCCACCATCGGGCGGCGGCTGGCCAAAGCGCTGGAGGTTGGCCTGCTCGACAGCGACGTGCTGATCGAGCAGCAGACGGGCCGCGCCATCGCCGACATCTTCACCACCGACGGGGAGACGGAATTCCGGCGCATCGAGGAGGACGTGGTGCGCAGGGCATTGGCCGAACACGACGGCGTGCTGTCGCTCGGTGGCGGCGCGGTGACCAGCCCGGGCGTGCGCGCGGCGCTGGCCGGACACACGGTCATCTACCTCGAGATCGGCGCTGCGGAGGGTGTGCGGCGCACCGGAGGCAACACCGTGCGGCCGCTGCTGGCCGGCCCCGACCGCGCGGAGAAATACCGCGACCTGATGGCCAAACGGATTCCGCTGTACCGGCGCGTCTCGACCATGCGCGTCGACACCAACCGCCGCAACCCCGGGGCCGTCGTTCGCTACATCGTGTCGC
Organism: Mycobacterium sp.; assembly: GCF_019247635.1. Taxonomy (GTDB): domain Bacteria; phylum Actinomycetota; class Actinomycetes; order Mycobacteriales; family Mycobacteriaceae; genus Mycobacterium. The sequence continues at coordinate 8,395 of NZ_JAFBAR010000031.1, forward strand.
GGTTGCAGGCCACCTCACCAACCGGGGCGGCCACATGAGCAACGAGCCGGTCACCGTGCAGGTGGCCGTCGACCCGCCGTACCCGGTGGTGATCGGTACCGGTCTACTCACCGAGCTGGAAGAACTGCTCGCCGACCGCCACAAAGTCGCCATCCTGCACCAGCCGGTGTTGGCCGAGACCGCCGAGGCGATTCGAAAGCACTTGGGCGACAAGGGCGTCGACGCGCACCGCATTGAAATCCCGGACGCCGAGGCGGGCAAGGACCTCCCGGTCGTGGGCTTCATCTGGAAGGTGCTGGGCCGCATCGGGATTGGTCGCAAAGACGCACTGGTCAGTCTTGGCGGCGGGGCCGCCACCGACGTCGCGGGTTTCGCCGCGGCCACCTGGCTGCGCGGCGTCTCGATCGTGCACGTGCCCACAACCCTGCTCGGCATGGTCGATGCCGCCGTCGGGGGCAAGACCGGCATCAACACCGAGGCCGGCAAGAACCTCGTCGGCGCCTTCCATCAACCGCTCGCGGTCCTGGTCGACCTGACGACACTGGAAACGTTGCCGCACAACGAAATCGTCGCCGGCATGGCCGAGGTGGTGAAAGCCGGATTCATCGCCGACCCGGTGATCCTGGACCTCATCGAAGCCGACCCGCAGGCCGCGCTGGACCCGAAGGGCGATGTGCTGCCGGAGCTGATCCATCGGGCGATCGTCGTCAAGGCCGAGGTGGTCGCCGCCGACGAGAAGGAATCCGAGTTGCGTGAAATCCTCAACTACGGCCACACTTTGGCGCACGCGATCGAACGCCGGGAGCGCTACCAGTGGCGGCACGGTGCCGCGGTGTCGGTGGGCCTGGTGTTCGTCGCCGAGCTGGCCAGGCTTACCGGGCGGCTGGATGACGCAACCGCCGCGCGACACCGCAGCATCCTGGAGTCGCTGGGCCTGCCGGTGAGCTACGACGCCGATGCCCTGCCGGAGCTCTTGGAATACATGGCGGGGGACAAGAAGACGCGGGCCGGGGTGCTTCGCTTCGTGGTTCTCGACGGACTGGCTAAGCCGGGCCGGTTGGTGGGGCCCGACCCGGGGTTGCTGGTCAGTGCCTACGCGGGGTTGGTCAACTCATGACCGGCACGGTGCACGTCATCAACGGCCCCAACCTCGGCCGGCTGGGCCGCCGCGAACCCGACGTCTACGGCAGCACCACCTACGACGAGTTGACCGCCGCCGTCGAGCGGGAGGCCGCCGAAGTCGGCCTGAAAGTCGTTGTGCGGCAAAGCGATAGCGAATCTGAGCTGTTGGATTGGATACATCTGGCTGCCGACGCTGGTGAACCGGTGATCCTCAACGCCGGCGGTCTGACCCACACGTCGGTGGCGCTGCGCGATGCCTGCGCCGAACTGAGCGCCCCCCTGATTGAGGTGCACATCTCCAATGTGCATGCGCGCGAGGAGTTTCGGCGCCAGTCGTACCTGAGCCCGGTCGCGACAGGTGTGATCGTCGGGTTGGGCATCCAGGGCTACCTGCTCGCCCTGCGCTACCTGGCCGGGACGGCCGAGAGCTGATCGGGCGCGCGCCGGGCAGGCCGGGTGCGCGGGGGTGGCCGGGCGCGTTGGGTGGCGGGCCGGGCGCCGAGCGGGCCGGGCGCGCGTGGGGTGGCCGGGTGCGTTGGGTGGCGGGCCGGGCGCCGAGCGTGACGTGAGGGCGAGATTTTTGCCAAAATCGCGCCGCCAGTTCACGCTCGGCGACGGGCGGGTCTGGCGGCCGGGCGCGCGCCGGGCCGGGCGGCGCGGGCGGCGCGGGGTGGCCGGACGCACGACGCACGACGCCCGCCGGGCGCGCCGGGCCGAGAGCTAATCCTTTTTCGGGATGTCCGACTGGATGGTGCCCTGTTGGGTTTTGTCCGGGTCGTGCGTGCGGATGACCTCGGTCTTGTCCTCACTGGACGGCAGTTTGAACGATTCCGTCGGCGCATCGGTTTCGGTGGTGCGGATCACCTCGGTCGGTGCCTCGCGCTCCGTCGTGGCCGCCGCTTCGGTGGGTGCCTCGCGCTCGGCCTCCCGGTCAGCGACCGCGACGGCAGTGGGCGCCGCGGAGCGAGAGTGGGCCGGGGCTGTCTCCCCGGCCCTTTCCCCGGTCGCGGTGTCGTCATCGCGCACAGCGGCGAACACGTCGGTGTCATCCCGGTCACGGGAGCCGTCGTGCTGGGGGGCCTCGGGCGCACTGCGGTCAACCCGCCAATGGCCGAATGCCACGCCGATGATGCCTGGCACGAAGACGATCAACGCGGTGAACGCCGCGAACGTCGTCACCTCGTTGAGAAGACCCCCGGTGTAGAGGCCTTTGTAGAACAGCGAAATCAGCCAGGCCACCGCGCCGCTGATGAGTCCCGCTATCAGGCCAGCCAGCAGCCAGGTCATGGCCAGATCGGCGCGGCGGTCCGGATCCGGGTTCGCCTTGGCATCAGCGCGGCCGTCCATCACGCCCCAGACGATGACGCCGACGATGAAGAAAGTCAGCAGCACGATGCTGATCAACCCGGACTGCGTCTGCCACGCGTTGATCATCGCGCCCTGGATCAGGCGAAGCACAACCATCGCTGCGGCGAACACCAATCCGCGCATCATCCACTTGTTCATGGAGCAAAAGCGTAGCGAGTACCGTCAAGAGTCGTGACACATTCCCAGCGTCGAGACAATTTGAAAGCACAAATTCGCGCCGCGGGACTCGATGCGATGCTGGTCACGGACCTGATCAACGTGCGATATCTGTCCGGATTCACCGGCTCAAACGGCGCGTTGCTGGTTTTCGCCGACGACCGTGAGGCCGTGCTGGCTACCGACGGCCGCTACCGCACGCAGGCCGCGCAGCAAGCGCCCGGGCTCGAAGTGGCTATCGACCGCGCCGTCGGGCGCCACCTGGCCGGTCGGGCGGCCGACGACGGTGTGCGCACGCTGGGTTTCGAGAGCAACGTGGTCACCGTCGACGGCTTCGACGCGCTGACCAGCGAGTTGTCCGAGCGGGACGCCGGACCCACCGAGCTGGTGCGGGCCGCCGGGACCGTGGAGGCGTTGCGCGAGGTTAAGGACGCAGGCGAGCTGGCGCTGCTGCGGCTGGCCTGCGAGGCCGCCGACGCGGCGCTCGCCGATCTCGCGGAACGCGGGGGTCTGCGGCCCGGGCGGACCGAACGCGAGGTGGCCCGCGAGCTGGAAAACCTGATGCTCGACCACGGTGCCGATACGATCTCGTTCGAGACGATCGTGGCCGCCGGCCCGAATTCGGCTATTCCGCATCACCGGCCCACCGACGCGGTGCTGGCCGCGGGCGATTTCGTGAAGATCGACTTCGGCGCGCTGGTCGCCGGATACCACTCCGACATGACCCGCACGTTCGTGCTGGGCCCCGCCGCCGATTGGCAGTTGGAGATCTATCAGCTGGTCGCTGAGGCGCAAAAGGCGGGTCGGGAGGCTTTGGTGCCGGGCACCAACCTGTGCGACGTCGACGGCGCGGCCCGCCAGCTGATCGCCGAGGCCGGCTACGGCGAGCAGTTCGGTCATGGTCTGGGACACGGCGTCGGCCTTCAGATACACGAAGCGCCAGGCATCGGGGCGACGTCCGCCGGTACACTACTGGCGGGCTCCGTGGTGACTGTGGAGCCCGGCGTCTATCTACCCGGCCGTGGTGGTGTGCGCATCGAGGACACATTGGTAGTGGCCTCTGGAGCAACCCCAGCAGCCTCAGAAAGTGCCGGGCAGAGCCCGGAATTATTGACCCGGTTCCCCAAGGAACTGGCCATCCTGTAGGAGATCTAGCAGACCGTGGCGACCACCGCTGACTTCAAGAACGGACTTGTCCTGGCGATCGACGGCCAGTTGTGGACGATCACCGAGTTCCAGCACGTCAAACCCGGCAAGGGACCGGCCTTCGTGCGCACCAAGCTCAAGAACGTGCTCTCGGGCAAGGTCGTCGACAAGACCTACAACGCAGGGGTGAAGGTCGACACCGCCACCGTCGACCGCCGCGATACCACCTACCTGTACCGCGACGGATCGGACTTCGTGTTCATGGATAGCGAGGACTACGAGCAGCACCCGCTGCCGGAGTCCCTGGTCGGCGACGCCGCGCGGTTCCTGCTGGAGGGGCTGCCGGTGCAGGTGGCCTTCCACAACGGGTCGCCGCTGTACATCGAACTGCCGGTGACCGTCGAGCTCGAGGTCACCCACACCGAGCCGGGCCTGCAAGGTGACCGGTCCAGCGCGGGCACCAAACCCGCCACGGTGGAGACCGGCGCGCAGATCCAGGTGCCGCTGTTCATCAACACCGGCGACAAGCTGAAGGTGGATTCCCGCGACGGCAGCTACCTGGGCCGGGTTAACGCCTGACTATGCCGGATCGAAAAGCGGCGCCGAGCGGCAAACCGGCCAGGCCGGTTAAGGGACGTCATCAGGCCCGCAAGCGCGCGGTGGACCTGCTGTTTGAGGCCGAGGCCCGTGGCATGACCCCGGTCGAGGCCGTCGACACCCGCACCGCGCTGGCCGAGACGAAACCGGAGGTGGCACCGCTGCATCTCTACACGACCCTGGTCGCGCGGGGCGTGGGCGAGCACGCCGCCCACATCGACGACCTGATCACCTCGCACTTGCAGGGCTGGGCACTGGACCGGTTGCCCGCGGTGGACCGCGCCATTCTGCGGGTCGCGGTGTGGGAGTTGCTCTACGCCGATGACGTTCCGGCACCGGTCGCCGTCGACGAGGCCGTGGAGCTGGCCAAGGAGCTGTCCACCGACGACTCGCCGGGGTTCGTGAACGGCGTACTGGGCCAGGTCATGCTGGTGACCCCGCAGATCCGCGCGGCCGCGCAAGCGGTCCGAGAGGGCGCTTCATGACCCGGCTGGAGTTGCGGGTGGTGCTGGCCGCCTGGCTGGCTGGGACGGTGGTGTTCGGTGCCGTCGTCTGCGCCGCGTACGGGTGGACCATCGTCGCGTCGGTGCTGTCGATCTACGCGCTGGGGGTCGGCGCTTGGTTGTATCACTCGATCGAGCGCCTCATCCTGGCCCGCCGCATCAGCACCGTCCGCCAGGCGGCCAAACCGCTGCAGCCGTTGCTGCCGGTGATGGCCGCGATCATGGGCCTGACGCAGGCCGTGGTGCGCTCGCTGTCCGACGTCACCGATCTGCCCGCGCGCCGCTGGGACTTTCCGCAGCGCTCGGTGCTCAAGTGGGTGGAAAACCCGCTCGGCATGCGGAGCAATCGGCGGATCGTGGACAGCGAAGTCGACAGCGACGATCACCCAGGGCACTGAGCCCGCTGCGCGAAACGATTCCGCTACGCGGCACGGCGGGACAGAATCAACGTCAATTGGCGATGTTTTGGCAATGTCGAAGCCCGGCATCGCGCGACTTGCGCCAGGAGAACGGGGACGAGATGAACCGAAACAGTGCCCAACCGCGCCGACTTCGCGTTTCGGCGCTGGCGGCAGTGGCCAACCCGTCGTACACGCGCATCGACACGTGGAACCTGCTCGACGACGCATGCCGTCATCTCGCCGAGGTAGACCTCGCCGGCCTGGACAAAGCGCACGACGTCGCCCGGGTGAAGCGGCTGATGGACCGCATCGGCGCCTACGAGCGGTACTGGCTGTATCCGGGCGCCGCGAACCTGGCGACGTTCCGCGCCCACCTGGAGAGCCTGTCCACGGTGCGGCTCACCGAAGAGGTGTCGCTGGCCGTGCGCCTGCTCGGTGAATACGGCGACCGCGCAGGGCTTTTCGATACTGCGGCCCCACTGGGCGATCAGGAGTTGGTGGCTCAGGCCAAGCGGCAACAGTTCTATACGGTCCTGCTGGCCGACGATTCCCCGGCAACGGCCCCCGATTGTCTCGCCGAGAGCTTGCGCGCGCTGCGCGACCCGTCCGGTGACGTCCAATTCGAGATCCTGGTGGCCCCCAGCGTCGAGGACGCCATCACCGCGGTGGCGCTCAACGGCGAGATCCAGGCCGCGATCATCCGCCACGACCTGCCGCTGCGCTCGCGTGACCGAGTCCCGCTGATGAACACCCTGTTGGGGGCCGCGGACTCGGAGGAGGCGACGGTCGGTTCCGATCGCCCGCAGGACTGGATCGAATGCGGCGAATGGATCAGGGAGCTGCGGCCCCACATCGACCTGTATCTGCTCACCGACGAGTCGATCGCGGCGGGCTCCGACGACGAGCCGGACGTCTACGACCGCACGTTTTACCGTCTAAACGACGTCACCGATCTGCACAGCACGGTCGTCGCGGGCTTACGCAACCGCTTCGCCACCCCGTTCTTCGACGCGCTGCGCGCCTACGCGTCCGCACCGGTCGGCCAGTTTCACGCGCTGCCCGTCGCGCGCGGCGCCAGCATCTTCAACTCGAAGTCGCTACAGGACATGGGCGAGTTCTACGGCCGCAACATCTTCATGGCCGAGACCTCGACCACCAGCGGTGGGCTGGACTCGCTGCTTGACCCGCACGGCAACATCAAGGACGCGCAGGGCAAGGCCTCCCGCACGTGGCGTTCCGACCACACGTACTTCGTCACCAACGGCACGTCGACGGCCAACAAGATCGTCGTGCAATCGCTGACCCGGCCGGGCGACATCGTGCTGATCGACCGCAACTGCCACAAGTCGCACCACTACGGTCTGGTGTTGGCGGGGGCCTACCCGCTCTACCTGGACGCCTACCCGCTGCCGCAGTTCGCCATCTACGGCGCGGTGTCGCTGCAGACCATCAAACAGACGCTGCTGGACCTCGAGGCGGCCGGACAGCTGCACAAGGTGCGGATGCTGCTGTTGACCAACTGCACCTTCGATGGCGTCGTCTACAACCCGCGCCGGGTGTTGGAGGAGGTGCTGGCGATCAAGCCGGACATCTGCTTCCTGTGGGACGAGGCGTGGTACGCCTTCGCGACCGCGGTGCCGTGGGCCCGGCAACGCACCGCAATGGTTTCGGCCAAGCGGCTCGGGGAGACGCTGGCGACGCCGCAGTACGCCGCCGAATACCGGGAATGGGCCGCCTCGATCGAGGGAGTTCCGCGGTCGGAGTGGGTCAACCGCCGGCTGCTACCCGACCCGCAGCGGGCGCGGGTTCGCGTCTATTCGACGCATTCGACGCATAAGTCGCTGTCGGCCTTCCGGCAGGCGTCGATGATCCACGTCCGCGACCAGGACTTCAACTCACGCGCCCGGGACGCTTTCGGCGAGGCGTTTTTGACCCACACGTCGACGTCGCCGAACCAGCAATTGCTCGCCTCGCTGGACCTGGCGCGCCGTCAGGTGGACATCGAGGGGTTCGAGTTGGTACGCAAGACCTATGACATGGCGCTGGTTTTCCGGCACCGTGTCCGCAAGGACCGGCTGATCAGCAAATGGTTCCGCATCCTCGACGAGGCCGACCTGGTGCCCGAGGACTTCCGGGCGTCCCACGTCAGCTCCTACCGCGAGGTCAGGCAGGGCGCGCTGGAGGAATGGAACGAGGCGTGGCGCTCGGACCAGTTCGTGCTGGACCCGACGCGGGTCACCCTGTTCCTCGGTGAGACGGGGATGAATGGGTTCGACTTCCGGGAAAAGGTGCTGATGGATCGGTTTGGCATCCAGATCAACAAGACGTCGATCAACAGCGTGTTGTTGATCTTCACCATCGGCGTCACCTGGTCGAGCGTTCATTACCTGCTCGACGTGCTGCGCCGGGTCGCCACCGACCTCGACCGGGAGAAGGCGGCGGCCAGCGGGGCCGACTGGGCGCTGCATCATCGCCGCGTCGAGGAGATCACCGAGGATCTGCCGCACCTGCCCGACTTCAGCGAGTTCGACATCGCCTTCCGCCCCGATGAGGCCAGCCCGTTCGGCGACATGCGGTCGGCCTTCTACGCCGGTTACGAGGAATCGGACCGGGAGTATGTGCAGATCGGCAGTGCCGGCCGGCGGCTCGCCGAGGGAAAGAAACTGGTGTCGACGACGTTCGTGGTGCCCTATCCGCCGGGCTTTCCGGTCCTGGTCCCGGGTCAGGTGGTCTCCAAGGAGATCATCTATTTCCTGGCGCAGCTCGATGTCAAGGAGATCCACGGCTACAACCACGACCTCGGTTTGTCGGTGTTCACTCAGGAGGCGCTGGCGCGGTTGGAGGCCCAACGCAATGCGGCGATGGCCGCGGTGGGCGAAGCGGCGTCGACATTCGAAATCCCACCGGATGCGTCCAGCATCAACGGCGACAGCGCCGTACAGGTCGTTACCGAACGAGCGTAACGGTCGCTCCCCGCGATTGTTACGCTCCGAAATTCAGTGCGCGGTAGACGAAGTCGGTCAGCGCGTCGATGGCTTCGTCGTCACCGACCTGATATTCGCCGAACCGGCCTTGTGACATCTGCCAGTGCGATCCGAACCCGTCTAGCAACCCGGCGAACATCGCCAGTGTGAGCTCCGGGGGGGCGGGCAGCGTGCGGCCGGCCGCGGTGATGGGGTCGAGGTGGTCGCGTAGGTGGTTGATGTCCCGGTTCATCAGCTGCTGGATCTGGGCGCCGAATTCGGCGTTGACCAACGCTGCCTGCCGCAACGCGGTCAGCTCGACCCGGTTGCGCGTATAGAAGCGCCAGTACGCCGCGGCCACAGGCTTGGCCAAACTGCGCGGCGGTGCCGACACCGTTAGCGCGCTGCTTGGCGATTCAGACCCGCTGGTGCGCGCGGCAGCGCTCACGGCACTCGGCGAATTAGGTTGCAGCGAAAGTGATTTCACCGCAATCAAGCAGGCACTGCGGGCCTCCGCATGGCAGGTGCGCGAGGGTGCCGCCCGCGCGTTGTCCGCCGCTCCGACCGAGTTCGCGGTGTGTTGACGGATGCGCTCGCCGACGCGCATCTGGACGTGCGGAAGGCTGCCGTCCTGAGCCTGACCCGGTGGGCCGGCGAACCTGCCGCACACGTCGGTGTGCGCGATGCGCTGAGCCTGGCGCTCAAGGACAGCGACGCCGACGTGCGGGCCTACGCCCGTCGGGCACTCGAGCACGCTTAGTCAGGTCATCGAGCCTGCGGTCATGGCGCCGAGACTGCGTGCAGCGTCGATTTCGCGAAGGATTCGCGCCCTCAGCGCAGACTCGGCGAGCGGGGCCACCATGGCGAGGGCCCCAAGAGCGGGGGCCCAAGAGCGGGGCCACCATGGCGAGGGCCCCAAGAGCGGGCCCACGCTCACCGCAGGGGCTTGGCGTAGAGCAGGCTGTCGCCCGGCTCGGGTCCGATATTGGGATAGACGGCGCTTCGCGCCAGCCTGCCCTCCAATGCGAAACCGGCTCGCTGCAGCAGCTGGGCCGACCGCTCGTTGTCGACATGGCACGTGGCCCAGACGCGGTACGCGCCGCGGTCGGCCGTGAGCGCCGAAACCATGATGTCGAGCGCCTCGGACATCAAGCCCTTGCCCCACCACCGCCGGCCGATGCAGTAACCCACCTCGACGGAGTGCGGAACGGGCCGCCGGCAGCTGATCAGCCCGATGACGTCGCCGCTGTGCCGCAGCGTGATGGCCCAGGTCCGGGTGTCGTCGCCGGCGTTGAGTTTCTCGGTGATCACCCGTCGCGTCGCGGCCACGTCGGGGTGGGGTGTCCACAGCAGATACCGGGTGACCTCCGGGTCGCGGGCCACCCGTTGAAACAGCGCGCCGGCGTCATCGAGCACCGGGGGGCGCAGCACCAGCCGCGGCCCGGTGATGTGGTCTGGCGGGTACATCTACAGGCCCAGCCCGCGATAGGTCTGCCGGACGAACTTGGGTTGCGCCGTCCGCAGTTTGGCTTGTGACGTGTTGCCCGCGACCGCGGCGGCCGCGTCCGAGGAGAACGTGGGCATGTTCTGCACCAGGTACAGCAGGATCAGATCGGCGCTCGGGTCGGCCTGCCACCACGTCCCGTATGCGCCGGGCCAGCTGAACGTCCCGACCCCGCCGGGCCCGAACAGCTGCGCCGACTTCGCCGGATCGGTGACCACCGACAGGTTCAGCCCAAACCCGCGGCCCACCCACATCGGAGCCCCGAGGAAGGGGTGTCGCTTCTGCTCATCGGTCAGGTGGTCGGTGCGCATCAACCGCACCGACTCACTGGACAACACCCGCACGCCATCGACGCTCCCGTCTGATAGCAGCACCCGCACGAACCGCAGGTAGTCGTCCGCCGTCGACCACAATCCGCCTCCGGCGTTGCAGAACGACGGCGGCTTGACCTGCGGCGGGCCCATCACGTCGTGCCGCAGCTGGTCGCGCTCGTCGAGCCGATACATGGTGGCGGCGCGGCGCCGCGCTTCGGCGGAGACGAAGAATCCGGTGTCGGTCATCCCGGCCGGGCCCAGGATCCGTTCGTCGAGAACCTGGTAGAAGGGCTTGCCCTCGATACGGGAAATGATCACGCCCAGCAGGTCGATGGAGTGGCTGTAGGTCACCCGGTCGCCGGGCTGGTGCACCAGGGGCAGGGCGCTCAGCTCGGCCAGCCAGGTGGCCGAGCCCTGGCCGAACGGCAGGCGCAGATACGCCTTGGAGATGGGTCCGGACACGGAGAAGCCGTAGGCCAGACCGCTGGTGTGGGTGAGCAGGTCCTCGATCAAGATCGCCCGACGCGCGGGATGCGTGCGGTCCAGCGGGCCGTGCGGGTCGTCGAGCACCCGCGGGTCGGCCAGCTCGGGCACCCACCGCGCGATAGGGTCGCGCAGGGCCAACTTGCCCTCGTCGACCAGGCTCATCGCCACCGCCACCGTGACCGGCTTGGTCATCGAGGCAATGCGGAACAGCGTGTCCCGCTGCATCGGCAGCCCGGCATCGACGTCGCGGTGGCCAATCTCGTTGACTTGCACGATTTCCCCGCGTTGCCAGATCATCGTCACCGCACCCGAGAGCAGCCCGGCGTCGCAGACCGCGCGAATAGAAGCGTCATTGCCTTGCAGGCTCACCCGGACGAGGTTAGCCGCCGGTGTACGGCCCGGGGAGCCGAGCCGCGGCAACGGCGGCGGATAGCGCGACTCAACTGATTGCTGGTTGTTGTGCAAAACCTTTTTTGATGCGCCGTATGCGTGTTACTGTCGCGCTCTCCGGCTAATGCGATCTGGTGAACATGCTGCGAGGGCAGCGACATGCTCGAGACGGTATGCCGTTGCGCGTGATCCAGGGTGCGGGTTTGCAGTCACCAAGACCCGGAACCATGGGCGCGGGCGAGATTCGAGCCCCGGCCCATGTCGTACCACGAGGGTAGCGACTCGCTGCTCACTTCAACGGTTGGATCACTCAGCAAAGGCTGACAATGAATGGCTTGATGTCCCAAGCGCAAATCTCTCACCGATCTAACGCGCGTCGACCCTTGCTGCCGGGGTCTGTCGTGATCATGTTCGCGGCGGCGCTTTTCGCAATGGTCATAACCGGGTGTGGGCATAAGTCCTCAACCGCGACCTCCTCCAGCGCGTCCACCCCAGCAGCGTCGGGGACCTCGGCCTCGCCGGCCCCAACAGGCCCGTCGGATCCGAAGGCTCAGTCGCTGCTGCAGGCCGCCGCGAAGGCAACGGGTGACTTGCACGCTGTTCACGTTCAATTGACGGCAACGAATCTCCCCAAACTCCCGATGGTGAGTGTCAACGCCGACGTGACCAATAACCAGCCGGAGAGCGCCGGGGGTCAGGCCGTCGGCGACGCAAAGATCAGGCTGTCGGAGAAGGCCGACCCGACCGAAGAGCACTTCGAGGTGACCAACAAGACGATGTACACCAAGAAGGAAACCGGGGCCTACACGTCGGTGGGGCCAGCCGAGAAGATCTATGACCCGGGCATCATCCTGGACAAGGACAAGGGTCTGGGCGCGGTCGTCGCCAAGGTGCAGAGCGCTCAGATTGCCGGTAACGAGACGATTAACGGCGTTGCGTGCGTGAAGGTGACGGGGTCCATCGACAGCGCGGTCATCGACCCGGTGATCCCGAAGTTGGGTGACGGCGGCGGCGCGCTGCCGATCACGTTGTGGATCGCTGACACCACGGCGGGCTCCGCGACCCCGAACCTGGTTCAGTTCGTGGTCAACAAGGACCAGGGCAACGTCCAGGTCGTCCTGTCGAACTGGGGCAAGCCAATCACCATTCCCGCGATCACCGGGTAGCCGGCGCTCGGTCGACTAAGGATGGGAAACCGGCCCTGGCCCTGGGGTCTCGGGCCGGTTTCCGTCCCTAGTGTGCCGCGCAGACGTAATCTGGTGCCGCATGAAAGGCTTCGGGCGCCTCGAAGCGAATCCTGTTCACTTCCAACGACTCTGCGCTCTGCCAAGAATGTTTTGAGAATTCGCCAAGGCGATGATCCGACTCTTGGGTCGGTCCGCTGACTGCGGGCACGCGATCAGACCTGATGACAGCTGGAGGAATCCGAATGACCAACGACCTCCCAGAACTCGAGGAGCGCGGCGCCCATCCGCACCCCGCTCCTCCTCCGGGCGGGCCACGGCTGTCGGACGTGTGGGTCTACAACGGGCGCGCCTACGACCTGAGCGACTGGATCGCCAAGCACCCGGGCGGCGCCTTTTTCATCGGTCGCACCAAAAACCGTGACATCACCGCGGTCGTTCAGTCCTATCACCGCGATCCGACCAGGGTCGAACGAATCCTGGAACGTCGCTACGCCCTGGGCCGAGACGCGCGGCCGGACGACATCCATCCCAAGCACAACGCTCCGGACTTTCTGTTCAACCAGGACTTCAACAGCTGGGACGACACCCCCAAGTACCGATTCGACAACAACGACGATCTGCTGCACCGGGTGAAGGCCCGGGTCGCCGAGCCAGCGATGGTCGCCCGCCTCAAGCGGATGGACGTGTACTTCAACATCGTGGTCGTACTGCTGGTTATCGGCTATTTCGCGGTTCAGGGTGTGCGGTTGGCCGAACCGCGGTGGATGCCATTGTGGGCCTTCGTTATTGCGATGGTCGTGTTGCGCAGTTCGCTGGCCGGCTTCGGCCACTACGCGCTGCACCGCGCGCAGCGGGGTGTGACGCGGGTGCTCAGCAATAGCTTCGATATCAACTACGTGGCACTGGCTTTGGTCACCGCCGACGGGCATACCTTGCTGCATCACCCGTACACCCAGAGCGAAGTCGACATCAAGAAGAACGTCTTCACCATGATGATGCGGTTGCCGCGGCTGTACCGCGTGCCGGTGCACACCCTGCACAAGTTCGGACACATGTTCAGCGGCATGGTCATCCGGATAGTCGACGTCGTCCGCGTCACGCGCAGGGTGGGCGTGCAGGAGTCTTATGGAAGCTGGCGCGGCGCACTTCCGCACTTCCTCGGGTCGTCCGGGATGCGACTGCTGCTTGTGACCGAGTTGGTGGTCTTCACGCTGGCCGGCGACTTTTGGGCTTGGGCGCTGCAATTCGTGGTGACACTGTGGATCAGCACGTTCCTTGTGGTCGCAAGCCACGATTTCGAGGACGAAACGGGGGAGACCCGGGGGTGCCCGGTCGAGCGCAACGATGACTGGGCCATCGTTCAGGTCACGCACGCCGACGACCTCAAGGTGATCGGCAACCGCTACGTCGACTGCTTCCTGTCGGCCGGCCTGAGCTCGCACCGCGTACACCACGTATTGCCCTTCCAGCGAAGCGGTTTCGCCAACATCGCCACCGAGGATGTGTTGCGTGAGGAGGCGGCGAAATTCGGGATCGAATGGCTGCCCGCAAAGAGTTTCTTCACCGATCGACTGCCGAAGCTGTGCGGCACGTTTCTGCTGTCGCCGTCCCGTCAAGCCAAGGAGCTGAATTGGGGCTTCATCCGCGAGCACTGCTCGCCCGCGGCCTTCAGGGCAAGCGCCAACTATGTGGTCTCGGGCTTCGTCGGAATCGGATCGGTGTAAGCCATGTCGCTTATCCCTGCTGAAGACAACGCGCGACGCGATGAAATCCCCGACATCACCCAGCTGCCGCCGGCGCCGCCGACCACGGTGGCGGTCATCGAAAGCATCGCGACGGGCGCGCCGCAGCGGGTGATGGATCAGGCCCAGGCCGCCGAACGGATCGCCGAGATGTTCTCCGATCCCGAACAGCGGGCCCGGATTCCGCGGGTGTATGCCAAGACGAAGGTCGCCACCCGCCGGATGGCCGTGGACCCGCTCGACCTCGAATTCGAGTTGTTCCGAAGGAATTCCGGAACCATCCGGGACCGGATGAACCTGTTCTACCAACATGCGGTCCCGCTCGCGGTCGAGGTGGCCGGACGCGCGCTGGCCGGCCTTGCCTATGGCGCCGACGAGGTTGGGTTGCTGGTGTTCGTCACCAGCACCGGCTTCATCGCGCCCGGCGTGGACGTGGCGATCGTCAAACAACTCGGGCTGTCGCGGTCGGTTTCGCGGGTCGTCGTGAATTTCATGGGTTGTGCCGCCGCGATGAACGCCATCCGCACCGCCACCAGCTACGTGCGTGCCCACCCGGGGATGAAGGCGATGGTGGTGTGCATCGAATTAAGTTCGGTGAACGCCGTTTTCGCCGACGACATCAAGGACGTTGTCACCCACAGCCTATTCGGCGACGGGTGCGCGGCGGTGATCATCGGTGCCAGCCAGGTCCAGGAGAAGCTGGAGCCGGGCAAGGTGGTCGTCCGCAGCAACTTCAGCCGGCTGCTCGACGACGCCGAGGACGGCATCGTGCTCGGCGTCAAAGACAACGGCATCACCTGCGAGCTGTCCGAGAACCTGCCTGACTACATCTACCGCGGGGTGGATCCGGTTGTCGAGGCGATGTTGCGGGACAACGGCTTACAGAAATCTGACATCGATCATTGGGCGATCCACCCGGGCGGGCCCAAGATCATCGAGCAATCGGTGCGCTCGTTGGGCATACCCGCCCAGCTGGCCGCGCCCAGTTGGGATGTGCTGGCCCGGTTCGGCAACATGCTGAGCGTGTCGCTGATGTTCGTGCTGGAAACGTTGGTACAGCAGGAAGATTCGACGAAGGACATCTCGACGGGCGTGGCGTTCGCGTTCGCGCCGGGGGTCACGGTCGAGGGAATGCTGTTCGACATCGTGCGTCGGTGAGGGGAAGCGATACGTGATGCATGCCGAGGTAACCGATCGGGTTCTGTACTGCTCGTTGATGACCGACAACCGTCGTTGGGACGCCCTCCAGCTGCGCGAGGGTGACATCGTCATCTCGGCGCCCTCCCGGTGCGGCCTGACCTGGACTCAGCGCCTGGTGTCGCTGCTCGTGTTCGACGGCCCGGAGTTGCCCGGACCGTTGTCGACGGTCTCGCCGTGGCTGGACCAGACGCTGCGGCCCATCGAGGAGGTCGTCGCCGCCCTGGACGCGCAGACGCACCGCCGGTTCATCAAGACGCACACGCCGATGGACGGTCTGGTGCTCGACGACCGTGTCACCTACATCGGCGTGGGACGCGACCCGCGCGACGCCGCGCTGTCCATGCTGTTCCAAGAGGCCAACATGGACACCGAGCGGATGGTGGCCCTGTATGAGGCGGCCGTCCCGCCGCAGCAGCGGCCCGGTCCTTCCGGCCCGCCCCCCGGGCCGCCGCCCCCCGGAGGTCCACCCGCCGGGCCGCCGCCCCCCGGAGGTCCACCCGCCGGCCAGCCGCTCCCCGGAGGTCCACCCGCCGGCCCGCCGCCCGGGCTCAAGCACAGCCAGGACGACGCGTTCCGGCACTGGATGGAGGCTCCGGCCGCGCCGCCTCCCGGCATGGGGTTCATGCCGCCCAAGGGGATGGGCTCGCTGGCCAACGTCCTGCATCAGCTCGGCACGATGTGGGAACGCCGTCATCTGCCCAATGTGGAGCTGTTCCACTACGCCGACTACAAGGCGGACCTGGTGGGCGAAGTGCAGCGCCTCGCCGAGGTTCTCGGCATCGGGCTGACCCGCGGACGGGCCGAGGAGTTGGCCCGCTACGCCACGTTCGATGCGATGAAGGCCCGCGCCGTCGACATGGCCCCGAATACCACCGACGGCATCTGGCACAGCCAGGATCGCTTCTTCCGCGCCGGCCGCAGCGGAGAGTGGCGGGAGATTTTCACCGACGACCAGCGCAAGCGCTACATCCACCGCATCGAAAAGCTCGGGCCGACCGAACTGCTGGCCTGGGCCCACGACGGCCGCCAGGGCTGCGACCCGGACACGTTCTTCGGCACGCTCTAACTCCGCTGCGCGCGCACGTTCCAGAACGCCATCTCGATCTCGGTGCCGTCCCACTCGCGACGCACCGTAGCGGGTTCCAGCGATGCGATTTCCCAGCCCGCGCCGCCGAGCACGTCGCGCAGTGTCCGCTCGGACACCGGCGGGCGCGCGCCCTCGTCGTCCGGGTTGGCGTCGGAGAAGCAGCTGATCAACAGGGTGGCGCCCGGCCGGGTAGCCCGGTGCACGGCGGCGGCGTAGCTGCACTTGCTCTCGTCGTCGAGACAGTGGAACATGCCGCTGTCGATCACGGTGTCGAAGGCGTCGGTGTAGCCCTCGAGCTGGGTGGAGTCGGCGACGCCGAACTTGATGTCGACCCCGGCGTCCTTGGCGCGGCGCTCGGCGGTGACCAGGGCCGTCGGCGAGATGTCCAGACCCGTCACCCGGTATCCGTTCTGGGCCAGGAAGATCGCGTTGTCGCCGAGCCCGCAGCCGATGTCCAGCACGTCGCCGTGCACCCACCCAGCGGTCTGCCAGCCGATGACAGGTTCCTTGGGCGCCCTGGTATCCCAGGGTGGCGTCGCCATCGCCGGCATGCCCGCGCCGGGGCTTTCGCCGCGGTAGAGGGCGTCGAAATCGATGCGCTGCCGATCGCCCGAGTCTGTCATTTCGCCAGCTTAGACCCGCAGCGCCGGTCATTTTCGTGCTGCTTGACACGTCCGGCCCCCTGGCCCGCGTCCCGCCCGGACGATGCGGCGCCAGTCGCGCAGAGGCACGCAAAAAGCCACACTCCGCCCCGCCCCGCGGCTGGTGGGCCTGTCGGCGACCCACCGCCACGCGGGCCGGATCCTCGCCGCAACGGCCCGGGGTGCTACGCTGCCCGGCAGTCGACATCCTTTAACGATCCGTCCGGAGAGGCGGAGAAGGAGGTCAAGGTCTCGGATGGACAGCGCCCGGGAACCGCGAGAATTGATGTCAGCGGCCGACGTCGGTCGCACCATTTCGCGTATCGCGCACCAGATCATCGAAAAGACCGCACTGGACGGCCCCGACGCGCCGCGCGTGGTGCTGCTGGGCATCCCGACCCGCGGCGTCATCCTGGCCAGCCGCCTGGCCACCAATATCGCCGAATACTGCGGCGTCAAGGTCGGCCACGGCGCCCTGGACATCACGCTCTACCGCGACGACCTGAGGATCAAGCCGCCGCGTCCGCTGGGGGCCACCTCCATCCCGGCCGGCGGTATCGATGACGCGCTGGTGATCCTCGTCGACGACGTGCTTTACTCCGGCCGCTCGACACGCTCGGCGCTCGACGCGCTGCGCGACGTGGGCCGGCCGCGCATCGTGCAACTGGCGGTCCTGGTCGACCGCGGCCACCGCGAACTTCCGGTGCGCGCCGACTACGTCGGCAAGAACGTGCCGACCTCGCGCAGCGAGAGCGTGCACGTGCAGCTCAGCGAGCACGACGGCCACGACGGCGTGGTGATCTCCCGATGACACCGAGACATCTGCTGGCCGCCGGCGATTTGAGCCGCGACGACGCAACCGCCATCCTCGATGACGCCGACCGGTTCGCGGAGGCGCTGGTGGGCCGCGAGATCAAGAAGCTGCCGACGCTACGCGGCCGCACCGTGGTCACGATGTTCTACGAGAACTCGACCCGCACCAGGGTGTCCTTCGAGGTGGCCGGTAAGTGGATGAGCGCGGACGTGATCAACGTCAGCGCGACCGGATCCTCGGTGGGCAAGGGCGAGTCGCTGCGCGACACCGCGCTGACCCTGCGCGCGGCCGGAGCCGACGCGCTGATCATCCGGCATCCGGCGTCCGGCGCCGCGCAGCTGCTCGCGGAGTGGACTTCCTCGTTCGGCGGCAGCGCTCCGTCGGTGATCAACGCCGGCGACGGCACCCACGAACACCCGACGCAGGCGCTGCTGGACGCGCTGACCATCAGGCAGCGGCTCGGCGCCATCGAAGGACGGCGCGTGGTGATCGTCGGCGACATCCTGCACAGCCGGGTCGCGCGCTCCAACGTCATGTTGCTGCACACGCTGGGCGCCGAGGTGGTGCTCGTGGCGCCGCCAACGCTGCTGCCGGTCGGGGTGGACGGCTGGCCGGTCACAGTGGCGGGTGACTTCGATGCCGAGCTGCCCGCCGCCGACGCGGTCCTGATGTTGCGGGTCCAGGCCGAGCGGATGAACGGCGGCTTCTTCCCGTCGGTGCGTGAATATTCCTCTCTCTACGGGCTTTCCGCGCGCCGCCAGGCATTGCTGCCCGGCCACGCCGTGGTGTTGCACCCGGGCCCGATGCTGCGCGGCATGGAAATCTCGTCATCGGTCGCCGACTCGTCGCAATCGGCTGTCCTGCAACAGGTTTCAAACGGCGTGCACGTGCGGATGGCGGTGCTGTTCCACGTCCTGGTCGGCACGGAATCGGCCGGAAAGGAGGGTGCGGCATGAGTGTGCTGTTGCGCGGCGTCCGATTGTACGGCGAGGGACAGCAGGTTGACGTCTTGGTTGACAGTCCCGGCCTGGAGGGCCAGATCGCCGAAATCGGTTCGGACCTCGCTATTCCCGACACCGCCGACGTCATCGATGCCACCGGCCATGTGCTGCTGCCCGGCTTCGTCGACCTGCACACGCACCTGCGCGAACCCGGCCGCGAGTACGCCGAGGACATCGAAACCGGTTCGGCAGCAGCGGCGTTGGGCGGCTACACCGCGGTGTTCGCGATGGCCAACACCAACCCGGTCGCCGACAGCCCGGTGGTCACCGACCACGTCTGGCAGCGCGGCCAGCAGGTGGGCCTGGTCGACGTGCATCCCGTCGGCGCGGTCACCGTCGGGCTGGCCGGGGTCGAACTCACCGAGATGGGCATGATGAACGCCGGGACGGCGCAGGTGCGGATGTTTTCCGACGACGGCGTCTGCGTGCACGACCCGTTGGTCATGCGCCGCGCCCTGGAATACGCCACCGGCCTGGGCGTGCTGATCGCGCAGCACGCCGAGGAGCCCAGGCTGACCGTCGGCGCCGTCGCGCACGAGGGACCCACCGCCGCGCGGCTGGGGCTGTCCGGATGGCCCAGGGCCGCCGAGGAATCGATCGTCGCCCGCGACGCCCTGTTGGCCCGCGACGCCGGCGCCCGGGTGCACATCTGCCACGCGTCCACCGCGGGCACCGTAGAGATACTGAAATGGGCTAAGGAGCAAGGCATTTCGATCACTGCCGAGGTCACCCCGCATCACCTGTCGCTCGACGACGGCCGATTGGCCAGCTACGACGGCGTGAATCGGGTCAACCCGCCGCTGCGCGAGGCCGCCGACGCCGAGGCGCTGCGCCGGGCGCTGGCCGAGGGCGTGATCGACTGCGTGGCAACCGATCACGCCCCGCACGCCGAGCACGAGAAATGCGTCGAGTTCGCCGCGGCGCGCCCGGGCATGCTGGGGTTGCAGACCGCACTGTCGGTGGTGGTGCAGACGATGGTGCGGCCCGGCCTGTTGGGCTGGCGGGACGTCGCCCGGGTGATGAGCGAGAACCCCGCCCGCATCGTCGGCCTGCCCGACCAGGGCCGGCCGCTGGAGGTGGGGGAGCCGGCCAACCTCACCGTGGTGGACCCCGACGCGAGTTGGACGGTCGCCGGGGCCGATCTGGCCAGCCGGTCGGACAACACGCCGTATGAGTCAATGACGCTGCCTGCCACCGTGACTGCCACCCTGTTGCGCGGGAAAGTCACCGCCCGCGACGGGAAGAGTCCGGCATGAACTCGGGCACGTTGGTGGGCTCCCTGATCTTCGGGGTGGTGCTGGTGGTGGTCATCGCGGTGGTCATCCAGCTGATGTTGCGCAGTTGGAGCCGTAAGGGGCAGGATCAAGCGGCGCTGATCGGAGCCCTGCCCGACATGCCCGATCAGGTCGGTTCGGCAGCCATCACCACCCGCGGTGTTTACGTCGGCTGCACCATGGCGCCGGCCTGGAGCGAGCGGATCACCGCCGGCGATCTCGGTTACCGCAGCAAGGCGGTGCTCAGCCTGCATCCCGAGGGAATCCTGGTGCAGCGCGTCCGGGCCCTGCCGATCTGGATCCCGAAGGAATCGATTTCGGCCATCCGCACCGAGCGCGGTATCGCCGGAAAAGTCGCCGCCCGCAATGGCATTCTGGCGATCCGCTGGCGGCTGCCCTCGGGCGTCAAGATCGACACCGGCTTTCGGGCCAACAACCGCGACGAATACGCGGACTGGCTGGAGAGCTGGCCGGAAGGGGTCGCGTTGTGAAAGCCCTGCTGGTACTGGAGGACGGCCGCGTCTTCACCGGAACGCCGTTCGGCGATATCGGCCAGACGCTCGGCGAAGCCGTGTTCAGCACCGGCATGTCCGGATACCAGGAGACGCTGACGGATCCGAGCTATCACCGCCAGATCGTGGTGGCCACCGCGCCGCAGATCGGCAACACGGGCTGGAACGGTGAGGACGCCGAGAGCCGCGGCGACAAGATCTGGGTCGCCGGCTACGCGGTGCGCGACCCGTCGCCGCGCGCGTCGAATTGGCGGGCCACCGGGACGTTGGAGGACGAACTGGTCCGCCAGGGCATCGTCGGGATCGCCGGCATCGACACCCGGGCCGTGGTGCGGCATCTGCGCAGCCGCGGCTCGATGAAGGCGGGGGTTTTCTCTGGGACGGCGCTTGCCGAGCCGGCCGAATTGGTGCGGCGGGTGCGGGCTCAGGAGTCGATGCTGGGCGCGGATTTGGCGGGCCAGGTCAGCACGCCCGATCAGTACGTCGTCGAACCCGAAGGGCCGCGCGAATCTCCGCGGTTCACCGTGGCCGCGCTGGACCTGGGTATCAAGACCAACACGCCGCGCAACTTTGCCCGCCGCGGCATCCGCAGCCATGTGTTGCCCGCTTCGGCGACCTTCGAGCAGATCGCCGAGCTCAAACCCGGTGGCGTGTTCCTGTCCAACGGGCCCGGTGACCCCGCCACCGCCGACCACGTCGTCGCGTTGACCCGCGAGGTGCTCGGCGCCGGAATCCCGTTGTTCGGAATCTGTTTCGGCAACCAGATTTTGGGCCGGGCACTGGGACTGTCGACTTACAAGATGGTGTTCGGTCATCGCGGGATCAACATCCCGGTCATCGACCACGCCACCGGGCGGGTCGCGGTGACGGCGCAAAACCACGGCTTCGCCCTGGAGGGGGAGGCCGGCCAGTCGTTCGACACGCCGTTCGGGCGGGCCGTCGTCAGTCATACCTGCGCCAACGACGGGGTGGTCGAGGGCGTCAGACTCGCTGGCGGCCGGGCCTTTTCCGTGCAGTATCACCCCGAGGCCGCCGCCGGCCCGCACGACGCGGAATACCTGTTCGACCAGTTCGTCGACCTGATGGCGAGGGAGCAATGATGCCCCCACCTCTCGCGAGCGTGCGTGTCGGTACGGCGACACGCCGTAATTCCTGTACATCTGCGCACGCTCGCGCCGAGACGGGAGGGGGGCGGTAGTGCCGCGACGGACTGACCTCAAGCACGTGCTGGTGATCGGCTCGGGGCCGATCGTCATCGGGCAGGCCTGCGAGTTCGACTACTCCGGCACCCAGGCGTGCCGGGTGCTGCGCGCCGAGGGGCTACAGGTCAGCCTGGTCAACTCCAACCCGGCCACGATCATGACCGACCCGGAGTACGCCGACCACACCTACGTCGAGCCCATCACTCCGGCGTTCGTCGAGCGGGTGATCGCCCAACAGGCCGAGCGCGGCAACAGGATCGATGCGCTGCTGGCCACACTGGGCGGCCAGACCGCGCTCAACACCGCGGTCGCGCTGTACGAGAACGGCGCACTGGAACGCTATGGCGTCGAACTGATCGGCGCCGACTTCGACGCCATCCAGCGCGGCGAGGACCGGCAGCGGTTCAAGGACATCGTCGCCAAGGTGGGCGGCGAATCGGCCCGCAGCCGAGTCTGTTTCGCCATGGACGAGGTCCGCGAGACGGTCGCGGATCTCGGCCTGCCGGTGGTGGTGCGACCCAGCTTCACCATGGGCGGGCTGGGCTCGGGCATGGCGCATTCCGCCGAGGAGGTCGACCGGATAGCCGGCGCCGGGCTGGCCGCGAGCCCAAGCGCCAACGTCCTGATCGAGGAATCCATCTTCGGCTGGAAGGAATTCGAGCTCGAGTTGATGCGCGACGGCCACGACAACGTGGTGGTGGTCTGCTCGATCGAGAACGTCGACCCGATGGGCGTGCACACCGGCGACTCGGTCACCGTCGCCCCGGCCATGACGCTGACCGACCGCGAGTACCAGCGGATGCGGGACCTGGGCATCGCGATCCTGCGCGAGGTCGGCGTCGACACAGGCGGTTGCAACATCCAGTTCGCGATCAACCCGACCGACGGCCGGCTGATCGTCGTTGAGATGAACCCGCGCGTATCCCGTTCCAGCGCACTGGCTTCCAAGGCCACCGGTTTCCCGATCGCCAAGATCGCGGCCAAGCTGGCCATCGGCTACACCCTCGACGAGATCGTCAACGACATCACCAAGGAAACGCCGGCCTGCTTCGAACCCACCCTGGACTACGTCGTGGTCAAGGCACCGCGGTTCGCCTTCGAGAAATTCCCGGGCGCCGATCCGACCCTGACCACCACGATGAAGTCCGTCGGCGAGGCAATGTCGTTGGGCCGCAACTTCATCGAGGCGCTCGGCAAGGTGATGCGGTCGCTGGAAACCAGCCGCGCGGGGTTCTGGACCAAGCCGGACCCGGGCGGCGGCCTGACCGACGTGCTGACCCGGTTGCAGACACCCACCGAAGGACGGCTCTACGACATCGAACTGGCGCTCCGGCTGGGCGGCTCGGTGGAACAGGTGGCCGCGGCCAGCGGCGTCGACCCGTGGTTCGTCGCGCAGATCGAACAGCTGGCGGCGCTGCGGGCCGAAGTGGTCGACGCGCCCGTGCTCGACACCGACCTGCTGCGGCGCGCCAAGCACAGTGGCCTGTCGGATCGCCAGATCGCGGCGCTGCGGCCCGAATTGGCCGGCGAGGACGGTGTTCGGTCCCTGCGCGCGCGGCTGGACATCCACCCGGTGTACAAGACGGTGGACACCTGCGCGGCGGAATTCGAGGCGAAGACGCCGTACCACTACAGCAGTTACGAGCTGGACCCGGCGGCTGAGACCGAGGTGGCCCCGCAGTCCGAAAAGCCCAAGGTGCTGATCCTCGGATCCGGCCCCAACCGGATCGGACAGGGCATCGAGTTCGACTACAGCTGCGTGCACGCCGCAACCACGTTGAGCCAGGCCGGTTTTGAGACCGTGATGGTCAACTGCAACCCGGAGACGGTGTCCACCGACTACGACACCGCCGACCGCCTCTACTTCGAGCCGCTGACCTTTGAAGATGTCATGGAAGTGGTGCACGCCGAGCGCACGTCAGGGACCGTGGCAGGAGTGATCGTCCAGCTGGGCGGGCAGACCCCGCTCGGGCTGGCGCAGCGGCTGGCTGACGCGGGTGTCCAGGTGGTGGGCACACCGCCGGCGGCGATCCATCTCGCCGAGGACCGCGGGTCGTTCGGTGCGCTGCTGGAGCGGGCCGGGTTGCCCGCCCCGGCCTACGGGACGGCCACCTCGTTCGCGGAAGCTCGCAAGATCGCCGACGAGATCGGCTACCCGGTGCTGGTGCGCCCGTCCTACGTGCTCGGCGGTCGTGGCATGGAGATCGTCTACGACGAGCAGACGCTCGCGGGTTACATCGCCCGGGCCACCGAGATCACTCCCGAGCACCCGGTACTGGTAGACCGCTTCCTCGACGACGCCATCGAGATCGACGTCGACGCGCTGTGCGACGGCAGCGAGGTCTACCTCGGCGGGATCATGGAGCATATCGAGGAAGCCGGGGTGCACTCCGGAGACTCCGCCTGCGCGCTACCGCCGATCACGCTGGGGGAGTCCGACCTGGCCGCGGTGCGCGCCTCGACCGAGGCGATCGCCCGCGAGATCGGCGTACGCGGCCTGCACAACGTGCAGT
>NZ_JAFBAR010000046.1 GCF_019247635.1 Mycobacterium sp.
CACCGGGACACTGATCCGCAAACTCGTCTTAGACCCCACCCGCGACTACCAACCACGCGGCGTCAAATGCGGAAACAGCCCCGAAAACCGGCTAGAGGTGTAAACCATGTCTCGGGACACCCGTCAACGATGTCCCGAGACATGACAAGTGTGCCCCCGGCAGGATTCGAACCTGCGACACCGGCTTTAGGAGAGCCGTGCTCTATCCCCTGAGCTACGAGGGCGGACGGGCTGAGCTTACCGGCAGGACAGCCGCGACCTTGGACGGCGAGCGGCTCAGCGCAGGCCCGCGATCACCTTCGAGAAGTTCTCCAGGTGATTGTCCTGCACGGTGAAGCAGGTCAGCCCGTACTTGTCGCGATACTCCGACAACGTGTCGGCAATCTCGCGGGGCGACCCGGTAAGCACCGAGGCCTGAGCCAGTAACTCCTCATCGGACAACCCCGAGGCATACCTGCGAGTCATCGCCAAATCCGGCGCGCTCTCGCCTACGCGCGGCATCGCGGTGATCGCCAGGTTCAACTCGAGCGAGTCGAACCGCTCGCCCGCGGCGGCCCGGACGAACTCGACGCGCTCGGCCATTGGGTCCTCGACGTCTTTCACCCGGGAGCCGGTCAGCCCGATGAGGTCGGCGTATCGGGCGGCGATCGTCAGCACCCGGTCGCCGTTGCCGGCGATCAGGATCGGGGTCGTCGGGTGATGCTCCTTCAGGTACTTCGTCATGTGCTCGAGGTAGTCGACCCGGGCGCCGGCGCTGGGATAGGGCAGCTCGGCGGCGTCGAATTCCTCCCGGACATACCCGGTGCCCAGCCCGATCTCGAGACGTCCGTCGCTCAGCAGATCCAGCGCTTCGAGGTCTCGGCTCAACAATGCCGGCTTATAAAACGCTGAGTTGAGCACATACATGCTCAGCTTCAGTCTTGTGGTGGCCAGGGCGACCGCAGTCAGCGTCGGAATCGGGGCTGCGGCGCCCAGATGGTCTGGTACACAGACGATATCGAACCCGGAGTCTTCGGCGCGCCTGGCCAAGTCTTGCAACTTCGCGCGGGATTTGATGAAGCGGACACTTAATCCGAAGCGAAAATCCTTGACCACCAACAACCTCCGTTCAACGATCGGGCCAGGTGCGAGCCGCTGTCACCAAGCCCTGCACCAGGGCCGCGGTGACGGGCGATAAGCCATCCACACCCGGGAGCGGACTGCGCGGGCTTACGCCTCGCACCCGAACGGAGAGCTCCAGCTGAGTCCCGCCGTCGCGCACCCGGTTAACCGGGTTGTCCGGATGCAGGCCGCGCAGCTCCCGCGGAATGGCGTCGAGGTCGGTGACCACCTGATACCCGGGAAGCGCGACGTGCGCCGCCACGTGCCCGGCCAGCGCGCGGTTGCGTCCTCCGGCCAATAGCTGCGTGCCGCGTCCAATCCGGCCGTAGCCGTGCAGCGACACCGCAACGTCGACGTGCTCGAGAAACTCGGCGAGGCAGGAGGATTCGTCGGGGTCGAAACGGGCCGATGGCAGGTGGTGTCGGTAACGATCGGGATGGCGCAGCAGATACACCGACGCGTCGGCCGCGTCGGCGGCGCGTTCGGCGATCACGTCGGTCATCTGCTCCAGGCCGCCGCCGTGGATGGCCAGGAAGCCGAAGCGTGACCGTAGCCGGCTGGACTCGACCACTCCGGGCTCACTCAACAACGCTGAAAGTGACTGTGGCCCATCCCCATTCGACGATATGTGGTGTGGCCAGTGCGTGGGATCCCAGCGACGCAGGAAGTCGATCCACCGTTGCGGGAGCCCATGGTGCAGGGCGCCGTCGATAATCCGCGGCAGGTAACCAGGCCGGGGCGGCCCCGGAGACACCCGGTGGTCGATGTAAACCCAGGCATCCGATGGCCCGTGGTGGGTCTGCACGGTCAGCCGGTCGCGCCGGTAGCGCACCGGGACGCCTTCGGCGCTGTCCAGGGCCGCCAGGTCGTCGTCGGATACCTGCCAGAGCACGCCGTGCACGCGATTGCCGGCGAATGGTTCGACGGTAGCTACGCCACGCTCGTTGATGAGCCAGTCGTGATCACCCAGGACCGCGGGCCGGGGATCGGCCGCATCCGGGCAGCGCCTCGCCATCTGCCGCACACACAGGTTCGACCCATACGCGAAGTACGGATGCCGACGCGCCAGCATTCAGCCCGCCACGGTCAGACAGATAAGCACCACGTTAAGCAGACTAACCAGCACTCCGACGGCCCACCCGACAACCGTCGTGAGGGGATGGTTGATGTCTTCACCCATTAGCTTGCGGTTGCTGGTCAGCCTGATCAGCGGCAGCACCGCGAACGGTATACCGAACGACAGCACGACCTGCGAGAGCACCAGGGTGCGGGTGGGGTCGAAACCGATCGCCAGGATCGCCAGGGCCGGACAAAGCGTGACCAACCGCCGCACCAGCATGGGAATGGACCGGCGCAGCAATCCCTTCATGATCATGGCGCCGGCGTAGGCGCCCACCGAGGAGGACGCCAAGCCGGACGCGAGCAAGCCGATCGCGAACAGGACAGCGATCGTCGGGCCCAGGGTGGCGTGGATGGCGGCATAGGCGCCCTCGATGGTCGCGCCGACGCTGTAGCCCTGCAGGTTGATCGCCGCGACCAGCAGCATCGCCGCGTTCACGGTGCCGGCGACCGCCATCGCGAGCACGACGTCGACGCGGGTGACCAACAGCAGCCTGCGCCGGTGCTGACCCGGCGCGGGATGGCCGTGCCGGTCCAGGGCCAGTCCCGAGTGCATGTACACCGCATGCGGCATCACCGTGGCTCCCAGGATGGCCGCGGCCAGCAGCACGCTTTCGGTGCCGCGGAATCGTGGCACCAGACCGCTGACCACCGCGTCGGGCGGCGGCGTGGCGACAAAAAAACTCGCCGCGAAACCGATGGCGATGACCAGCAGCAGCCCGGTGATGACCCGCTCGAAAATAATCTGGCCACGCCGGTCCTGGATCGCCAGCAGCAGCAAGGACACCACTCCGGTGATCACCCCGCCGACCAGCAGCGGCAGATGGAACAGGATATGCAAAGCGATAGCGCCGCCGATGATTTCGGCCGCATCGGTGGCTATGGCCACCAGCTCGGCCTGCGCCCAGAAGGCCAACCGCACTGGACGGCCCATGTCCTTGCCGATAGCTTCGGGCAACGAGCGCCCGGTCACCAGCCCGAGTTTGGCCGATAGGTACTGCACCAGCCCCGCCAGCAGATTCGCAACCATGATCACCCACAGCAGCAGGTAGCCGTATTGCGCACCGGAGCTGACGTTGGCGGCGACGTTTCCGGGATCGACGTAGGCGATCGCCGCAACGAACGCCGGCCCGAGTAAATACCAGCTCGTTTTCAGCGATGCCTGGGTGCCCTGTGCCAATGGTCCGATCCCCAATCCGCATGCGACGCTGTCGCAAGAGCTGCCTGCCGAATTAAAAAGTTAGGATAACCGAACACTTCTGCTGGGTGGCGGCCAAGGTGGAGCGCGTCGCTCGGCGCCGAGCGGCTGGTTCCGAACGTTTTGGTGCTGCCTCGACGTCGACGAGGTGCGAGACCGTCAGGTGATGGTTGCGCCAAGGAGGTGGCCCACGCCGTAGGTGAGCGCCAGCCCCGATGCGCCGCCGATGACCACGCGCACCACCGCACGCGCTACGGGGCTGCCGCCGATGTATGCGCTGACGGCCCCGGCAAGGCCGAGAGCGACCAGCACAGCGGCGAAGGCGACCGGGACGCGCCACGCGATTGGTGGTAGCAGGATCGCTAGTAGTGGAAGGACGGAACCCGCGGCGAATGACGCCGCCGAGGCCGCGGCGGCTTGCCAGGGGTTCGCCAAGTTCTCCGGGTCGAGTTTGAGTTCGGCTTCGGCATGAGCGGCTAGCGCATCGTGGGCGGTCAGTTCCTTTGCGACTTGGGCCGCGGTTTGCGGCGATACTCCCTTGGCTTCATAGATCGCGGCCAGTTCGGAGAGCTCGGCGTCGGGCAAATGCTGCAGCTCGTGGTGCTCTTTCGCCATCAATGCAGTCTCGCTATCGCGTTGACTAGACACCGATGTGTATTCGCCCAGCGCCATGGAGACCGCGCCGGCCACTAGGCCTGCCAGCCCCGCGGTCAAGACCGGCCCACGGGCGGGGGTGGCGCCCGCGACACCGACAACAATGCCGGCGACGGAGACGATGCCGTCGTTGGCACCCAACACCGCGGCGCGCAACCAGTTCAATCGTCCAGCCGTGCTGCTGCTATGGGGCTCGGCGTAGTGCGTCGGTGCAGCCACTTCGCCGGGTACGGCCTGATTGGGACGCGCAATGCGCGACTTCTCCTCGTTGGACACAAGCCAACCCAATCGGATCCTGACGCCATTCGCCAGCAAGCCAAGGCTCACCAAGCTCAGACGGGGACGTATAACCCGCGACCGGGGATCAGGGGCAGGTGGACAGTGGTGCAGATGCCGGGCTCCGCGTCCACGACGGCCGGGATCGCATTGACGAGCCGCATCGCGGTCGCGACCAGTCCGGCGTGGTTGTGGTCACCATTGGGGCTGCTCAGACAGAGGTCCATGGCGTAGGAGGGCTCACCGGTGATCTCGATCCGGTACGAGCCGCCTGGCTGCGCGGGCTGCGGCCAGTCGGGACACAGGTCCTCCCGCAGTCGGGTGACGTGTTCCAGCACGACGGCCGGCTCGCCGTTGACCATGCCACGCACCTCGAACCGCACGCCCGCGGCGCTGCCCTTGGGGATGTGGCCGGATGCGATGTCGAAATCCTCGGGTGCCGGTTCGCGAACGAACGTCTCGGTGACTTCGTCGAGCGAAATCCCCAGTCCCGCAGCTAGTTGCCGAACCACCGACCCCCACGCCAGGCTCAGCACGCCGGGCTGCAGCAGCATCGGGATGTCATCCATGGACTTACCGAAGCCCATCACGTCGAACATCACGATCGCGCTGTCGTAGGTGGCGTAGTCGACGATCTCCATGCAGCGCACCTGTTGGACGCTCTGACAGGTGCCGGCCAGTGCCATCGGCAGCAGGTCGTTGGCGAAGCCGGGATCGATCCCGTTGACGTACAGGCTCGAATTACCTTCGCGCGCCGCATCTTCCAGCGGCTTGATGAGCTCGTCGGGCAGCACTTGCCAGGGCCACTGTAAGAACACCGGTCCGCTGCCGACGATGTTGACTCCGGCTGCCAGCACCCGCCGGTAGTCGTCCAGCGCCTCGGGCAGCCGGTTATCTGCCATGGCGTTGTAGACGGCGCACCGCGGCCCGGTCGCCAGCACGGCGTCCAGGTCGGTGCTGGCCCGCACGCCGGTCGAATCCTCAAGTCCGGCAAGCTCGGCCGCCTCCTTGCCGGCCTTGGCCTCCGATGACACCCACACTCCGGTGAGCTCGAACTCCGGATTGGTGATCAGGGCTCGCAGCGCGTGCACGCCGACGTTGCCGGTGCCGAGCTGAACGACGGGTATGGCCATGCGGGGCTCCTTACAGATCCGGAATGGGCAGATCGAGGTTCGGGAAAGTCAGGCCGCCGTCGACCTCGATGGTCTTGCCGGTCAGATAACTGCCCGCCGGAGACGCCAAATACACTGCGGCCGCGGCGATGTCGACGGGATCACCGAGGCGGCGCATCGGCGTCACCTTCTCCATGGGCTCGCGCAGTTCGTCGTTGGACGCCACCACGTCCAGCGCTGAGGTCAAGATCGAGCCCGGCGCGATCGCGTTGACCCGGATCCGGGGGCACAGGTCCAGGGCCGTCAGCCGCGTGTACTGCGCAAGCGCCGCCTTAGCGGTGCCATAGGCCGCGAACCCGCGTCCGGGTGCTCGGGCCATGGTCGAGGTGATGTTGATGACGCTGCCGCCGCCGGAGTGCTCGAGCATCAACGGCACCGCCGCGAGGGTCAACGCGTGGGCGGTGCCGACGTTGAAGGTGAAGGCATCTTTGAGATCCTTGGTCGAAGTGGTCAACAGCGTGTTGGGCATCGTGCCGCCGACGTTGTTGACGACGATATCTAGTTTTCCGAAAGCCTCCACGGCCTGAGCGGCCAGCTTTGCCGTCTCCTCTGGATGGGCCAGGTCGGCGGCCGCCACATAGGCCTGCCGGCCCGTGGCGCGGACCTGTTCGGCGACATCGTCGAGCTGAGATTGCGTGCGCGAAGCGATGACGACATCCGCGCCTACCTCGGCGAAAGCCAACGCGATGGCCGCGCCGAGGCCACGTCCGCCACCGGTGATGACGGCGACTTTGTCGTCGAGACGGAACCTGTCGAGGATCATGTGCGGCCTTTCGTCGTAGGCTATTCGGCGAACGGTAGCAAGCCCCGACTACGCCTACCGGAACTGGTTCTAGTTTCACCGCGGGCGCAACCATCACGGCAGTCCGTTGCCGGTCACGTAAACTCCCGGCTGCCGGAAAGACGCCTGCACGGCACCTGGTGGCCACCGGCGGCGGAAAGGATCTGGTTCTACCTACTGTGAGGAACTGAATTGAAGATGAGCCGATCGGTCGCGGTGCTGAACCTCGTCGTTGCCGCTGTCTTGGCGTTGTCCGGGTGTGGCAGCGACAACAACGCAACAGGGGGAAGTGCAACCACGACGGGAACCGGGGCGGCGAAAGTGAGCTGCGGCGGTACCAAGACACTCAAGTCCAGCGGGTCGACCGCCCAGGCCAACGCGATGACCCGGTTCGTCAAGGCGTTCGAGCAAGCCTGCCCGGGTCAGACGCTGAACTACACGCCCAATGGATCGGGCGCCGGCATTCGCGAATTCAACGGTAACCAAACCGATTTCGGTGGTTCGGACTCCCCGCTCGGCAAGGACGAGTATGCCGCCGCGCAGCAGCGCTGCGGCGGCTCGCCCGCGTGGAACCTGCCGGTGGTGTTCGGCCCGATCGCGGTCACCTACAACATCAACACCGTGACTGCGCTGACTCTGGACGGCCCCACGTTGGCCAAGATCTTCACCGGCGCCATCACGGCGTGGAACGATCCCGCCATCCAGGCGCTGAACACGGGCTTCACGCTGCCCGGCGAGCCGATTCACGTCGTGTTCCGCAACGACGAGTCCGGGACGACGGACAACTTCCAGAAATACCTCGATGCGGCGTCCAATGGCGCCTGGGGTAAAGGTGCCGGCAAGACGTTCAAGGGCGGTGTCGGCGAGGGCGCCAAGGGCAATGACGGCACGGCGGCAGCCATCAAGGCCGCCGAAGGTTCGATCACCTACAACGAATGGTCGTTCGCTCAGGCTCAGCATCTGAACATGGCCAAGATCATCACCTCGGCCGGTCCCGATCCCGTGGCAATCAGCACCGACACCGTCGGGCAGACCATTGCCGGGGCCACCATCACCGGGCAGGGCAACGACCTGGTGCTCGACACCGTGTCGTTCTACAAGCCCAGCAAGCCCGGCTCGTACCCGATTGTGCTCGCGACGTATGAGATCGTCTGCTCGAAATATCCCGACGCCAGTGTCGGTGCGGCCGTGAAGGCGTTCCTGCAGAGCACAATTGGCGACGGCCAGAATGGCTTGGGGGACAACGGGTACATCCCCATCCCGGATTCGTTCAAGTCGAGGTTGTCGACCGCGGTCAACGCGATCGCCTGATGACGTTGTAATGCCCCAAAAGGAGCTGGTCGGGCCGCAGGGTCCCACCGGGCCTGCGCCCTTGGCTGATCGGGCGCGTGCGAGGCGCTGGGGGGACCCGGTTTTCAAGTCGCTGGCCACTGTCGCGGGCACCACTGTCGTGATCGCGATCGTGCTGATCGCGATCTTCCTGTTGCTGCGCGCCGTCCCGTCATTGCGCGCCAACCACGCGAACTTCTTTACCAGCGCGCAATTCGACACCAGCGATTCCAAGCACCTGGCGTTCGGCATCTCCGACCTGTTCATGGTCACCGTGCTGACTTCGCTATGTGCCCTAGTGTTGGCCGTGCCGGTCGCCCTCGGGATCGCGGTGTTCATCACCCAATACGCGCCGGCAAAACTGGCGCGTCCGTTCGGCGCGGTGATCGACTTGCTGGCCGCTGTGCCGTCGATCATCTTCGGCCTGTGGGGGATCTTCGTCCTGGCGCCCAAACTCGAGCCGATCGCGGCCTTCCTCAACCGCAACCTGGGATGGCTGGTTCTGTTCAAGCAGGGCAACGTGTCGCTGGCCGGCGGCGGCACGATCTTCACCGCGGGCGTCGTGCTTTCGGCAATGATCCTGCCGATCGTGACCTCGGTTTCGCGCGAAGTCTTCCGGCAGACCCCCCGTCTGCAAATCGAGGCGGCCCAGGCCCTGGGCGCCACGAAGTGGGAGGTGGTGCGGATGACCGTGCTGCCGTTCGGACGCAGCGGAGTGATCGCCGCGTCGATGCTGGGCTTGGGCCGTGCGTTGGGTGAGACCGTGGCGGCGCTGATCATCCTGCGCTCGGCCGCGCGTCCGGGGAACTGGTCGCTGTTCGATGGTGGTTACACGTTTGCTTCCAAGATCGCCTCCGCGGCAACCGAATTCAGCGAACCGCTACCCACCGGAGCCTACATCTCCGCGGGCTTCGCGTTGTTCGTGCTGACCTTCGTCGTCAATGCGGGCGCTCGCGCCATCGCCGGCGGAAAGGTCAACGGATGAGTCTTGAAGCGCTCGACAGGCCCGTCAAGGCTCACGTGATTCGCCCCTTGAGCATGCGTCGGCGGGTGAAAAACCATGCTGCGACAGTGCTTTTCCTCGGCTCGTTCATCGCCGGACTGGTCCCGTTGGTCTGGGTGTTGTGGGTCGTGATCGGGCGAGGCTGGCGTGCGGTCATCCACTCGGATTGGTGGACCCATTCCCTGCACGGCGTGCTGCCCGAAGAGTTCGCCGGTGGCATCTACCACGCCCTGTACGGGACGTTGGTGCAGGCGGGTGTGGCAGCGCTGCTGGCGGTGCCGCTGGGACTGATGACCGCCGTGTACCTGGTGGAATACGGCACTGGCCGGTTGGCGCGGGTGACCACCTTCATGGTTGACGTGCTGGCCGGTGTGCCCTCGATTGTGACGGCGCTGTTCGTTTTCAGCCTGTGGATCGCCACGCTGGGATTTCGGCAGAGCGCGTTCGCCGTCTCGCTGGCGTTGGTCTTGTTGATGCTTCCGGTGGTGGTGCGCGCCACCGAGGAAATGCTCAGGTTGGTACCCGACGAACTGCGCGAAGCCAGCTACGCGCTGGGCGTTCCCAAGTGGAAGACCATCGTGCGGATCGTCGTCCCGATGGCGATGTCGGGCATCTTGTCCGGCGTCTTGTTGGCGATCGCGCGGATCATCGGTGAAACGGCGCCGGTGTTGGTGCTGGTGGGTTACAGCCGCTCGATCAACGTTGACATTTTTGACGGCAACATGGCGTCACTGCCGCTGCTGATCTACACCGAACTGACCAATCCCCAGCACGCGGGGTTCCTGCGGATTTGGGGCGCTGCGCTGACCCTGATTCTGGTGGTCACCGCGATCAACCTGCTCGCCGGGGTGTTTCGTTTGCTGGCCACCCGGCGCCGCTGACGGAGGTTCAGCGGGCGGGCGGCGTGTACTTCACCACCCGCTCGTTGCCACGGTCAGCGACGTAGACATTTCCGTCTTTGTCCACCGCCACCGACAGCGGAGTGTTGAGGTCGGTGAAGGGCAACACGCTCTGGGTTTTGGGGCCCACGGCAAACTCCACCACCGTGTTGTTGTCGTGTTCGGTGACGTAGATATTGCCGGCGCTGTCGACTGCGATGCCCCACGGGACACTGATACTGGTGAACGGCACCACCACCTGGCCATTTGCCCCGGATGGCAATTCCAACACCCTGTTGTTGTCGGTGTCGGTGACATAGACGTTTCCGTCTTTGTCCACCGCCACGCCATCGGGATTCTTCAGACCGTCGAACGGCAGCACCGTCTGGGCTTTGGCCCCCGCGGCCAACTTCAGCACGCGGTTCTTTCCCCGGTCGGCGACATACACGTCGCCTTGGGCGCCGACCGCCAAACCCTCCGGGAAGGTGAGGCCGTCGAACGGCAGCTCGGTCTCACTGTTGGATCCGGCGGCCTGCTTCACCACTCGGTTGGTGAAGTCGGCGACGTACACGGTGCCGGACCCGTCGACAGCAACCGCCTGCGGCTCGTAAAGGCCGTTGAATGGCTTCACCGTCGCGGTGTTGGATCCCGCGGCCAGCGACACCACTTTCCCTCGCATGCTCGTGTTGGTGACATAGACAGTGCCCGAGCCGTCCACCGCCACCGAGCCCGGGGAAAGCCTGAAGTTGAGGCCGTTGAACGGCAGCACGGTTTGTCCGGTCGCTTGCGTCGGCGACGAGGGAGAGTGGCGCGTCCAGAGGTAACCGGTGGTGGCGACGGCGGCGACGAGCAGCAGTGCGGCGGCCCCGACGGCGGCCCACAGCTTCCGTTTGTTGCGGGATTTGGGCTTCTCTTCCGCGACTTCCGCGTTGGGTTTTTGCTGGGGCTTCGGCGGATTCGCGGGAACCTGCGGGATCTGCGCGATCTGGGTCGGCGGTGGGCCGCCGCCGCCAGCGGCTACCGGCACCGGCCCCATCCACGGGCGGGGCGGTGGGCTTTCGGCACTGCCAGCGGCTTCGGGCATTGGCCCTACCCACGTGGGGGGCGGCTCCGTCTTCTGGCCACCGCTGGCGGTCGCGGCCAGCGGTCCTACCCACGTCGGGGGCGGGTCCGGATTTGAAGGCCATCCCGCTGGCGGCGGCAGGCTGTCTCCTCCGCCTACGGTGGCCGGCGGAGGGTCAGGCGGCGGGGTCTTTTCTCGGCCGGAGACGCCGGGTTCCGAACCGGTCGGTACCTGGGCGGCGGCCGCCCCGCCAGCGTAGTTAGTCCAGGTGCGCTCCACGCCTCGGTCATTGCGCCCCCCGGCGCCGCCTTGCGGAAAAGTCGCGTCCGCGCCGCGCTGCAGGATCCTGGCCTCTTGGTGCTGATCGTTTGCGGTGAGCGCGCCATGGGCTGCCATGGCCAGGTCGCTGGCGCTCTGATATCGGTCCTGGGGGTTCTTGGCCATGCCTTTGGCGACCACCTGGTCGAAGGCCTGCGGAACCATGCCGGGTCGTAGCTGGCTGGGCCGGGGGGGAGGTTCCAGCAGGTGCGAGCCGATCAGTCGTTCGACGGTGTCGGCCCTGTAGGGCGGCGCCGCGGTCAAGCACTCGCTCAAGACACAAGCCAGCGCGTAGATGTCGGCGTGATGGGTGACGTTGCCGCTCCTGAACCGTTCCGGCGCCATGTAGTGGTATGTGCCCACGGCGGCACCGCTTTGCGTCAGGCCGGGGTCAGCGGCCGCTCGGGCGATACCGAAATCCATCAGATAAGCGAAGTCATTGTGGGCTATCAGGACGTTCTCGGGTTTCACGTCGCGGTGCGTGACGCCGATGGCGTGCGCGGCATCCAGCGCGGAGGCAATCTGGCGCACAGTTGCGACGGCCCGCGCCGGGCTCAGCGGACCAAATCGCGTCAACATGCTGCGCAACGAGACGCCATCGACCAGGCGCATCTCGAGATAGAACTGCCCGTCGATCTCACCGTAATCGTGGATCGGCACGATATGAGGCTCGTTCAGCCGGCCGGCGGTGTCGGCTTCACGCTGCATCCGCGCGCGAAACACCGAGTTGCCGGAGTACTGCGGCGAGATCAGCTTCAGTGCCACCACCCTACGTTTGCGGGTGTCCTCGGCCTCGTAGACCTCGCCCATGCCACCGCGGCCCAGCAGCCGGGTCAGCCGATACGGCCCAAACGTCGACCCCACCCGGGAACCGGTGTCCTCCACAGTCGACGCTCCTTTCGCCCGTCGTCTGATTCCGGCGGCCAAAGCTGTCACGGATAACGACACGAACGAGCGCCGCGCCGAAACCGCTGGTAGATGACACCGTAATTCGTCCCAGAGCCGCCCACAACAGATTCACACTTCTCGCACACAGACAGGAACCGGCCGCCCCGAGAGTTCACCTGACTAGCTGATTTGATTCACCACCGGCACCAGTTTCGACTGAAACGAGTTCGGCAGCGGAACGTATCCCTGGTCGTCTAATCCGGTCTGGCCGTCACCGATCGTGGCCTGCATAAACGCCTTGACCGCGGTGCCGGTCGACGTGTCCGGATACTTGGAGCACACGATCTCGTAGGTCACCAGCACAATCGGGTACGCGCCGGACTGCGTCGGCTTGTAGAACGACGACGTGTCGACCACCAGGTCATTGCCTTGGCCTTTGAACGTGGCTCCGGCGATCGTCTTGCCGACGGAGTCAGGGCTGATCGTCACCGCGTCCGGACCCGCCGACGTGACAACCGAGGCGAAGGGCAGCTGCAGACCCACCGCATAGGACCACTCGTTGTAGGTGATCGACCCGTCGGTTCGCTTCAGGGCGGCCGACGTGCCGTCGTTTCCGCTTGCGCCTTCCCCAACGCCGCCGTTGAACGTCTTGCCGGCGCCCTTGCCCCACGCTCCGTTGGAGGCCGCGTCGAGGTATTTCTGGAAATTATCGGTAGTGCCCGACTGGTCGCTGCGGAAGACGACGTGAATGGGTGTCGGGGGCAGGTTGGTACCTGAGTTGAGCGCCTTGATCGCGGGGTCGTCCCATCGGGTGATGGCGCCGTTGAAGATCCTTGCGGCGGTGGGCCCGTCCAGGATGAGCGAGGTCACGCCATTGATGTTGTAGGTGATCGCGATCGGGCCGAACACCACCGGTAGGTCCCAGGCCGGCGAGCCGCAGCGCTGTGCCGCCTGCGTGGGCTCACCCTTGCTCGCGTCCATGGGCGAATCCGAGCCCGCCAGATCGGTCTGATTGCCCAAGAATTCCTTCATTCCGGCGCCCGACCCGTTTGCGTTGTAGTCCAGCGTGTAGCCGGGGCATGCGTGTATGTAGGCGTAGACGAAAAGTTCGATGGCGTTCTTCTGCGCGGTCGAGCCGCTGGCCTGGAGCTTTTTCTTGCCACCGCAGGCCACCGGCACCGCGGGTGTGCTGGATCCGGTCGACGACGCGGTGGGTTTTGTATTGCCCCCGCATGCCGATAACACCAATGCGCCGGCCATCAGCAGGCTGAGCGCGACACCAGATCGAGTGACCTGCACGGAACACTCCTCGGAAGACTCGGGGTCAGCAGGATGAGCTTACGTGACTTCGGTGCACTGTCGATGTCAGAACGTCAGGATCCAGAAGTCGCCTTCGCCCTTTTGGCGGGCGCCTTCTTGGCCGGTGCCTTTTTCACAGCCGCCTTTTTCGCAGGGGCCTTTTTGGCGGGCGCCTTCCCGTTGCCCGAGCGCGCCTTGACGCTGGCCTCCAGCTTGGCGAGCAGGTCGGAGACGTCTTCGGCCTCGTCGAGCTCCTTCGGCCGCTCCTCGGCGGTAAATGCCTCTCCGCCTTCGAGTTTCGCGTCGATAAGCTCCTGCAGCTGTTCCTGGTAGGTGTCGTGATAGCGGTCGGGATTGAAGTCCTCGGCCATCGACTCCACCACCTGCCCGGCCATCTTGAGCTCGGCGGGCTTGATGTCGACCTTCTTGTCCAGCACCGGAAAGTCCGGGTCGCGGATCTCGTCCGGCCACAGCAAGGTATGGATCACCATCACCTCGCGTTTGCCGAAATCCTTGACGCGCAACGCTGCCAGCCGGGTCTTGTTGCGCAGTGTGAAATGCACGATCGCCATCCGATCAGCCTCAGCAAGGGTCTTCGCCAGCAGCACATAGGATTTGGATGATTTCGAATCCGGCTCGAGAAAGTAGCTTCGGTCGAACATCATGGGGTCGACTTCGCTTGCCGGGACGAACTCGAGTACCTCGATCTCACGGCTCCGTTCCTCCGGCAGTGTGGCGATGTCGTCGTCGGTGATCACCACCATTTGGCCGTCGTCGGATTCGTAGGCGCGCGCGAGGTCTCCGAATTCGACGACCTCGCCGTCGGCCTCACACACACGCTTGTACCGGATGCGGCCGTTGTCCTTGGCGTGCACCTGATGGAACTTGATGTCGTGGTCCTGTGTGGCGCTGTACACCTTGACCGGGACGTTGACGAGCCCAAAGGCGATGGAACCCTTCCAGATGGAGCGCATTGTGTCAGTATGCCCTCAGTGCCCGCCGTCGTAACGTGGCCGCGGGTTTAGATCTGATTTTCACACTGGCGCCGCCGTTCGAGCATGGCTGTGTTTACGGTGAAAGCCTAAGGCGCGGTGTAGGATTGGCCACTCAGAGTCGCACGGTCGGGCAGGTCGGCGCCGGAGCGGGCGATGGTCAGAGCCGAGGCCGCGACCGCCGTCTCGAGCGCCGACGTCAGGGAGTCCAGCCCGATGCGGCGCAGGCGGTCGCGCCGGTCAGCGCCCAACAGGTCGAGACTCCAGAGCGTGTCGAGCAGGCCGACCATAAACGCATCGCCGGCCCCCACGGTGTCTACCACCCGAACGGGCCGCGCCGGCACAGCGGCTTCGCCGGCCGCACTGAACGCCAGCGCGCCGCGCTCACCCATGGTCAGCGCAACGATCGCCGGTCCCGACGCCAACCAACTTGCGGCGATCTGCGCCGGTTCATGCTCGGGGTAGAGCCACCTCAGATCCTCCTCGCTGACCTTGACGACACCGCTGCGCTCGACGAGGTGCTCGATGCGCTCAAGGGCCAGGTCCCGGTCCTCGATGACGGACGGACGCACGTTGGGGTCGAAACTGATCGTGGCCGATACGCGGTAGGCGTCGACAAGCGCGGCGAGCGCCAGGCATCCCGGGTCGCGCACCGCGGCGATCGAGCCCGTGTGGAGCACCACCGGCGGCGCGACCGGCGGCGTTCCGGAGAGTTTCCAGTCCAGGTCGAAGGCGTAGCTGGCCGCTCCGTCGTCGGCGATTGCCGCGACGGCGGCCGCCGTGCGGGTGGCGCTGCTGCTTCCCGAAACAAGTTGCGCCCCCGATGTTTTGATGTAGTCGGTGATGCGCCGGCCGCGGGCGTCGTCGCCGATATGGGTCAGGAAGTCGACATGTCGGCCCAACCGGGCCAACCCGACGGCGACGTTGAGTGGGCTGCCACCGACGTGCTCCTGCCCCGCCACGATGTCGATCAGGGCTTCACCGATCACCAGTGCGCGCGAACTCATGCACTCCAGCGTTGCCATTGTGCCGCGACGATGCAATCAAACCGCTCAACCACCCGGCGTGAGATGCCCAGGCGAGCCCATCCGGTTGGGTCTGGGGTGGTTCTGCGTGACAAGACTACGTTGTCAGCATGGGCTCGGAGCCGCGGCTGAAGCTGACCAACGCCGACAAGGTGATGTATCCGGCGACCGGGACCACAAAAGGGGACGTCTTTGAGTACTACACCGGCATCGCGCAGGTGATGGTGCCGCACATCGCCGGGCGGGCGGCGACGCGCAAGCGCTGGCCCAACGGTGTCGACCAAGACTCGTTCTTCGAAAAGCAACTGGCGTCCTCAGCGCCCGACTGGTTGCCCCGCGCCAGCGTGACCCACCGGTCCGGCACGACGACCTATCCGATCATCGACAGCGTCACCGGGCTGGCCTGGATCGCGCAGCAGGCGGCCCTCGAGGTGCACGTGCCGCAGTGGCGGTTCGTCGCCGAGTGGAGGCGCAGCGGCGAGGAGTTAAAGCCCGGTCCGGCAACACGATTGGTGTTCGATCTGGATCCCGGCGACGGCGTCACCATGGCCCAGCTCGCCGACGTGGCCCGCGCTGTCCGGGATCTGATGGCCGACATCGGGCTGACCACCTTCCCGCTGACCAGCGGCAGCAAGGGTCTGCATCTTTACGCGCCGCTGGCTGAGCCGGTGAGCAGCACGGGGGCCACCGTGCTGGCCAAACGCGTTGCCCAGCAACTGGAAAAGGCGATGCCGAAGTTGGTTGCCGCAACCATGACCAAGAGCCTGCGGGCGGGAAAGGTGTTTCTCGACTGGAGCCAGAACAGCGGCTCGAAGACCACAATCGCGCCGTATTCGTTGCGCGGTCGGGAACATCCGACGGTCGCCGCGCCGCGCGTCTGGGAGGAACTCGACGACCCCGCGTTGCGCCAGTTGAACTACGACGAGGTGCTGGCCCGGGTCGCCCGCGACGGTGACCTACTCGGTGACTTGGACGCCGACTCACCCGTACCGGACCGGCTGACCAAGTACCGCAGCATGCGGGACGCCGCGAAGACACCCGAGCCTGTGCCCCGTGCGAAACCGGCTACCGGCCAGGGCAATACATTCGTAATCCAGGAGCACCACGCCCGCCGGCTGCACTACGATTTCCGGCTGGAACGTGACGGTGTGTTGGTGTCGTGGGCCGTGCCGAAAAACCTGCCCGAAACCACATCGGTGAACCATCTGGCGGTGCACACCGAGGACCATCCATTGGAATACGGGGCGTTCGAGGGCAACATACCCAAGGGGGAGTACGGCGCCGGCAAGGTGATCATCTGGGACTCCGGCACCTACGACACCGAGAAGTTCAATGACTCCGGCGAAAAGGGGGAGGTGATCGTCACGTTGCACGGTACCCGGATATCCGGTCGCTACGCGCTGATTCAGACCAACGGCGATCAGTGGCTGGCGCACCGGATGAAGGACCAGAATGTCTTCGAGTTCGACGAACTGCGCCCGATGCTCGCCACGGAGGGTCCGGTGGCGGGCCTGAAGGCGGGACAGTGGGCGTTCGAGGCCAAGTGGGATGGCTATCGGCTGCTGG
Organism: Mycobacterium sp.; assembly: GCF_019247635.1. Classification (GTDB taxonomy): domain Bacteria; phylum Actinomycetota; class Actinomycetes; order Mycobacteriales; family Mycobacteriaceae; genus Mycobacterium. Next base: position 16,663 of record NZ_JAFBAR010000046.1, read on the forward strand.
TGGACGCCGATCACGGCGCGGTGCGGCTACGCTCGCGCAACGGACGAGACGTCACCAAGGAATACCCGCAATTGCGCGCGCTGGCCGCCGATCTCGCCGACCACCATGTGGTTCTCGACGGCGAGGCGGTCGCGCTTGACGAGTCCGGCGTGCCGCGCTTCAACGAAATGCAGAACCGTGGCCGCGCGACCCGCGTCGAGTTCTGGGCGTTCGACCTGCTCTACCTGGATGGCCGCTCGCTGCTGCGGGCCAAGTACTCGGATCGGCGCAAACTGCTGGAAACACTCAGCAGCGGAACAGATCTCATTGTCCCGGCCCTGTTGCCGGGTAATGGTTCCGAGGCTCTCGAGCACTCTCGGGAGCGGTGCTGGGAGGGCGTGGTCGCCAAGCGGCGCGACGCGAGCTACCAACCGGGCCGGCGTTCGATGTCGTGGGTCAAGGACAAGCACTGGAACACCCAGGAGGTCGTGATCGGCGGCTGGCGGGCGGGGGAGGGTGGGCGCAGCAGCGGCATCGGCGCGTTGCTCATGGGCATCCCCGGCGAAAACGGGTTGCACTTCGCCGGGCGCGTCGGCACCGGCTTCACCGAACGCGATCTGGCGCGCCTGAAGAAGACGCTGGCGCCGTTGCGCACCGACGAATCTCCTTTTGACGCTTCGCTTCCCGCCCGCGACGCCAAGGGTGTGACGTTTGTGCGGCCCGTTCTGGTGGGTGAGGTGCGGTACAGCGAATGGACTCCGGATCACCGGCTGCGTCAATCGAGTTGGCGTGGGTTGCGGCCCGACAAGGATCCGAATGAGGTGGTACGCGAATGAAATGGGTGACCTATCGAAGCCCTGAGGGCGAACGCGTCGGAGTGCTCTCCGATGGGACCATCCGGGCGGTGCCCCCGGGAGTGACGCTGCTGGAACTCGTGGGCCGTGGCGCCGACGCACTGCGCGACGCCGGCGAGCAGGCCTTGCGATCGCCGGCTGCGGTGGTAAGCCTCGGCGAAGTGTCGCTGGCCGCGCCGATCCCGCGGCCCCCGTCGATCCGCGACTCGCTGTGCTTCCTGGATCACATGCGCAACTGCCAGGCCGTGACGGGTGGCGGACGAGTGCTTGCCGACGCCTGGTACCGCATCCCGGCGTTCTATTTCGCCTGTCCGGCAACGGTTCTGGGTCCGCACGACGACGCTCCGATGGCGCCCGGAAGCGCATGGCAGGACTTCGAATTGGAGATCGCGGCCGTCATTGGAGCGGCCGGCGGCAACCTGTCGGTCGAGCAGGCCGAGGCGTCCATCATCGGCTACATGATCTTCAACGACTGGTCGGCGCGCGACCTGCAGCAGCTGGAGGGTCAGCTGGGGATCGGTCAGGCCAAGGGCAAGGACAGTGGCGTGACGCTGGGTCCGTATCTGGTGACTCCCGACGAGCTGGAGCCCTACCGGCGCGACGGCAAGCTGAGCCTGCGGGTGACGGCACTGGTCAACGACACCGTGATCGGATCGGGGTCGACCGGCCAGATGGATTGGAGCTTCGGTGAAGTCATTTCCTATGCCTCGCGGGGGGTGACACTGCGTCCCGGCGACGTCATCGGCTCGGGCACGGTGCCCACCTGCACGCTCGTCGAGCACCTCAGCCTGACCGCGCCGGCATCGTTTCCCGGCTGGCTGCACGACGGCGACGTCGTGACGCTGCGGGTTGAGGGGCTCGGCGAGACCCGGCAAACAGTGCGTGCGTCGGCCGCGCCAATTCCGCTGCCCCCCAGGCCTAATCCGGACGCCGCCCCCGCCCCCGTTCGGGTCAATCGGGCGTCCGCGAAGGTGCCCTATACCCGCGGGCTGCACGAGGTCGCCGAGCGGGTGTGGGCGTGGACGCTGCCCGATGGTGGCTACGGCTGGAGCAACGCCGGGCTGGTCGCCGGAGACGGCGCGTCATTGCTCGTCGACACGTTGTTCGACCTGGCACTGACGCGCGAAATGCTCACCGGGATGAAGCCGATCACCGACGGGGCGCCCATCACCGACGCGCTGATCACCCACTCCAATGGCGATCACACCCACGGCAATCAACTGCTCGACGCATCGGTGCGGATTATCGCCGCGACGGGTACGGCCGAGGAGATCGAGCACGGCATGGCGCCCGAGATGCTGGCCATCGCGCAGACCGGCAACCTGGGTCCGGTCGCGAGCCCCTACGCCCGAGAACGGTTCGGCCACTTCGACTTCAGTGGCATCAAGGTCCGCAATGCCGACCTGACGTTCGACCGCGACCTGACCATCGACGTGGGCGGCAGGCGGGTCGAGCTGCTGAACCTGGGTCCCGCGCACACCGCCGCCGACTCCGTGGTGCACGTGCCCGATGCCGGTGTGCTGTTCGGCGGGGACCTGCTGTTCATCGGCTGCACGCCGATCGTCTGGGCCGGCCCGATCGACAACTGGATCGCGGCGTGCGATGCCATGATCGCGCTGGACGCGCCGATCGTGGTGCCGGGCCACGGCCCGGTCACCGATCCGGACGGAATCCGGGCGGTCCGTGGCTACCTCGCGCACGTCGCCGACCAAGCCGAGGCCGCCTACCGCAAGGGTCTGTCCTGGACCGAGGCCGCTGAAGACATCGACCTCGGGGAGTACGCCAGGTGGTTGGACGCCGAACGCGTCGTCGTCAACGTCTACCAGCGCTACCGCGAACTTGATCCCGAGATTCCCCAGCAGGAGGTGCTGGGGCTGTTGACCATGCAGGCGGACTGGTTGGCCAAACGCTCCGCCTAAGTCTCCGACATCGCCGGGAGACGCAGCTCCGATGGACAACTCACAACCGGTTTCTGAGCGGAGTCAGGGCGTTGACTCCGCGGCACAGTTTTGTCCGGCTATCCGCGACAAACTTCGCGCGGCGCCGCCGACAGCTACCGCTGTCGCGCGTAGGTGGACAAAAGTCCACACCCCTATCTGCCCGTGACTGGAGCGGCAGCTGTCGTCGCCTGAGCGGATTCACCAATAACCCGGTTGAGGCCGCCAAGGCGCACATGGAAAAGCGCGCGCCGACGTGGGATCCGCTGTGAAGCTTAGACTTTCGACATCACCTTCTCGGCGTACCGTTCCAGGTGACGGATCTTGGCATCCAGCGGCTCGGGATCGGCTCCGTTGATATAGGGATAACGGAAGCCCACGATGGCGTCGGTGACGCCCTTGTCCTCGAGCCGCTTGATGCCGTCCACGGTGTAGGCGTCCATCGAGATGACATGAATCTCGAACGGTCCGGTCTTGCCCTCTGCCTCGCGATACTTCTTGACGCGGGCGATGAGCCGGTCGAGTTCCTCCGGGTCGCTACCGCCGCCGTGCATCCAGCCGTCCAGGCGCGCGGCGCGCCGCAGTGCGGCGTCGGCGTGCCCGCCGACCAGGATCGGGATCGGCTTGGTGGGGGCCGGGCTCATCTTGGTCTTGGGAATGTCGTAGAACTCGCCGTGGAATTCGAAGTAGTCGCCGGTGGTGAGGCCCTGCACGATCGCGACGCATTCGTCCATCCGCTTGCCGCGCTTGGTGAAGGGGATGCCCATCAGCTCGTAGTCCTCCGGCCACGGGCTGGTGCCGACGCCGAGTCCCAACCGGTTGCCGGTGAGCACCGCCAATGAACTCGCCTGCTTGGCCGTCAGCGCCGGATGCCGGACGGGCAGTTTGAGGACGAAGAAGTCGAACCGCAGGTTCGTCGTCACCGCGCCCAGTGCCGCCGCCAGCACAAAGGCCTCGATGATCTCCTTGCCGTCCAGGAACTCGCGGTTGCCGTCCGGTGTGTACGGGTACTTGGAGTCGGACTCGAAGGGGTAGGCGAGGCTGTCGGCGATCGTCATGCTGTGGTAGCCGGCCTCGTCGGCGGCCTTGGCCAGGGGGATGTAAAACGACGGGTCGGTCAGTGACTCCGCAAAGCTGAACCGCACGGCCTGAACCTTCCGTCGACGGGCAACAACACGACATTAGAACGTGTTCTAGTTGGGTCCGCAGCGGGGGCCCGTACGTAGGGGTTTACAGCTGGTTTTCCGGCCCGATGACCGCCCAGACCGTCTTGCCCGACGAGGTGGGGGTGCTGCCCCAGTCGCGGGACAACGCCGAGACGATCGCCAGCCCCGATACGTCCGTGCCCTTGGGTGGGGACGGCAACCGCGCGGCGGGTGCCCCGGCGCCGTCGGACACCGCGACGGTGGCCGTCGCTCCATCGCATTCGACCCGGACAACCGGGTCGCTTCCGGTGTGTTTCAGAACGTTTTCCAGGAAGACGTTGACGACCACCAACGCGACCGGAATGAAGCCGGGGTACGACCAGGCCGTCAGCCACTCGCGCACCAGCCGGCGTGACTCCCGAAGACTGGTCAGGCTGGCGGGCAAGCGCGCCTGAGCATGCCGGACGTCGCGGAGGGTCAGCCGGGCGAGAGCCTTCTTCGCCCCTTTTTCGTTCGTGTAAGCCGGCATGAAGCGGACGACACCGGTGCGCGCGATGGCGTCGCGGCGGGTGCGGCTGGCGCAAACCAGCAGGATCGGCACGTCGGGCCGGGCGCCGTCCTGCCAGCGTGCGCCGAGCAAGACCAACCAATCCGACTCCGTCGGCACCCGCAGTCCATTGATATCGACGATGACCGCCGCGGGCTTGGCGAGGGTGGCCTTCACGATGCCGTCGCGCAGCGCCTCGGTATTGGCGCCCGCCAGGACACCGGCCACGGTCAGGACCACCACCGATTGCTCTGTCCGCAGCGCTATGGTCAACGGGCCCGGCGAGTTCGCCACCGCGCTTACCGCGGACACCTGGTCGTTCCTGACTTCGGCGAAAGGTGGTGGGACGTCGTCATCCGGCATTCGGGTGCCATCCTGTCGTCCGATTCCATCTCCTGCTCCTCGAACTCCCCAGTGCTGCCGCCGCTCGAAGCGGTAGTCGGCGACGTTGCCAAGGCGCACCGAACTCGGCAGGCTACTGACTAAGGGCCGCCCCCCAGGCGGATGTCGTGCTCGTCTGTCGGGCCGTTTGCTTACAGCGGGCGCCAACTCCAACCCCCCGGGATTACCCACTTGGCGCGCGTGCTCAACCTCCAGCGGGATGCCACCCCGGGACTAAGTGCATTTCCCCACGGCGCGCCGCGGGCAAACCAAGTATTCGGCGACGCAAACCCTGGACTGAAGTCAATGCCCGTTCAGAGCCCGGCCGGGTCATAGGGCGGAGCGCCCACTCCGGCCAGCGAGTGCGTACCCCAGGGTGTTCGCTCGACGATCCGGGCAGATGCGCTGCGCGCGCCAATCGTCAACGTCGCCGTGCGTTCCTGGCGGACCGGATCGTCGGGCAGGGGCTCAAAAACCGTCCCCCGCCAGTGGTAATGGCCGTCGATCGGGTCAAGGTGCCCCGCCAGCCGGACGCGTACCGGATGGCCGATGCCGCCAATGATCAGCGTCGCGGCGCCGTCGTATGTCTGCGCGACGCCGCGGGCATCCCCGGACAGCTCGTAGGCTTGCGGCACGCGGTGCGACTGGACGGGTTCGAGGTAAACACGCTCGTTGAACACCTGCTGGTTGCTCTGGCGCACCTCGATGCGGGTGCTGCCGGTGCGGCTCATCAGGTCCAGGTATTCGGCGACGTAACCCGTCTGCGCGACGACGTCGGGACCGGTGAGGAAGAAGTAGTTGGGGAAACCGCGCACCGCGACCCCAAGGTAGGGCTCCATGCCGTCGCGCCAGGCCTGCCGGATGGTCACGCCGCCCGCGCCGACCAGCGTCTCATCGGTAACCGCGAACCCGGTGCCGTAGATGATGGCGTCGGCGCGGTGCTGCATACCGTCGCGGGTGCGGATTCCCGACGGGGTCACGGCGTCGATCGGCGAGGCCACCAACGTTGCCGCCGACCGCTGACCGCGCGGCGTGGGTAGGGTGCGGCGGCGCAGCCAGCGCGCGGCGCGCGTCGTCGGTAACGGCACTTCGGCAACGATGCGGCGCGGTGCGTGCGCGAACACGGTGACCGAGGCCGCCTCGCCGGATTGGATCAACCGTCCGATGTGGTGGCCGGCGGTGGCGTCGGCGCCGACCACCGCGATGCGTTTGCCGGCCGGGTCAAAGGCGGGATCCCACCGGGCCGCGTGAAACGATGATCCGCGAAAGTCGCTGTGCCCAGGTAACTCTGGCTGCCACGGCAGCATCGGTGGCTGCGTGCTGACTATGACACCAGCCCGCAGGTCCGCGCCGGACGTGGTGCGTAGCGTCCAGGTGTCGGTGTGCTCGTCGAACGCCGAAGCAGCAGCGGCACTTTCGAGAACTGTCACGTCGCCGGCGCTGACACTGGCGCCCGCGCTGGCGTCGGCCAGGGCGGCCGCCACGCGCTGCGCGCCGGCTCCGACGACGATGACTCTGCTCACAGAAACTTGGCGCGCTTCCAGCCGCGGCGCGCGATGGGGCCCATCAGGCCCACCTCGGTCAAAAACGCTGCCAGCGGGGCAAACCCGGCCACCTGCATGTCGTAACGGTGTGGGCTGTTGCGCGCGGTCCGTCGTGCCCGCAGCGGGTCCAGTCCCGCGCGGGCGTAGGGGATCGGATTGCTGAACAGGTAGCGGAAGAAATACCCGCCGAGCCCGTTGATGTTGGCCATGAACCACTTGTTGCGGCGCGGCATCGTCTGCACCCGCTTGCGCGCCCCGTCGCGCGCGAACTGGATGTGGCGGGCCTCTTCGGTGACGTGAATCCGCATGAGGCGCTGGATAATCGGCTGCAGTTCCGGATCGTCCATCATCTGGCGCTGCAGGGAGTCGAAGATCTCTTCGCCGATCAGCGCGGCCATCCAGAGCATCGAGCCGCGCTGGAACACCAGCGGCAAGGTGTTGATGATCATCCGGTAGAACAACCGTGGTTGGACGGGTTTGGCGCCGACCCGCTCGATCGCCTTGCCGAACATGACCATGTGGCGGCACTCGTCGCCCAGCTCGGTCAGCTTGTAGTGCGTCGAGCGGCTGGTCGGATCCTCGTGCAGGATGGTGCGCAACAACGTCTGGTTGAGCATGTTCTCGAACCAGATTCCCGCCGACAGGGTGTTGACCAGTTCCTGGCGGGACAGCTCGATCTGCTGCTCGCGGCTCATTTCGTCCCATATCGGGGTGTCGTAGAGCGACACCAGCCTGGGCGGTAGGTAGAACTTGTCCGGGTCGAGCGGCGCGTCCCAGTCGATATCGACGACGGGTTCGTAGGACTTCTTGACCGAGCCTTTCAGCAAGCGCTCCGAGAACTCTTCACGACTCGGCGCGGCCGGTTTTACCGAAGCGGTCATCGTTGGTGGCCCTTCAAGTTGGGGAACGCAATCGATAGTCGGTACCTATGGTATCGGGTACCTACGGTCTCGGCTAGACGCTGAACCGCTTCAATTAGGTTGAACTCCATGGGTCGGCGCATCCACGTCATCGGCATTGGTGCGGGCGACCCTGACTACCTCACCGTCCAGGCTATCGAGGCGCTCAACGACACCCAGGTGTTCTTCGCGATGGACAAAGGCGCGGCCAAGAGCGGTCTGGTGGCGGCGCGGCGGGAGATTTGCGCTCGGTTCATCCGTGAGCCCGGGTATCGGTTCGTCGAATTGCCCGACCCGAGGCGGTCGGCCGATACCGACTACCAGGCGGCGGTCACCGACTGGCACGCCGCGCGGGCGCGGGTCTGGGCCACGGCCATCGCGACCGAACTCGGTCCGGACGGCGTAGGCGGGTTTTTGGCCTGGGGCGACCCGTCGTTATACGACAGCACGCTGCGCGTGCTCGACGCGGTGGCCGCCGAAGTCGATTGCGAATACGACGTCATTCCAGGCATCACCGCGGTGCAGGCGCTGACCGCGCGGCACCGTATCCCGCTCAACGAGGTTGGGGAACCGGTGCTGATCACCACCGGCAGGCAGCTGCGCGCGCACGGTTTGTCCGGCTCGGCGGTGGTGATGCTCGACGCCGACTGCTCGTTTCGGGACTGCCCGGCCGAGACCCGGATCTGGTGGGGCGCCTACCTGGGTACGCCGGACGAGGTGTTGGTAGTGGGCAGGGTCGGTGAGGTCGGCGCTCGCATCGCCGCTCTGCGTGCCGAGGCCCGCGCCCGGCACGGCTGGATCATGGACATCTATTTGTTGCGCGCCAGCCCCGGGAATTCCTGACAAAACGCGGCAATAGTAAAGGGCGCCTAATACCGGAATAAGGTTTCAAACAACTCTCTGGAGCGGGGTGCAGGTCGGGATATGATGCAGTTCTGCCGGCCGATGCGGTAGTGGGGGAGGATTTTCCGGGGTAGCGGAAGGGTCGGGATGTCGTTTGTCAGCGCGGCGCCCGAATACGTTGCCGCGGCGGCGTCGGATTTGGCGAACATCGGCGCGACTCTCACTACCGCCAATGCGGCGGCTCTTGCCCCCACCTCGGGTGTGCTGGCCGCGGGTGCCGACGAGGTATCGGCGATGATCGCAGCGCTGTTCGGTGCGCACGCGGAGGCCTACCAGGCGCTCAGCTCGCAGGCGGCCCTGTTCCACCAGCAGTTCGTGCAGCTGATGACCGGCGGTGCCGGGCTGTACGCCGACACCGAGGCCGCCAATGCCGTTCTGGCGAACATCTCCCCGGCCGCGGCGGCCGCACCCGCGCAGAGCATCGTGGGCGACGCGCTGGGCGTGCTCAACGCGCCCACCGAGGCTTTATCGGGACGCCCGCTGCTCGCAAACGGAGCCGACGTGACAACGCCCGCGGCCAACACTCAGGGCGGCTTGGGGTGGGGCGGCGGCAACGGCGCGATCAGCGGAGCCGGCGGGGGCGTCAACGCCGCCGCAGCGGCCGCTGTCAACGGCGCGAACGGCGGTTCGGCTGGCCCGACCGGCGGCCAAGGCTTCACGATCCCGGCCACCCCGGCTAATTCGATTGGTAAAGGTGGCAGCGGTGGCGCCCCGGGTTCGATCGGTAACCCCGGTGGGGATGGAGCGGTACCCGGCGGAGGCGTCGCGGAGTACGGCGGTGACCACACCGTGTACGGCTACGTCGGCCAGGGCGGTGGCGTCGGCCTCCCGTTGGGCATCGGGGGCGGCGCGGGCGGCAACGGCGCAAACGCGGCCGCGCCTGTGGGCCAGCCGACGTCGGCGGGTTCGGGCGGCCAGGCGACGTCGGGCGGCCAGGCGACGTCGGGCGGCGAGGGCGGTTCGGCCGGCGGGGGCGGGGGCGGGTTTCTGCCCGGGCTCGGAGCGGGCGGTGACGGCGGCCTGCACGCGGGCCGGGCGGGGGGTGACGGCTTCTCGCCGGGCTCCGCGGGCGCGGGCGGCGGCAACGGGTCGCTCGGCACACCGGGAACTATGGGGACCACTGCATAGACTGGCGGGGTGCCCGAACTTCCCGAGATCGAGGCGCTGGTCGACCATCTACGCCGCCACGCCGTGGGTCTGACCGTCGGCCGCGTCGACGTGGCCGCGCTGTCGGTGCTCAAGACCTTCGATCCGCCCATCAACGCGCTGCACGGACAGGTCGTGGTGGGAGCGCAACGGTGGGGCAAATACCTCGGGTTGCAAGCGGGTGAGCTGAACTTGATTGCTCATCTGTCCCGGGCGGGCTGGTTGCGCTGGTCCGACAAGCTGGCCGCCGCCCCGCTGCGTCCCGGCAAGGGCCCGATCGCGCTGCGCGTGCACCTGGGCACCCCGGGCGACGCGCCGGGGTTCGACCTGACCGAGGCGGGCACCCAGAAACGGCTGGCCGTCTGGCTGGTCGATGACCCGAAGCAGGTGCCCGGCATCGCCGCCCTCGGCCCCGACGCGCTGCACCTCGGCGCCGACGAGTTGGGCGCGGTCCTGGCCGGTAACACCGGCCGGATCAAAACGGTGATCACTGACCAGAAGGTGATCGCCGGCATCGGCAACGCCTACAGCGACGAGATCCTGCACGTCGCCAAGATCTCGCCGTTCGCCACGGCGGGGAAACTGTCCGCCGGGCAGCTCGCCGCCCTGCACGACGCGATGGTGTCGGTTCTGGCCGATGCGGTAAATCGTTCGGTTGGGCAAGGGGCGGCGACGCTCAAAGGCGAGAAGCGCTCCGGGCTGCGCGTGCATGCCCGCACCGGGTTGCCATGTCCGGTGTGCGGGGACACGGTGCGTGAAGTGTCGTTCGCGGACAAGTCTTTTCAGTACTGCCCGACGTGCCAGACCGGAGGCAAGGTGCTGGCCGACCGGCGCATGTCCCGGTTGTTGAAGTAGTCGATATGCTGCCCGGGTGACTCGTCAGAAAATTCTCATCACCGGTGCCAGCTCCGGCCTGGGCGCCGGGATGGCCCGTTCATTCGCCGCCAAGGGCCGCGACCTGGCGCTGTGCGCCCGTCGCACCGACCGGCTTGACGAACTGAAAACCGAACTCTCCCAACAGTATCCGGATATCACCGTCGCCGTAGCCGCGCTGGACGTCAACGACCACGAGCAGGTGCCGAAGGTATTCGCCGAACTCAGCCACGAGCTTGGTGGCATCGACCGCGTTATCGTCAATGCCGGCATCGGCAAGGGCGCCAAGCTGGGCTCCGGCAAGCTGTGGGCGAATAAGGCAACGATCGAGACCAATCTGGTGGCGGCGCTGGTGCAGATCGAGACGGCGCTGGAGATGTTCCAGAAGACGGGCTCGGGGCATTTGGTGCTGATCTCGTCGGTGCTGGGCCACAAGGGGGTGCCGGGCGTCAAAGCCGCCTATGCCGCAAGCAAAGCCGGTGTGAGCTCGCTGGGCGAATCCTTGCGCGCCGAGCACGCCAAAGGCCCCATCAAGGTGTCGGTGCTGGAGCCGGGTTACATCGAGTCGGAGATGACGGCGAAGTCCGCCAGCACAATGTTGATGGTGGACAACGAAACTGGCGTCAAGGCGCTCGTCGACGCCATCGAACGCGAACCCGGACGAGCCGCCGTCCCGTGGTGGCCGTGGGCACCGCTGGTGCAACTGATGCGGGTGCTGCCGCCGCCTTTCACCAAGCGCTTCGCCTAACTGGCCGAGCAGACGCAAAAGCACCCGACACGCCGGGCGTGGGGGTGCTTTTGCGTCTGCTCGCGCTAGTTAACTTGCCCGTCCACGCTCGGTGCGGTAGCGGCGGACCAGCGCGTCGGTCGAGCTGTCCGACTGCTGCGCCGGGGAACCGTCACCGGTGAGCACCGGAAGCAGCGCCTTGGCCTGCGTCTTGCCCAGCTCCACACCCCACTGGTCGAACGAGTCGATGCCCCACACCACACCCTCGGTGAACACCTGATGCTCGTAGAGGGCGATCAGCTGTCCGAGCACCGACGGCGTGAGCCGAGTCGCCAGAATCGAAGTGGACGGCCGATTTCCGGGCATCACCTTGTGCGGCACGACGTCGGCGGGGGTGCCCTCCGCGGCGATCTCATCCGCCGTCTTGCCGAATGCCAGCACCTGGGTCTGGGCGAAGAAGTTGCTCATCAGGAGGTCGTGCATGCTGCCGGTGCCGTCCATGGTGGGCAGGTCGTCGGTGGGCTGACTGAAGCCGATGAAGTCGGCCGGCACCAACCGGGTGCCTTGATGCAGTAATTGGTAGAAGGCGTGCTGGCCGTTGGTTCCTGGCTCGCCCCAAAAGATTTCGCCGGTATCGGTGGTGACGGGCGTGCCGTCGGCGCGCGTC
>NZ_JAFBAR010000052.1 GCF_019247635.1 Mycobacterium sp.
GTCTGCAGATCACGGCCTTCGATCAGGCGCATATCGACATACAGCCGCCCGTCGATCTCACCGTAATTGTGGATCGGGATCACATGCGGAGAATTCAGCCGCGCCGCCGCGTGGGCCTCGCGGCGAAACCGCTGCACGAACCTGTCATCAGCCACCAGCCCCGGCGGCAACAGCTTTACGGCCACCGTGCGGTCGGTGGCGGTGTCATAAGCACGCCACACCTCACCCATACCGCCACGACCCAACAACCCCACCAACCGGTACCGCCCAAACGGGGTGCCCTCCACATCAGCCTCCCGGCAAAAGTTTCAGCCACAAACCTTAAGCCGTCGCGTCACCGCCTTGCCAGATCGCGACGCGGCCCAACCGATCGTCGCACCGGCACGGGCGCTAGTCGCGGACGCGCAGCACGACCTTCCCCTTGGCGCTGCGATTCTCCAGCGACGCGATCGCGGCGGCGGCCTCCTCCAGCGGGTAGACCACCGGCTCCGGAGGCGACAGCTTGCCCGAGCCGAGCAGCGCCTCGAGCGCGGCCCACTGCTCGGTCAGCGCACCGGGATGGGTCCCGGCCCACGCACCCCAACCCACGCCGACCACGTCAACATTGTTGAGCAGCAACCGATTTACCTTCACCGTCGGGATCTCACCTCCGGTGAAGCCAACGACCAGCAGCCGCCCCCCCGGGGCAAGGGAGCGCAGGGAATCGGTGAACCGATCACCGCCCACGGGGTCGACCACGACGTCGACGCCGCGGCCGCCGGTCAACTCCTTCGCCGCGTCCTTGAAACCCTCCGCCAACACCACATCGGTTGCGCCGGCGGCGGTGGCGATGTCGGCCTTCTCCTGCGTGCTGACCACCGCGATGGTGCGGGACGCGCCCAACACCGGCGCCAGCCGAAGCGCCGACGTCCCGATGCCGCCCGCCGCCCCGTGCACCAGCACCGTTTCACCCGGCTGCAGCCGGCCGCGCACGGTCAGGGCGAAGTACACGGTCAGATCGTTGAATAGCACCCCGGCGGCCGCCTCGAAGCTGACGTTGTCGGGCAGCCTGAACGCGCGGTCGGGTGATAACACCGCCACCTCGGCCATGCCGCCGGTCAGCATCGTCAGGCCGACGACTCGATCACCCGGCCGCACCTCGGCATCATCCGGCGCCGATCGAACCACTCCCGCGATCTCCGCGCCCAGCACGAACGGCGGCTCCGGCCGGTACTGGTAAAGACCGCGGCTGAGCAGGGCGTCGGGAAACGCCACCCCCGCGGCGTGCACCTCGACCACGACACCGTCGCCGGTGGGTTCGTCGACCTGTGCGATCTCTACTGCATCCGGACCATCGAGCCGAGTCACCCGTGCCGCGCGCATGGCGAACAGCGTACTTCCGGTTCAGAACCCCCCGGCGACCCGCACTGCCCGGCGGACAAGCGCCCTTGCACACTGACCACTACGGGCCCGACGGCGGGCGGACTCGGGGCACCACGCCGTCGCCCGGCGTCAACGCCCGCGCCTACTAAACGCCGCCTCCCGACGCTAGCGTGCATGCTATGCAGCGTTTTCCCCTCGGCCGGTTTTCCGTCTCCCGCATCGGTTTCGGCGCGATCCAGCTTCCCGGTCGGGGGGCGTTCGGGCCGCCGCGGGACCGAGGGGAGGCGGTGGCCGTGCTGCGCCGAGCCGTAGAACTCGGCGTCGACCACATCGACACCGCCCAGTTCTATGGTCCGCAGGTCTCCAACGAACTGATCCGGGAAGCCCTTCACCCCTACCCGACCGACCTCGCGTTGGTCAGCAAGGTCGGTGCCCGCCGCGACGAGTCCGGCGGCTGGATCCCCCTGACCGACGCCGCGGACTTCCGCTCGGATATCGAGGCCAACCTGCGATCGCTCGGGGTCGACCAGCTGGCGGCGGTCAATCTGCGGCTCATCGACAGCGACCGCCCCGACGAACGCTTCGACGAGCTGCTCTCGGTAATGATCGCCGCCCGCGACGCGGGATTGATCGGCGCAATCGGACTGAGCAACATAACCCGTGAGCACTTGCTACATGCCCTGCAGCGCACCGAGATCGCCTGCGTGCAAAACGCCTTCAGCCTCGTCAACCGCTCGTCCGAGCCGGTGTTGCGGGAGTGCACGGCGCGCGGCATCGCGTTCGTCCCGTTTTTTACTTTGCGGTCGCCGTTTGCGCCGCCGGATCAGGTGCTCGGGCACGAGCTCGTAGTGGCCGCCGCGGCGCGGCTCGGTTGCACGCCCGCGCAGGTCGCGTCCGCGTGGATCCTGAGCCTGGCCCCCAACGTGCTGATGATTCCCGGCACCTCCTCGGTGCGCCACCTGGAAGAGAACCTGGCCGTCGCCGATATCGAACTCGACGATGAGACGCGCGAGCAGCTGACCGCCGTGACTACTTGAGTTCGGCCGACGACAGTCCCAGCAGGCGCCGGGCCACCACCAGCTGCTGAATCTGCTGGGTGCCCTCGAAGATGTCCAGGATCTTGGAGTCGCGGCCCCACTTCTCCAGCAGCGATTGCTCGGAATAGCCTGTGGTGCCCGCCAATTCGACGCTCTTGAGGGTGACATCGCTGGCCATCCGGCCGGCCTTGGCCTTGCTCATCGAGGCTTCTTTGGAGTTGGGGATGTTGTTGTCGGCCTGCCACGCCGCGCGCAGGGACAGCAGGTAGGCGGCCTCCCAGTCGGCCTCCATCCGCAGGAACTCGGCGGCGGCGGCGCTCTGGGCGTGCGACGGCTTGTCGTAGTCGATCTCGACGCCGGCGTCGGTGAGGATTCTGCGGATTTCCTCCAACGCGGCGCGGCCGATCCCGACGGCCATCGCGGCAACGATCGGGCGGGTGTTGTCGAAGGTCTCCATCACCCCCGAAAAGCCTTTGCCTACTTCGATTTCGGGGTTGCCCAGCAGGTTGTCCTTGGGGATGCGGGCGTTATCGAAGCGGATGACCGCGGTGTCCGAACCCTTGATGCCGAGCTTGTGCTCGAGTCGTTCGACGGTGACACCGGGATGCTCGCGCGGCACGATGAACGACTTGATGGCCGCGCGGCCTTTCGACTTGTCCAGCGTGGCCCATACGACGATGTGGGTCGCGCGCGATCCGGCGGTGACGAAGATCTTCTCGCCGTTGATCACGTATTCGTCGCCGTCCAGGGCGGCGGTTGTCGTCACGGCCGCGGAGTCCGACCCGAATCCCGGTTCGGTGATAGCCATTGCGGCCCACAGCTTGCCGAGGCGTTCGAGCTGTTCATCGGTGGCGACCGCCGAGATGGCCGCGTTCCCCAACCCCTGATAGGGAACGGATAGCATCATCGCGACGTCACCCCAGCAGGCCTCCAAAGTCTGCAGCAGCGCGGCCATGTTGGCGCCGTTGTGGTTCTTGTCTCTCTCGTCCTCGTCGCGAAGCGCGTCGGCGCCGGCGAAGGCGAACGATTCGGCCGCTCCCTCGAACAGACTGATCAGGGTGTCTAGTTCGACCGGGTAGGCGTGTTCCTTCAGATCGTATTTGCGCGCGATCGGCCGCATCATCTCGGCGGCGCCCTGATGGGTTTTGACGACGACGGTTTGGAGTTTGCGCGGTAACTCGAGATTGATTGCCATGATTGATCTTTCGCTCGGAACCTGGATAACGACTCAGATGACTACGACACCCTCGGCGACCCCGATGGCCCGCAGGTCGCGGTACCAGCGTTCGACCGGGTGCTCCTTGGTGAAGCCGTGGCCGCCGAGCAGTTGCACGCCGTCCAGGCCGATCTGCATGCCCTTGTCGGAGCCGAGCCGCTTGGCCAGCGCCGCCTCCCTGGCGAACGGGAGCCCTTGTTCGGCGCGGGACGCCCCGCGCCAGGTGATCAGCCGCAGGCCGTCGAGCTCGATGGCGATGTTGGCGCACATGAACGCCACCGCTTGGCGGTGGGCGATCGGCTCACCGAAGGCCTGGCGTTCTTTCACGTAGGGGACGGCGTAGTCCAGCACCGCGTGTGAGGTGCCGACGGCCAGCGCCGCCCAGCCCAATCGGGCCAGCGCCAGCGCCTCGGAGTAATCGTCATTCGACGCTTGGTCTTCGCCCAGCAGGGCGCTCAGCGGCACCGACACCTCGTTGAGCTCGACATGGCCCAGGGCCGCGGCGCGAATCCCCATGCTCGGGTCCGGTTTGACGGTCAGGCCTGCGGCGGACGACTCGACGATGAACAACGCCGGCTTGCCATTCAGCTGTGCGCCGACGATGAACAGTTCGGCATTGGCCGCGGCAGGAACCAGGGACTTCACCCCGTCGAGGCGATATCCGGACGGGGTGCGCACGGCGGTGGTCTTCAGCCGGGTGGGGTCGAACAGCGGCTGTGGTTCGGCGATCGCCACGCAGGCCTGCGGGACGTGCTCACCGGCGAACTCCTTCAGGTAGGTCGCCTGTTGCTCGGCGCTGCCCCAATGAGTGAGTGCGGAGGCTACGCCCCCGGGGGCCAGAATCGGCAGCGCCAACCCCATGTCGCCGTACGCCAGTGCCTCGGCCACCAGCACGTTGGTGACGCTCGAGCGGTTCTCGGCGATGCCGTCGAAGTCCTCGGGGATGTTGATCGCGGTGATGCCCAGTTCGGCGGCCTTGGCGATCAGGTCGGTTGGATACGTCGCCGCTTCATCGGCGTCGTGTGCCGCGGGCCGCAGTATCTCCTGGGCGAACTCGTTGACGGTCTCGACGATAATCTTCTGGTCGTCGTCGGGCGTCAGGTCGAAGTAGTCCCGACCGCTGGACTTCAGCCGGGTCGGCGAGCCGCCCAGGTTCTGCACCCGTTTGAACTGACGGCTCGTCGCGCCGGCGGTGGAGAACATCTTGTTCACGCCGTAGCGCAGGCCGCGGTTGAGCGGATCGCGCAGATGGTACTTGTCGAGGAATTCCTGGCCGACGATCGGCGTGAGCAGGCCCAGCGCGACGTCGATCCCGGTCCGCTTGTGCGGCTGCATCCCGACCGCGGTCTGGCGGCTTTTGCTTTTTGGCCGGTTCGGGCGGGAGGCGTCGGATTTGGCAGCAGGAAGAGTGTTGGTCATGGCAGCAGCCTCTGTTGTGGGGGCGATGCGGATAACCGTATCTTACTCCGGAGTAAGATAGAACCTACCTGTTAAGTAGTTCACACGTTGCCCAGCGTGCTCAGCACCCGTTCATGCAAGGGTCCGTTGGTCGCCACCGCGCTCCCACCATGCGGGCCGGGAGTGCCGTCAAGGCTGGTGAACAGCCCGCCCGCTTCGCGTACGAGGATGTCGAGGGGCGCCAGGTCCCACACCGACACCTCCGGCTCGGCGGCGATGTCGACGGCCCCCTCGGCCAGCAGGCAGTAGGACAGAAAGTCGCCGAACGCGCGCACGCGCCACACGGCGTCGGTCAGGTCGATGAAGCGGTCGCGCAAGCCACGATCCGCCCACCCGGACAGGCTGGAGAACGACAGGCTCGCCGCATCCAGAGCCGCCACCGAGGACACCGACAACCGGCGTGGGGCGGCGCCGCTGACCGCCGCGAAGGCGCCCCGACCGCGTGCCGCCCACCACCGGCGCTGCAGCGCGGGCGCGCTCACTACACCCACCGTCGGGACGCCGTCGTCGAGGAGCGCGATCAGGCTCGCCCACACCGGCACCCCGCGGACGAAGTTCTTGGT